>NZ_JADBRJ010000001.1:0-807807 GCF_014930585.1 Enterobacter cloacae complex sp. P43RS
ATAATACTAGTTTTTATCGAAGCCTCTTGAAATATAAAAAATTCTACGAGTCGCGAAATTTAAATGTACAGGGTGGGAGGGTGTCAAACAGGAAAATAAAATACCTCCAAGTCAGTAATTTTCGTGGTTTTGGTCAACTTACTGATGAAGATATGGGAGTTAGATTTAATTTTAATATATCGAATAATATATTTTTCGCTCCAAATGGCGGAGGGAAGAGCAGTCTTTGTGAGGCGCTGGAGTTCCAGACGACAGGTGATATTAAAGAAGCTGGACGGAGAAAGACAGCACTTAAAAATTACATTAAACGAAATGGGAAACCTAGCATTACTCTTCATGATTATAATAATAAACCAATTCTTCCTACCTCAGATTGCAAGTTTAATTTCATTGATAGGAACCGTCTCCAAGAGTTTTCATTGCTTGGATCTAATGATACTAAGTTCCAGGAGCGAGATGTTCTTGCCGCATTAGTTGGCCTAGAAGATTATGATACATTCCTTTCTACACTTGTTGCACCAAAGAACTTCAATGCACAAAGCTTCGTCAGTGTAGATTACTCCTCAAAACTTACATCTCTGAATCTTGATTTACAAAGATACCGTAAAGCGTCAAAAGACAATTATGACGATTTGCAGGAAATAAAATTAAAGATACTTAATGAATTAGGTATTAATTATGAGAAACTTTGCGAACGTTATCGCGATGATGTTGCAAGAACAAAATTCCCACACCTTAAAAGATATCACGCGATATTAACTGAAAAGAAATCACAATTAAAAAAAGGCATTTCATCTATTGAAATACCGTTAAAAAAATCAACAAAAATCTTATTGTCACTAATTAAAGTAATAGAGAGAAAAGAAAGGATTGAGGCAGGTTTAGAGGAAATAGCATTCAACGAAAAAACAATAGAACTTCACAGGATTTCAAAATTATTACTTGAAGAAGAAGCACATGATGCTTGCCCGTTATGTAATACTCCTATTGAAAAGGTTAGTATCAATCCATTACAACATAGCATTGATATTCTCGTATCATTCACTAATGTAACCAGCTTACAGAAACGATTGAAAAAGCATAATTTATATATAGTAAAGCTAACAAATGTGATCCTAGAAACTCTGCGGTCGTTTTTGATATCGCCAATTAATACATTGGTAGACTGCGATTTTGTTACATTATCTGATATTTCAAATAACTTAGCACAAATGAATGAAGACGGGTTGAAAAAAAATCTAAGATACCTGCATGAATCATTGATAAACTGCACGTCCATTGCATCATATAATGAAAAAACAATTCAGCACAATTTAATTGTCAGTGACATTTCTGAGAGCCTAAAAAGAATAGATGCAAAAATAAATAAGATTTCTAACTCAATCACTAATATTACTAACTATATTGCAATTTATAAATCAAAGATTCAAAATAAGGCAGAGAAACATAAGGCATTTGATACACTCCTAAAGCAAATACAGTCTGCTAGTGTTAAGTTATTGGAGGAGAATGCAAGGAATGATTTTTTCAGAGGGTTGAATGTTGAATATGCTGAGTTTCACAGGCAAGCATATGAGTATAAAAGAAATAAAGAATCACAAATACTTTCAGGTATTGAGGGTTCAATCGTTGATTATTATAATGAAATCAATAAGCATGACGACGATAGCGAAAAACTTGATGGTATTTCATTTGTTTTTGAAAGCTCACAGCAATCCTATCGAGTTCAATTGAATATCCAAAATCAACAAGTAGACGCATTTGTAAGGTTATCGGAAGGTCATTTAAAATCACTTGGCCTTTCAATACTATTAGCTCTGGCTAAAAAGAAAAATTCGCAGTTTATCGTTTTTGATGATGTTGTGAATGCTATTGATACTGAACACAGATCGAACATTATCAATACGTTTTTGACTGATTCCTATATAAAGAAAACTCAAAAAATAATTACCACTCATGATAAGTTATTTTGGGAGTTATATAGTAATCGGCAAAGATCATTAGGGAATGGTGAATTCAAGAGTTTTGTCCTTAACTGCTATCCGCATGGCATTCACTATGAAGAAAAGGATATTTCTTTTGAAGGTAAAATAACTGAGAGTTTAGAGTGCTATGACATTAGGCAGGCATTAATATATTGTCGAATTTGGTTTGAGTCACTTGCATCTCAGCATTGTGTAGAGTCAGGGTTGAGTGTAACTGCTAGTTTTACAAGTAGAGATTTTCAAAAGCCTAATATGATTAAAATAAGCTTGGAGAAAATGTATGCGGTTCTCATTGAATCCTTGGGTACTCGTTTGGAAAATGTTAATTACATTAAATCAAATTTCTTAAGTTGGGCATCTCAAAATCAAGAGCATCATGCTTTCAGTGAGCACAATTATAATATAGTGCATTCAAAAACCAGCCAAGAAATCCAAATGATTTTTGATTCGATTAGGCGATTTGAAATTCAGCTATCTCCTCAGAAAAAATTAGCTAGTTTAGTTGCTACTCTTAGTGCGTTAGAAACTAAAATATCATCTTGTGATAATAAAATTCAGCGAGCAACACAAGCAACACCGGCTGATGTGATGCGGCAATGGAACAATGAACGTTTAAAATATCTGAGAGAGAAAAGTAAAATTGAAGAATTAAAGGATTATTGCGAGAATTGTCTTTTATAAACTAACTTAAGGAGCCTCAAAATGAGGCTCCTTGACAAATCAATTTCCATTCAAGAGATTAAGCGCGAACTGGCGTTCTTCAAGTTTGAGCCGGTCAATCAGGAATTTGACCAGCTTGTTACCGGTCAGCCCGCTGGGGCTGAGCGTGTGAGAAAACGAGGCGTTAAAAACAAACGTGTGGCCGCATTCAACTTCGGTGCACGCGCAGTATAAATCCGCCAGTTTTTTATCCTTCCAGTCTGATTTACGAATGATGGCCGGTTGACCGCATTCAGGACATTTAGTTTTAAAAACTCACATGTTCACCACCCCGCACGCCATTGCTAACAATGGGGATGATTTTAAACCAATTACGTTCATTTTTAGCTCTTATCGGCGGTAATTACCGGCAATTCAACGTCAAAATTAAGTTGTAAGCGCGGCGGGATTTCCGGGTCATTGTTAACCCCAATCATAAATTTACGCTGCAACGGGATAACCTCATCTTTCCGGTAGGTCGTGCGGGCGGTTTCAGAGTTGCCCATTACCGCGCCGTTCGTCGGGATAATGCCCGCCAGCCCTGCGGGGAAACGGTGCGCGGTAAAGATATCCTGCGCGGTGATCTCTTTGATGTTCTGGAATTCATTTTTTGCGCTGACTTCCCCAACCGGCAGGATTTTGACCCCGTCCGGGTCGCCTTTCGGGATGTTGATAAACATGTTACGGAAGTTGCCCAGCCCTTTGGACTGCGCAATTTTGTCTTTGATTTCGTTTTCCATTTCCAGCGTTAAATTTGGGTCGCTGGTATACAGAATAAAGCCCATATGCGCACCGTTGTTGTAGTAGCGGCGGCGGAAGATGGTCGCTTCGCTGTTAAGTAAAACGGAATGGATCCCGCCGATATAATCCGGCAGGCCGTAGAACTGCTGACACGGGTCATACACTTTAAAGAAGACAATGTCTTCCGGGTCATAAATCAGCGCTGGCCCTTCCTGGAGAACGGCGAACGTTCCGTCTTTACGGCAGCGGAGATAAAGCGACGGCAGCAGCAGGTCGATCACCTCCCCGAATACGTTGCGAATTTTCAGGATTGCGACGTCGCCAAACAGCAGATAATCAAAGACCGCTTGTTCTACCTGGTCAGGCGTCAGGCCGCCGCCGATATAGCCACTGGCAACCATGTTGCGCCGCGCATACAATACGCCACCATGCTGGCCGTTGAGGTTTGGCAACTGAGCCAGCGCCAGCCGGTCAATCGGGAGCCGCCAGTGATCCGCCTCGTTGTCATACCAGATATTGTGATAATCGGTGCCGGTCGTAAGGAAGGGTTCCGGTTCGCCGAAGGTGATCACGCTGCCGCGCCCTGGCGTGAACGTTTCAACGTTGTTGCCGGTCGTTCCCCTGAATTTTTCGCTTTACGCTGTTTCTTTGTCGTCATGCTGCATTCCCAAAAGCCCAGGTCGATGGGCGGTCAAATTCGTGATCGATAGGTTCGTTTATTACGGCGTGCGAGATAGCAAAGAAAACATCCGCGTGGCCGGTTGCATCGGAACGTTCAGCAACGAACGTTAATGCGTTGCCGCTGTTAGTTGTGGTGCGCCGGATAATGCTGATATCACTATCGACGGAGCGCTTAACGAGAAAATCGCAGGCATTAAAAAAAGCGTTGCCGCAGCGCAGCAGTTGATCGGGGCTTCCGTTAAGCTGGGCCGCGAGGAAACCAACGTCCTGACGTTGCTGACCGACACCCTGGACGTTGTCCGCGAACTGGCGCAGATATGTGCGACCCATGCGCACCCCAACACGGGAGCCAGCGGGCAGGCATCGCAGTTCACCGGAACCGCCGAAAAAACAAACGCTTTGAAAGCAAAATACAGCCCCCTTATTGCCTGACAAAACGCAGGCGAAAACCATCACGTCACCAGACGCCACAGAACGCCCCACAGCAAGCGCAGAAACATAAGGCCGACACCGTTCGGCCTTTTTTGCGTTCGTTTAACCACACCCCAGAGACGAAGCGACAGAGCGCAGATGGAAGCGGATCCGAGACGGAAACGGCGCTACACCGCACCCGCCTGCGGTATTTGGATCATAAAAATGTTGCAAAAGAATTTTTGCGCAAAGAAACCCGTCAGCCCGCGCCGCTGCTGGGCTTCTGGGGTCTGCTGGCGTTTGCACACCGCGCAAGGATTTGCAGCGCTTTGCAAAAGTTGCCGACCAGTCAGCGCCTAACTGATTGGTTAACATGATGTTTTTAAAAGGATCGTTTTACTTTTCGTCACGATCAAATGTGAGCGGCGGTTGCCTGGTGTTTTTAATCGGTAACGAGGCAAAGCCATACACGGCGGGGGCTGGAAGCTTGCTCAAGTATCTTTGGACTTTGCAAAAATTTGCTTAACTCAGAAAAAAGGTCTGTATAGGTTGTGCTGTCAAATTATGGGTTATGAGTGGTAATAAAAGAGGAGGGCGGTTGTAAAATTAATATACGTGGACACTATGTGGGCCATGAAAATAATAAATTCAATAAATAGAGCTAGTTGGGCAAATAAAAAAGGCGACCGAAGTCGCCTTTTTGGATCAATCACTCATCTCAACTTATTTGGAGATGTGAGCGATCAGGTCCAGTACTTTGTTAGAGTAGCCGGTTTCGTTGTCGTACCAGGAAACCAGTTTCACGAAGTTGTCGTTCAGTGCGATACCTGCTTTAGCATCGAACACGGAAGTGCACACTTCGCCG
Source organism: Enterobacter cloacae complex sp. P43RS (assembly GCF_014930585.1). Taxonomy (NCBI): domain Bacteria; kingdom Pseudomonadati; phylum Pseudomonadota; class Gammaproteobacteria; order Enterobacterales; family Enterobacteriaceae; genus Enterobacter; species Enterobacter cloacae complex sp. P43RS. Next base: position 5,383 of record NZ_JADBRJ010000001.1, read on the forward strand.
TTGAAATCGGTAGATACAACATCGTCTTCGGTGTAACCCAGAACGCCTTTCATTGGGCCTTCGGAAGCAGCTTTGATTGCTTTCTTAATTTCTTCATAAGAAGCAGCTTTTTCCAGACGAACGGTCAGGTCAACAACGGATACGTTAGGAGTTGGAACGCGGAACGCCATACCAGTCAGTTTGCCATTCAGTTCTGGCAGTACTTTACCTACAGCTTTAGCAGCACCGGTAGAGGATGGGATGATGTTCTGAGCCGCGCCACGGCCGCCGCGCCAGTCTTTGTGAGACGGGCCGTCAACGGTTTTCTGAGTAGCGGTGGTCGCGTGAACGGTAGTCATCAGACCTTCGATGATGCCGAAGTTGTCGTTGATCACTTTAGCCAGCGGTGCCAGGCAGTTGGTGGTGCAGGATGCGTTAGAAACGATGTCCTGGCCAGCGTAAGTTTCGAAGTTTGCACCGCGAACGAACATTGGGGTGTTGTCTTTGGAAGGACCAGTCAGAACAACTTTCTTCGCACCCGCAGTGATGTGTTTACGTGCAGTTTCGTCGGTCAGGAAGATACCGGTTGCTTCAGCAACAACGTCAACACCGATTTCGTTCCATTTCAGGTTAGCTGGGTCTTTCTCAGCAGTAACGCGGATGGTTTTGCCGTTAACAACCAGGTGGCCGTCTTTCACTTCAACGGTGCCGTCGAAACGACCGTGAGTTGAGTCGTACTTCAGCATGTACGCCATGTATTCAGCGTCCAGGAGATCGTTGATACCAACGATTTCGATGTCAGAACGTTTCTGAGCAGCACGGAAAACAATACGGCCGATACGGCCAAAACCGTTGATACCTACTTTGATAGTCATATATTCCACCAGCTATTTGTTAGTGAATAAAAGGTTGCCTGTAAAATTACAAAAACCTTACGCAGCGTCAAGCGGAATCGTGTCAATCATTGCGACAAATCAATCCTGTGACTAACGTTTGTGCGACTGACTCGCCTCACTTTCCCTTTGAGCTTGCAACCACATGGGGGCTGCGCCCGGAATTTTAAAGTCCTCGCAGGATAAAAATGTGAACGTGATCACAATTGCCTGACCGCCTTTTCGCGACACATAAGTTTAGAACAAAAGTGCACGCAAGGGTGTTAATGTTTTGTTAGAATCCGGGTTAAAAGATGTCTGTTTCTGCAGCGAGATGTAAGCATATGTCGAACCAACATAACCCTGACGATTTGAAAAAAAACCTCACCGAAATGCAGTTTTACGTGACCCAGAATCACGGCACGGAGCCGCCATTTACCGGGCGATTACTGCACAACAAGCGAGACGGTGTCTATCACTGTCTGGTCTGCGATGCCCCGCTGTTCAATTCACAAACGAAATACGACTCCGGCTGCGGCTGGCCGAGCTTTTACGAGCCGGTGAGCGATGACGCAATCCGCTATCTGACCGACTCGTCGCACGGTATGGTGCGCACGGAAATTCGCTGCGGTAACTGCGACGCGCACCTGGGGCACGTCTTCCCGGACGGTCCTCAGCCAACGGGTGAGCGTTTCTGCGTGAATTCAGCCTCAATGAGCTTCACCGATGATGAAAACGGCGACCAGATTAAGGGTTGAAAAAACGATTCAGCAAATTATTCCTTTGAAAGGGAGAGATCGTGAATATTGAGGACATGATTAACGGGATGACCCCGGAAGTTTATCAGCGTCTGGTGACCGCCGTTGAGCTGGGAAAATGGCCGGACGGTGTGGCGCTCACGCCTGAGCAAAAAGAGAACAGTTTGCAGCTGGTGATGCTGTGGCAGGCGCGCAATAACACCGATGCGCAACACATGACTATCGACACTAACGGTCAGATGGTGATGAAGAGCAAGCGCGAGCTGAAGGAAGATTTTGGCATCACGCCGAAGCCGATTGCGACAATCAAAATGCAATAACGGTGCGGGTTGATGCTCTCACCAGGCCCTCTCTCTGTGGGAGAGGGCCTGGTGTCTTACTACTTATGCGGGATCCCGAGCGACTCCGCCAGCTGTTTCGCTAACTGATTATTGTCGTCCGCTCCGTACTCCCAGAACATCGCCCCGGCGAGACCTTTCTCTTTGATGTAGTCCGCCTTGATCTCGACAGAACGCGGATTCTCATACGAAATCGCAAACAGCGCGTTGCCATCGGCACCCTTTACCGAGAGCCACGGTACCTTCGCCTGGTCGTCCCAGTGCTCGGTAAAACGTTTCTGCGGATCGTTCAGCAGCTTCTTCACGATATCGTTGTACTTCACGTAGGTATCTTTAGTCAGGTCATAGCCGAGCGACTTAAACAGGGCGATCTCCTGCGGTCCAAAGTAGGGCTGTGTGACCGGATTTTTTTGCGCGTCCGGCTTGCTCCAGTCAATGCCCGGTTCAACCGCACGTTTCGGTACGCGGCCGTAAAAACCGATCCCGAGGTTCATCTGCTTCGGCTTAAGTCCGGCGGCCAGATAGTTGTTCACCACAAAATCGACGCTGTATTTGTCGGCGGCAGCCACCGTTGGCCAGGCGCTGGAGTCATACAGGTTCGCGTTGAAGTACTGTGTCCCGTACGCCATGTCGTAGGTCATCAGGTTGATGTAGTCGAGGAGCGGGGCGATGGCTTTGACATCCACCCAGCTTTTCGGACTTTCCGCATTCGCGCCCACCGCAATGGTCACCAGCTTTTTCTGCCCGAACGCGTCGCGCATCTCTTTCAGCAGGGCGGTGAAGTTATCCCTGTCGGCGGGCTGGCTTGCAACCAGCCCCCACGCGCCGTTGACCGGATATTCCCAGTCGAGATCGATCCCGTCCAGACCGTATTTCTCAACAATTTCCTTCGCGGAGCGGATAAACACCGCGCGACTCTCCTGGGTTGCCGCTGCGCCAGAGAAACCGTGCGCCCCCCAGCCGCCAACGGAGAGCAGGACTTTCAGGTTCGGGTTTTGTTTACGCAGGGTCGGGATAAGGGCCAGATCGGACGCCACTTTTGGCGACAGCCAGATTTGATGCAGCTTCGCCGGATCTTTCAGCGCAGGGTTGGTCTCATCTTTCTCGTTGTTATAAACAAGCCCAAACGAGTAGTTCAGGTGGGTGATCTGGCGAACGTCCAGTTTATTGATATCGCCACCCGGTCCGGCGGTGACGTCGCCACCCCCGTTAAAGTAGCCCACGGACATCAGAGGTGCGGCGGAAGCAAGCGACGCGCAAAGCAAGGGTAATGCTGCCAGCAGGGGCAAACGTTTCATACAAGTTCCTCTTTGACTTAATAAAAATAACCACGCCACAGAAAAGGCGTGGCGAAAAAACAGCCTGAAGAGAATAGCATTGCCGCTTCGCTGAGGATGCGAGGGAGTTCACTTTATGGGGATTGGTGAGGGGTTTTGCCGGGTAAGCATCAGCGCCACCCGGCTTAAAAGGCTACGCCTGCGTTTCCTGCCAGTCTGCCAGCGTATACAGCGTGGCACCTTCGGCGGCCATATCCATAAATGCCTGAGCGCTGTCCTGTGGTTGGATGTTCACCCCACGACAGCCGTCGGTGATGACGCTAACGGTATAACCCAGCTGGAGCGCGTCCAGCACGGTAAACTTCACGCAGTAATCCGTCGCCAGACCCAGCACGATCAGCTCCGTGATTTCATGGTGACGTAACCAAGCATCCAGCGCCGTCTTCTGGCGATGCCCGTTATCGAAAAACGCGCTGTAGCTGTCGATAGCCGGATTTTCACCTTTATTAAACACCGCGTCGATGGCCTTCTGATTCAGGAGCGGGTGCAGCTCCGCTCCTTCGGTCTGCTGTACGCAGTGATCCGGCCAGAAGGTTTGCGCCAGACCGTCGAGTTCACCCTGGGTGAAAGGCTCAACGTTGTGCTGGCTGGCAAAGCTGCCGTGGTTCGCCGGGTGCCAGTCCTGGCTGGCGACAACCGCTTCACCGCGGGCTTTGCACCAGTCAATCAGGGTATTTGCCACGTCAACGGTGCTGTCACCTTCGGCGACGGCCAGCGCGCCGCCCGCGCAGAAATCATTTTGCAAATCGACCAGTAGCAGGGCGCGTTGCTTCATGAGAGCTCCTTATTCGTCCGGGGTCAGCTCGCCGCGAAGGTTTTGCATCATTGCGCGGCGAATGGACTGAATGTCCAGATCCTGACTCAGTAAATAGTGAAGTTTAGTCAGCGTCGCCTCTACGGTCATATCGAAGCCGCTGATCACCCCCGCGTGCGCCAGCGCGTTGCCGGTGGCATAGCCGCCCATATTCACTTTACCGGACATACACTGAGTCAGGTTTACCACCACAATTCCGCGCTCGCTGGCTTCCTGAAGCTCCTTCAGAAATTCGCCGTTCTGCGGAGCGTTGCCGACGCCATAGGAACGGAGGATCAGCGCTTTCACCGGCTGGCGCAGGAAGTTGCGCACCACGTCCGCGGAGATGCCCGGATAGATGGTGACCACGCCAATCGGCTGCGGGGTAATCGGATGCACAATCAGCTCGCCGGCGGTGTTCGGTGCCGGAGGCGTTCCCAGACGACGGATATGAATACCCGCTTCCAGCAGCGGCTGCAGGTTAGGGGAGGCAAAGGCATCAAAACCGTCGGCATGGGCTTTGGTGGTGCGGTTGCCGCGATACAGGCGATTGTTAAAGAACAGCGACACTTCGTTGATCGGGTAATTCGCCGCCACGTACAGGGAGTTCAGCAGGTTGATCTGCCCGTCCGAGCGCAGCTCCGCCAGCGGTATTTGCGACCCGGTGACGATCACCGGCTTGCTCAGGTTCTCCAGCATGAAGGAGAGCGCCGAAGCGGTGAACGCCATGGTGTCGGTGCCGTGCAGGATCACGAAGCCGTCGTACTGGTCGTAATGGGCTTTAATGTCATCCGCGATGTGCTGCCAGTCTTCCGGCGTCATGTCGGAGGAGTCCATCAGCGGCTCGTATTCGTGGATGGTGAAGTCAGGCATTTCCGGACGGTGGAATTCAGGCATCAGCGCAAGCTGACGCTGCAGATGGCCGGAGACGGGGATATAGCCATTTTCAGAGCGCTGCATACCGATGGTACCGCCAGTGTAGGCTACATAAATCGATTTCTTCTGCATGGTAGTGAGTTCTTGTTCTTCAAAAGAAAAAAATCCCCTCTTCACGGGAAGAGGGGACGGTTTTTAACGGACGTTCGCGCAGGTCAGGCAAAACGCGTAACGACTTTGTGGATCGTTAAAGGCCGCGAGCTTATCGCTTTCCGCCTTCATCGCTTTCGCAGCCGTGGTCACCGGGGCCGGCAGGTACGCCTGCAGCGCCTCCGGCAGCATGGCGCGTACGGAGACGGACATGCTGTCCATCACCATATCGAAGAACGACGGTTCGTCCTGATAATACTCAACGTGCCACTGCTTGAGCTTCGCCAGTTCGGCGGCTTTCTTCACCGCGTCGTCGAAGTCGCCCAGGCTGTCGACCAGACCGTTACTCTTCGCATCCTGTCCGGTCCAGACGTGGCCCTGAGCAATCTGGTCGATCTGTTCCGGCGTCTTCTTACGCGAGTCGGCAACCAGCGTGATAAAGCGTTTATAGCCGTTCTCAATGCTCAGCTGCATCATCTCTGAAACTTCCGGCGGCAGAGATTTGGTCATCGACACATCCGCCAGCGGCGACGTGGAAACACCATCGGTATGCACGCCCAGATAATCCAGGCTGTTTTCCACGGTGTTAATCACCCCGAAGATGCCAATCGAGCCGGTCAGCGTGCTTGGGTTCGCCACAATATAGTTGGCAGGCGTGGAGATCCAGTACCCACCAGACGCGGCCATGCCGCCCATGGATACGACAATCGGCTTGCCAGCGGCACGCGCTGCGGCCAGCTCGGCGCGGATCACTTCGGAAGCGCTAACGCTGCCGCCAGGGCTGTTCACCCGCAGGACAATCGCTTTCACTTTCGGGTCAAGGCGTGCATCGCGAATTTGCGACGCGGTAGTATCACCCCCAACGTTCCCCGGGGTTTCCTGACCGTCCATGATAGCGCCGTTAGCAAACACCACGGCTACGCTGTCGCCGCTGTCGTCCGGCTTTTTCGCAGCATAGTCATACATGCTGATGGCGCTGTAGTTTTTGTCCTCTTTGCTCCAGCCAAACTGTTTGGTCAGGGCTTTTTCGATATCTGCACTGGTGCCCAGCGCGTCAACCAGCTTGTTGTCGAGCGCATATTTCGCGGTATCACCGTCGACCTTGCGCAGTCCATCCAGCACGCCGCGAGCGCCAGGGAACACCTGCTCAGCGGTAATTTGACGGTTAGCGGCAACGGTACCCAGATAGTTCTGCCACAGCTCGCCAATCCAGCGGCTGTCCGCTTCACGGGCGGCAGGGGACATATCGTCGCGGATAAACGGCTCCACGGCAGATTTATAGGTGCCGACGCGGAAGACGTGGGTGGTGACCTTCAGCTTGTCGAGCAGCGATTTGTAGTACAGGCCGTTGGTGGCAAAACCGTGCAGATCGACCGTACCCTGCGGCGAAAGCCAGATCTTATTGGCGAAGCTTGCCAGATAATATTGCCCCTGGCTGTAGCTGTCGCCCACGGCAATCACCGGCTTGCCGCTGTCGCGGAACTCGCGCAGCGCTTTACCGATGTACTGCATAGAAGGCTGGTCGCCGCCGGCAAAATCTTTCAGATCCAGCACGATCCCGGTGATGTTTCGGTCGTCTTTGGCCTGACGGATAGTATCGACGATATCGAACAGGGAGTTCTCCTGCAGGCGGTCTGACGTCGCGCCAAACAGCTGGCGGCCGATCACCCCCAGACGGTTGCTGGTGGACGGTTTATCAACGATCACGCCGGTGATATCGAGTAACAGGGCCCCACGAGTCGAATGCTGCGCCTGATTCGCGTTGCTGATATGCATCCAGATGCCCGCGCAAACCAGAACCAGAAGGATGAAGAAGATGTTCATCACCAGGTTGCGGACGAAGTTGAGCAGTCGCCACGTCCATTTAAAGAAACCGGCAAAGATTCGCCAAAGGGTTCGCATGTATTCTCCCTAACCAGAAAATGACTGTTTCCGTCGCCACTGGACGGTAATGTTGGGTTATCGTAATGACCCAACCGCCACTTGTCAGCAGGAATCGCCTGCCAGGCTGTAACAAAATCTGCCGTCGTGTTAATTTTGTGAGTAAATTTCAAGAAAGGAGTTAACCAATGGATGCACTCGAACTGCTTGTTAACCGTCGTAGCGCGTCACGTCTGGCCGAACCCGCCCCTGCGGGCGAGCAGCTGGAAAACATTCTGCGTGCCGGCATGCGTGCGCCGGATCATGGCACGCTGCAGCCGTGGCACTTCTTTGTGATTGAAGGCGAAGGCCGCGATCGCTTCAGTCAGCTGCTGGAGCAGGGGGCAGTTGCCGCCGGGCAGGATGAGAAAGGTATCGACAAGGCGCGTAACGCGCCATTCCGCGCCCCGATGATTATCGCTGTCGTGGCGAAATGCCAGGCCGACCATAAGGTGCCGGTCTGGGAGCAGGAAATGTCTGCTGGCTGTGCGGTGATGGCGATGCAGATGGCCGCCGTTGCGCAGGGTTTTAACGGTATCTGGCGCACCGGGCCGCTGACCGAGAGCGCCGCAGTGCGGGCAGGATTCTCCTGCGGTGAGCACGACAAAATTGTCGGTTTCCTTTACCTCGGCACCCCGCAGCTTAAAGCCTCCAGCACCATTAGCGTGCCGGACACCACGCCTTTCGTCAGCCGTTTTTAATTACACGCGCTAAACTGTCTGGATTCTGAGCATCCGCCGCAGAATTCAGACAGTCATACTTACCTCTTTATGGAATGAGCGCTACCATAGCGCGATTGAGATGACAGGAGACGTCCATGAGCGAGCAAACCATTCGTTTAACGCAGTACAGCCACGGAGCCGGTTGCGGTTGTAAAATTTCCCCGAAAGTGCTGGAGACTATTCTGCACAGTGAACAGGCGAAGTTTGTCGACCCGAACCTGCTTGTCGGCAACGAAACGCGTGACGATGCGGCGGTTTATGACTTAGGTAACGGCACCAGCATTATCAGCACCACTGACTTCTTTATGCCGATTGTTGATAACCCGTTTGACTTCGGGCGCATCGCGGCCACCAACGCCATCAGCGATATCTTCGCTATGGGCGGTAAGCCGATCATGGCCATCGCCATTCTGGGCTGGCCGATCAACACCATTCCACCGGAAATCGCCCGCGAGGTGATTGATGGCGGGCGTTTCGCCTGCCAGCAGGCGGGGATTGCGCTGGCCGGCGGCCACTCGATTGATGCGCCAGAGCCGATCTTCGGCCTGGCCGTTACCGGCGTGGTGCCGACCGAGCGCGTGAAGCGCAACAGCACCGCGCAGGCGGGCTGCAAGCTGTTCCTCACCAAGCCGCTGGGCATTGGTGTGCTCACCACCGCTGAGAAAAAATCCCTGCTCAAACCGGAGCACAAAGATCTGGCGACGGAAGTCATGTGCCAGATGAACCTCGCCGGCGCGGCGTTCGCCAATATCGACGGCGTAAAGGCAATGACCGACGTCACCGGTTTTGGCCTGCTGGGGCACCTCTCTGAAGTCTGTCAGGGCGCGGGCGTGCAGGCGCAGGTCTGGTATCAGGACGTGCCGAAGCTGCCTGGCGTGGAAGAGTACATTGCCCAGGGCGCGGTTCCGGGCGGTACCCAGCGCAACTTCGCCAGCTACGGTCACCTGATGGGCGAAATGCCTGAGGCGTGGCGCAACCTGCTGTGCGATCCGCAAACCTCCGGCGGCCTGCTGCTGGCCGTCACGCCGGAATCCGAAGCCGAGGTTCAGGCAACCGCCGCCGAGTTTGGCATCACCCTGACGGCGATCGGCGAACTGGTGACCGCCCGCGGCGGCCGACCGATGATTGAGATCCGTTAATTCGATGCGGTTGTTTATTGCCGAAAAGCCGAGCCTGGCCCGTGCCATCGCCGACGTGTTGCCTAAACCGCATCGCAAAGGCGACGGCTTTATCGAATGCGGTAACGGGCAGGTGGTCACCTGGTGTATCGGCCACCTGCTTGAACAGGCGCAGCCGGACGTCTACGACAGCCGCTACGCCCGCTGGAACCTCAACGATCTGCCCATCGTGCCGGAAAAGTGGCGTCTTCAGCCTCGTCCGTCCGTCACCAAACAGCTTAACGTTATTAAGCGCTTCCTGCATGAGGCAACGGAGGTGGTCCACGCAGGTGACCCGGACAGAGAAGGGCAGCTGCTGGTGGACGAAGTGCTGGACTACTTGGAGCTGGCGCCGGAAAAGCGCCAGCAGGTGCAGCGCTGCCTGATCAACGACCTCAACCCGCAGGCCGTTGAGCGGGCGATCTCGCGCCTGCGTTCCAACAGCGAGTTTATTCCGCTGTGCGTCTCTGCTTTAGCGCGCGCCCGCGCCGACTGGCTGTACGGCATCAACATGACCCGCGCCTACACCATCCTCGGGCGTAACGCGGGCTATCAGGGCGTACTCTCCGTGGGCCGCGTGCAGACGCCGGTGCTGGGGCTGGTGGTGCGTCGCGACGAAGAGATCGAGAACTTCGTCGCCAAAGATTTCTTTGAAGTGAAAGCGCATATCGTCACGCCTAAAGACGAGCGCTTTACCGCCGTCTGGCAGCCGAGCGACGCTTGCGAGTCGTACCAGGATGAAGAGGGGCGCCTGCTGCACCGTCCGCTGGCGGAGCATGTGGTTAACCGTATTACCGGCCAGCCGGCCATCGTTACCAGCTATAACGATAAACGGGAATCAGAACCCGCGCCGCTGCCGTTCTCCCTTTCTGCTCTGCAGATTGAGGCCGCGAAGCGCTTTGGCCTCAGCGCGCAGAACGTGCTGGATATCTGCCAGAAACTCTACGAAACCCATAAGCTCATCACCTATCCACGTTCGGACAGCCGCTATCTGCCGGAAGAGCACTTTGCCGGACGCCATTCTGTGATGAATGCCATCGGCGTCCACGCGCCGGATCTGCTCCCGCAGTCCGTCGTTAACCCGGACACCCATAACCGCTGCTGGGACGACAAAAAGGTCGATGCCCACCACGCGATTATCCCGACGGCGCGCGCCAGCAGCGTCAACCTGACCGACAACGAAGCGAAGGTCTATAACCTGATCGCCCGTCAGTACCTGATGCAGTTCTGCCCGGACGCGGTGTTCCGCAAGTGCGTCATCGAGCTGGAAATTGCCAAAGGCAAGTTTATCGCTAAAGCGCGTTTCCTCGCGGAAGCGGGCTGGCGCACGCTCCTCGGCAACAAAGAGCGCGATGAGGAGAACGACGGCACGCCGCTGCCGGTGGTCGCTAAAGATGACGAACTGCTGTGCGAGAAGGGTGAAGTGGTTGAACGTCAGACCCAGCCGCCGCGCCACTTCACCGATGCAACGCTGCTGTCGGCCATGACCGGGATCGCCCGCTTTGTGCAGGATAAAGATCTGAAGAAGATCCTGCGCGCCACCGATGGACTGGGTACGGAAGCAACCCGCGCGGGGATCATCGAGCTGCTCTTTAAGCGAGGTTTTCTTGAGAAAAAGGGGCGCTACATCCACTCAACGGAACCGGGCCGGGCGCTCATACACTCCCTGCCGGAGCTGGCCGCAAGGCCGGACATGACCGCGCACTGGGAATCCGTGCTGACGCAAATCAGCGAAAAGCAGTGCCGCTATCAGGACTTTATGCAGCCGCTGGTGGGGACGCTTTACCAGCTGATCGATCAGGCGCGCAGCACGCCGGTGAAGCGGTTCAGAGGCATGGTTGCACCCGGTGGTGGCGCGAAGAAACCGTTCAAAAAGAAAAAGAGCGCGGCCTGATACGCCCGGTTTTCTCCCTCTCCCCGTGGGAGAGGGCACCCGGCCGCATGATATAAACCTTAAATCACACCCTGCCCAATCATCGCATCCGCCACCTTCACGAACCCGGCGATATTCGCCCCGCGCACGTAGTTGGTTTGCGATGCCTCGCCGCCGTACTCGACGCAGGCATGGTGAATATCCAGCATGATGTGGTGCAAACGGGCATCCACTTTCTCCGCCTTCCAGCCGAGCCGCGCCGCGTTTTGCGCCATCTCCAGGCCGGAGGTCGCCACGCCGCCCGCGTTTGCCGCCTTGCCTGGCGCAAACAGCACGCCCGCCTCCAGGAACAGATCCGTTGCCTCGATAGTGGTCGGCATATTCGCCCCTTCCGCTACCGCCTTCACGCCGTTGCTAATTAGCGTGCGCGCGGCGTCCGCGTCCAGTTCGTTTTGCGTGGCGCACGGCAGGGCGATATCCACCGGTACGCCCCACGGCTGTTTGCCTTCCAGATACGTCAGGCCAAACTCCGCGGCATAATCGGCAAGTCGGCCATCGCGGCTGGCTTTGATTTCGCACAGGCGCGCCAGCTTCTCCGCCGTAAAGCCCGCTTCGTCCACTACCGTGCCTTTAGAGTCGGAGGCAGTCACCACGCGGGCACCAAACTGCATCGCTTTTTCGATAGCGTACTGCGCCACGTTACCGGAGCCGGAGACCGCCACGCGCATCCCCTCGAAACCTAAGCCGTGACGCTTGAGCATTGCCTCGGTGAAGTAAACCAGGCCGTAGCCGGTCGCCTCCGGGCGGATCAGGCTGCCGCCAAACGATAATCCTTTGCCGGTAAAGACGCAGGCGCTGTTGTTGGAGAGCTTTTTCATCATCCCGGCCATAAAGCCCACTTCGCGGGCCCCCACGCCGATATCCCCCGCCGGTACGTCGGTGTCCGGGCCGAGGTGGCGGTAGAGCTCGGTCATTAGCGCCTGACAGAAACGCATCACTTCGCCTTCGCTTTTGCCTTTCGGGTCGAAATCGCTCCCGCCTTTACCGCCGCCCATTGGCAGGGTGGTGAGCGCGTTTTTAAACGTCTGTTCAAAGCCAAGGAATTTCAGAATCGACAGGTTCACGGAAGGGTGGAAGCGCATGCCGCCCTTAAACGGACCGATGGCGGAGTTAAACTGCACGCGCCAGGCGCGGTTGACCTGTACCTGGTTGCGGTCATCCACCCAGGTCACGCGGAACTGGATCACACGCTCGGGTTCAACCAGACGTTCCAGCAGCGACAGTTGACGATAGCGCGGGTTTTCTTCAAGGAACGGCCAGAGGGTAGTCATTACTTCACGAACGGCCTGAGCAAATTCGCTTTGATGCGGGTCGCGCTGCTGAACATAGGCAAGGAAACTTTCCAGAGAGCGTGTCTGATCCATAGATATAAGAACCTCTTATAGTAATTAATGTATGTTGCTTATGCGATTTGTGTTGTTTTTTTGACTATACCACCCGTACCGCTTTGTGAAGCAAGCAGAAATGTGGACCGAAAGGGAAATTAATGACCCGTGCCGCGTCATAACAAAAAGCGATGGCGCGCTAAATTAAAGATTCTGCCCGATTTACCGTTATAGTCATTATCAGGACACAACAGGAAGAGAAGTCTATGAACCGTTACGTGATGGCAGCGCTATCGTTGATGTTGACCGCAGGCGCGCAGGCGGACCGCATTCGCCCGGACGTGGAGGTAAACGTGCCGCCGGAGGTCTTTAGCTCCAGCGGCCAGCGCGCGCAGCCGTGTAACCAGTGCTGCATTTATCAGGATCAGAATTATTCCGAAGGGGCGGTGGTGAAGGCTGACGGCGTGCTGCTGCAGTGCCAGCGCGACGAGCGCACTATCAGCACGAACCCGCTGGTCTGGCGGCGCGTAAAAGAATAAACGCCTCCAGCAGCGGAATATCCGCCGGAGCTAACTCATAACTGAAAGCCTCTTCCGGCGTACACCACGCCAGCGCGCTGTGGTAGTGCGCCGTTAACTCTCCGCTGAAGCGGGGTACGTGCCAGGCGTGCAGGTTGATTAACCGCTGTGATACCTCGCGCTGATGGCTCGCCACGTACTGCTCAGGCTGAGCCTCGATACCCAGCTCTTCACGCAGCTCGCGGATAAGCGCCTCAGGCTGGGTTTCTCCGGCCTCCACTTTGCCGCCAGCGAACTCCCACATTCCCGGCTGGTCGGCGTGAGCAGGGCGCTGTGCCAGTAAAATTTTGTCGTCTTTTTCGATGATGGCCGCAACGACATCGACTGTTTTTAGCATGGTCGTCAATACTTGATAGCGAAAAACGCCATATTATCGTGCCCTTTCAAAGAGTCCAGCCATCAGGAGAATCAGGTGAAAGAGACGTCCACCTGGGTAGAGCCCATCCCAACCCTTCCGGCGAGCGTAAAACCTATTGCCGCCATGCAGCAAAAACACTTCGGTGCCGTGCTGAACCCCACGCGCTGGTGGGGACGCATGCCGCGTCTGTTCTGGCTGGTCGCTTTGTTTGTGGGGTTTCTGGAGCGCAGAAAAGCGCGCCTGACGCCAGTGCTGCGCTCGCTGCTCATGACGCGCGTATCGCAGCTGTGCCACTGTGCGTTCTGCATTGACGCCAACAGCCTGCGTCTGGCCGAGCGCTGCGGCGCGCTGGATAAAGTCCAGGCCGTAAGCGGCTGGGCTGATTCTGACGTGTTCAGTGAACAGGAACGCGCGGCGCTGGCCTATGCGGAGGCGGTGACCGCCACGCCGCCCCGGGTGGATGAGGCAGTCAAAATGGCGATGAAACGCCACTTTACGGATGATGCCATCACTGAAATGACGGCGCTCATTGCCTTTCAGAATCTCTCGGCCCGGTTTAATGCCGCGCTGGATATACCGGCACAGGGGCTGTGCGCCACGTTTAAGGGGAAGCCTGATGCTTGACCGTCACCTGCACCCGCGGGTAAAGCCCGCTCTGGACCGTCTGGTATCCGTGCTGGATAAGCCGGGCGTTACGCCCGACGGATTAACGCTTGCCGGGTTTGCCATCGGCCTGCTGGCGTTGCCGTTTCTGGCCCTCGGCTGGTATCCGGCGGCGCTGGCCGCCATCGTCCTGAACCGCCTGCTGGATGGTCTGGACGGCGCGCTGGCGCGTCGGAGAGGGCTGACGGATGCGGGAGGGTTTCTCGATATCGCCCTCGATTTTCTGTTCTATGCGCTGGTGCCGTTTGGCTTTGCGCTGGCTGCACCCGCAGCGAATGCGCTGGCGGCGGCCTGGCTGTTGTTTGCGTTTATCGGCACCGGCAGCAGTTTTCTCGCCTTTGCCGCGCTGGCGGCGAAGCACGAGATCGACAACCCCGGCTATGCGCATAAGTCGTTTTACTATATCGGCGGGTTAACGGAAGGGACGGAGACCATCGCGCTGTTCGTGCTGTGCTGCCTGTTTCCGGCACAGTTTACGCTGTTCGCGTGGATATTCGGCGCGCTGTGCTGGCTGACCACCACAACGCGCATCTGGAGCGGCTACGTGACGCTGAAGTCACTCACCCGTTAGAGGGCACTCTCTGGTCCGCGCTCTCCGGCGGTGACCGGGTTCTGCGGGTGACTGCTCCATTCGTACCAGCCGCCGTCATAGACGGCAATATTTTTCCAGCCCATCGCCCGGGCGTACATAAAGGTTTCGGACGCCCGCCAGCCGGTGCCGCAGTAAAACGCGACCTGCTGTTCCGGCAGAATATTCCAGCGCTTCCACTGGGCGGCGATGTCGTCAGCGCTGCGCATGGTGCCATCCGGGTTATGGAAATCCTCCATGTGGGTGGCATCGCTGCCCGCGTGACCCCAGCGGGCGCCGGCAATTTCACCTTTTGGCTTGATGTAGCTGTAGCCGCTGGTTTCGCCGATAAACTCCGGCCACGAACGAATGCTGACCAGGGAGGCATCCTGACGGTGCAGCATGCCGCGCGCCTGTTCCATATCCACCATCAGCTGCGGCTGGCCGGGGATCGGCGCGCCAAAATCAGGGGCAGGAGCCACTTTGCCGGGCGTACCGCGCTCAACCGGCAGACCGGCATCTGACCACGCCTTCCAGCCGCCATCGAGAAGGCGCACATCCTTCACGCCCGCGTAGAGCATGATCTGCGCCACGCGCGCGGCGGCGTAAACGTCGCGCCCGTACAGAATGACGGTGGTATCGTGACGGATCCCGTGCTTTGCCAGCATTGCTTTCAGCCTGTCGTCGGAGACTTTGTTCCACAGCGGCTCGCTTTCCACCTCGTTGGTGTCAATGTAGCCCGCGCCGGGAATGTGGTTAAGCAGGTAAAACTTCGGCGCGCCCCAGGCCGCCTCTATGACTTTCCATTCGCCCGCCGGCGCGGCGGTCACCGGTTTGCCCTGCTGAAGCCGGTGGATCCACTGCGGGTAAACCAACTGTTCAAAGTGGGGCAGGCGCTGAAGGCGATCGGGCGTCTGCAGAGCATCGCTGAGCAGCGAAACGTGGCGGTAACCAGCTTTCTCCAGACGGGCTTTCACCGCCTGGTTATCGTTCTCGTCGCCATACAGCGCGATGGACGTCGCAGGGGTAAGCTGATGCTGTTTTGCCCAAAGTGCAATCTGCTCGTCGCTCATGGCGCTAAGCCAGGCGGCTGCCAGGTTGAGCGCAGCGGGTTCGTGCCCGGAAGGACCGCTGAGGGTCTGCGGCCAGCCGTTATAGAAGGCGCTGGGGCGGGTGTCGATTGCCGCGCCGTGCTGCGCCTGAAGCTGAGACAGCGTCATCGCGTTGGCCATATCAGCAGCCTGAGAGGAAAAAGAGGCGAGGCCGCAGATCAGGGCCAGCGCGGTCAGTTGAGAAACACGTTTCATCGAATAACCTGACGTCAGTAAAAGAGGGGGGCATTGTCGTCTCTCCCGAAACGGAAAACATTGCGTTAGCACATTATTGCCAGCGAGAAATCTCCATCACCTCGCCGCCGGGCGGTATATCGTCCTCGTCATGGGTGACCAGCACCACCGGAATATTGCGCGCGCGGACGGCGTCAAATACCCATGCCCGGAACGTCGTGCGTAACGCTTTATCAAGGCGGCTGAACGGTTCGTCCAGCAGCAGCGCCTGCGGCTCTGCGAGCAGGGCGCGCAGCAGGCTCACCCGGGCGCGCTCTCCGCCGGAAAGGGTGGCCGGATCGCTGTCGTAATGACCGCCAAGCCCGGCGGAATCCAGCGCCTGCTTGACCGCTTCCCGCCGTGCGCGTCCCGCGATCCGCTCAGGCAAGGCCAGCAGCAAATTTTGCCCAACGCTGAAAGGGTCGAACAGCAGCGCGTCCTGAAAAAGAATCCCCAGACCGCGGGATTCGACGGGCAAACCGTCGCAGCGGCGTTCGCCGATCCACAGTTCGCCCCGCGCCTGAAAATCCTCTGACAACGCGCCGACCATCCAGGCAAAGAGGGTCGATTTGCCGCTGCCGGACGGCCCCTTCAGGGTGACAATCTCCCCGCGGGGTACGCAAAAATTGACCTCGCGGAAAAGCGGTTCGATGGTGAGATCATTGACCTTGAGCATTAGCGTAATCCTTGACGGTAGCGGCCCGCGAGCCGGGATAACAGCGCAGCAAGACCGAATACGACGCCCGTGACCAGCAGTAATCCCAGGGCACGGTTAGCGAGAACCGGGATGCTGCCTCCACTGCTGAGCGCGACGGTCTCGGTGGTCAGCGTGGCGAAACGTCCCGCGCCCAGCCACAGGGTCGGCATATATTGGGCCATGCTGACGGAAAAGCCGGTGGCAAAGGCCAGCAGCGCAGGACGCACCAGCAGGGGACATTTCAGCAGGCAGAAAATTTTTGCCCGCCGCCAGCCGAGCGTTCTGGCGGTAAGGATAAGCCGGGGATCGATCCGCCGCCAGGCGGGCTGCAGCACCAATAGCATCCACGGTAGCACCCACAGCAGATGGCTCCAGAGGACGGCGATAAAGCCTCCGTCGAGACCCAGATGCAAAGCAATCGCGTATTGCCCGGTGACGAGCGGCAGTGCCGGAAGGGCGAGCGGTAGCCACACCCATGCCGCGCCGCGCTGCGGTCCCCATTCCAGCCAGAGAAAAATGACGATCAGGGCGATAAGGCTCGAAAGCAGACCGAAGGAGAGGCTGGTTCCCACGGGACCTACGTCGTCCCGCTGCGCCAGCATCAACAGCACGGCGGCGCAAAGGAGGCCGCATGCGGGCAAAAAGCCGCTGAATGCGCGTTCAGGCAGGACGAGATGCAACCTGCGGCGCGTCCCGCTCAGGTCCGGAATCGCGCGACGCCAGACCTTCCACAGGCCGTACCCCAGCGCGGCAAGCGCGGCCAGCAAAAGAAGGAGCACCAGGCACAGCAGTGTCCCTTTCACCTGCTGCTGCGCGTCGCCCTGGCTCAGCCACTGCCAGGCCAGCACGGCCAGCGTGGGCGGGTTGCCGGGCCCGAGAACGATCGCTACGTCCACAACCGACAGCGACCACGCCAGCACCGCCAGCATCACCGCCCCGAGGACGGGCGCGATCGCCGGAAGGATCAGCCAGCTGAGCGTCTGAAAACGCCCGTAGCCAAAGGTTTGCAGGACGATCTTCTGCTGCGCGAGCCCTTTTTCCGGCAGCACGGCGTAAATGGCCCACAGCACGAATGCGCTCTCTTTGACCGCGAGCGTCAGGCCCAGCCCTACGCCGTAGCGGTCAAACGGCGGCGAACAGACGGTACAAACCTGATAAAACAGTCCGCCCTCGGCAAACAGCAGTAGCGCGCTGGTGGCGAAGGCCACGTGGGGGATCGCCAGCAGCCACGGCAGGCGCGTGCTGAGGCGCCGCCAGCGGGTGCCGGGCCAGAAAAGAGCCACGAGGGAAAGGGCGATAAACAAGGCCCCCAGCGTAGCGATAAGCGTTGAGACCAGCGTGGCAACGGCTGCCTGCGGCAACTGAGGATCGTTTAGCAGCCGCTGCCAGTTCGTCACGGAAAAGGCCGGCGCGAACAGCACGGTGCCAGCGGGCAGGATCGGCAGATAAATCACCGTCATCGCCAGCCAGACAAGCCAGCCTAACGGGTGCCGTAACGACGCAGCCATTCCTGCTCCAGCGCGTTCACCCACGCGGACTGCGGCTCCGGGAGCACCTTCGGTAGCCCCTGAGGCGTGTGGGCCTGCAGCTGTTTCGCTTCACCTTCGGGCAGCGTTTTCGCATCCAGCACGCTCGGATCTCCCCAAATGGCCGGGTCGGCCTTGCGGATCTGCGCCTGCGGCGACAGCAGGAAATTGGCGACCACTTTCGCCCCCGCGCTCGCGCTGGCATTAGCCGGAATAGCTACAAAATGCACGTTGCCGAGCATCCCGTCCTGAAAACCAAAGCTGTAGCTGTCGGCAGGCAGTTCGCCGCTCGCCACTTTTTGCTGCGCATGCGCCGGGTTAAAGGTCAGCGACAGGTTCAGACTTCCGCTGGCGAGCAGGGCATCCATCCGGGCGGGTGAGGGAGGGAAGTCTTTTCCTTCACGCCACAGCAGCGGGTGCAGTTTATCGAGGTAGGCCCAGAGCGGCGCCGTAACCTGGGCAAACGTATCATCAGGCGCTTTTTGTAACGCCTCGGGATGCGCCGAAAGCGTCAGCAGCAGCTGCTCAAGAAAGGCCGTGCCGGTAAAATCGGGTGGGCGAGGATAGCTCACCTTGCCCGGGTGCTGCTGCGCGTACGCCAGCAGCGCCTGCGGATCCTCCGGCGGCATTGGCATGCTGGCTTTGCGGGCGATAAAAGTCAGCTGCGCGCCGCCCCACGGCGATTCCGCCCCGTCGGTTGGAATGGCAAAATCTTCCGTAACGGGTTTACGGGTATCGACATAGCGCCAGTTGGGCAGACCCTGCGCCCACCCGGTTTGTAGCAGGTTCGCCTCTTTTAGCGTGCGGAAGTTCTCGCCGTTCACCCACAGGAGGTCGACCGAGCCGTTGGTTTTACGCCCTGCGGCGGCTTCCGTCTGAATACGTTTGACCGCATCGGCGGCATCCGCCAGCGGGACGATTTTTAGGGTGATGGCATAGTGCGTTTGCATCTCACCGCTGACCCACTCAAGGTAGCGGTTAACCGCCGGATCGCCGCCCCAGGCGTTAAACCAGACGGTCTGGCCTTTGGCCTGCTGTTGAATAGCTTGCCAGCCGTCGGCGGCATAGAGGGGGGCTGCCAGCAGCAGACCGGTCAGAAACGTGCAAAAACGCACACGGCGCATAATGCCTCACTTTTTATCAGCAGGGAGATAGCGGGAAAACAGCCGGCGCGTAACCAGCGGTAATAACCCCAGTAGTGTAAAGGCGAATATCACGCCCGGCGACAAAATATCGCGCAGCGATGCCACTTTTCCCAGCTCCCGCCCGGCGTTCAGAAAGATAACCGTCGCGGGCAGCATGGCGAGCTGGCTGACCCACCAGTAGCGCCGGACCGTGATGCGGGTCAGCCCCATCAGTAAATTCACCAGGAAAAACGGGAACAGCGGCATCAGGCGCAGGGCAAAAAGATAGCCCGCGCCGTCGCGCGCCATGCCCGCATTTACCGTTGCCATCTGTCGGGCAAACCGCCGCTGCACCCAGTCGCGCAGCAGGTAACGGCTGGCGAGCATCGCCAGCGTGGCCCCGAGCGTGGAGGCAAACGAAACCAGCACGGTGCCTTCCCACAGCGTAAATAACGCCCCGCCCAGCAGGGTCAGAACCGCCGCGCCGGGTATCGAGAGAGCGGAAACCGCCACGTAAAGCGCAAAGAAGATCAGCGCGCTACGCAGCGGCGCGTGGTCGACATGGGAGAGTAGCGTCTGCTGGTGGGTTTTAATTCCTGCCAGAGAGAGCGTGTCAGGCGGCAGAATGACAAATGTCATAAGAAATGCGCCCAGAAGGGCGCACAGGAAGAGTATTTTTCGTATATTCACGCGCGATTACAGCTTGAATTTAGCCCATACCGGCGCGTGGTCCGACGGTTTTTCCATACTGCGGATGTCGTAGTCGATCCCGGTTTCGATGCAGCGCTCCGCCAGCGGCGTACTCGCCAGCAGCAGATCGATACGCAGGCCGCGGTTGTCGTCAAAGCCCTTCGAGCGGTAGTCAAACCACGAGAAGCGATCCTGCGTTTCCGGGTTGGCATTGCGGAAGGTATCCACCAGGCCCCAGCCCAGCAGGCGCTCCATCCACTCACGCTCTTCCGGCAGGAAGGAGCATTTGCCGGTGCGCAGCCAGCGCTTGCGGTTCTCTTCGCCGATGCCGATATCCAGATCCGTCGGGCTGATGTTCATGTCGCCCATGATCAGCACCGGATTCTCTTTTTTCAGTTCGGTCGTCAGATAGTTCTGCAGATCCTGATAAAACTTCGCTTTGGCCGGGAATTTTGTCTCGTGATCGCGGCTCTCACCCTGCGGGAAATAGCCGTTAATGACCGTAATATTCCCGAGCGCGGAAGGCACTTCCGCCATGATGATGCGGCGCTGGGCTTCTTCACCGTCGCCGGGGAAGCCGCGGCGCACGGAAACCGGCGTGTCTTTGGTGAGCAGCGCGACGCCATAGTGACCTTTCTGACCGTGGTAAAAGACGTTGTAGCCGAGTTTCGCCACCTCTTCGAGGGGGAACATGTCGTCGTGTACCTTGGTCTCCTGCAGGCCGATCACATCTGGCTGATGTTGCTCAACAATGGCTTCTAGCTGATGAGGGCGGGCGCGCAGGCCGTTGATATTAAAAGAGACAAATTTCATAGTCGCTGCCAGTGCAAGGTGAATAGTGCATGGATGGTAGCAGAATTTGCGTCAACTGTTACCGGGTTCGACCAATAACTGCGACAGATATTGCCGGTGGTGCAATATTTGCACCATTCTGACGCGCTTCGCCCTCAAACAGGGCGTAAAGGGCCGATAAATTTCGCGAGCGATCACAATTCCAGAATTATATTTGGCCTGTGCATACTCTTTCTGATTTTCATGCGGCAAAGCGCCGCTTGTCGTAAAAATATTCACTTTTTATGCACTAACAGTGAATAACTCCATATTGTAACCTATTGATATTCTGTTACCTCACCCCGTTTATGCATTTTTATCGCTGGCTGGCACGAAGGCTGCAATCTACATTCACAGTGCAAACACTCAATTATTTAACATTCAAATAACTTTTTATTTACCGGATGAGGTCGCTATGTCTCTGTCAATTACGCGTGAAAATTTCGATGAATGGATGATGCCGGTTTACGCTCCGGCGGCTTTTATTCCGGTTCGCGGGGAAGGCTCACGCCTGTGGGATCAGCAGGGTAAAGAGTATATCGACTTTGCCGGGGGGATTGCGGTGAATGCGCTGGGTCATGCCCACCCGGCGCTGCGTCAGGCGCTGAACGACCAGGCGGCGAAGTTCTGGCATACCGGCAACGGCTTTACCAACGAGCCCGCACTGCGCCTGGCGAAAAAGCTGATTGACGCGACCTTCGCTGAAAAAGTCTTTTTCTGTAACTCCGGCGCGGAAGCCAACGAAGCGGCGCTGAAGCTGGCGCGCAAATATGCCCACGACAAGTTTGGGACGCACAAGAGCGGGATTGTGGCGTTTAAAAATGCTTTCCACGGGCGCACGCTCTTTACCGTGAGCGCGGGCGGCCAGCCTTCTTATTCGCAGGATTTCGCTCCGCTGCCGCCGGATATTCGCCACGGCATTTATAACGATCTTCAGTCCGCCAGCGAGCTGATTAACGACACCACCTGCGCGGTGATTGTCGAACCGATGCAGGGCGAGGGCGGCGTGCTTCCGGCGCAAAAGGCATTCCTGCAGGGGCTGCGCGAGCTGTGCGACCGTCACGACGCGGTCCTGATTTTCGACGAAGTGCAGACCGGCGTGGGCCGCACCGGCGAGCTGTATGCCTATATGCACTACGGCGTGACGCCGGACGTTCTCTCTACCGCCAAAGCGCTGGGCGGCGGCTTCCCGATTGGCGCGACGCTGACCACCGATAAATTCGCCAGCGTGATGACCGTGGGCACCCACGGCACCACCTACGGCGGCAATCCGCTGGCCACCGCCGTCGCCGGACAGGTGCTCGACATCATTAACACCCCTGAGGTGCTGAAGGGCGTTAAGCAGCGTCACGAGTGGTTCGTTGAGCGCCTGAACGCCATCAACGGCAAGCTTGGCCTGTTTAAAGAAATTCGCGGCCTGGGGCTGTTGATCGGCTGCGAGCTCACGGCTGAGTTTGCCGGAAAAGCGAAGCTTATTTCACAGGAAGCGGCAAAAGCGGGCGTGATGGTGCTGATTGCCGGTGCCAACGTGGTGCGTTTTGCCCCTGCGCTGATCGTCAGCGAGGAAGAGGTACAAACCGGTCTGGATCGTTTTGCGCTGGCGTGTGAGAAGGTGAAATCCGGGGTGTCATCATGATGGTCATCCGTCCCGTTGAGCGCGGCGATATAGCCGGGCTCATGCAGCTTGCCGGTAAGACGGGAGGCGGGCTGACCTCGCTTCCTGCCGATGAAAAAACGCTGTCGGCGCGCATTGAGCGCGCCCTGCAAACCTGGCAGGGGACGTTGCCAAAAAGCGAACAGGGTTACGTGTTCGTGCTGGAAGACACCGAAACGGGGAGCGTGGCCGGGATCTGCGCCATCGAAGTGGCCGTCGGGCTTAACGACCCGTGGTACAACTACCGCGTCGGCACCATGGTTCACGCCTCGAAAGAGCTGAACGTCTATAACGCGCTGCCCACGCTGTTTCTTTGCAATGACCACACGGGCGCCAGCGAGCTCTGTACGCTGTTCCTCGACCCGGCGTGGCGCAAAGAGGGCAACGGCTATCTGCTCTCCAAATCGCGCTTTATGTTTATGGCCGCTTTTCGCGATCGCTTTAACGAAAAAGTGGTGGCAGAGATGCGCGGCGTGATCGACGACAAAGGCTACTCGCCCTTCTGGGAGAGCCTGGGCGAGCGCTTCTTCTCGATGGAGTTCAGCCGGGCGGACTATCTCTGCGGCACCGGCCAGAAAGCGTTTATCGCGGAGCTGATGCCTAAACATCCTATCTATACCCATTTCTTAACGCCGGAAGCGCAGGCGGTAATTGGCGAAGTGCATCCGCAAACCGCGCCTGCCCGCGCGGTGCTGGAGAAAGAGGGCTTCCGCTACCGTAACTATGTCGACATCTTTGACGGCGGGCCAACGCTTGAGTGCGATATCGACCGCGTGCGCGCCATCCGCAAAAGCCGCCTGGTTGAGGTATCCGAAGGCCAGCCCGCGCCGGGTGACTGGCCGGCATGCCTGGTGGCGAACGAAAATTACGCCAACTTCCGCGCCATGCTGGTGCGGACCAACCCGAAATGTGAACGTCTGGTGCTGACGGCTGCAGAGCTGGATGCCCTGAAATGTAACGCCGGCGATAAGGTTCGCCTGGTGCGTCTCTGCCCTGAGGAGAAAACAGCATGACATTATGGATTAACGGTGACTGGGTAACGGGCGAAGGCGAACAGCGCGTAAAAAACAATCCAGTTGGAAAAGAGGTGCTGTGGAAGGGAAATGACGCCAGCGTCGCGCAGGTCGAGCAGGCCTGCCGTTCCGCACGACACGCGTTTCCCGCGTGGGCAAAACGGCCATTCGCCGAGCGCCAGGCGCTTATTGAAAAATTTGCCGGACTGCTGGAGGCCAACAAGGCCGAGCTGACGCGCATCATCGCGTCCGAAACCAGCAAACCGCGCTGGGAAGCGGCGACCGAAGTGACGGCGATGATCAATAAAATCGCTATTTCGGTTAAGGCGTACCACACCCGCACCGGCGAGCAGCATACTGAGATGCCGGACGGCGCGGCCACGCTGCGCCACCGTCCGCACGGCGTGCTGGCGGTGTTTGGCCCGTATAACTTCCCGGGGCATCTGCCGAATGGTCACATTGTGCCCGCGCTGCTGGCGGGCAATACCGTCATCTTCAAACCGAGCGAGCTTACGCCGTTAACCGGCGAGGCGGTGGTGAAGCTGTGGGAGCAGGCCGGGCTGCCGCCGGGCGTGCTGAACCTCGTGCAGGGCGGGAGGGAAACCGGCCAGGCGCTGAGCGCGCTGAGCGATATCGATGGCCTGCTGTTTACCGGCAGCGCCGGAACGGGCTATCAGCTGCACCGCCAGCTGGCGGGGCAGCCGGAGAAAATTCTGGCGCTGGAGATGGGCGGCAACAACCCGCTGATTGTCGAAGATCCTGATGATATCGACGCTGCGGTACACCTGACGATCCAGTCCGCCTTTATTACCGCCGGACAGCGCTGCACCTGCGCCCGTCGCCTGCTGGTCAAGCGCGGCGCGCAGGGGGAT
This sequence comes from Enterobacter cloacae complex sp. P43RS, assembly GCF_014930585.1. Lineage (NCBI taxonomy): Bacteria > Pseudomonadati > Pseudomonadota > Gammaproteobacteria > Enterobacterales > Enterobacteriaceae > Enterobacter > Enterobacter cloacae complex sp. P43RS. The sequence continues at coordinate 29,442 of NZ_JADBRJ010000001.1, forward strand.
GCCTTCCTGAAGCGTCTGGTAGAGGTGAGCGCGCGGCTGGTGCCTGCCGCGTGGGATGCCGATCCGCAGCCGTTTATCGGCGGGCTGATCTCCGAACAGGCCGCGCTGAACGTGCTCAACGCCTGGCAGGACCACGTTGCACGCGGGGCGAAAACCCTGCTGGAGCCGAAGCAGGTTCAGCCGGGTACCTCGCTGCTGACGCCGGGCATCGTTGAGATGAGCGGTGCGAGCAGCGTTCCGGATGAAGAGGTGTTTGGCCCGCTGCTGTGTGTCTGGCGTTACGACGATTTTGATACGGCCATTGCGATGGCGAATAACACCCGCTACGGCCTGTCGAGCGGGCTGATATCGCCGCATCGCGAGAAGTTTGAACAACTGCTGCTGGAAGCGCGTGCCGGGATCGTGAACTGGAATAAACCGCTGACCGGGGCGGCGAGCACCGCGCCGTTCGGCGGCGTGGGCGCCTCGGGCAACCATCGCGCCAGCGCCTGGTATGCCGCCGATTACTGCGCGTGGCCGATGGCGAGTCTGGAAACCCCGGCGCTGACGCTGCCGGAGACGCTTAACCCGGGGCTCGATTTTACGAAGGGAGAAGGCCATGAAAGCGCGTGAAGTCAACTTTGACGGGCTGGTGGGGCTGACGCACCACTATGCCGGTCTCTCCTTTGGTAATGAAGCCTCGACGAAGCACCGCTTTCAGGTCTCCAACCCGAAGCTGGCGGCGAAGCAGGGGCTGCTAAAAATGAAGGCGCTGGCGGATGCCGGCTTCCCGCAGGCGGTGATCCCGCCGCAGGAACGTCCTAACGTGGCGGTGCTGCGCCAGCTAGGATTTAGCGGTACGGACGAGCAGGTCGTCGAAAAAGCGGGTACGCAGACGCCGCATTTGCTCTCTGCGGCAAGTTCTGCCTCTTCAATGTGGGTGGCAAACGCGGCCACCGTCGCGCCGTCAGCCGATACGCTGGATGGTAAAGTCCATCTGACGGTGGCGAACCTGAATAATAAGTTTCATCGCGCCACCGAAGCGGACACCACCGAGCGCGTGCTGCGCGCTATTTTCAAGCATGACGCCCATTTTGAGATCCATCAGGCCCTGCCGCAGGTGGCGATGTTTGGCGACGAAGGCGCGGCCAACCATAACCGGCTGGGTGGCGATTACGGCGATCCCGCCGTGCAGCTGTTTATCTACGGGCGGGAAGAGGGCGGCCACGCCGCGCCAACCCGTTATCCAGCGCGTCAGACGCTCGCGGCCAGCCAGGCGGTTGCGCGCCTGAACCAGGTCAATCCTTCCCAGGTGATTTTTGCCCAGCAGAACCCGCACGTGATCGACCAGGGCGTGTTCCATAACGACGTGATTGCCGTGTCCAACCGCCAGGTGCTGTTCTGCCATGAGCAGGCCTTTGCCCATCAGGATAAGCTGCTCGCCACGCTGCGCGAACGCGTGCCGGGCTTTATGCCGATCCAGGTGCCAACGCAGGCGGTCAGCGTGCAGGACGCGGTCGAAACCTATCTGTTCAACAGCCAGCTGCTGAGCCGCGATGACGGCAGCATGATGCTGGTGCTGCCGCAGGAGTCCCAGGATCATCGGGGCGTGTGGCTCTACCTCACCGAACTGGTGAAGGCCGATAACCCGATTGACGAGCTGCGCGTGTTTGACCTGCGCGAAAGCATGGCTAACGGCGGTGGTCCCGCCTGTCTGCGCCTGCGGGTCGTGTTAACGCCAAATGAAATACAGGCCGTTAACCCGGCAGTCATGATGAATGAGACGCTCTTTAACACCCTGAACGACTGGGTGGACCGCTACTATCGCGACCGGTTGACGCAGGCCGATCTGGTTGACCCGCAGCTGCTGCGCGAAGGGCGCGAGGCGCTGGACGCGTTATCGTCAATCCTGCAGCTGGGCTCGGTTTACCCGTTCCAGCGCTAAAGGAGTGGATATGGAAAATTTACTGGCGCTGACCCTGGCCGATGAAACGCCGGACCAGAGTGAGGGGGAAGGCCCCTCATTCCGCTGGCGGTGGCTGGGGCGCGGGGTGCTTGAGCTGACGCCGAAGTCCAGCAGTGCGTTATCGCTGCTGCTTTCCTCGGGGATCCATGGGAATGAAACCGCACCCGTTGAGATCGTCGATGGGCTGCTGCGCGCGCTGTATCGCGGCGAGATATCCCTTGCGTGCCGCGTGCTGGTGGTGCTTGGCAATCCGCCTGCGCTGGCGCAAAACAAACGGTACCTGGTTAGCGACATTAACCGCATGTTCGGCGGTCGCTGGTCGCAGTTTCCGCAGAGTGACGAAACGGCGCGCGCGCAGTGGCTGGAGAACGTCGTGACGACGTTTTTTGCCGCGGCGGGACCGGCGCGCTGGCATCTGGATCTGCATACAGCGATCCGCGCCTCTTACCATGTCAGATTCGGCGTTCTGCCGCAGCGCAATCAGCCGTGGGATGAAGCGTTTCTGAGCTGGCTGGGGGATGCCGGGCTGGAGGCGCTGGTGTTTCATCAGTCGCCGGGCGGGACCTTTACTCACTTCACTTGCGAACGGTTTGGCACGCTGTCCTGTACGCTGGAGCTGGGAAAAGCGCTACCGTTCGGACAGAACGATCTCAAGCGCTTTGCGCCAACGGAGCTCGCGCTTCGGGCGCTGCTCGGTGGGACGGCTACCGAGCACGCACATCAGCCCGTTGAGCGGTACCGGGTCGTACAGCAGATCACCCGCCGCAGCGAGGCTTTCCAGCTTCACATGGCCGCGCACACCCTGAACTTCACGCCGTTTCGCAAAGGGGCTCTGCTGGCGGAAGATGGCGAAGAGCGTTACGAGGTGCAGAAAACCACCGAATATGTGCTGTTCCCCAACCCCTCCGTAGCGTTTGGCCTGCGGGCCGGTCTGATGTTGGAAAAACTCACCTGAACCTTTCCCCTCTCACCATCCGGGAGGGGAAGTAAATATGTTTTCTTAGCGATTAAAGCGCTCTGATTTCTTTTACGGAATATTCCTGGCGAATTGCTTTATTATTCACCGTCACTTCGTTATACTTCTGCTAAATAGCTTTAAAATCATCGTATTGAATATTTCTTGTTGCAACTCTCCACGCTTTATCCTTATTTCCTCCACATTTGGCGAAAAATTGTTTTTTACACTTTCATTGTTTTACCGTTGCTCTGATTAATTGACGATAAACCCCGTAAAGTTAATCTCGTCAACACGGCATAGCGCCGAAGAATAACTGAAAGAAAGGAAATAAATTATGCGTAAGTTTACTGCACTGTTTGTTGCTTCTACCCTGGCTCTGGGCGCTACCAGCATGGCGTTCGCCGCAGATACCGCAACCACCACCGCCGCGCCAGCTGAAGGCAAAATGATGATGCATCATAAAGGCAAGCCGGGTATGCACCACGAGATGATGATGTTCAAAGATTTGAACCTGACGGACGCGCAGAAGCAGCAGATCCGCGACATCATGAAAAGCCAGCGTGACCAGATGAAGCGTCCTCCGCTGGAAGAGCGCCGCGCAATGCATGACATTATTGCCAGCGACAGCTTCGATAAGGCGAAAGCCGAAGCGCAGATCGATAAAATGGCCGACCAGCACAAAGCCCGCATGCTGGCCCACATGGAAACCCAGAACAAGATCTACAACATTCTGACCCCGGAACAGAAAAAACAGTTTAATGCTAATTTTGAGAAGCGTCTGACAGAACGTCCGGCGATGGAAGGTAAAATGCCAGCACCAACCGAATAATCGGTTCACTCTCTTAAGACCGCCGGGATCCTGTCCACAAAAGCGAAATCGCTGTGGACAGGACCGGCGGTTTTTCTATTCTGCCCTCTTGCCTGCCGCCGCCAGCGCGGTATTCTCCTGTAGTCGCTTCAGAGAATGTCTGTAGAGTCATGGCGTTAGCATTTTTATTAACGTTCCGCTAAGGCCTGCCCGCTCTGCTGCCGATACTGTGTCTGTGAATACCTAACGATAACAAACAAGACTGCAGGGGTAGCGATATCCTTGCCCTGGCACGGGTTGTGCCATTCAGGAGTGGTGATGGAGTTCTTTGATATTCGTAAGATGCCGGTCAGCCTCTGGCGCAATGGTGCCGGCGAAACGCGAGAAATTTGCTGTATCCCTCCCGCGACGCGCGATTTTTTCTGGCGTGCCAGTATCGCGACCATCGCCAGCAACGGCGAATTCTCCTCGTTTCCCGGTGTCGACCGGGTCATTACCCTGCTGGAAGGCGGGGAGGTGACGCTGGATGCCGGTCAGGCGTTCTGCCATACCCTTAAACAGCATCAGCCTTACAGTTTTGCCGGCGATTTGCCGGTGAAGGCGCTGCTTTCCGATGGCAGGATGGCGATGGATTTCAACATCATGACCCGGCGCGACTGCTGTCAGGCGAAGGTGCGGGTTGCCGATCGTACTTTTACCACCTTTGGCTCGCGTGGGGGCGTGGTGTTTGTATTAAGCGGGGCGTGGCAATTGGGTGATAAATTGCTCACGGCCGATCAGGGCGCCAGCTGGCAGGAGGGGACCCATACTCTGCGTCTGCTGGAGTCTCAGGGCACCCTGCTGTTCAGTGAAATTAACTGGCTGCCGGGTCACTGAGTGCGATGATCTCGAACTTGCCCGCTAATACGGGCTTGCAGAGGATTTTGTAGCCGTCGTGGTCGAATCCCGCGGGGGTGCGCAGCAGGGTTGCCGCGTCGCTTAAATTATCGACAGCCCCCAGCCAGAGCCAGTTATTGACGATGTGATACTGCGTCATGGTTTCACCCACTTCTTTTAGCGCAACGGCGCCGTCCCACGGCCAGCAGTTGACGCTGATCCCGGCCAGGCCCGCGAGGAGCCGGGCGTGATGCGCCTCAACGCTCTCTTTTCCGCAGCAGGCGCCTGCGCAGCGCTTCAGAGCGGAGCGGAAACAGGCGCGGCCCCGCGTGGTGCCCTCTAGCCCTAAAAGGCTATAGCAAAGCTGCAGCTCGTCCGCGAGCGCCTGCAGAGACTGTAGGGCGGCACGCTTGTTTGCGAACAGCCCGAAGAGATTCGGGGCGTGGGAGAAATCGACCTCGCGGGCGTAGACGACCTGCGGCTTGCCGTCGGCGATCTGCAGGGAGCAGAGCTGGCGGTTGCGGCGCAGGCGCTTATTGAAGAGCGGCTGCTGCTCTTTTATCAGCCGGGCTTCCAGCAACAGCGCGCCCATTTCTCCCGCCGTCTGGAACCAGGTAATGCGTCGCGACTGGCGCAGCATGGCGGCCTCGTCCGGGGTGCGCAGGTGGGATAACACCCGGCTGCGAATGTTAACGCTTTTGCCGATGTAGAGCGGCAGGGTCTCGCTTTCACCGTGAAATATGTACACGCCCGGCTGTTTGGGCAGCGCCTCAAGCCAGGGGCGAAGATGTTCGGGATATTCATAGATAGCCGCCGCTTCAAACTCAAGACGCGGGGCTGATTGACGCCTGCTCACATACTGCTCCATATACTGTTCAGGTATACAGTGTAGCAGGTGTGCTGTGGTTAAAAAAGAGCCGGGTAGCGTGATGCCCTCTCCCTAAAGGGGAGAGGGAGCAAAGATTAACGTTTTGCGTTTATTTCCAGAAATCGTCAAACACCGTAATTGGCGTGTGGCGCTTGTGCTCGGTTTTCAGGTACCAGCCCTCGATAATTTTCGCGGTACCTTCATCCAGCGTTTTGCCTTCCAGATAATCATCAATGTTGTCATAAGTGACGCCAAGGGCCGCTTCATCCGGCAGGGAAGGGCGATCGTCTTCCAGATCCGCGGTTGGCGCTTTCTTGTACAGATGCTCAGGGCAGCCCAGCGCGGCGAGCAGCTGCTTGCCCTGACGTTTGTTGAGACGGAAAATCGGGTTGATGTCGGTGCCGCCATCGCCGTATTTGGTGAAGAAACCGGTGATCGCTTCTGCCGCATGGTCGGTGCCTACCACAACGCCTTTGGTCATCCCGGCGATGCTGTACTGCGCTTTCATGCGCTCGCGCGCTTTCTCGTTGCCGCGCACAAAATCACTTAATTCAATGCCCGCTTCGCGCAGCGCCTGCTCGCTTGCCAGCACCGAGCCTTTGATATTGACGGTAAGCACGCGATCGGGCTGGATGAACGCGATGGCGTCCTGGCAGTCCTGTTCGTCCGCCTGAACCCCATAAGGCAGACGCACGGCGATAAACTGCAGCGCTTCGTCGCCCGTCTCTTCACGAAGCTCTGAAATCGCCATCTGGCAGAGTTTACCCGTCAGGGTAGAGTCCTGCCCGCCGCTGATGCCCAGCACCAGGGATTTCAGGAAAGCGTTCTTTTTTAAGTACGACTTTAAAAAATCCACGCTGCGGCGGATCTCTTCCTGTGCATCTATCGCAGGCTTAGCGCCCAGCGCCTGAATAATCTCTTGTTGCAGAGCCATCATGCCCTCCGTATGCAGAACATAAACAGAATGTGTTAACTGTTAAAACTAACCCTTTGGGCGGAAAACGACAAGGATCACAGTTTCGAGTGCGTTAATTTGCGGCGATTTAGCAGCTTATCGTTGTTTTATTAGAATTTTCCGAAATTCGTCTGGCGTAAATCACAAAGTTGAACAATAGTACTTTTTATCCCATGCTTAGATAACACGCTGATAAACAAGAGGACGGAATATGAACAAGAACGTAGCAGGAATTCTTAGCGCAGCGGCGGTACTGACGATGCTGGCAGGGTGTACGGCTTACGATCGCACCAAGGATCAGTTTACCCAGCCCGTGGTTAAAGACGTTAAAAAAGGGATGACACGTTCGCAGGTGGCTGCGATCGCCGGCAAGCCTTCTTCTGAAGTGACCATGATTCACGCGCGCGGTACGTGTCAGACTTATATCCTGGGTCAACGTGATGGTAAGGCAGAAACCTACTTCGTCGCGCTGGATGATACCGGACATGTGATTAACTCCGGCTATCAGACCTGTGCTGAATACGACACCGATCCGCAGGCACCTAAGGCGCAGTAACCCTGCTTGCCTGAAGATGTTAACAAACCGGCCTCTGGGCCGGTTTTTTTATTCATACGTTAATCTTATTTCTTTGCGCGAATTATTTGCCTGAAATGTGAAGGTAGTCAACAAGCCAGGTCAATGAGAGACAATTTAGGCCTATCCAGAATTATCTCCCCTCTGTACCATTGCGTATACTCACTTCAACGATAAACAACAGTACGCAAGCTACCTGTCTGCCGGGACAGCGAGTCGAGTGATAGCGCGACGGCAGGTAGTCATACAAGAGGGAAATTATGATGGAAAAGAAACATATCTACCTGTTCTGCTCAGCGGGCATGTCAACCTCGCTTCTGGTGTCAAAGATGCGCGCGCAGGCTGAAAAGTATGAAGTTCCTGTGGTGATTGAAGCGTTTCCGGAAACGCTGGCGGGCGAAAAAGGCCAGAAAGCCGATGTTGTGTTACTGGGGCCGCAAATTGCCTATATGTTGCCCGAAATTCAACGACTGCTACCGAATAAACCGGTCGAGGTGATCGACTCGGGGCTGTACGGCAAGATCGATGGTTTAGGTGTACTTAAAGCTGCTGTGGCAGCCATTAAAAAAGCTGCTAATTAATTTTTATTTTTCCCGTCAAAGAGTTATTTCACACACAATTACGCCGTAACATGCGTTACGGCATTTAAGGGTATTTTCCTATGAGTAAAGTCATCGCTTCACTTGAAAAGGTACTCCTTCCTTTTGCTGTTAAAATAGGAAAGCAGCCTCACGTTAATGCCATCAAAAACGGTTTTATTAAATTAATGCCGTTGACGCTGGCCGGGGCCATGTTCGTTTTAATTAACAACGTTTTTCTGAGCTTTGGTGAAGGTTCCTTCTTTTATTCATTAGGAATTCGGTTAGACGCTTCCACTATTGAAACCCTTAACGGTTTTAAAGCCATCGGCGGCAACGTATATAACGGTACGTTGGGTATTATGTCGCTGATGGCGCCTTTCTTTATTGGGATGGCGCTGGCTGAAGAGCGGAAAGTGGATCCGCTGGCCGCCGGATTATTATCCGTTGCCGCGTTTATGACCGTCACGCCTTACAGCGTGGGTGAAGCCTACGCCGTTGGCGCAAACTGGCTGGGCGGAGCCAACATCATCTCCGGTATTGTTATCGGCCTGGTGGTGGCAGAAATGTTCACCTTTATTATCCGTCGCAACTGGGTTATCCGCCTGCCGGATAGCGTGCCGGCCTCCGTTTCTCGTTCATTTTCCGCGTTGATCCCAGGCTTCATTATCCTCTCCATCATGGGGATTATCGCCTGGGCGCTCTCTCACTGGGGCACGAACTTCCACCAGATCATCATGGACTCTATCTCTACGCCGCTGGCGTCGATGGGTGGCGTGGTCGGTTGGGCGTATGTGATTTTCACCTCTCTGCTGTGGTTCTTCGGCGTGCATGGTTCACTGGCACTGGCCGCGCTGGACAGCGGAATTATGACCCCATGGGCACTGGAAAACGTTGCGCTTTACCAGCAGTACGGCTCCGTTGACGCGGCGCTGGCGGCAGGTAAAACCTTCCATGTGTGGGCGAAGCCGATGCTTGACTCCTATATCTTCCTGGGTGGTACCGGGGCGACCCTGGGTCTGATCATCGCGGTCTTTATTGTCTCTCGTCGCGCTGACTATCGTCAGGTGGCGAAATTGGCCCTGCCATCAGGCATCTTCCAGATTAACGAGCCGATTCTGTTCGGTCTGCCAATCATCATGAACCCGGTAATGTTTATCCCGTTCATCCTGGTGCAGCCGCTGCTGGCAGCGATCACCCTGACGGCCTACTACATGGGTATTATTCCACCGATCACCAACATCGCTCCGTGGACCATGCCGGCAGGTCTGGGCGCCTTCTTTAACACCAACGGTAGCGTCGCGGCCTTCCTGCTGGCGATATTCAACCTCGGGATTGCCACCCTGCTGTACATGCCGTTCGTGGCGATTGCGAACAAAGCTGCCACCATCATTGATGAAGAAGAGAGCGAAGAGGAAATTGCCCTCTCACTGAAATTCTAAGATTGACCGGCGCGGGGAAGCCCGCGCCAGCCACAAGGAGCTAAAACATGTTAGATTTGGATAGTATCGTCGCAGACGAAGCCGCAGAGAACGATCTCGAAGAAGTGGTGATGGGCCTCATCATCAACTCCGGGCAGGCGCGCAGCCTGGCGTATGCCGCACTGAAGCAGGCCAAGCAGGGCGATTTCGCTGCCGCGAAAACCATGATGGAGCAGTCCCGCACGGCGCTGAACGAAGCGCACCTGGTGCAGACAAAGCTGATTGAAAGCGACCAGGGCGAAGGGAAGATGAAGGTCAGCCTGGTGCTGGTACACGCTCAGGATCACCTGATGACGTCCATGCTGGCGCGTGAGCTGGTGGCGGAGTTGATTGAGCTTCACGAGAAAATGCACTAGGTCGGATTGAGCAGCAGGAGGTCAGCACGATGGAAATCAAAACCGCATTTGAACAGCAACTGTTTAATGGCAAAAATTTTCACGTGGTTATCTACAACAAGACGGAGAGCGCCAGCGGTCTGCACCAGCATGACTACTATGAGTTCACGATTGTTCTGACCGGCCGCTACTACCAGGAGATCAACGGTAAGCGCGTCCTGCTGGAGCGAGGGGATTTTGTCTTCCTGCCGATGGGTTCCTATCACCAGAGCTTTTACGAATTTGGCGCGACCCGCATTCTGAACGTGGGCGTCAGCAGACGCTTCTTTGAGAAGCACTATCTGCCGCTGGTGCCGTTCTGCTTTGTGGCGTCCCAGGTATATCGTGTGAAAAACGAGTTCATGACCTGGATTGAAACGGTCATCGCCTCGCTTAACTTCCGCGACAATGAGTTTGATGAATTTATTGAAACGGTGACCTTCTACGTGATGAACCGGTTGCGGCATCACCGTGAAGAGCAGCAGGTGACGGATGATGTTCCACAGTGGCTGCGCAGCACCGTGGAACTGATGCACGATAAAGGCCAGTTCAGCGAAAATGCGCTGGAAAATATGGTATCCCTCTCGGGGAAATCCCAGGAATATCTGACCCGCGCGACGCAGCGTTATTATCGTAAAACGCCGGTGCAAATAATTAATGAAATCCGCATTAATTTTGCCAAAAAACAGCTGGAGATTACCAACTATTCTGTCACCGATATTGCCTATGAGTCAGGATATAGCAGTCCCAGCCTGTTTATTAAAACTTTTAAGAAGTTGACCTCATTCACACCGAACAGCTACCGGAAGAATTTAACGGTAATTAATTAACTTTCGGCGGATTACCCGCCATAAATATTGCTTTAATGGCTTGCCCAAATAGCGGGAAGAGTACGCTATACCTTGCAGGCGATTAACCTGATACGCTAAGGGAGATATTATGCAAAAGAAATTAAAAGTCGTAACCATTGGTGGCGGCAGCAGCTATACCCCGGAATTACTCGAAGGTTTTCTGAAACGTTATCATGAATTACCGGTCAGCGAATTATGGCTGGTGGACGTTGAGGAAGGTCAGGAGAAGCTGGATATTATTTTCGACCTGTGCAAGCGCATGGTTGAGAAAGCGGGCGTGCCGATGACCGTGCATAAATCCCTCGATCGTCGCCTGGCGCTGAAAGATGCGGATTTCGTTACCACTCAGCTGCGCGTCGGCCAGCTAAAAGCGCGCGAGCTGGACGAGCGTATTCCGCTGAGCCACGGCTACCTGGGGCAGGAGACCAACGGCGCGGGCGGCCTGTTCAAAGGCCTGCGTACCATTCCGGTGATTTTTGACATCGTCAAAGATGTGCAAGAGATCTGCCCGAACGCGTGGGTGATTAACTTCACTAACCCGGCCGGAATGGTGACCGAGGCGGTTTATCGTCATACCAATTTCAAACGCTTTATCGGCGTCTGTAATATCCCGATCGGCATGAAGATGTTTATCCGCGACGTGCTGGAGCTGACCGACAGTGACGATCTCTCAATCGATCTGTTCGGCCTGAACCACATGGTGTTCATTAAAGACGTCATCGTGAACGGTAAATCGCGCTTTGCCGAACTGCTCGACGGCGTGGCTTCCGGTCGCCTGACCGCGGCCTCCGTGAAGAACATCTTTGACCTGCCGTTCAGCGAAGGGCTGATCCGCTCGCTGAATCTGCTGCCGTGCTCATACCTGCTTTACTACTTCAAGCAGAAAGAGATGCTGGCTATCGAAATGGGCGAGTACTATAAGGGCGGCGCGCGTGCGCAAATCGTTCAGAAAGTTGAGAAGCAGCTGTTCGATTTATATAAAGATCCGAACCTGAACGTCAAACCGAAAGCGCTTGAGCAGCGCGGTGGGGCCTATTACTCCGATGCAGCGTGTGAAGTGATCAACGCCATCTACAACGACAAGCAGGCGGAGCACTATGTTAACGTGCCGCATCACGGCCATATCGACAATATCCCGGCGGACTGGGCCGTCGAGATGACCTGCATTCTGGGGCGCGAGGGGGCTAAACCGCATCCACGTATCACCCACTTCGACGACAAAGTTATGGGCCTGATCCACACCATCAAAGGCTTTGAAGTGGCGGCGAGCAACGCGGCGCTGAGCGGTGAACTCAATGACGTGCTTCTGGCGCTGAACCTCAGCCCGCTGGTGCATTCCGACCGCGATGCGGAGCAGCTGGCCAGCGAGATGATCCTGGCGCATGAAAAATGGTTGCCGAACTTTGCCGCCACGATTGAGAAGCTGAAGTTCAAACAACACTGAGAGGACGCACAATGGAAAACCTGCTGATCGTTAATGCTGATGACTTTGGCCTTTCGAAAGGCCAGAACTACGGCATTATTGAAGCCTGTCGCCGCGGGGTAGTGACCTCTACAACGGCACTGGTGAACGGTGAAGCGGTTGAACACGCGGCGCAGCTGAGCCGCGAGGTGCCAGAGCTGGGTGTCGGCATGCATTTTGTGCTGACGCTCGGGATGCCGCTTTCGCCTATGCCGGGCCTGACGCGTGACGGTCTGCTGGGCAAATGGATTTGGGCGCTGGCGGAGCAGGACGCTCTGCCGCTCGAAGAGATTGCCCGTGAGCTGGACTGCCAGTACAACCGCTTTGTTGATCTTTTTGGCAAGGCGCCGACGCATATCGACAGCCACCATCATGTGCACATGATCCCGGCGATTTTCCCGATTGTTGCGGCGTTTGCCCAACGCAAAGGCGTGGCGATGCGCGTGGATCGTGAGGCGCAGGGCGTGCCGGACTGTGCCGTGACAACAACTGAGGGGTTCAGCAGCGCCTTTTACGGCGACGAGATCGACGAAGCGCTGTTCCTGAAGGTGCTGGATGATTCCGCCGCGCGGGGGGAAAAGTCGCTGGAGGTCATGGCGCATCCTGCGTTTATCGATAATACGGTGCGGAAAAGCGCCTACTGCTGGCCGCGGCTGGCGGAGCTGGATGTTCTGACGTCGCCGTCGCTGAAAAACGCCATTGCCGAGCGCGGGTATCGGTTGGGGACGTTTAGGGATCTGTAAGAAGTGCCGGGTGGCGAGGTAAAAGCAAAACGGTAACCTGGGTTACCGTTTTTATTGTTTTCTCCCTCTCCCGTGGGAGAGGGGCGGGGTGAGGGCATCAGGCCGCACAACCGGGAATGGTTTTTACGCCGGAATCTGATCAATCTTACTGCTGCGCGACCAGACACGGTGCGCGGCGAGCAAATCAAACAGCTTCGTCATAAACGCATCGTCCACGTTATCGCCCTCGACAATGCCGTCCTCACCCTGATCGGCCACCTTCAGCTGTGCTTTAAACTGACGCGCGTCGCCGGATAGCGCAATGGGCTTCAGGTGCTTATAGGCTTCAAGCAGATAATAGACGGCGTCGCCGTTGGTCAGCAGGCTGGCAATATCCCCGCACGGCACGATCACCGCATCGACGGTCAGCGACGGCGCGCCGGCAAAGGTCGCCGCGACCGGCAGCACAGAACCGTCGTTGGCGGTCACTTCACCCATGCGGGAATAGAGCAGTTTGGCGTGTACGCCCTGGGTTTTTAGCGCCTGCATAATCCCCAGCACGTCGCTGGCGCGGGTTTTGTCGTTCAGCAGGATGGCGACCACGCGGCCCTTAATTGAACCACCCGGCACCGCATACAGGCTCAGCGATGGATCTTTCTTCACGCCGTTAACCTCTTTCGGCGGCGCAAGGTTGCGCTGTTCGTCCGTTAGCGTGATGCCAAGGTTATCCGCCACGCTCTGGGCAAGCTGAATATCAATGTGCGCCAGCTGATCGACCACGCGCTCGCGGATGTAGGTGCGCACCACTTTGCTCAGTTCGAAGCTAAAGCCGCCGATGATGTGCTGTTGCTCAATCGGCGTCTGGCTGTTCCAGAACAGGCGAGGGTGGGCGTAATACTCACCGAACGAGGGGCTACGCTCGCGAATTTTGTTGCCGTCGATACGCTCCTGGTACGATTCGAATCCGCCGCGTTTCGGCCCCGGCGGGGTTTCTCGCGGCCAGTTGTCGTTGATGGAGTTCGGCTCATAGTTTGCCGGGTTGGTATCAATATCCTGACGGTGCATCCCGTCGCGCTGGAAGTTATGGTACGGGCAGGTTGGGCGGTTAATCGGGATCTCGTGGAAGTTCGGCCCGCCAAGACGGCTAATCTGCGTATCGGTATACGAGAACAGACGTCCCTGTAAGAGCGGGTCGTTGGTGAAATCCAGTCCGGGGACGATGTGGCCCGGGTGGAACGCGGCCTGCTCGTTTTCGGCAAAGAAATTATCCGGGTTGCGGTTAAGCACCATTTTCCCCACCAGCTGAACGGGCACCAGCTCCTCAGGGATGAGTTTTGTCGGGTCAAGCAGGTCGAAATCGAACTTAAACTCGTCTTCTTCCGGGATCAGCTGTAAGCCCAGTTCATATTCCGGGAAGTCACCCGCTTCAATGGATTCCCACAGTTCGCGGCGATGGAAGTCCGGATCGCGCCCGGTGAGCTTCTGCGCCTCATCCCATACCAGCGAGGCTTTGCCCGCTACCGGCTTCCAGTGGAAGCGCACAAACGTGGCTTTTCCTTCCGCGTTGATCATGCGGAAGGTATGAATACCGAACCCTTCCATCGTGCGATAGCTGCGCGGGATCCCACGGTCAGACATCGCCCACATCACGTTGTGTAAGGTTTCAGGCTGCAGGGAGACATAGTCCCAGAAGGTATCGTGCGCACTTTGTCCCTGGGGTATGGCCCAGTGGGGCTCCGGTTTTACCGCATGGACAAAGTCAGGAAATTTATGCGCATCCTGAATGAAAAACACCGGGGTGTTATTGCCCACCAGATCGAAAATACCCTCTTCAGTATAAAACTTGGTGGCAAAGCCGCGGATATCACGCACCGTATCTGCCGAACCTGCGCCACCCTGCACGGTGGAGAAACGCACAAAGACCGGCGTGATTTTATCCGGGTCGGAGAGGAAATCCGCTTTGGTGATCGCTTTCAGGCTTTTATAGGGCTGGAAGAAGCCGTGCGCCGCAGAACCGCGCGCGTGAACGATGCGTTCCGGAATTCGCTCGTGGTCAAAATGGGTAATTTTTTCCCGCAGGATGAAATCTTCCAGCAGGGTCGGTCCGCGCGTGCCTGCGCGAAGGGAGTTTTGATCGTCAGCAATGCGCACGCCCTGATTGGTGGTGAGTGCAAAACCTTCGCCGCCTTTACGGTGTGGCTCAAGCGATTTCAGCTTCTCGTTTCCGGTGTCCGGCGATTTCATGCTTCCCGGCGCGGTTGGTTGTTCGCCAGGGGCTGATGGGCCCGGCGAGGGGCGGTGAGAGCCGTCAGCAGGGGCGAGAGAGTCCATACCCGGTTGAGATTCTTCAGTGCCATGAATCGGTGATTGATGTGATTTATCTTTGTTCGACATTGCACGCTTCTCCTTTATCCATTGCTAAAAACCCTATTAAGGATAGAACAATGTCGTGAGATAGCTCGCTAACTAAGCGTTTTTCACATGACGTTATTAACGAAAGGAGCCATCTCACCCACTCGGAGCGCGACGTAAGGCAGCAGGATCGGCTATCATAGAATTTTCCTGCTTCAAGAATTTGCTTTAGTGAATCCGTCGCTTATGAAACCTCTTCGTCAACAAAACCGCCAGGTTATTAGCTATGTGCCCCGCGTTGAGCCCGCGCCGCCTGACCATGCCCTGAAAGTGGATGGTTTTCGTGATGTCTGGCTGCTTCGCGGTAAATATGTGGCTTTTGTCCTGATGGGGGAACATTTCCGCCGGTCGCCGGCGTTTTCCGTGCCGGAGTCAGCCCAGCGATGGGCGACGCAAATCCGCCAGGATGAAGAGGTTGAAGAATAACAGCCATAAAAAAACCGCCATCAGGCGGTTTTTTTATTTCTATCGAGATTAACGGTGCGCCAGCTCGGCGTCGTCTTCACTTTCCAGAATGGTTTTGTCGGTCTGCTTCAGCCACTGGCTGGTCAGCGTACCGGCAGTCATGGAGCCGCTCACGTTCAGCGCGGTACGGCCCATGTCGATCAGCGGTTCAACGGAGATCAGCAGGGCCACCAGCGTGACGGGCAGGCCCAGCGCGGGCAGCACAATCAGCGCGGCGAAGGTTGCACCGCCGCCGACACCTGCAACGCCGGCGGAGCTGATGGTAACAATCCCGACTAGCGTGGCGATCCAGACCGGATCCAGCGGGTTGATACCCACGGTTGGGGCAACCATCACCGCCAGCATCGCCGGGTAGAGACCCGCGCAGCCGTTCTGACCGATGGTAGCACCAAAGGAGGCAGAGAAGCTGGCGATAGATTCCGGCACGCCCAGACGACGGGTCTGCGCTTCAACGTTCAGCGGAATAGACGCTGCGCTGGAACGGCTGGTGAAGGCAAAGGTCAGTACCGGCCATACTTTGCGGAAGTATTTCAGCGGGCTGACGCCGTTCACGCCCAGCAGGATACCGTGCACCACGAACATAATGCCCAGGCCCAGATAAGAGGCGACAACGAAGCTGCCCAGCTTAATGATGTCCTGCAGGTTAGAGCCGGCTACCACTTTGGTCATCAGCGCCAGAACGCCGTATGGCGTCAGCTGCATGACCAGACGGACCAGCTTCATCACCCAGCTTTGCAGGGTATCAATCGCCGTCAGCACGCGTTCGCCTTTCGGCGCGTCGTCTTTCAGCAGCTTAAGCGCAGCCACGCCCAGGAATGCCGCGAAGATCACCACGCTGATAATAGAGGTTGGGCTTGCACCGGTCAGGTCAGCAAACGGGTTCTTCGGAATGAAGGAGAGGACCATCTGCGGAACCGTCAGATCAGCCACTTTACCCACGTAGTTGGTTTGAATTGCGGTCAGACGCGCCGTTTCAGCGGTACCCTGAACCAGACCTTCGGCCGTCAGGCCAAACAGGTTGGTGACCAGCACACCCACCAGCGCGGCAATCAGCGTGGTAAAGAGCAGCGTACCAATGGTCAGAAAGCTGATTTTACCCAGCTGAGTTGCGTTGTGCAGACGGGCTACGGCGCTCAGAATAGAGGCGAACACCAGCGGCATAACGATCATCTGCAGCAGTTGGACGTAGCCGTTACCGACAATGTTGAACCACTGAATGGACTCTTTCAGTACCGGACTATCGGAGCCGTAGACGGCGTGTAAGGCCAGACCAAACGCCACACCCATGACCAGACCGACCAGTACTTTTTTCGCCAGGCTCCACTGTTTGTGGCGCGCCTGCGCGAGAAGCAATAGTAATACGACGAACACGACTATGTTCGCGATGAGTGGAAAATTCATCCCCGTTCTCCTGATTTATTATGTGGGATCGGTTTTTCCCGATCCTGTTGGCGGAAGGTTAGCAGAAGTGTGATGTGGCGCTTATATCCAAATGGAATGGTTTATGACAAATGGAATGATTTTGTTGGTTTACTGTTCAATCTGGTGATGAATAAAACGATTGAACTGAAATTGCAGCGAATTGATCATCTGGGAAGACCAGCGCACTGCACTGTTTTCGGGCAAGGTTTGCGGCATCCAGACGGCGTAGGCGAACAGCGCCATGCACAGCACGCGTTCAAGCTGATTCCCTTTCTGCGGCGCAAGGATCGGAAAACGGAAACGCCAGCGGCAGGGCCACAGCAGCGGCACGCCCGCGGGCGTCAGCATATCGGCGAGGATATGGCTTAAATAACCCAGCACCATGCCCTGAATGGCATCGCCCGGCACTATCCAGCTTTCAGGGACTTTTAAATAGAAAAGCGTGAGCAGGCCAAAAACGGCCAGCAGGCTGTGGGTAAACCCGCGGTGGCCGAACGCGCGGGCGATGGGCTTCGACACCCACTTCAGGCGCTGTCCGAGGAAGGATTTTGGGTGGTCAATATCGGGCAGCAGACAGGTTAAAACGGCGGAAGGGACAATATGCCACCAGTCTCCCTGTGCAAGCACGGGAGTAAGTTCTGCGTTTTTGGCAAATACTGCGCACGCAATTGAAAAAAGCAGGTGGCCTTCCGCCGTCATGATAAAACCCACGAAACTGTCAATTTATACAGTATAGGGTTTTTATACAGTGGGCGAAAGAGGTGACGGTGTAACTGTTTGTCACAAACGCGCCTCAGCGCGCCAGCCAGCCGCCATCGACGGCTAAGGTGTGACCATTCACGTAATCTGATGCGGGGGAGGCTAAAAAGACGACCGGCCCCTGAAGGTCATCCGGTACTCCCCATCGACCCGCCGGGATGCGGTCAAGGATCTCCGCGTTACGCTGTTCGTTATCGCGCAGCTGCTGCGTGTTGTTCGTCGCCATGTAGCCCGGCGCGATGGCATTCACGTTGATGCCATGTAGCGCCCACTCATTTGCCAGCAGGCGCGTGATCCCCAGTACGCCGCTTTTCGAGGCGGTATACGACGGCACGCGAATGCCGCCCTGAAAGGAGAGCATAGAGGCGATATTGATAATTTTGCCGCCCTGGCCCTGGGCGATAAATCGCTTAGCGACCGCCTGAGAGAGGAAAAAGAGCGACTTGAGATTCAGGTTCATAACGTCATCCCAGTCTTCTTCGCTGAACGTCAGAGCCTCCTCCCGGCGAATCGTCCCGGCATTGTTCACCAGAATATCAATTCGTCCCATCTCCGCCACGGCGGTGTCCACGACGTACTGAAGATTTTCCTGCTGGCTCAGATCGGCCCGAATAGCCACAAAACGTCTTCCCAGGGCGGTGACGGCGCTGGCCGTTTTCTCAGGAGCTTTGCGATTTACCCCAACGATATCGCAACCTGCCTGCGCCAGCGCAATAGCCATGCCTTGCCCCAGCCCGGTATCGCACCCGGTGATGAGGGCTACTTTGCCTGAAAGAGTAAAGGTGTCCAGTATCATACGCGCCTCAGAAGCTGGTTATCGTCGTGTTGACGTTAAAGATAGGAGGCAGGGATGAGAAAAGCAAACAAAATGAAACTGTGTTTTGTTTTTATCAGGCAGCATGACACTGCCTGTAAGAGGGGCGCTATTCGCCGCGCAGGTGTTTTACCGTCAGTTCAGCCAGCGAATTCAGCTTAACGTCGGCAAGAGCATACCGCGGATCGTGGCGGTTTTCTTCATCGGGAACCACAATGGAGCGCATACGCGCGGCTTTGGAGGCCACCATGCCGTTTACTGAATCTTCCAGCGCGACGCAGGTAAGCGGATCAAGACCCAGCTTCGCGGCGCAGTCCATATAGACCTGCGGATGCGGCTTGCTGTAGGGCAGTTTTTCCGCAGACGCCAGGGCGTCAAAACTGTCGCGCAGCTCAAACATGATCAGCACTTTTTCCAGCATATGCAGCGGTGAAGCAGAAGCCAGGCCAACCTTCAGCCCCTGAGATTTGCACAGCGCGACAGCCTCATGTACGCCCGGCAAGAGCGGCTTGTTCTCCTCCACCAGCGCGATGGCGCGGCTGATAATACGCGAGGTGACTTCGTCGCGATCGGGCCCAACCCACGGCTGTTGGGCGTACCACAGGTCAACGACCATATCAATACGCAGGCCCAGCGTGTCGGGAAGTTCATTACGGCGACTGATATCAACGCCCAGGCTGGCCATCACGTCCAGCTCGGCGCGATCCCACAACGGCTCGGAATCAATCAGTAATCCATCCATGTCAAAAATAGCGGCAAGTATCTGGCGCGGTGTCGACATCACAACGTCTCCTTATCCAGGTGTTCGACAGACGATAAGTGCTAAGCACAGTCTGCAATTTAGCATATTGCTTTTAAAGAGCGGGCGAAATTGATGTCCAGCAGGTAGACTTAGGCTCAAATCACGCGTCTTTATGAAGAGGAACTGATGACGTATCAACAAGCTGGACGCATTGCTGTCTTAAAACGTATTGCAGGCTGGGTGATTTTTATTCCTGCCGTCATTTCTACGCTGATATCCGTGCTGAAGTTTATGTACGATCACAGCGAAAAACAGCCGGGCATTAATGCGGTAATGCTTGATTTTGCGCATGTCATGATTGAGA
This sequence comes from Enterobacter cloacae complex sp. P43RS, assembly GCF_014930585.1. NCBI lineage: Bacteria > Pseudomonadati > Pseudomonadota > Gammaproteobacteria > Enterobacterales > Enterobacteriaceae > Enterobacter > Enterobacter cloacae complex sp. P43RS. The sequence goes on from NZ_JADBRJ010000001.1 coordinate 48,872, forward strand.
TGGTGCGGTTTAACACCCCGTTCCTGAACGTCTTCTGGTTCAACTCGCCAACGCCGGACTTTCACCAGCAGCTGAATGTTGGGTTCTGGATTATCTATGCGCTGATTTTTATTGCGATGGCTCTGCAGTCATCGGGCGCACGAATGAGTCGCCAGACCCGTTTTTTACGCGAAGGGGTGGAAGATCAGCTTATCCTTGAGAAGGCGAAAGGTCCTGAAGGAATGAGCCGGGAGCAGATTGAATCCCGCATTGTGGTGCCTCGTCACACCATTTTCCTGCAAATTTTCCCGCTCTATATCCTGCCGGTTATCATCATCGTGGCGGGATATTTCTTCTTCTCACTGCTCGGTTTTCTGTAACGAATTAGGGTGGCGGCAAGGCCACCCGTTTTGTCTTTAAGCCGCAAGCACGCGTTCAAGCGCGCGCTGGGCGTTGACCAGATGTTGCCCGCCAAAAAGAATGGCTCGGTTCATCAGCGTATAGAGCTGATACACGGGCTGGCGCTCAAGGAAGTCCGGCGGCAGGGGGGAGACAGACTGATAGCCATCGTATATTTGCGGCGGTTGTTCGGGATGCAGGGGCAACATGGCCAAATCGCACTCTCTGTCGCCCCAGTAGCAGGCCGGGTCGAAGATATACGGGCCGTTGGGGCCCAGCGCGCAGTTATCGGACCATAAATCACCGTGCAGCAAAGACGCCTGAGGCTGGTGGGAGGCCAGGCGCTGTTGCACATGCTCGACGATGGCATCAATGTTGCCAAATTCCAGCCCTTTCTCTGCGGCCAGCTCAAGCTGCCATCCGATGCGCTGCTCGGCAAAGAACGTCGACCAGCGGCGCTGCCAGGCATTGGGCTGCGGCGTAGTGGAAAGGTCGTTGTCGAAGTCGAGACCAAACTGGGGCTGGTCGCTCCACTGGTGCAGGCGCGCTAACTGTTGCCCGAGAATAAAGGCATTATGGGCGTCCAACGGGCGGGCAGGGAGATAGTCCATCACCAGAAAGCTGTAGTCCCGGTCACTGCCCACGGCCAGCACCTCAGGTACCGTCACCGTTTTACTGCGGGACAACAGTTCAAGCTGATCGGCTTCAGCGGTAAAAATCGGGAGCAGCTCTCGCTCGTCGCATTTAACGAACAGATCGCGTCCTGCGTAGCGTAAATGCCACGCGGCGTGAATTTCCCCGCCCGGCAGCTCGTTACGCAGTTCAATTTCACCTTCACCCAATTGCTCATGTAAAAGATGACTGATAGCCTGCCACATGTTGACTCTCCCATGTTGTCTGCCAGATCATAAAGTTAGCGCATAACTGCGGTAAAAAAATACGAACTAACGCACACCTGAGCGGATTAATTTCATGCAGGGCACTTATTGTTCTTTTTTCTGCCAGCGTTCCCACGTCTCCACGGTGATGTCGGCAGGCTTGTCGGTCACGCTTTCCACCAGGCTGGCGGCCAGCGCATGCACCTCTTCTTCACTCAGGGCTGCGATCAGGCCAAACGCCAGGGTGCCTAAATCATGAATATGACCTTCGTCATCCGTTAGCGTGAGCAGGAAATTCGCCCGTGTAAAGGCATTGTTGAGCTCGTTAAGCTCGGTCAGCGATGCTTCATGAAGGCTGATGGTCACGACGTAGCGGGTGATATCACCACTGCTCATAATTCACCTCGTTGTTATCCTGAAAGTTTTTTTAGCATAGTCGATACGCCATATTTGGCGACTTCCACAGATATCCCCCTCCGTCAGGAGGGGGATATATCGGTTAGCTTCGTGACAGGTAATCGACGATTTTCTGCGTATCGGCAAGCGAACACAGGCGCGTTCCCTGATTGATGGTGGCGGCACTCCCCGCCGCGACGCCATAGCGCGTCATCTCCAGAAGTGATGCGCCCTGCGCCAGCTTCAGCGCCATCGCGCCGACCATACTGTCGCCTGCGCCGACGGTGCTCTGGCTCTTCATTGGGGGCGGAACAACCTGCACAAAGCCCGTCTTGTCGACGGCCAGCGCACCCTGAGGACCGAGAGAGACGACAACGCGGTGCGCTTTGCCGCTGCGAACCAGTTCTTCAGCGGCAGTACGCACGTCATCCGGCTGGCTAAGTTCGCGATTAACAAGCGCACTCAGCTCTTTCTGGTTAGGCTTAACGAGCTCAAGCTGTCCGGGTTCTAATGCCGCCTGCAGGGCTTCGCCTGAACTGTCGACAATGCAGCGAATGCCGCGCTGAAGTACGGCATCAACCAGTGCTGTCAGCTTTTCTGTTTTGACGCCTGGCGGCAGGCTACCGCTGATGACCAGCAGCGAGCCGCTTTCAATGGTTAGCACCTTCTCTTCCAGCTGACGAAACTCATCGTCGCTCAGCCTGGCGCCTGGCATAACGAATCGATACTGTTCCCCGCTGGACTCAACGTGGACATGCAGGTTCTGCCGGGTCCAGTCTTTGGCGTCTACGGTATCCACGGCAACCTGTTCATCGGCCAGCAAGGCAACAAGATGCTCCCCCGTGGCACCACCGGCCGGAAAGATGGCAGTCGCTTTACCGCCGAGGTGGGTAATCGCGCGCGCAACGTTAATCCCGCCGCCGCCCGGCTCAAATACGTGTGCGCTACAGCGTAGTTTACCTTCCGGGTAAATCTGCGGCGTTATGGTCGCGGAGTCGAGGGAAGGGGAGAGCGTCAGCGTATAAATAGAAGCCATCATAACCTCCTTTTAGCATGGGTTCTTTTAAGCCTGGCACCGATCGACAGGAAGGCAATGTAAATAACAGTATGATTTTAAAAATGAATGCTGACATAAATGCGATGAGGGATATATAAAATAAAACGCGTTTTGAGATCGTTCTTATTCAAAAAATGAAATAAGAAAATATTGCTATGTTATTTGCGCCTTTTTATAATTTGTTACCTTTCTCTGGACGCCTTGTCATTGATCCTCAAGAAAGTTTCCGAGACCGTGGTGGTCTCTTTTTTTGTTGTACGGACTCCTTAAATAAAATGAAGCTTTTGAAGACAGTACCCGCAGCACTGATGCTGGCGGGTGGCGTTTTTGCATCACTGAATGCAGCCGCCGATGACACCGTTTTTACTGTCATGGACGATCCCTCCACTGCCAAAAAACCGTTTGAAGGTAACCTGAACGCCGGGTATCTCGCGCAATCGGGTAATACGAAAAGCTCTTCTCTGACGGCGGACAGCACCCTGACCTGGTACGGCAATACCACTGCATGGTCGCTGTGGGGGAATGCCAGCAACACGTCCGCTAACGATGAACGCTCATCCGAGAAATACGCGGTCGGTGGACGTAGCCGTTACAACATGACCGACTATGACTACATCTTTGGTCAGGCAAGTTGGTTAACCGACCGCTTCAACGGCTATCGCCAGCGCGATGTGTTCACCGCCGGTTATGGTCGTCAGTTCCTGAATGGTCCGGTACACAGCCTCCGTTTCGAATTCGGTCCAGGTGTCCGCTATGACGAGTACACCAATGGCGAAAATGAAACCCAGCCGCTGGGCTATGCTTCCGGCACGTATGCCTGGCAGATGACCGACAACACCAAATTTACGCAGGGTGTTTCTGTGTTTGGTGCCGAGGATACGACGCTGAACTCCGAAAGCGCTTTGAACGTGGCTATCAATGAACACTTCGGTTTGAAATTGGCCTACAACGTGACCTGGAACTCTTCACCGCCAGAAACGGCACCGGATCATACCGATCGCAGAACCACGATTTCGCTGGGCTATAAAATGTAATCATAGCGGGCCGATGAAAGTGTCGGCCCGTTTTCATTATTATGGTTAACCCGCGCCAATAAATTCTCATCACGCGCAACGGCATTTATTTTTATTTGTACTTAGCCCCAAATCATTGCCGCCCACCGAAATAACAGCATTGCACCGCAGATGGCAACCAGCACCAGCACCATTTTCCAGTGTTTCACGGCAAATCGTTTTGTTGGCATAACCTAATCCTTGTTCGTTGATACGCATAGTCTATCAAACGGGGCCAAAAGATGCGCCTTCCCGGGAGCGATCGAGTTATGCCAACAAGGGGTCGGCTCAGAACCAGTGGAATCGTTCGGCGAGGATCAACACTAAACCTGTTGCGGAAAGGACGTTCAAAATCACAACCGTTCTACTGGATACATTCATGGTATGCACCTGTTGATATAAAAGGCATGTTCAAGAGTAGCCCAGCATGTCTGAAATGCGAGCGCCGGAGAGATGCAATCTGCAAATTTACGCTACGTGCCAGCCCATCATTCTGGCTGCAGAGGGTGCAATCTCCTTGCTGATAGTGTTAACATTACGTCGCTTGCCGTAAATCCGCATTAATCTGAATTCGGCAGGTGCATGATGACGAACCAATTTGACGATTGTTGGTCAGATGGTGTCGTAATCTATTGTCAAATCACGATTATTTTCTTTGTATATGCTCTTATGTGTGGGGCATCACTGCAAATAAGGATATAAAATGCCTGTAATTACTCTTCCTGATGGCAGCCAACGCCATTTCGACCACGCTGTTAGCCCTATGGATGTCGCCCTGGACATCGGTCCTGGCCTCGCGAAAGCGACCATCGCCGGCCGTGTGAACGGTGAGCTGGTTGATGCGTCCGATCTGATTGAAAACGATGCGACGCTTGCAATCATCACCGCGAAAGACGAAGAAGGTCTGGAGATCATTCGTCACTCCTGCGCACACCTGTTGGGTCATGCTATCAAGCAGCTGTGGCCAAACACCAAAATGGCGATCGGTCCGGTTATCGACAACGGTTTCTACTACGACGTTGATCTTGACCACACCCTGACCCAGGAAGATATCGACGCGCTCGAAAAACGTATGCACGAGCTCGCCGAGACCAACTATGACGTCATCAAGAAGAAAGTCAGCTGGCACGAAGCGCGTGAAACCTTCGTCAAGCGTGGCGAGAGCTATAAAGTCTCTATTCTCGATGAAAACATTGCTCATGATGACAAGCCTGGCTTGTACCATCACGAAGAATACGTCGACATGTGCCGTGGACCGCACGTGCCGAACATGCGCTTCTGTCATCATTTCAAACTGATGAAGATCGCCGGCGCCTACTGGCGTGGCGACAGCAACAACAAGATGTTGCAGCGTATCTATGGTACCGCGTGGGCGGATAAGAAAGCCCTGAACGCGTACCTGCAGCGCCTGGAAGAGGCCGCGAAGCGTGACCACCGTAAAATCGGTAAGCAGCTTGACCTGTACCACATGCAGGAAGAAGCGCCGGGTATGGTGTTCTGGCATAACGATGGCTGGACTATCTTCCGTGAACTGGAAACGTTCGTACGTTCCAAGCTGAAAGAGTACCAGTATCAGGAAGTGAAAGGCCCGTTCATGATGGACCGTGTGCTGTGGGAAAAAACCGGCCACTGGGACAACTACAAAGATGCGATGTTCACCACCTCGTCCGAGAACCGTGAATACTGCATCAAGCCAATGAACTGCCCGGGCCACGTTCAGATCTTCAACCAGGGTCTGAAATCCTACCGCGACCTGCCGCTGCGTATGGCGGAGTTCGGTAGCTGCCACCGTAACGAGCCATCAGGTGCGCTGCACGGTCTGATGCGCGTTCGTGGCTTTACGCAGGATGATGCGCATATCTTCTGTACTGAAGATCAGGTTCGTGATGAAGTTAACGCCTGTATTCGTATGGTCTACGATATGTACAGCACCTTTGGCTTCGAGAAGATCGTGGTCAAACTCTCAACGCGTCCGGAAAAACGTATCGGTAGCGATGAGACCTGGGACCGCGCAGAAGCGGATCTCGCCGTAGCGCTGGAAGAGAACGGTATTCCGTTCGAATACCAGCTGGGCGAGGGCGCATTCTACGGTCCGAAAATTGAATTTACCCTGTATGACTGCCTCGATCGCGCATGGCAGTGCGGTACTGTACAGCTGGACTTCTCCCTGCCGCAGCGTTTAAGCGCCTCTTATGTTGGCGAAGACAACGAGCGTCAGGTACCGGTCATGATTCACCGTGCTATTCTCGGTTCTCTGGAGCGCTTCATCGGCATCCTGACCGAAGAGTTCGCGGGCTTCTTCCCAACCTGGCTTGCGCCAGTGCAGGTCGTGGTGATGAACATTACCGATTCTCAGGCAGATTACGTTAAAGAATTGACGCAGAAACTACAAAATGCGGGCATTCGCGTAAAAGCAGACTTGAGAAATGAGAAGATTGGCTTTAAAATCCGCGAGCACACTTTACGTCGTGTCCCGTATATGTTGGTCTGTGGTGATAAAGAGGTGGAAGCAGGCAAAGTTGCCGTTCGCACCCGCCGTGGTAAAGACCTGGGCAGCCTGGACGTAAGTGAAGTGATTGAGAAGCTGCAACAAGAGATTCGCAGCCGCAGTCTTCAACAACTGGAGGAATAAGGTATTAAAGGCGGAAAACGAGTTCAAACGGCACGTCCGAATCGTATCAATGGCGAGATTCGCGCCCAGGAAGTTCGCTTAACAGGTCTGGAAGGCGAGCAGCTGGGGATTGTGAGTCTGAGAGAAGCGATCGAAAAGGCTGAAGAAGCTGGAGTAGATTTAGTTGAAATCAGCCCTAACGCCGAACCGCCAGTTTGTCGTATCATGGACTACGGCAAGTTCCTTTATGAAAAGAGTAAGTCTTCTAAGGAACAGAAGAAGAAGCAAAAAGTTATCCAGGTTAAGGAAATCAAATTCCGTCCTGGTACCGACGATGGCGATTATCAGGTAAAACTCCGCAGCCTGATTCGCTTTCTGGAAGATGGCGATAAGGCCAAGATCACGCTGCGTTTCCGCGGTCGTGAGATGGCCCACCAACAGATTGGTATGGAAGTGCTTAACCGCGTCCGTGAAGATCTGAGTGAACTGGCAGTAGTCGAATCCTTCCCTACGAAGATCGAAGGCCGCCAGATGATCATGGTGCTCGCTCCTAAGAAGAAACAGTAAGGCCTTCAAGCAGCAAAATCTGTGGAGCCTTCGGGTTTCATAGGTTTTGTTCGCCTATGTTTCGTTTATTTAACAATGCGAAGTGGAAGTTATTAAGATGCCAAAAATTAAGACCGTACGCGGTGCTGCTAAGCGCTTCAAAAAAACCGGTGGTGGTGGATTTAAGCGTAAGCACGCAAACCTGCGTCATATTCTGACCAAAAAATCTACTAAGCGTAAACGTCACCTGCGTCCAAAAGGCCTTGTTTCTAAAGGCGATCTGGGTCTGGTTATCGCGTGCCTGCCGTACGCATAAGCCGTTAACGTTTAATTTTTTACTAAGAATATAGATACAGGAGAGCACATATGGCTCGCGTAAAACGTGGTGTAATTGCACGTGCACGTCACAAGAAAATTTTGAAACAAGCTAAAGGCTACTACGGTGCGCGTTCACGCGTATACCGCGTTGCCTTCCAGGCTGTTATCAAAGCAGGTCAGTACGCTTACCGTGACCGTCGTCAGCGTAAGCGTCAGTTCCGTCAACTGTGGATTGCGCGTATCAACGCAGCAGCACGTCAGAACGGTATTTCTTACAGCAAATTCATCAACGGCCTGAAAAAAGCCTCTGTTGAAATCGACCGTAAGATCCTGGCTGACATCGCAGTATTCGACAAAGTAGCGTTCACCGCTCTGGTCGAAAAAGCGAAAGCAGCACTGGCATAAGCCAGTTGAGAGAGGGGGCCTGGCTCCCTCTTTTCATTTAACACCATCAGAAGATTGACATTTATCCGTGCAGGCTTTTCAATAAGGTCTTACCGGTTTTTACCCAACAAGGTAACGCAAGCATGAATGCTGCTATTTTCCGCTTCTTCTTTTACTTTAGCACCTGACTCCAGGAGGCTAGCGCGTGAAAGATGAAACGAAAAACAGCGCCAGATAAGCCTCCCGATGGAGGCTTTTTTTGTGCCTGAATTTGAGAGAATAACTCCACCAAATCGGTGTCTGCACCGACATAATGAGGAAAATCATGTCACATCTCGCAGAGCTGGTTGCCAGTGCAACAGCCGCCATTAATCAGGCCTCAGATGTTGCCGCGTTAGACAATGTCCGCGTCGAATATCTTGGGAAGAAAGGGCACCTGACCCTTCAAATGACAACCCTGCGTGAACTGCCGCCAGAAGAACGCCCGGCAGCGGGTGCGGTGATTAACGAAGCCAAAGAGCAGGTTCAGCAGGCGCTGAACGCGCGTAAGGCCGAGCTGGAGAGCGCGGTACTAAACGCGCGTCTTGCGGCAGAAACCATCGACGTTTCTCTGCCGGGTCGCCGTATTGAAAACGGTGGTCTGCATCCGGTTACCCGTACTATCGATCGTATTGAAAGTTTCTTCGGTGAGCTCGGCTTTACCGTGGCGACTGGCCCGGAAATCGAAGATGATTACCACAACTTCGACGCCCTGAACATTCCTGGCCATCATCCGGCACGCGCTGACCACGACACTTTCTGGTTTGACGCGACGCGTCTGCTGCGTACCCAGACCTCTGGCGTTCAGATCCGTACCATGAAGGAACAGGAACCGCCAATCCGCATCATCGCGCCGGGCCGCGTGTATCGTAACGACTACGATCAGACCCACACCCCAATGTTCCACCAGATGGAAGGTCTGATTGTTGATAAAAACATCAGCTTCACCAACCTGAAGGGCACGCTGCACGATTTCCTGAACAACTTCTTTGAGGAAGATTTGCAGGTTCGTTTCCGTCCGTCCTACTTCCCGTTCACCGAACCGTCTGCGGAAGTTGACGTGATGGGTAAAAACGGCAAATGGCTGGAAGTGCTGGGCTGCGGCATGGTGCATCCAAACGTGCTGCGCAACGTGGGCATCGATCCGGAAGTTTATTCCGGCTTTGCGTTCGGCATGGGCATGGAGCGTTTGACCATGTTGCGCTACGGCGTGACCGACTTACGTGCATTCTTCGAAAACGATCTGCGTTTCCTCAAACAGTTTAAATAAGGGCAGGACAGAACAATGAAATTCAGTGAACTGTGGTTACGCGAATGGGTTAACACCACGCTGGACAGCGAAGCGCTTTCCAACCAGATCACCATGGCGGGCCTGGAAGTTGACGGCGTTGAGCCGGTTTCCGGTGCCTTCAACGGCGTCGTGGTGGGTGAAGTGGTCGAGTGCGGCCAGCACCCTAATGCCGACAAACTGCGCGTGACAAAAGTGAACGTAGGCGGCGACCGTCTGTTGGACATCGTCTGCGGTGCGCCAAACTGCCGTCAGGGCCTGAAGGTGGCCGTGGCGACCGTCGGTGCCGTACTGCCGGGTGATTTCAAAATCAAAGCGGCCAAGCTGCGCGGTGAGCCGTCTGAAGGCATGCTGTGCTCCTTCTCCGAGCTGGGTATTTCCGACGACCACAACGGCATCATCGAGCTGCCATTGGATGCGCCAGTGGGTACCGATATCCGTGAATACCTGAAGCTTGATGACAATACTATCGAAATCAGCGTCACGCCAAACCGTGCCGACTGCTTAGGTATTATCGGTGTGGCGCGCGACGTGGCCGTACTGAACCAGACCGAACTCAACGCGCCGGAGATTGTGCCGGTTGAAGCGACCATCAGTGACGTGCTGCCGATTCAGGTTGACGCTGCTGATGCCTGCCCGCGCTATCTCGGTCGCGTGGTAAAAGGCATTAACGTTAAAGCGCCAACCCCGCTTTGGATGAAAGAGAAACTGCGCCGCTGCGGTATCCGCTCAATCGACGCCGTGGTTGACGTCACTAACTACGTTCTGCTGGAGCTGGGCCAGCCGATGCACGCGTTCGATAAAGATCGTATCGACGGCGGCATCGTTGTGCGCATGGCGAAAGAGGGCGAAACCCTGGTGCTGCTGGATGGCACAGAAGCCAAACTGAACGCCGACACCCTGGTGATTGCTGACCACAGCAAAGCGCTGGCGATGGGCGGTATCTTTGGTGGCGAACACTCTGGCGTCAACGACGAAACGCAAAACGTCCTGCTCGAATGTGCGTTCTTCAGCCCGCTCTCCATCACCGGCCGCGCGCGCCGTCACGGCCTGCACACCGACGCGTCTCACCGCTACGAGCGCGGCGTTGATCCGGCGCTGCAGTACAAAGCGATGGAGCGTGCAACCCGCCTGCTGATCGACATCTGCGGCGGCGAAGCGGGTCCGGTTATCGACGTCACCAACGAAGCGACCCTGCCGAAGCGTGCGACCATTACCCTGCGCCGCAGCAAGCTGGATCGCCTGATTGGTCACCACGTTGCCGACGCGCAGGTGACCGACATCCTGACGCGCCTGGGCTGCGAAGTGACCGAAGGTCAGGACGAGTGGAAGGCCGTTGCGCCGTCATGGCGTTTCGACATGGAAATTGAAGAAGACCTTGTGGAAGAAGTGGCCCGTGTTTACGGCTACAACAACATCCCTGACGAGCCTGTGCAGGCGGGTCTGGTGATGGGCACCCACCGTGAAGCCGACCTGTCCCTGAAGCGTGTGAAAACCATGCTGAACGACAAAGGCTACCAGGAAGTGATCACCTACAGCTTCGTTGATCCTAAGCTGCAGCAGCTGATCCACCCGGGTCAGGAAGCGCTGATCCTGCCAAGCCCAATCTCCAGCGAAATGTCCGCGATGCGTCTGTCCCTGTGGACGGGCCTGCTGGGGACTATCGTTTACAACCAGAACCGCCAGCAAAACCGCGTGCGCATTTTCGAAAGCGGTTTGCGCTTTGTGCCGGATAATCAGGCAAATTTAGGCATCCGTCAGGATCTCATGCTGGCTGGCGCCATCAGCGGTAACCGCTACGAAGAGCACTGGGACCTGGCAAAAGGCACGGTTGATTTCTACGATATGAAGGGCGATCTGGAAGCGATTCTTGATCTGACCGGTAAATTATCTGAAATTGAATTCCGCGCGGAAGCGATTCCTGCGCTCCATCCGGGCCAGAGCGCGGCGATTTATTTAGACGGCAAACGCGTTGGTTTCATTGGCGTTGTTCACCCAGAGCTGGAGCGTAAGCTGGACCTGAATGGCCGTACCATCGTGTTCGAGCTGGAGTGGAGCCCGGTTGCAGACCGCGTGATTCCTCAGGCGCAGGACATCTCTCGCTTCCCTGCAAACCGCCGTGATATCGCGGTTGTGGTCGCCGAAAATGTGCCCGCAGCAGATATTTTGGCCGAATGTAAGAAAGTTGGCGTAAATCAGGTAGTTGGCGTAAACTTATTTGACGTGTACCGCGGCAAGGGCGTAGCAGAAGGTTTCAAGAGCCTCGCTATCAGCCTTATCCTTCAGGATACCAGCCGTACACTCGAAGAAGAGGAGATTGCCGCTACCGTCGCCAAATGTGTAGAGGCATTAAAAGAGCGATTCCAGGCATCATTGAGGGATTGAACCTATGGCGCTTACAAAAGCTGAAATGTCAGAATATCTGTTTGATAAGCTTGGGCTTAGCAAACGGGATGCCAAAGAGCTGGTAGAGCTGTTTTTCGAAGAGATCCGTCGTGCTCTGGAAAATGGTGAGCAGGTAAAACTCTCCGGTTTTGGCAATTTTGATTTGCGAGACAAAAACCAACGTCCGGGCCGTAACCCGAAGACGGGGGAAGATATTCCCATTACAGCCCGCCGCGTGGTGACCTTCAGACCCGGCCAGAAGTTAAAGAGCCGCGTCGAAAACGCAACGCCTAAAGCAGAGTAATATGAACTAACCAAAAAGGCCGCCCACGCGGCCTTTTTTCTTTGCGCTCTCCGGCAAACACGCCGTAAAATCAATTACATCACTCGCTAACAAACCGTACACATGCTTGATTATGCTCATCGCCAGCACCGTTCCGATCGGCGTCGCCTGCTTCTGCTGGTGCTGCTGCTTATTCTTGCCGCGGGTATTAGCCTCTGCGCAGGCGACAGCTGGATCGGGCCTGAAAGCTGGCTGGGGCCTGACGGGCAGCTCTTCGTCTGGCAAATTCGCCTGCCGCGCACCGTCGCGGTGATCCTGGTCGGCGCCGCGCTGGCGCTGTCTGGCACCATTATGCAGGCGCTGTTCGAAAACCCGCTGGCGGAGCCCGGCCTGCTGGGGGTGTCGAACGGTGCAGGCGTCGGGCTGATTGCGGCGGTGATGCTGGGCGGGGGAGGACTCTCCGGCTGGAGCATTAGCCTGAGCGCCATTCTCGGCGCACTGCTGATCACAGTCATTCTTCTTCGCTTCGCCAGACGTCACCTGTCGACCAGCCGGCTGCTGCTTGCCGGCGTCGCGCTGGGGATCATCTGTAGCGCGCTGATGACCTGGGCGGTTTACTTCTCGACCTCCTTTGACCTGCGTCAGCTCATGTACTGGATGATGGGAGGCTTTGGCGGCGTTGACTGGCACCAGGGTTGGCTAATGGCGCTGCTGGTACCGGTCATCGCGTGGGCTGCGCTGCAGGCCCAGCCGCTGAATCGGCTCGCGCTGGGGGAAATCTCTGCCCGCCAGCTCGGCATGCCGATTGGTTTCTGGCGTAACGTACTGGTCATTGCCATTGGCTGGCTGGTAGGCGTGAGCGTGGCCCTGGCGGGGGCGATTGGCTTTATTGGGCTGGTCATTCCGCACATGCTGCGTCTTTGCGGCTTCACGGATCATCGAACCTTGCTTCCGGCCTCGGCGGTTGCCGGGGCTGCCACGCTGCTGGTGGCCGACATCATCGCCCGTCTCGCCCTGACGGCCGCAGAATTGCCTGTTGGCGTGGTAACCGCAACGCTGGGCGCGCCAGTCTTTATCTGGCTACTATTAAAAGCTGGACGTTAAATCGACAACCTGAGGAAATGCTATGCAGTCAGATATCCTGAATACCGAAGTGACCACCATTGATGGGGATAACACCACGCTGGAAAGCTACAAAGGCAAGGTGTTGCTCATCGTCAACGTGGCATCGAAATGCGGCCTGACGCCGCAGTACGAGCAGCTGGAGAATATTCAGAAGGCCTGGGAGAAAGACGGTTTTACCGTGCTGGGCTTCCCGTGCAACCAGTTCCTGGGCCAGGAGCCGGGCAGCGAAGAAGAGATCAAAACCTTCTGCAGCACCACTTATGGCGTGACGTTCCCGATGTTCAGCAAAATTGACGTCAACGGTGAAGACCGCCATCCGCTGTATGCGAAGCTGATTGCCGCCGCGCCGAAAGCCGTTGCGCCGGAAGAGAGCGGTTTTTACGAGCGCATGGCCAGCAAAGGCCGCGCGCCGCTCTATCCGGACGATATTCTGTGGAACTTCGAAAAATTCCTGATTGGTCGTGACGGCCAGGTCGTTCAGCGTTTTTCGCCGGATATGACGCCTGAGGACCCGATCGTCATGGAATCTATTAAGCTGGCGCTGGCGAAATAATGTCGCTGCTGATGCAGCTCACGGACGTCGCCGAGAAGGGGCGTCTGGAGCCGGTAACCTGCGACATCAATTCGGGTGAAATCCTGCATCTCGTCGGGCCAAACGGCGCGGGTAAAAGCACGCTGCTGGCGCGGATGGCGGGGCTGACCACCGGGCCAGGGCAGATTACGCTGCTGGAACATGCTTTGGTCGACTGGTCACCCGCCTCGCTGGCCCACCGGCGCAGCTACCTGGTGCAGCAGCAGGTACCGCCTTTTGCGATGCCGGTCTGGCATTATCTGATGCTGCATCTGCACGACAAACAGCATACGACACTGCTGGAGGAAGTGGCTGCGGCGTTAGGGCTGGAAGATAAACTGTCCCGGCTTGCCAGCCAGCTTTCCGGGGGGGAATGGCAGCGGGTGCGTCTGGCGGCGGTCATTCTGCAGATCCATCCCGCGGGCAACCCTCACGGGAGGATGCTGCTGCTGGATGAACCGATGAGCGGTCTGGATGTTGCCCAGCAGGCGGCGCTGGATAACCTGCTAAGCGCTCTGAGCAGAAAAGGTATCGCCGTAGTGATGAGCAGCCACGATCTTAACCATACGTTACGTCACGCCCATCGCGTGTGGCTCCTGTCGCGCGGCAGGATGATCGCCAGCGGTACGCGGGATCGGGTCCTTACGCCGCCAAATCTTGCCCGCGCCTACAACATGTCGTTCCGCAGGCTGGATATAGAGGGACATAAGATGCTGATTTCTACCGGGCAGGAGTAACCGTTTCTTGCCTGTGAACACAATTGCACGCTAAATTACCAAAAGAACAATAAAAGCAGAGGATTCGTCTGAAAATGCGATTCTGGTTTCTCTTCGTGGCGGCACTCTTTCTTGCGGGATGCAGCAGCCATCGTGCACCGCCGCCTAATCCGCGGCTATCGGATTCTATCACTGTTATTGCCAGCCTTAACGATCAGCTGAGCAACTGGCGCGGCACGCCTTACCGCTACGGCGGCATGAGCCGCGGCGGGGTGGACTGCTCAGGCTTTGTCCTGATGACGTTTCGTGACAAGTTTGATTTACAGCTTCCGCGAGACACGCGCAAGCAGGCGGAAATAGGCACTGAAATTGATAAAGACGATCTCCTTCCCGGTGATCTGGTCTTTTTCAAAACCGGATCGGGAGAAAGCGGCCTGCATGTTGGGATATATGATACAGACAATCAGTTTATTCATGCCTCTACCAGCCGCGGCGTGATGCGCTCTTCTCTCGATAACGTGTACTGGCGTAAAAATTTCTGGCAGGCGCGACGTATTTAGACTGCCCGAACACGTTTCTTATGTCGGCATGGTAACTATTAAACCATGCCGTTTTTCTCAAATAAGCTGATTAAAGTTAAATTTACCTAAATTAGCAACATCCTTATGTATCTGTTTTATCTAAAACTGGCTATTACTCAGTAACCAGGATAAGATTATTTTAGATTCAGGGATAAATCTGAAAATTAATACGGAACTAATGAAATTAAACTTATTAAAATCAAGACAGTGGAATTGTGTCAGCAATTGCTCCAGGATGTCCTCTCTCATCTTTAATGCGGGGCGAGTGCAATGATTATTACGCTAGATAATGCTTACCAGTCTGAACTGATGCTTCTGCCTGCCCGTAATAGCGCAGGCGAGCTAAAAGGTTTAGAAATACTGGTTAACTTTACTGGCGTCGGCACCGATGTGAGGATCCCCACTGAGCTCGTTATCCCTCGGCTTTCAGCGGCAGAGGAGTTAGCGCTGTTTAACGAAAAACTGCAATTGCTTGATACCTGTAAACTGTTTTTTATTCAGCATCAGTTAATTGCATGGATCAATATTACACCAGCAATTGTTGAGTTTTTATTAAGTAATGGGAATGCTGTTTCAATTCTTGAGCGTTATCCGTTTCTTGAGTTTACTGTTAATGAGAACTATCCAGGTTTAAATAACGGAAAGGACGATCTGCAGCTGGCAAGAATGGCGATCCATTTTCCGCTGGTGCTGGCAAACTTTGGAGCCGGTGCTGCATCGCTCAAGGCCGTCTATGATGGATTATTTAAACGGGTTATTCTTGATAAAGGATTCATCCAGCAGCGTGCTTCTGAGCTTTCTTTCGAGCCTTTTATGCGCGCGATCCTCTGGCAAATAACGCCGCACTGCCAGTCGGTGATCGTCTCCGGCATTGACGACCACGGTTTGCTGCAGCGCGTTCTGTCCTTCAATTTTGGTGCCATGCAGGGTGCGCTCTGGCCAGCCGTCTCGGCGGAGCACGTCACGACGCTCGTTCAGCAGCGATAACCCTGCCTTTCGCCCGTGTTTAAGTCCGGGTAAACCCTCTACACTAAAGGCAGGAGGACTTATGACCCTGTCTTTTACTGCTCACTGGCATGACGAGTTGCCTGGCTTTTACACCGCACTCAAACCAACACCGTTACATAATTCACGTCTTATCTGGCATAACGATCGGCTGGCCGATGAGCTGGCTATTCCGCCCGATCTGTTTCAGCGTTCAGACAGTGCTGGCGTCTGGGGAGGCGAGACGCTTCTCCCCGGTATGCAGCCTCTGGCTCAGGTCTATAGCGGACACCAGTTTGGCGTCTGGGCGGGGCAACTGGGTGACGGCAGGGGGATCCTGCTCGGCGAACAACGGCTTCCCAACGGGGAGACGGTTGACTGGCATCTGAAAGGCGCAGGTCTTACCCCTTACTCACGAATGGGCGACGGGCGCGCGGTATTGCGGTCAACGATACGCGAAAGTCTGGCATCCGAAGCGATGCATGTGCTGGGGATTCCCACCACCCGCGCGCTGTCGATCGTCACCAGCGACACGCCGGTGACGCGCGAAACGGTGGAAAAGGGGGCGATGCTGATGCGCATTGCGCAAAGCCATCTCCGCTTTGGTCATTTTGAGCACTTTTACTATCGCCGCGAGCCTGACAAGGTTCGCCAGCTCGCGGATTTCGCCATTCGCCACCACTGGGCGCATCTGCAGGATGAGGCGGATAAATACGTTCTCTGGTTCCGGGACGTGGTTGCCCGTACCGCCACGATGATTGCGCGCTGGCAAACGGTAGGCTTTGCTCACGGGGTCATGAATACGGACAACATGTCGATTCTTGGCCTGACCTTTGATTACGGTCCGTTTGGTTTCCTGGACGATTATCAGCCGGGGTATATCTGCAACCATTCCGACTATCAGGGGCGTTACAGCTTTGACAATCAGCCGGCGGTTGGGCTGTGGAACCTCCAGCGGCTTGCACAAACCTTATCGCCGTTTATCGACGTTGATGCCCTGAACGATGCGCTCGACAGCTATCAGGACCTTTTGCTGCGGGAATACGGCACGCTGATGCGTAACAAGCTGGGGCTGATGACCCAGGAGAAGGGCGACAACGACATCCTCAACGGCCTGTTTGCCCTGATGGCGCGTGAGGGAAGCGATTACACCCGCACCTTCCGAATGCTGGGCCAGACGGAGCAGCACAGCGCCGCCTCGCCGCTGCGCGACGAGTTTATTGACCGTCAGGCGTTTGACGACTGGTTTGCACAGTACCGCACGCGGCTGCAGCAGGAGCAGGTAGACGACGCTACCCGTCAGGCGCAGATGAACGCAGCGAATCCCGCGATGGTATTACGCAACTGGCTGGCGCAGCGGGCGATTGAGCAGGCAGAGCAGGGTGAGTACGACGAGTTACACCGGCTGCATCTGGCGTTGCGCACGCCGTTTGCCGACCGGGATGATGACTACGTCAGCCGCCCGCCCGACTGGGGCAAGCGGCTGGAGGTCAGCTGCTCAAGCTAGCGATTTTAGCCGGGCGGCGACGTTGCCTTACCCGGCCTGTTCATCACTGAGCAACCCAGCCGCCATCCATATTCCACGCAGCGCCGCGAACGTTCACGGCGCCGTCGCTGCACAAAAACAGCGCCAGCTCGCCCAGCTGTTCCGGGGTAACAAACTCCCCTGAAGGCTGTTTCTCCGCCAGAAGCTGTTCGCGAGCCTGCTCCGGCGGTACGCCGTCCGCGATACGTTTGTCGATTTGCTGCTGCACCAGCGGGGTCAGTACCCAGCCGGGGCAAATAGTATTGGCGGTAATACCCGTGCGGGCGGTTTCCAGCGCCAGGGATTTGGTAAAGCCCACCACGCCGTGCTTGGCCGCAACGTAGGCCGATTTCTCTTTCGACGCGACCAGCCCGTGAACGGAGGCGATATTGATGACGCGCCCCCAGTTTTTATCCCGCATGGTCGGCAGCGCCAGCCGGCTGGTGTGAAACACCGCGGAAAGATTAATGGCGATAATGTCGTTCCATTTCTCTACCGGGAAGGCGTCAACCGGAGCCACGTGCTGGATCCCGGCGTTGTTCACAAGAATGTCCACGCCGCCAAACTGCGATTCGGCGTAGCGCATCATGGCCTCAATCTGCAATACGTCCCGCAGATCCGCATCGTGATAGCCCGGCTTTTTGCCCAGTTGCGCAATCTCTTCCCGTGCCGATGCGCTGTCGCCGAAGCCGTTGAGGATCAGCTGCGCGCCCGCCTTCGCCAGCACGCGGGCGATCCCCAGACCAATGCCGCTGGTTGAGCCGGTGACCAGGGCGGTTTTACCGTTCAGATTCATTTTTCTCTCCTTACACAATGCCGGTCAGATAGAACACGGCAATGACAAAAAGTACTGCCAGACTTTTAATGATGGTGATAGCGAAAATGCCGCCGTAGGCCTGGCGATGGCTCAGGCCGGTGATAGCCAGCAGGGTAATCACCGCCCCGTTATGGGGAAGGGTATCCATCCCGCCGCTCGCCATCGAGGCCACGCGGTGCAGCACCTCGAGCGGGATATTGGCCGCATGGGCGGCGGCGACAAACGAGTCGGACATGGCGGCAAGGGCAATACTCATCCCGCCGGACGCCGAACCGGTGATCCCCGCGAGCACGGTCACGCTGATGGCCTCATTTAGCAGCGGATTCGGAATGGCCGCCAGCGCTTTGGATAACACCAGGAACCCAGGCAGCGCCGCGATAACCGCGCCGAAACCGTATTCCGAGGCGGTATTCATCGCCGCCAGAATGGCTCCGCTCACCGCCGTTCGGCTGCCTTCAGCCAGACGCCCCCGGATATTGCGAAAGCCAAAAACCAGCACCAGCACGATACCGGCGATCAGCGCCGCCTCCACGGCCCAGATGGCGGTGATCTTGCCCACCTCGGTCACAATCGGTTTCGCCAGGCCGGGCAGGGTAAGCTCGTGACTCACGCCGTACCAGCCGGGGATCCAGCGGGTAAACAGCAGGTTCAGTATGCCCACCACCAGCAGCGGAGAGATAGCAATCAGCGGATGCGGGAGATTAATGTTATCCGGCGTCTCGGGTTCATTTTTCAGATCCGTGCCGTAACCTTCATTATTATTGAGCGCCTTCCGGCGCTGGCGCTCCAGCCAGAGCAGGCCAAAGATGATAATAAACAGAGAGCCGATAAGCCCCAGCCACGGGGCCGCCCAGGCGTTCGTGCCGAAGAAGCTGGTGGGGATGATATTCTGGATCTGCGGCGTGCCGGGCAGGGCGTCCATGGTAAACGAGAATGCCCCCAGCGCCACGGTGGCCGGTATCAGCCGCTTAGGGATGCCGCTCTGGCGAAACAGCTCGGCGGCAAACGGGTACACCGCAAACGCCACCACGAACAGCGAAACGCCGCCGTAGGTTAACAGCGCGCATACCAGGACAATCACCGGGATGGCGTGTCGACGCCCGAGGATCTGGATTGCGGCGGCGACGATGGAGCGTGAGAAGCCGGAAAGCTCAATCAGCTTGCCAAACACCGCACCCAGCAGGAACACCGGGAAGTAGAGCTTGACGAAGCCCACCATCTTTTCCATAAACAGGCCGGTAAACGTCGGGCCGACGGCACCCGGATCGGTCAGCAGCACGGCACCGAGCGCCGCGATCGGCGCAAACAAAATAACGCTGTATCCGCGGTAGGCCGCCAGCATCAGCAGTGCCAGCGCCGCCAGGGCTATTAACACACTCATTATGACTCCTCACTTTACTTATTATTCGGGTACCAACGAGAGGTTTAACGCTCGACGGTCAGGGCAATGCCTTGTCCGCCGCCTACGCACAGGGTGACGAGCCCTTTTTTAACGTCACGGCGCTGCATTTCGTACAGCAGGGTCACGAGGATTCGGCAGCCGGAAGCACCAATCGGATGGCCCAGGGCGATGGCACCGCCGTTAACGTTGACCTTGTGCTCATCCCAGCCGAGCTGCTGGCCCACCGCCAGCGCCTGGGCGGCAAAGGCTTCATTGGCTTCAATGAGGTCCACCTCGTCGAGCGTCCAGCCCGCCCGCGCCAGCGCCGTCCGGCAGGCGCTGACCGGGCCCATGCCCATTACTGACGGGTCAACGCCCGTCACGGCGTAACTCACGATGCGGCCAAGGACAGGCAATCCGCTCTCCCGCGCCTTTTCCTCGCTCATCAGCAGCACCGCGGCGGCACCGTCGTTGAGCGTGGAGGCATTCCCCGCCGTGACGGTGCCTTCCTCGTGCAAAAAGGCGGGGCGCAACTGCGCAAGCTGCTCTGCGGTAGTGCCTGGTCGGGGCTGTTCGTCACGATCAATAACCAGCGGCGGCTTTTTACCCTGTTTCACCGTCACCGGCGCTATCTCGGCGTCAAGCCGGCCGGACTCAATGGCGGACGCCGCTTTTTGCTGCGAGCGGGCGGCGAAGGCGTCCTGCTGCTCGCGGGAAATGTCATACTCGCGGGCGACGTTTTCTGCGGTGATCCCCATGTGGTAATCGTTGAATGCGTCCCACAGGCCGTCGGTAATCATGCTGTCCTTGAGGCCCGCATGCCCGAAACGCAGCCCGGCACGTGCGCCGTCCAGCAGATACGGGGCGTTGCTCATGCTCTCCTGACCGCCGGCGATAACCACCTCCGCGTCGCCGCAGCGGATCGCCTGGGCGGCGAGCTGGACCGCTTTTAAGCCCGCACCGCACACCAGGTTGACGGTGGTCGCCGGCGTGCTGACGGGCAATCCGGCGCCGATGGCCGTCTGGCGGGCGGGGTTTTGCCCGCATCCGGCCGTCAGCACCTGGCCGAAAATCAGTTCGTCTACCTGTTTGGCGCTGAGACCACTGTTCTCCAGCAGGTGCCGTACCGTGACGGCCCCAAGCTCAACCGCAGAAAGGGACGAGAGCGATCCGCGAAAACTGCCAATGGGGGTTCGCGTTGCTCCGACAATCATGACCTTTTTCATGCTGACCCCTCAGGTGAAGCGCATCTCGCGCACGTCGTCCGCCACAATGATTTTCCCTGCCGTTTTACGCACGATCTCGTCAATACTGGCGCCCGGGGCGTATTCCCGCAGGATGAACGCGCCGTCCTGAATTTCCAGCAGCGCGAGATCGGTCAGGACCCGACGGATACAGCCCGCGCCCGTGAGCGGCAGCGTGCAGCGCGGCAGCAGCTTCGACTCACCGCTCTTTGAGGCGTGGGTCATCACCACGATGATATTCTGCGCCCCGGCAACGAGATCCATCGCGCCGCCCATGCCCTTCACCATCTTTCCGGGGATCATCCACGAGGCGATGTTGCCCTCCACGTCCACTTCAAATGCGCCCAGCACGGTCAGGTCCACGTGGCCGCCGCGGATCATGGCAAACGACTGGGCCGAGTCGAAAATGGCCGCGCCGGTCCGCGCGGTCACGGTCTGTTTACCGGCGTTGATCATGTCAGGATCAAGGGTCTGCTCGTCGGGAAAAGCCCCCATCCCCAGCAGGCCGTTTTCCGACTGCAGCATCACGTCCATCCCGTCCGGAATGTAGTTCGCCACCAGGGTAGGGATGCCGATCCCCAGGTTGACGTAATAACCGTCGCGCAGCTCGCGGGCGACGCGCCTGGCCATCTGTTCACGGGTTAACATCGTCACACTCCTTGCGCGCGCAAGGTGCGCTGCTCAATGCGTTTTTCAAACTGGCCGACAATCAGCCTGTCGACGTAAATTCCCGGGGTGTGAATGGCCGACGGGGGCAGTTCACCCGGCGGAACAATCTCTTCCACCTCCACCACCGTGATCCGGCCCGCCGTTGCCATCAGCGGATTAAAGTTTTGCGCGGTATGGCGATAGATGACGTTGCCGTACCAGTCCGCTTTCCACCCCTTGATCAGCGCGAAGTCACCGACGATCGCCTCCTCGAGGATGTAGTGCTTCCCCGCGAACTGGCGCACGTCCTTGCCGGTCGCCACGGGCGTGCCGTAGCCGGTGGCCGTATAAAACGCCGGAATACCGGCCCCGCCCGCGCGCACCTTTTCCGCCAGCGTGCCCTGCGGCGTAAGCTCAATTTCCAGCTCGCCACTCAGCACCTGCTGCTCAAACAGCGCGTTCTCGCCGACGTAAGAGGCCACCACTTTTCGAACCTGCCGCGTTTCGAGCAGTATCCCCAGGCCGAATCCATCCACGCCGCAGTTGTTTGACACCACGGTCAAATCTCTCACCTGGCGGCGTCGGACCTCCGCAATCAGGTTCTCCGGAATGCCGCACAGGCCGAAGCCGCCCGCCAGCAAGGTCATTCCGTCCGTCAGCCCGTCCAGCGCCTGCGCATAGCTGCCGACGCGCTTATCCAGTCCTGCCATAGTCATCCCTCCCGTTAACCGTGCCGGTATCATTAGGGGCGGCGACTCATTTGTTAATTTTGAATTTGTGACCCACTCATTTGGTTTTCTTATTAATTTCCTGTTAACTAATTCTTTTCAATTAGTTAACAGGGTGAAAAATGAGAATGAGTGTCAAACAGTTACGCGCGTTTTTAGCGGTAGCTCACACTCTCAATTTCGCGCACGCCAGCGAACGCTTAAATCTCTCCCAGCCGGCCCTGAGCCTGACGATTAAAAGTCTGGAAGACGCGCTCGGCGGCCCGCTGCTGCAGCGGAGCACGCGCAAGGTTGCCCTTACGCAGGAAGGAGAGACGTTTCTGCCGATGGCGCGGCAACTCCTTGCCGACTGGGATAATGTGGAGGAGGCGATGCACCAGTGCTTTACCCTGCAGCGCGGCAAAATCTCGGTCGCGGCGATGCCGTCATTTGCCGCCAACGTTTTACCGGAGGTGCTCAAGGCGTTTCGCGATCGCCACGCCGGGATCAACGTCACCGTGCATGACGTCATTAACGAGCAGGTGATTGAGATGGTGCGGGAAGGGCGGGTTGAGATGGGGATCGCCTTTGAGCCAGCCCCCACGCACAACCTGCTATTTACGCCGCTGGGGCTCGACAGGTTTGTCGCCATTGTGCCGAAGGACTCCGCGCTGGCGGGCAAAAAGCGGCTGGCCTGGGAAGAGCTACTGACGCTGGATTTTATTACCCTGCAGCGCCCGTCGGCGGTACGTCTGATGATGGAGGAGGAGCTGGCCCGAAGCGGCAGAAAGCTGGATGTGGCGCTGGAGAGTCATCAGCTGGTGACGGTAGGTCGCATGGTCGCCAGCGGGCTGGGCGGCAGTGCCGTACCGGCGCTCTGCGAAGCGCAGATGACGGCGCTGGGCGCGGTCTGTATACCGCTCGATAATCCGCCCATTGAAAAGTGCATCGGAGCAATCCATCCGGGGCACACGCAGCTCTCTAAAGCGGCGCATGCCCTGCTGGAAACGCTGAAGGATTTTTACCAGCCCGCTCACGGGGCGAGAAATACCTGCGGTACGGGGTGATCCGGATGGCTGCCGACGCGCACCTGTGCGCCGTACCAGCGCGCCAGCGTCCCGGCCTGCAGCACGTCCTCCGGTGTGCCACTGGAGACCAGCCTGCCGTTGTGCAACAGCAGAATGCGATCCGCCCACAGCGCCGCCAGATTGAGATCGTGCAGCACCACGCACACGTGGAGATGACCCCGACGGGTCAGGGATCTCATCAGGCGCAGCAGATGCTGCTGGTGGTAGAGATCCAGCGCGGAGGTGGGCTCATCAAGAAACAGCCAGCCGCGCGGGGCTCCGTCGCACCAGAGCTGGGCCAGCGCGCGGGCGAGCTGGATCCGCTGCTGCTCGCCGCCGGAGAGCGTCGAATAGCGTCTGCCCGCCAGCGGTAGACAGCCCGTTATCGCCATCACTTCCTCAACTACCGACGCTTCAGGGGAGCGAGTCCAGGGCGCGCGTCCCATACCGACCACCGCGTCCACCGGCCAGTCGAATCCGGGCTGAGTATTCTGGCGCATCACCGCCCGGTAGCGCGCGAGGGTATCCGGCGGCCAGTCCGCAAGCGGCGTCCCGGCCAGAGTGCAGCGTCCGCTTGCGGGCTTGAGATAGCCGGTAAGCAGCCGCAATAACGTCGATTTCCCGGCACCGTTGGGGCCAATCAAGGCGACCAGCTCACCTTGAGAGAGGGTAAGCGACACATCGTCGATCAGCGTCCGCTGCCCGGCGTGAAAGAAGATTTTCTCTGCACAATAACGTTCAGCCATGCGTACCTCCGCGACGAAAGATAAGCCACAGGAACCACGGCGCGCCGAGAAGGCTGGTCAATAACCCGACGGGCATCTCCGCCGGAGAGACCTGGGTGCGCGCCAGCGTGTCGGCAACCAGCAGCAGCAGCGCACCGGCCAGCACCGAGCCGGGTATGACGGCCCGGTGGTCGGCCCCCAGCCACATGCGCATCAGGTGCGGCACCACAAGGCCAATAAAGCCGATCACGCCGCTGACGGCTACCGCCGCGGCAACCAGCAGGGCGCTGCACAGCAGCAGGATCCGCTGTACCATCGCGACATCCACCCCGAGATAGTGCGCCTCTTCATCGCCCAGCTGCAGCAGGTTGAGCGGGGCGGCCAGCCGCCAGATAATCAGCACCGCGGGCACCATCAGCGACGTTACAGCCAGCAGGGTGGACCACTGCGCCTGCCCGAGGCTGCCCATTCCCCAGAGGGAAAGCTGGCGAAGCTGGGCATCATTGCTGAGCCATGAGAGCACCCCGACGGCCGCGCCGCACAGGGCGTTGATGGCGATCCCCACCAGCAGCAGGCGGGACAGGGAGCCGTGACGCTGCTGGCTAAGCAGGAAGATAATGACGGTTGCGGCCAGCGCACCGAGGAACGCCGCGAGCATCGGGGCATACAGCATCAGCAGGGCAGGTAACGCGGCGGGAATGACCACCCACAGCGCCACCGCCAGCGCCGCGCCGCTGCTGATCCCCAGCAGACCCGGGTCCGCCAGCGGGTTGCGGAACAGCCCCTGCATCACACAGCCGGCCAGCGCCAGCGCTCCGCCAATCACCAGCGCCAGCAGTACGCGGGGCAGGCGAATGGTAAGCCAGATCTGACGCATGGCCTCATCGCTGCCGCTCCACAGCAGGCTGACCGGCAGGTGCAGTGCCCCAAACCCGGTCGCGGTGAGCGTCATGATGCTCAGGATCGCGGCCAGCATCCACAACGACAAGGCGATCCGCCGGGACATCAGGGCAGTTGCTCCGCTTTGGCGCGCAGCTGCTGGATGGCATCCGGCGTTCGCACGCTGAAGCCCAGCAGCGCCATATCATCAATCGCCAGCACCTGCCTGTTCCGTCCCGCCGGGGTTTGCGCCAGACCGGGCAACTTCCACAGGTTTTCTTCGCCGCCCAGCGCGTTCACGCCGTCCTGCGAAATCACCACCAGATCGGGCTGGCTGGCAATGACCCCTTCCTGAGACAGCGGCTGATAGCGGGTGAATCCCTGCATCGCGTTCTGCAGCCCGGCTGCACGGATGGCAGCGTCTGCGCCGGTCTGCTGCCCGGCGGCCATTGCTGTCATTCCCCCGTGGTTGAGGATAAACAGCACCCGCTTGTTGAAGGGAGCGGAGGGCAGGGCCGCCAGCGCCTGACGCAGCGTGTGGCGCAGGGCTTCCCCCTCGGCTTCATGGTGCGTAGCGTTGGCAATCACCCGAACCTTTTCGTCAATGATGCTCAGGTCGTTGCGGCCGGGAACGGTTACTACCCTGACGTGACTTTGTTCGACCTGCTTTAACGCCAGAGACGGCTGCGCCTGGTCGCTGGCCAGCACCAGCGTGGGGCGCATGGACAAAATGCCTTCGGCGTTAAGCTGGCGTAAATATCCCACGTCAGGCAGATCGTTTGCCGCCTGCGGCCACTGACTGGTGCTGTCGCGCGCGACCAGCGAAGACTGCGCGCCAAGCGCGTAGACAATCTCCGTCACGTCGCCGCCAAGGGCGACAATTTTCTCCTGCGCGGCGGCAAACGCCACCAGAGGCAGGGCGCTCAGCAGGGCTAACCACGTTTTCATGCGGCCAGCCCTTTTGGCGTCAGGGCGTCAATCTGGCTGCGCCACTGGCTCTGCTCCGGCTCACCTTCGGTACGCTGGCCGTAAAGCTGGGCGATTTGCGTGCCGTCGGCGGCAAACAGCTCCAGGCTCGTGACGTGGCCGTCAGCCGTGGGCTTGCGCGTCACCCAGCTCTCTGCGATCGTCTCCTCCAGCAGATGTAGGGTAAAGGCAGGGTTAAAGACGTTCAGCCAGCCTTTCATCGGCACGACTTTTTCCACCGCGCCGGTGAATATCTGCACGCAGCCGCGGTTGCCGACGAAGACCATGATTTCGTTGCCGTCCCGGCGTGCCGCTTCCAGCAGCTGTGCCAGCGCGCTGTTCTCCACCTTACAGGCCAGGTCGTCGCCCACCAGGCGAAACGCCTGCTGACGGCTGAGATTGTGGCGCTTGAGCAGGCTGAAGAACTGATGCACGTCGGTCATGGCGCGCCACTCCTTGTCCACGAGAGCGGCATCCGCGTTTTCGGCGTGAGCCGGGACATCCCCAGCGCTCAGCTCAAGCGGCGGGTTATCGGCAAAGATAAAGCGGGTCAGCACGTCGCCCCAGGCGGCGAGGTCGGTGTTGTCCGTGGTGTAGACCTTCAGCACCGCATCGCCCTGACGATCGAAGAACTGAATGCTCTGTCGCTCGCCGCGGGCGGTGGTTTCGCTGAGGTGAAACGCGCTCGCCCACTGGTTGAGGAACAGGCGCAGATCCAGCGCGCGCGGGTTCAGCACCAGCCCGGCGTGGCCGTTCAGGTGCTGGTTGGTGAAGCTGCCCACCTGCTCGTGAACGGCATACTCGTTGCGGCAGATGCACTTGGTTTCACCCACGGCTTCCAGCGCGCCCAGAATATCGCGGATTTCGCCGCGCAGTCGCCAGGCGTCATGGCCCACGCGGGAAAAGGTCAGCTCCGCTTCGCTGATGTTCATTAACCCTGCGATGTCTCGCGCATACTTACCCGGATTTTCTTCTTTTAGCTCAAGCCAGCGTGCGTAGTGATGCATTGTCTTATCCTTCTGAAGAGTGGCCCCGAAGGGAATTACCACTGATAGCTTACGAAAATCTTGCCGTTACGACCGTCCTGCGGAATACCCTGCGGAGACCAGTACTCCTTATCGAAGGTGTTGCCGAGCACCAGCGTGGTGGTGACGCCCTTGAACTCCTCCTGGCCCTTATAGCTGACGTAGAAATCGTTAACCGCATAGCCCGGCTGCTTGCTGTAGCTGCTGCTGACGTGGGTTGAGCGATCGGCAAAGGTGCCGATCCAGCCCACGGAGAAACCGCTTTGCGCCACCGGAACGTCCAGCTTGCTGGTGACGGTATCCGGGTTAATGCTGGAGATGTACTCGCCCGTATCGGTGTCTTTCCCGCGCGTGCGGTTATAGGCCACGTCGAGGCTAAACAGATCGGCCGAGTATTTTGCCATCATGTCCCAGCCCCAGATTTTGGCGTTCGGAACGTTGTACGACATGGTGGTCGCCGCGGCAAAATCGACGGTGGTGGAGATATAGTCTTTGGCTTTGGTATCGAAATAGCTGGCTTTAAACTCCAGCGCATCGTTGGCAAGCATCAGATCGTCAAAGCGCAGGCCAAAACCAAACTCCTGCGTTTCGTTGGTTTCCGGGCGCAGGTTCGGGTTCGGCACCCAGTAGTTGGTGTAGAAGCGGCCAATGGAGAAGTGTTTGGCGTCGTTATACATCTCACCCATGGTCGGCGCGCGGAAGGCCTGCGCGTAAGATCCGAACAGCATCAGCCAGTCGGTGGGGCTGACGGTTAACCCGGCGCGGGAGGACCATTTATCGGCATCGACATCGTCGTAGCCATTGCTGCTGCCGCGGTAGTTGTCATACCGCGTGCCGCCCAGCAAGGTGATCGGCAGATCGCGAAGGGTGATTTCATCCTGCAGCCAGCCGGAGCTGAAGTCGATTTTCGCCTCCGGGAAGCCGGTCGTGGCCCCGCCCGGACGCTGCTCCTGACGATAATATTCTCCGCCGTAGGTCAGCAGGTGAGAGGCAAAAGAGTCGCTGAACAGGCGGGTACGGTTTTCCACCTTGCCGCCTTTGGTGGTCTGCTTGCGGAACTCGCCGGTGCTGTCGATGTTCTGGGCATTAATGCGCGCTTCGGACCAGTAAACCTTCGCATCGGCGTTCAGCCAGTCGTATCCTTCCGGCGCAATGTGGTAGCCAACCTGCGCATCGCGCTGGATGGTGGAGCGGTCTGTCATCGGGTTGCTGCTATTGGCATCAGAGATTTGCGGGTTTTTCGGCTCCTGCGCGGCATTGTTGTAGTAGCGCAGGGCGCCGCTCAGCGTCTGGGCCTGGTCGATTTTCCAGCTGCCTTTCGCCAGCATGTTATTGATGGATTCGTCGTTCGGCGCCGTCGCACCGTCGCTCTGGCGGATATCGCCGCGGTCGCGGCTGGACCACGATACCAGGCCGTCCAGGGTATCGGTACGACCATAGGCGCTGGCCCCCAGGCCGAGGCTGTGGTCCCCCGTTGCGCCGGTACCAAACACGCGATAACCGCTGTTTTTGCCCGGTTCCAGCAGATCTTTGGCGTCGACGGTGTCATAGGAGATGACGCCACCCAGCGCGCCGCTGCCGTAGAGCAGCGCAGACGGACCGCGCACCACTTCAATACGTTTAATCAGCGCCGGATCGAGGAACGTGCTGTTGAGGTGCCCGGTGTCGGTACCCTGGCGCACGCCGTCGACCAGCACCAGAACGCCGCGGCGGTCGTAGCCGCGCAGGTTAACGTCCTGACCGTTGGTGCGGCCGGTGCCGTCCAGCGTCAGACCGGGCACGTTGCGCAGCAGGTCGGCGGCAGAGCTGGCGGTCTGTTTTTCCGGGGCGGTGGCGTCAACCACGCTCACCATCATTGGGGCTTCGAAAGCGCTACGGGCGTTGCCTGTGGCGGTGACGGTTATTTCATCTGCGGCAGCAAACGCGGCGCCCGGCAGGGTGCTGACAATCGCCAGCGCCAGAAGGGACGGGCGTAAACGTGCGGTATGCAGGTGTAGCATAGCAACTCTCCATAAAGTATCGAAAGCGCTGGCTGCCTGGGGATCACCTGGGTGGCTGGCGAAAGTTTTGGTTTATTTTGTGAGGATCAGTTTTCCGGCATTCGTCTGGCGCAGCAGATACTGCTGGCCGTCATGCTCGATAATCACCCGGCCTTCCTCACCCAACAGGCTTTTGCTGTCGATGCGGCGATCGGTGGAAGCAGGGGATGGCGCTGTGTGTGTTTTTACTGGCGTTGCCGCGCTGTTATCGGTCGGTGACATAATGTTTATAAATAACAATCAATGTAACAATGATAATCATTATCAATAAACTGCAAATTCACGGCAAGCGTTTTTGTGAAAATTGTGTGACGGGATCAAATTCAGGGGAAGGCGATGCGGTCTGATGCCCTCACCCCAACCCTCTCCCACGGGGAGAGGAAGAAGGGCGCGAACCGTAGGTCGGGTAAGCGCAGCGCCACCCGACAATAACATCAGAAGCGAGAATCAACCGCAGCTGCCAGCTTCTCCAGCAGCAGCTCGCTGTCTTCCCAGCTCAGGCACGGGTCGGTGATCGACTGACCGTATACCATCTGCTGGCCGGCAACGATTTTCTGCGTGCCTTCTTTGATAAAGCTTTCGGCCATGATCCCGGCAACGGCGGTCGAGCCGCTGCGGATCTGCTGACAGACCTCATCGCAGACGTCCAGCTGGCGGCGATGCTGCTTCTGGCAGTTGCCGTGGCTGAAATCCACCACCAGATGTTCCGGCAGGTCGAATTCGGCCAGCGTTTCACAGGCGGCAGCGATGTCTTGTGCATGGTAATTAGGCTTCTTCCCGCCGCGCATAATGATATGCCCATACGGGTTACCGCTGGTCTGGTAGATGGTCATATGGCCGTTCTTGTCCGGCGACAGGAACATATGGCTGGCACGCGAGGCGCGAATCGCATCGACCGCAATCCGAGTGTT
This sequence comes from Enterobacter cloacae complex sp. P43RS, assembly GCF_014930585.1. Taxonomy (NCBI): domain Bacteria; kingdom Pseudomonadati; phylum Pseudomonadota; class Gammaproteobacteria; order Enterobacterales; family Enterobacteriaceae; genus Enterobacter; species Enterobacter cloacae complex sp. P43RS. The sequence goes on from NZ_JADBRJ010000001.1 coordinate 78,398, forward strand.
GCCGTCGGTCCCGTTTTTGAAGCCGACCGGACAGGAGAGGGCTGAGGCCATCTCGCGGTGGATTTGGCTTTCGGTAGTGCGCGCGCCAATCGCGCCCCAGCTGATCAGATCGGCGATAAACTGCCCGGTCACCATGTCGAGAAACTCGGTGGCCGTCGGCACGCCCAGCTCGTTGACCTGCAACAGCAGCTTCCGCGCCAGCTCAATGCCGTGGTTTACGCGATAGCTGCCGTTAAGGTCAGGGTCGGAAATCAGCCCCTTCCAGCCCACCACGGTACGCGGTTTTTCAAAGTAGGTGCGCATCACAATCTCAAGGCGATGCTGGTATTTTTCCCGCAGCCCCTGAAGTCGTTTTGCATAATCCATCGCGGCATCCAGATCGTGGATGGAGCAGGGCCCAATCACCACCAGAAGACGCTTGTCTTCACCATTGAGGATTTTTTCAATGCGGCGGCGGGAGGCCGTCACATGTTCCGCGACCGCGGCGGAAACGGGGTGCCGCTCGGCCAGTTCAGCCGGGGTGACCAGGCTGTCTATGCGCGCCGTGCGGAGTTCATCGGTTTTATTCATGACTTGTCTCAGAAAATTTTTGCTTCATCGGCAGACTACCGGGAAGTGATGGGCATCACATTAAACCAATCCCTGCTGATTTCAAGTTCGGGGCGACACCGCCCCGCTGTTGAAAAGGATGATACATGAATCTGAGCTAATGTACTAGCTTATTAGTACATGCGGCGGTTAAGCCCCATGATGTCGAGAATTTTGGTGGCGATCTCTTCTACCGAATAGTTCGTGCTGTTCAGCCACGGGATCTGGTTTTTGCGGTACAGCGCTTCCACTTCGGAAACCTCCATGCGGCACTGACGCATCGAGGCGTAGCGGCTGTTCTCGCGGCGCTCTTCGCGGATCGCCGCGAGACGTTCCGGGTTAATCGTCAGGCCGAACAGCTTGTGCTGCAGCGGCTTGAGCGCAGCGGGCAGCACCAGGTTATCCATATCGTCGGCAATAAAGGGGTAGTTTGCGGCGCGGATGCCGAACTGCATCGCCAGATAGAGGCTGGTCGGCGTTTTGCCGCAGCGCGACACGCCGAGCAAAATCACCTGCGCCTGGTCGAGGTTGCGCAGCGAGATCCCATCGTCGTGCGCCAGGGTGTAGTCGATGGCGGCAATACGCGCGTCATATTTGGTCAGGTTGCCGGGGTTCAGCCCGTGGGTGCGGTGCGCGATAGGCGTCGGGTCAAGCTTCAGTTCGCTCTGGAGCGGGGCCACCAGCGCCTGCACGATATCCTGGCAAAAGCCTTCACTTTGCAGAATGATGTGGCGAATCTCAGGAATAACGATGGAGTAGAACACCAGCGGGCGCACGCCGGTCTGCTGGAAGATGGCGTCAATCTGGTCTTTCACCGCTTTGGCACGGCTCTCATTTTCCACAAACGGCAGCGTGATGCTGTTAATCGAAACGGGGAATTGCGACATCACCGCGTGGCCCAGCACCTCGGCGGTGATCGCCGTACCATCAGAAATATAAAAAACGTGACGATCGACAGCATTATCCATTTTACCCACCCTGAATATCATACCTAATTGTCTGAAAGCATAAATTAAAAAAGTTAATTGCACAGCAAAGAAGTTATCTGAATTTAAAATGAAATGATGTTTTTGATTTTCCTGAAAAGCGGATTTCATTTTTCAAATAGCGACTTTATTTTTGTGGTTTCTGACTGAATATAGAGGAATCATCAGCTTATTGGCTGGTGGGAAACTATCCGAAAAGTTGAAAATTTAAATTGCTTACACGATTCACCGTTTTTTTAGCGCAAATAATTATGCCAGTATAAATACGTAGTCAGGTGTTACTTACTCCGATCAAATATCACAAAAGGATTGTTTCGATGTCCAACAATGGCTCGTCACCGCTGGTGCTTTGGTATAACCAACTCGGCATGAATGATGTAGACAGAGTTGGGGGCAAAAATGCCTCCCTGGGTGAAATGATTACAAATCTGTCCGGTATGGGTGTCTCCGTACCAAACGGGTTTGCCACGACCGCCGACGCGTTTAATCTGTTTTTAGACCAGAGCGGTGTAAACCAGCGCATTTACGACCTGCTGGATAAAACGGATATTGATGACGTCACCGAGCTTGCCAAAGCCGGGGCGCAGATCCGCCAGTGGATCATCGACACACCTTTCCAGCCGGAACTGGAAAAAGCTATCCATGACGCGTACAACCAGCTCTCCGCTGACGACGCGCAGGCCTCCTTTGCCGTACGTTCTTCCGCGACCGCAGAAGACATGCCGGACGCGTCGTTTGCCGGGCAGCAGGAGACCTTCCTGAACGTTCAGGGCTACGATGCGGTGCTGGTGGCGGTGAAGCACGTATTTGCTTCCCTGTTCAACGACCGCGCCATCTCCTATCGCGTGCACCAGGGCTATGACCATCGCGGCGTGGCGCTCTCCGCGGGCGTGCAGCGCATGGTGCGCTCGGACGTGGGTTCCTCCGGTGTGATGTTCTCCATTGATACCGAATCCGGCTTCGACCAGGTGGTGTTCATCACCTCCGCGTGGGGCCTGGGTGAGATGGTCGTGCAGGGCGCGGTGAACCCTGACGAATTCTACGTACACAAGCCTACGCTTGCCGCGGGCCGTCCGGCGGTGGTGCGCCGCACCATGGGCTCGAAAAAAATCCGCATGATTTATGCCCCAACCCAGGAGCATGGCAAGCAGGTTAAGATTGAAGATGTGCCGCAGGAGCAGCGCGACCGCTTCTCCCTGACCGACGCCGAAGTGCTGGAGCTGGCGAAGCAGGCGGTGCAGATTGAGAAACACTATGGCCGTCCGATGGATATCGAATGGGCGAAAGACGGGAACACCGGCAAGCTGTTTATCGTTCAGGCGCGCCCGGAAACCGTTCGCTCTCGCGGCCAGGTGATGGAGCGTTATACGCTGCACGCGCAGGGTAAAATCGTGGCGGAAGGCCGCGCCATCGGTCACCGCATCGGTGCCGGTCCGGTCAAAGTGATCCACGACATCAGCGAGATGAACCGTATTGAGCCAGGCGATGTGCTGGTGACCGACATGACCGACCCGGACTGGGAACCGATCATGAAGAAAGCGTCGGCCATCGTCACCAACCGCGGCGGCCGTACCTGCCACGCGGCGATCATTGCCCGCGAGCTGGGGATCCCGGCGGTTGTCGGCTGCGGTGACGCCACCGAGCGCATGAAGGACGGGCAGAACGTGACCGTCTCCTGTGCCGAAGGCGACACCGGCTACGTCTACGCCGATATCCTTGACTTCAGCGTGAAGAGCTCCAGCGTGGATACCATGCCGGATCTGCCGCTGAAGATCATGATGAACGTGGGTAACCCGGACCGCGCGTTTGACTTCGCCTGCCTGCCGAACGAAGGCGTTGGCCTGGCGCGTCTGGAATTCATCATTAACCGCATGATCGGCGTTCACCCGCGCGCGCTGCTGGAGTTTGACGACCAGGACGCGAAGCTGCAGAACGAAATCCGCGAGATGATGAAAGGTTACGACTCGCCGAAAGAGTTCTACGTCGGCCGTCTGACCGAAGGGATCGCCACGCTGGGTGCAGCGTTCTACCCGAAACGCGTGATTGTTCGTCTGTCTGACTTTAAGTCTAACGAATACGCTAACCTTGTGGGCGGCGAGCGCTACGAGCCGGAAGAAGAGAACCCGATGCTGGGCTTCCGCGGGGCCGGACGCTACGTGTCCGACAGCTTCCGCGACTGCTTCGCGCTGGAGTGCGAGGCGGTGAAACGCGTGCGCAACGACATGGGGCTGACCAACGTCGAAATTATGATCCCGTTCGTGCGTACCGTGGATCAGGCGAAAGCGGTGGTGGACGAGCTGGCGCGTCAGGGCCTGAAGCGCGGCGAAAACGGGCTGAAGATCATCATGATGTGTGAGATCCCGTCCAACGCCCTGCTGGCCGAGCAGTTCCTGGAGCACTTCGACGGCTTCTCTATCGGCTCGAACGACATGACTCAGCTGACGCTGGGCCTGGACCGCGACTCCGGCGTGGTTTCCGAGCTGTTCGACGAGCGTAACGAGGCGGTGAAAGCGCTGCTTTCCATGTCCATCCGCGCGGCGAAGAAGCAGGGTAAATACGTCGGGATTTGCGGTCAGGGTCCATCCGACCATGAAGACTTTGCCGCCTGGCTGATGGAAGAGGGGATTGACAGCCTCTCCCTGAACCCGGACACGGTAGTGCAAACCTGGCTGAGCCTGGCGGAACTGAACAAGTAACGGCAACACGATCGCAAAAAGGCGAGGATTTTATTCCTCGCCTTTTTTATTTCACCTCTAATTTGCTCCCCATCACAAATAATCTAAAAAACCAAATATCATAATTTGTCTGTTAATTAAGACAATTGTTAGTGCGCAACGCGTTGCTAATACTTGAGCCTTACTGCGCATTTCCCTTCAGATGATGCGCAACTGGTTGAAATACGTTTTAACCTGATAAAAAGGCAAATAACAATGACACTTTCCTCTGTATTGTGTACCAAAGATAAAATAGGTTATGGCTTAGGTGATATGGCCAGCGCGCTGGTCTGGCAAACGGCCACATTATTTCTTGCTTATTTCTATACCGACGTTTTTGGTTTGCCTGCCGCGATCATGGGTACCATGTTTTTAGTGGTGCGCGTGCTTGATGCGTTTGTCGACCCGTGTATTGGCGCGCTGGTTGACCGCACGCAGACGCGTCACGGCCGTTTCCGTCCCTGGCTGCTGTGGTTTGCTATTCCCTTTGGCGTAAGCTGCCTTATTACCTTCTACGTACCGGACGTCGGGCCGACGGCAAAAATTGTTTATGCCTGCGCGACCTACGCGATTTTAAGTCTGATTTACTCCGCCATTAACGTGCCTTACTGCGCCATGCCGGGCGCGCTGACGCTGGATCCGCGCGAGCGTCACTCCCTTCAGTCCTGGCGTTTTGGCCTGTCATTTATTGGCGGGTTGATCGTAACGGTTATCGCTCTGCCGCTGGTCTCATTGTTGGGCCAGGGCAACATGCAGAAAGGCTATTTCTTTGCCATGAGCCTGATGGGGCTGCTGGGAATTGTGCTGTTCTTTTGCTGTTTCCTGATGACCCGCGAGCGTTATTCCCCGCGCAATGATACCTCCGGCTCCATGCTCACCGATTTAAAACTGCTGGCCGGTAACAGCCAGTGGCGCATTGTGTTTGTGTTTAATATTTTGCTGTTAACGGCGGTGGTGACGCGCGGCTCTGCCACCATGTATTACGTCAACTATGTACTGTTGCGCCCGGAGCTGGTTTTTGCCTTTATTGTTTCTGGCATGGTGGCCTCGCTAAGCGGCGCGTTATTATCTGAACGCCTGCTGGGGAAATTTGACCGCGTACGCGCCTATCAGTGGACGATAATGTCCTTCGTCATTTTCGGCGCGCTGATTTTCTTCCTGCCGCCTTCGCAGGTGTGGCTAATCTTTGGCCTTAACATCGTCTTTAGCTTTATTCAAAACCTCACAACGCCGCTCCAGTGGACCATGTTCTCTGATGTGGTCGACTACGAAGAGCATCGTAGCGGCCGCCGTCTGGACGGGCTGGTCTTCTCTACCGCGCTGTTCGCCATCAAGTTTGGCCTTGCGCTGGGCGGGGCGGTGGTCGGCTGGGTGCTCGGCATGGTGAATTACGCCCCGGGCCAGGCAGCCCAGGCGCCGCACGTGCTTTCCACCATCAACGCGCTGTTCACCCTTATTCCGTGCGCGCTGTTCCTCTGCATGGTGGCGCTGCTTTCCATCTACAAGCTCAACAGCAGGCTGGTGGATTCCATCGCCCGGGAGCTGGCCAGCAAGCGTGAGGTAAGACCCGACGCGGGGCAGCTCAGCCCGGCAACCCCTTCCGCACTACAGGAGTAAAATATGACTGCTATCTATAAGGACGCGGGACGTCCCGTGCACGAGCGCGTCGCTGATTTACTGGCGCGCATGACCCCCGAAGAGAAGTTCGCCCAGATGCACGCCTACTGGCTGATCCTTGATGAAAACGGCAACCACCGGGAGCGCAGCGATTTGAGCGACGAATTCGCCGGCGTCAGCGAGCAGGCGGCGCTGAGCGAACGGCTAAAACTGGGCGTCGGGCAGATCACCCGTCCGCTCGGCACCCACATCGTTGACGCGAAAACCGGGGTGCGCGCGGCTAACCGCCTGCAGCGCATGATGATGGAAGAGACGCGGCTTGGCATTCCGGCGTTGTTCCACGAGGAGTGCCTGGTGGGGCTGCTGTGCAAAGACGCCACCCTGTTCCCGTCCTCGCTCAACTACGGCTCGACCTGGGACCCGGAGCTGGTGCAGCGCGCGGCAGAGCAGATCGGTAAAGAGGCGCGTTCCGTCGGTTGCCAGCAGGGGCTGGCTCCGGTGCTGGACGTTTCCCGCGACGTCCGCTGGGGGCGAACCGAAGAGACGTTCGGGGAAGATCCCTGGCTGGTGGGCGTGATGGCAACCGCCTGGGTGAAAGGGTTACAGGGCGACAAGCGCGATCTGCTGGCGACGCTCAAGCATTACGTGGGCCACTCGTTCAGCGAAGGGGCGCGCAACCACGCCCCGGTGCATCTTGGCTTTAGCGAGCTGAACGACACCTTCCTGCTGCCGTTTGAAATGGCGGTGAAGCTGGCAAACGCCGGTTCGGTCATGCCCGCCTACCACGACATCGATAACCAGCCGGGGCACAGCGACAGCTTCCTGTTGACCACCGTCCTGCGCGAACAGTGGGGCTTCGACGGCATTATTGTGGCGGACTACGGCGGCGTCAGCCTGCTGCACCAGCACCACGGGATTTCCCACGACGCAGCGGAGTCCGCCGCGCTGGCGTTTAACGCCGGGCTGGACGTTGAGCTGCCGAAAGATGACTGCGCACGCCATCTGGCGGAAGCGGTAGAGCGCGGGCTGATCTCTATGGCGAAAGTCGATGAGATCGTGGCGCGTACGCTGACCGAAAAATTCCGTCTCGGCCTGTTTGAGAACCCGTATGCCGATGAAAACGGCATCGATCTGCAAAATGAGATGACCCGCCAGGTGGCGCGGGAGGTGGCGACAAAATCGGTCACGCTGCTGGAAAACAACGGCATTCTGCCGCTGAACGGTAAACCTCGCGTGGCGGTGGTGGGGCCGACGGCAGACGATCCACTGGCGTTACTCAGCGGGTATAGCTTCCCGGTCCATCTGATCATCAGCGATATGGTTGAGGAGACCTCACAGGTGACGACCCCGCGCGCGGCGCTGGAGCAGTACCTGGGTGCATCGAACGTGCGCTACGCGAAAGGGTGCCACATTATCGAAAAACGGATGGCGGGCGCGCCGGTCTTCCCGGGCGACAGCGGCGGCAAGCCAATGCAGCAGTCTCCGGTGTCGCAAAGTACCGCACTTATCCCCGAGGCGGTCAGCGCCGCACAGGAGAGTGACGTGGTGGTGGCCTGCGTGGGCGATCTCGCCGGGCTGTTCCAGAGCGGCACCGTGGGGGAAGGCTCCGATACTGACTCCCTGAATCTGCCGGGCGTGCAGCAACAGCTGCTGGAGGCGCTGGTGGCGACGGGCAAACCGGTGATCGTCGTGATGACCGGCGGGCGTCCGTACAACCTTCAGGGGCTGGAGGAGAAGATTGCCGCGCTGATGATGGCCTGGGCGCCGGGACAGGAAGGGGGCTGGGCGATTGCCGATGTGTTAACCGGTCGCGCGGAGCCGCAGGGCCGGCTGGTGGTCAGCGTGCCGAAAAGCGCCGGGGCGATGCCGTTCTACTATAACCACAAGCTGAAAAGCGGCGGCACGCCGTTCGCGTTCCATTTCGGTGCGCGTTACCCGTTTGGTTTCGGCCTCGGCTGGACGCAGTTTAGCTGGGGCACTGCCCGCGTCGCTGAAAGCAGCGTGCCGGTCGACGGGGAGGTGACGCTAAGCGTGGATATCACCAATACCGGCGAGCGCAGCGGCAGCGAGGTGGTGCAGGTCTACGTGCGGGACAAGGTCGCCACCCAGGTGCGCCCGCTTCAGGAGCTTAAGGCCTTCCAGCGCGTCACGCTCTCGCCGGGCGAAACCGCCACGCTCACCTTCACGCTGCCGGTTGAGATGTTCAACTTCACCCGCCGTGACGGCAAGCGCGTCGTTGAGCCGGGCGAGTTTGAACTGCAGATTGGCGCATCGTCGGCGGATATCCGCCAGGCGGTGACGGTCAATGTGACAAGTGAAACGCGGGTGCTGCCTGCTGAGTGGCAGATGCTCAGTGCCTGTGAGGTTACGCGCGCGTAGTCAGGATAAAAAAAAGCCCATCGTGGGAGATGGGCAAAGACTACACACAGCAATTCGTTGTTTCACTCAGGGGATTTCCATGCTTATAAATCAAGGTGTTGATTTATAACCGTGAGCTAATAGTAGGCATTGTAATTTTTAGCGTCGATCAGATTCGTCTCAATAGTTAAAGAGACGTAAAGATTTCTTGAGAATAATAGCGGACTTAGTGCTGAAATGGCGGGTCTGACCAGTGTGCAACGAATAAATACTTTAGCGGTGTTAAAGTATTGTGCGGGATAATGTAGGCCGGGTAAGCGTAAGCACCACCCGGCAACAAGGCTTAATGGGTATTCTTTTCTTCCAGCTCGTCCAGCTCGCTCAGAATCACGTCCGGGTCGGTTCCAGGCGGCGGCACTTCATGAACCCAGGCGGAGAACAGACGCCAGGTAACGGCGAGCAGCACTGGGCCAATGAACAGACCGATCATCCCGAAAGCAATCAACCCGCCGATAACCCCGGAGAGGATCAGGATCAGCGGCAGGTCTGCGCCCATGCGGATGAGGATGGGGCGAATCACGTTATCCATGGTGCCAACCACGCAGCTCCAGACCAGCAGCACCGTTCCCCACGTGGTATCACCCGTCCAGTAAAGCCAGATAATGCTCGGAACCAGCACCAGCAGCGGCCCCAGTTGCGCAAGGCAGGTCATCAGCATGACTACGGTAAAGACGGTGGCGTACGGTACGCCGGAAATGGCCAGGCCGATACCGCCCAGCACCGCCTGCACCAGCGCCGTCACCACGACGCCCAGGGCGACCGCGCGCACGGCCTGCGCGGCCAGCAGCACCGCGGCGTCACCCCGTTTTCCCGCCAGGCGGGTGGCAAAGTGACGAACGCCTAAAGCCACCTGCTCACCGCGCCAGTAAAGCAGGGCGCTGAAGACCAGCATCAGGGTACAGTGCATCATAAAGCGGCCGATATGTGCGGCCTGACCGACAAACCAGGTGGTGGTGGTGCCAATATACGGACGCACTTTCGCCATCAGCGCGCTGCCGCCCATCTCCAGCAGGCTATGCCAGCCGCTGTAAAGCTTAGCGCCCACGACCGGAATGCTGTTCAGCCAGCCGAGGTCCGGCAGAGTCAGGTCGCCGCTTGTCACGGCGCGGATCACCGGGCCGCTGGAGTCGACAAGGCTGTTTACCAGCAGCGCAACTGGAATAATAAACAGCAGGAACAGCAGCAGCGTCATCACCAGCACGGCCAGCCCGCGGCGGCCAAACAGCAGTTTCTGCAAGCGCAGCAGCAAAGGCCACGTGGCGACGACAACGGTCGCAGCCCAGGCAAAGCCGAGAATAAAGGGTTGAACAATCCACAGACACGCAATAATCATGAGGGCCAGGAACAGCACCGACAGCAGAATTTGCGCAACATCCCTGGGCTGGCGAAGATTGACCATAAATGAAACTTTCCTTAAAAGAACGCCAGTACCACTGGCGGGAATGGAAAACCGCGTCTCTCTTATCATTAGCGATCGCAGCGGTTTTTGACAGGCGAATTCTGCCTGTAATTCAGCAGAGATTATAAGAAAAAAATGTGATAAAACTTTTAAGATACACGCAAACGATTCCCACAACTCTAATTAGGGTCGACAGTAATGATCCCACAGATTTCTCAGGCACCTGGCGTCGTTCAGCTGGTGCTTAATTTTTTGCAGGCACTGGAGCAACAGGGTTTTACAGGTGATACCGCCACGAACTATGCCGACAGGCTGACGATGGCAACCGATAACAGTATCTACCAGCTTCTTCCCGATGCGGTCGTTTTCCCTCGTTCCACGGCCGACGTGGCGCTTATCGCCCGGCTGGCAACGCAGGAGCGGTTTGCCTCTCTGGTCTTCACGCCGCGCGGCGGTGGCACCGGAACCAACGGTCAGGCGCTGAACCAGGGCATCATTATTGATATGTCGCGCTATATGAACCGCATCATTGAGATCAACCCCGAAGAGGGATGGGTGCGGGTTGAGGCGGGCGTTATCAAAGATCAGCTTAATCAGTACCTCAAGCCTTACGGCTACTTTTTTGCCCCTGAACTCTCCACCAGCAACCGAGCAACCATCGGGGGGATGATCAACACCGATGCCTCCGGGCAGGGGTCGCTGGTCTACGGTAAAACCTCCGATCACGTGCTGGGCGTGCGGGCAGTATTGTTAGGCGGCGATATCCTTGATACCCAGCCGATGCCGGTCGAACTGGCGGAAACGCTGGGTAAAGATAACACCGCCAGCGGGCGCATCTACCGCACCGTGCTGGAGCGCTGCCGCGACAACCGCCAGCTTATTCTCGACAAATTCCCCAAACTGAACCGCTTCTTAACGGGCTACGACCTGCGCCACGTGTTTAACGACGACCTGACGCAGTTTGATTTAACCCGCGTGCTGACCGGGTCCGAAGGAACGCTGGCGTTTATTACCGAGGCGCGGCTGGATATCACCCGCCTGCCGAAGGTGCGTCGCCTGGTGAACGTCAAATATGACTCCTTCGATTCCGCGCTGCGCAATGCGCCGTTTATGGTGGAAGCGCAGGCGCTGTCGGTGGAAACCGTCGACTCTAAGGTGCTGAATCTGGCGCGGGAAGATATCGTCTGGCACTCCGTGCGCGAGCTGATTACCGACGTGCCGGACAAAGAGATGCTTGGCCTCAACATCGTGGAATTTGCCGGTGATGACGCGGAGCTGATTGAAAGCCAGGTGACGACGCTCTGCCAGCGCCTGGATGAGCTGATTGCTCATGGCGAAGGCGGCGTGATTGGCTGGCAGCTTTGTCACGATCTGGCCGGTATCGAGCGTATTTACGCCATGCGTAAAAAAGCCGTGGGCCTGCTTGGCAATGCGAAAGGGGCGGCGAAGCCGATTCCGTTTGCCGAAGACACCTGCGTGCCGCCCGAGCATCTGGCGGATTATATCGTGGAGTTTCGCGCCCTGCTGGATAGCCACGGCCTGAGCTATGGCATGTTCGGCCACGTGGATGCCGGGGTGCTTCACGTGCGTCCGGCGCTGGACATGTGCGACCCGCAGCAGGAGATCCTGATGAAGCAGATCTCCGACGACGTCGTTGCCTTGACCGCCAAATACGGCGGTCTGCTGTGGGGGGAGCACGGGAAAGGGTTCCGCGCGGAATACAGCCCGGCGTTCTTCGGGGAGCAGCTTTACGCGGAGCTGCGCAAGGTCAAAGCGGCGTTCGACCCGGATAACCGCCTCAATCCCGGGAAAATCTGCCCGCCTGAAGGGGTGGACGCGCCGATGCTCCAGGTGGATGCCGTTAAGCGCGGTACGTATGACAGACAGATCCCGATTGCGGTGCGCTCGTCCTGGCGCGGCGCGATGGAGTGTAACGGCAACGGCCTGTGCTTTAACTTTGACGTGAAAAGCCCGATGTGCCCGTCAATGAAAATCACCAGCAACCGCATTCACTCGCCGAAAGGGCGTGCGACGCTGGTGCGCGAGTGGCTGCGTCTGCTGGCGGACCGTGGCGTCGATCCCCTGAAGCTGGAGCAGGAGCTGCCGGAAAAACGGGCCAGCCTGCGCTCGCTGATTGAGCGCACCCGCAACAGCTGGCATGCCAATAAGGGCGAGTATGATTTCTCCCATGAGGTGAAAGAGGCGATGTCCGGCTGTCTGGCCTGTAAAGCCTGCTCTACCCAGTGCCCGATTAAAATCGACGTGCCGGAATTCCGCTCGCGCTTCCTGCAGCTCTACCACACCCGCTATCTGCGCCCGGTGCGCGATCATCTGGTGGCGACGGTGGAAAGCTACGCGCCGCTGATGGCGCGCGCGCCGAAGACCTTCAACTTCTTTATCAATCAGCCGCTGGTGCGCAAGCTTTCCGAAAAGCATATCGGCATGGTCGATCTGCCGTTGTTGTCGGTGCCGTCGCTGCAGCGCCAGCTCGTCGGCCACCGCTCGGCGAACATGACCCTGGAACAGCTCGAAGCGCTTACTCCTGAGCAAAAAGCGAAGGTGGTGCTGGTGGTCCAGGATCCGTTCACCAGCTACTACGACGCGCAGGTGGTCGCTGACTTCATCCGCCTGGTTGAAAAACTGGGCTATCAGCCTGTAGTGCTGCCGTTCTCGCCAAACGGCAAGGCGCAGCACATTAAAGGCTTCCTGAACCGCTTTGCGAAAACGGCGCAAAAAACCGCTGATTTTCTCAACCGGATCGCCGAACTTGGGATGCCGATGGTCGGCGTCGATCCGGCGCTGGTGCTTTGCTATCGCGATGAATACAAGCAGACGCTGGGTGATAAGCGCGGCGATTTCCACGTCATGCTGGTGCACGAGTGGCTGCCGGCAGCCCTGGAAGAGAAGGCCATTCAGGAGGCGGGCGGTGAACCGTGGTATCTGTTCGGACACTGTACGGAAGTGACGGCGCTGCCCGGCGCCCCGGCGCAATGGGCGTCTATTTTTGCGCGTTTCGGCGCGAAGCTGGAGAGCGTCAGCGTGGGCTGCTGCGGCATGGCGGGCACCTACGGCCACGAGGTGAAAAACCACGCCAACTCGCTCGGCATCTATGAGCTGTCGTGGCATCAGGCGATGCAGCGATTGCCAAGAAACCGCTGCCTGGCGACGGGCTACTCCTGCCGCAGCCAGGTGAAACGGGTTGAGGGTAACGGCGTACGCCACCCATTACAGGCTTTACTGGAGATAATTGGATGATCTGGAAACGTGCCGTCACGCTGCAGGCGCTAAACGCCATGGGCGAGGGGAATATGGTGGGGCTACTGGATATCCAGTTCACCCGCATTGGGGAAGACGATCTGGAGGCGACGATGCCTGTCGATAGTCGCACCCATCAGCCGTTTGGCCTGTTGCACGGCGGGGCTTCCGTCGTGCTGGCGGAAACCCTGGGCTCCGTCGCGGGATATCTCTGCACCGAAGGCGAACAGAAGGTGGTCGGGCTTGAGGTGAATGCCAACCACATTCGCTCGGTGCGCAGTGGGCGCGTGCGCGGTATCTGCCGCGCGCTGCACGCTGGTAGCCGCCACCAGGTTTGGCAGATTGATATACTTGACGAGCAGGATCGCCTGTGCTGCTCGTCGCGTCTGACGACGGCGGTCGTGTAAAGTTTTCAGATGAATTGCCTTTGGTCAAAAACTAGCCAGCATGTTGTGATATACTGGTCAGGATTTGTACATAAGCGAGGACATCATGGATACTGAAATAACCCCAACACAGCTGGCAATTGAATATTTACGTCGCGATAAGAGCAACCTGTCTCCGGCGCAGTACCTGAAAAAGCTGAAACAGCTTGAGCTGGAGTTCACGGATCTGCTGGCGCTCTCTTCGAATGAACTGAAAGAAGAGATCTACTTTGCCTGGCGGTTGGGCGTTCACGTCCATTGAGTGAGTGTTGTTGAACAGGCCGCGAGTGCGGCCTTTTTTGTGTCTGACATTCAGTATTTAGCGGGGAGCTTGTTGATTTTAATAAGCCTGCCTTCTTCCATTTCGATAAATCCGCCGGTTTTTAAATCCGCCAGAATGCGCATTACGCCGCTGCGGGAGAGCTGGGTTTTCTCCCGAATATACCTTTCCGCCGTTACGCTGCTGCGATAACTTTCATCTTCCTCCATCAGCTTTATCAGCTGCTGGCGAATCATCTCATATGCCGTCGGTGCGCCCTGCGGCATCACGTTGTTATAAAGCCGGCTATAGACAAACATCAGTTGTTTCGAGAGCAGCCCCCATAGCGCCTTTTCCTTGATTATTTCATTCACCCGTTCGGTGGTGAGCGTTCCTATCAGGCACGGGCTAACGGTCTTCAGGTAATCATTGAAATAGATATCTGTCAGATTAGCGAGACCGAAAAGGGCGGGGCTGCGGGCCGTGGAGAGCATCATGTCGTCGCTTCTTCTGTAGATAGCGACCGTCCCCTCAAGAATTAAATAGCACATTCCCTGACCGTTGATCTGAAGATCGAGCCGCTCACCGCGAGCGGTGCGTCGCGTTGTGCAATCAGGCAGTAAGTGAGAAATAAGCTCTTGTGCGTAGGGCGAGCCACGGTGAGACTTTTCTGGAAGGGACATGGTAGCCGGTAACCTTAAAAATAACCTGGCTAATTATAGCGTTTCTCGCCGGGACAGGCACGGTGGCAATCAATATTTGCGTGGCAGATGGTGAATTTCAAGCAGCACGCCGCGCTCCATGGTGATGTACTTGCCGGTCCGCAGTTCCGACAGAATACGCATAATTCCGCTACGTGAAAGATACGTCCGGCTTTTTATGTAGGCTGCCGCCGTTGTATTTTGCCGTATGGCGTCCGGCTCTTGCATCAGCTCAACAAGCTGGAAGCGGATGATATCGTAAGCAGACATTTGCGATATTTGTGCACAATGTTCGTATACCCGCGAGGCGGTATAAATAAGCAGTTTTGAGAAGTGCTCCCATAAATCGTACTGGGACACTATTTGATTGAAACTCTCCAGCGAGACGCGCGCGATCTCGGCAGTCTCCAGTGCCCTGACGTACAGGTGCTCAGAGGAAAACTGGCTGCTGACGCCCAGAATAAAAGGCGCAGATTCAGAATTTAACACAATACCGTCGCCGCGACGATGAAGCGCCACGCTGCCCTGGATTAACAAAAAACACTGCCGGACATTATCTTTATAATAATGTACCGTCTCCCCCCGACCGATGATCATTCTGCTGGCGGCTGGCAGCACATGTTTAATCAGGGTGTCTATATCGGCGAACGGCTTTAAATCCAGAACTGAGGATTGATAATTATTCAGTGGGGTGGTTAAACGTGTATTCATAAGATACCTCACATCGACTTCTTGTGTGATCAATTTTTGATCTGCAGAGGGAATTATCTTAAAAACGAAGAACACAGGGAATATTCTGGTGAGGTCTAAAAGTAGACCGGGAGTCCTTATGGGGGTAACTGGTTGAATATAAATAAAAAACTTGCAAGGTCTAATAATAGACTTCTGCAATATAAGATAAGATTTTGCTGGCGTAAATGTTGAGTTTTCGTTAAATCAGAGTCTACAGCTAGACCATCTAAAAGTTGTACTCATTAAAATGATTATATAAATTTTGACCAGTCAGTCAGGAAGACCTTAAGCCATTCAGCGAAAAATAAAAGAACCCTTAGCGATTCTTTTATCGGTCTTCTGCTGCTTGAATTTCAATAATAAATAAAGTTATCCCGTGAACAGGAAAATGAACATTATGAAAAAGAGTATTATTTTAGCGATGGTTGCGACGGGTTCAGCCTTAATGATGGGCAATGTTCTCGCCGCCGCAGGAACCGTTAATTTTAATGGTAACATCCTGGATTCAGCCTGCGACGTGGCGGTTGCTTCTCAAAACCAGGTGGTCGTATTAGGCGATTATTATAAAACAGAATTCCCGACAACGGGTTCCAGAACGGCGGCAACGAAATTCGATATTATTCTGAAGAACTGCCCGGTTACGGTCACCAGTGCCAAAGTTCGTTTTGATGGTACGCCTGACCTGACCAACGCCGATCTGCTGGCGATTGATACCTCTGTCGCCGGGGCGGCAACGGGTGTTGCCATTAATTTGATGACCGCTGATAAAGCCGATCTGCCATTGCACGGCAGCAACGGCTACAACTATGTACTGAGCAGCACCGCAGACAATACGCTGAATTTCTATGCACAGTATATTTCAACGGCGGCATCGGTAACGGCGGGTCCTGCCAACTCCGTCGCTAACTTCTCCGTTGTTTACAACTAGTCATTAAGCAGAACAAGAGTCAGCTCCGCGAGGCGCTGCGCGGGGGCATAAACTGCCCCCTTGTTTTACGAGGTCCAAAATGAATTTTATTAGCAAAACCCTGCTGAGTGCGGCGGTTATTACTGTATCTGTTTCGCATGCTTATGCCGGGGTTATTATTGGTGGTACCCGCGTAATTTTTGATGGCGGGAAAAAAGAGGCATCCATCAGTGTAAACAATGTGGATACCGCCCCTTATTTAATCCAGTCCTGGGTCGACATGCCAGAGGGTAATGCTAATAAAGCACCTTTTATCGTCACGCCACCTTTGTACAGACTGAACGGCGGCCAGCAAAATATTGAACGGATTTTACTTTCCGGCTCACTGCCGCAGGATAAAGAAAGCCTCTTCTGGTTAAATATTAAAGCGATACCTTCAGCGAGCAAACAGGCAAACTCGTTACAAATTGCCGTTAAAACACGTATTAAGCTTATTTATCGCCCGACAAGCCTGAAGGCGTCAACACCGGAAGAACAGGCGAATAAACTAACCTGGTCCCGGAGCGGAAACAACCTTCAGGTCACAAATCCTACACCGTATGTGATCAACTTTAATGAAATAAGCGTCGGCGGTAAAAAGCTGGAGGATGTTTCCTGGGTTGCACCTGGCGCAGTGGCAGCATTTCGCTTACCGCCAGGCGTTAATGGCAATCAGATCGTATTTAAAGTGATTAACGATTATGGCAGCCCGGGAATAATACATCAGGCCAGCTTTTAGTTCCTGAGAAAAGTGGCATCCGCAATATCGAGTCAGGTTTATGATGATGGCAACAATCAATATAAAAATGCAGCCCGCGCGTCTGGCAATGTGTATTGCCTTCGCGCTGGCGAATGCAGTCCCCGTGGTTAACGCCCGTGATTCCTTTAACGCCGAACTGGTGGAACTGGATAATCCGGGAATGGCTAAAGCCGATTTATCTGCATTTGAATCAGGTTCGCAGGCACCAGGGAAATACCATGTTGACATCATCCTCGACGACCAGCTTATTGAGACCAGCGATATTGATTTTGTTGCCGGGAAAGATGGGCAGGAAAACGATAGCCTGCAGCCCTGCCTGAGCATGGATCAGCTAAAAAAATGGGGCGTTAAAACGGCGCTGTTCCCCAACCTGGCGGTTGAAAGCACCTCCTGCGTCAACCTCCAGGCAATTCCTCACGCCACTACGGATTTTCAGTTTGGTGTACAGCGGCTTGTTATCAGCATTCCCCAGGCCGCGATCGACCTGCCTGCGAGAGGGTATGTCCCGCCAGAACAGTGGGACGAGGGGATCGCCGCTGCGATGCTCAACTACAGCCTGAGCGGAGCCAACAGCTGGGCGAAACAGAGCGAGAGTAAAAACAGCAGCAGTCAGTACGCCAACTTACGTCCAGGCCTCAACGTTGGGCCATGGCGACTGCGCAACTACACCACCTGGTCGCGTGATGAGAACGGTCAGGACAAATGGGATACCGTCTACACCTATGCACAGCGGGCGATTATTCCGCTCAAGGCGGAGCTCACGCTGGGCGATAGCTCCGCGCCCGCCGACGTGTTCGACAGTATACCGTTTCGCGGCGGAGAGCTGGCTTCCGATGATGACATGCTCCCGGATTCGCTCAAAGGCTACGCGCCCGTCGTGCGTGGGATTGCGCGTACGAATGCTCAGGTCATTGTTCGCCAGAATGGCTATCAGATTTACCAGACCTATGTCGCGCCCGGCGCCTTTGAAATTACCGATATGTATCCCACCGGCGGGGCAGGCGATCTGGACGTCACCATTAAGGAAGCTGACGGCAGCGAGCAGCATTTCACCCTGCCTTATGCCTCATTACCGGTTTTGCAGCGTGAAGGGCGCCTTAAGTATGCGGTGACCGGAGGGCAGTATCGTTCTTACAGCAGCAGCGTGGAAAAGACCCCGTTTGGCCAAATCACGGGGATTTATGGTCTGCCATATGGCCTCACGCTCTATGGCGGGCTGCAGGAGTCGAGCAAATATCAGTCGATCGCCACCGGGATCGGGAAAAACATGGGGGATTTCGGCGCGATTTCGGCGGACATGACCCAGGCCTGGTCAACCCCGCAGGGGGAAGAAAAATCCAACGGGCAGTCCTGGCGTGCGCGTTACAGCAAGAACTTTATCGGGACAGGGACCCAATTTTCGATTGCGGGCTACCGCTATTCGACCAGCGGTTACTACGGCATGCAGGAGATCCTTGATTCCTGGGGAGACAGCTCTGCGCTCCAGGACCGTCGTCGTAACCGTGCCGAGCTCACGATGAGCCAGACGTTGGGCAGCAATCTTGGCTCGCTGACGCTGAGCGCGGTCCGTGAAGATTACTGGAATTCGGGCAAAAGGATGGCGTCTTACAGCCTGGGTTACAACAACTACTGGCACAACATTAGCTACGGACTCACCTGGACTTACAGTAAAAACGGCAGCGCGGGTTCATATGACGGCAATAAACGCTACGACAACGATCAGCTGCTGGCCTTTAACGTCAGCATTCCGCTTGAAAAATTCCTGCCGCAGACCTGGGCTAATTATAGCGTGAGCGCCAGCAAGAATAACGGCACCACGCAGAACATTGGTCTGAACGGCGTGGCGCTGGAAAACCATGGGCTGAACTGGAACGTGCAGCAAGGGTATGGGTCGGACGGCGTTGGCTATACGGGCAACATGAACGGGGATTACAGGGGCACGTACGGCGAAGTGACGGCGGGCTATAGCTACGACAAAAACAGCGAGCGTCTTAACTATGGTTTGCAGGGGGGCATTCTTGCTCACAGAGAGGGGATTACGCTTTCTCAGCCTCTGGGGGAGACCAATGTTCTGATTAGCGCACCGGGCGCGCATGACGTAGATATTCGTAATCAGCCGGGGGCAAAAACAGATTTCCGGGGATATACGGTGGTCAGTAACCTTTCCGCGTACCGTAAAAATGACATCACGCTTGCCCCGGAAAGTATGCCGGATGACGTTGAGCTGGATATTAATACCCGCACGGTAACGCCGACGCGCGGTGCAATTGTCCTGGCCGACTATAAGGCGAAAGTGGGAAGGCGGGCATTATTCACGTTAATGCATAACGGCCATTTTGTTCCTTTTGGCGCAATCGTGAGCCTGAAAGGCAGCGACAACAGCAGCTTTATTGTTGGCGACAAAGGGCAAGTCTATCTCACTGGCCTGGATTCGCAGGGGACAGTATTCGTTACGTGGGGAGTGGAAAGCGATCGGCAGTGCCGCGCGCCGTTCCGGCTTTCGCCGCAATCTCCGGCAGGCGGAATTACTGAAATTAACGTCACTTGTATTTAGGGTTTTTAAAATGCGCATACTTAACATCCTGTTCCTGCTGTGTATCACCGCTGCCTGGAATAGTGCTCATGCAGGAACCTGCACAACGATTACGCCACAGGAATCCACTTTGTCCATCGGCACAATTACGGTGCAGCGTGATGTCGCGGTTGGCACGGTATTATTTTCAAAAAATGCGTCGGTCACCGGGTCTTATTTAAGCGGCTGTACTAATCCGTTAATGCTCGGGTTTAGCATGCGGTACCTTAATGCAACGCCGAGTACTTACGGTAATCACGTTTATAACACCAATGTAAGCGGTATTGGCGTGCGCTTTTCATCAGGTAATTATTTTGAAAACCCGACCTATACCTTTTCTTATAACGCGCAGACAAGTTATGTCGAATGGTGGGGCGGTAAAATAGAACTTGTCGTTACCGGACCCGTTGCCTCTGGCTCGCTGACGCCCGGCGTACTGGGTGTCGTTATGCTGCAGGGGAGCGATGGTGTGTATCGCGATGGCCTTACGACGACGCTTCTGGACGGGACCATCAACGTGCTGGCCTGCAGCATAACGACGCCGCAGCTGACGTTTCCCATCGGCGATATTTCTGCCGCGACGTTTGGCTCAACGGTCGGCACCACGCCGACGGGCGCTCAGAATACGCAAAACCTGGGTCTGAACTGCGACCCGGGGGCAAACGTCAACGTTTCGCTCAGCGGCATTCAGAACCCGGACGTAGCAACAACGAGCGTACTCGCGCTGACGGGGCAGGGTAATACCGGCACGGCGAAAGGGGTTGGCGTTCAGCTCCTCTATAACGGTACGTCTCTCTCGTTAAATACCCGTTTGCCGTTAAATGCCGCCGCGGGTGGGCAGCAGGCATTTCCATTAACAGCGCGTTATTACCAGACCCAAACGACGGTTGAACCCGGTACTGCCAATGCGTCTGCAACCTTAAATTTGACGTATCAGTAAAGGATAAATGATGAATATTCTGCGCACGGCAGCGCTTGCCGCCATATTAATAAGCTGCAATACCTTTGCGACGGACAGCGTTAACGTCAGCGTTACCGGAAATATTGTGGCCTCTCCCTGTATCTTTAATGGGGGAAATAACAGTCTGAATATCAACCTTGGCAATATTCAGGCATCCAATATGGCTACGCCGGGGTCATCGTCCGATCCTGTGCCGTTTAACCTGCTGTTTACCCAGTGTCCGACAGGGACGCGCAGCGTGACGGTCTCCTTTACCGGAAACCCCGATCCGGTCGCCGGGGCGGATTACTACATGAACAGCGGTTCGGCCACGAACGTCGCGATTGCGATGAGTGAGGCCGCAACGGGTGCAATGAAGGGAACCGGAACAAGTATTACACAAACTATTGCAGCAGACAGAACCGCAACGATGGCCATGCTGGCATCGGT
Organism: Enterobacter cloacae complex sp. P43RS; assembly: GCF_014930585.1. Classification (NCBI taxonomy): domain Bacteria; kingdom Pseudomonadati; phylum Pseudomonadota; class Gammaproteobacteria; order Enterobacterales; family Enterobacteriaceae; genus Enterobacter; species Enterobacter cloacae complex sp. P43RS. Next base: position 99,160 of record NZ_JADBRJ010000001.1, read on the forward strand.
CAGATCTTCCACGGGCGGCGCAACGCCGGGGAGCATCAGTGCCGTCGTCGTCATGACTATGCAGTACAACTAATCAGTACATGAGTTGATATTCCTTAATGATTGACAGATGTCGGTAACGGTAATGTTGAATATTCTGATAAAAGAGACAGATTCATTTTTTCGAGATGGCCTAAAGCGTTTTCTGGGGGAGTTCTTCTTTCATAATTTCAGACACCAGCTTCATTTTGAGGTTGAACTTACGCCGGAAAATGTCAGCGTTGCGGATATCATTTTTCTCTCTTTATGCCAGGGGGAAACGTTGACCTGTTATCCCGAGCTACAGGCGCGGAAAAAAGGGATTGTGATCGGCCTGGTTGATGATGAGCAGCGTTTCTCGGCATTTCCCTCCTGTTTTCAGGATATGATTTTTATCTCTCGCCGGGCCTCGCTCGATCGGATCGGTGAGGCGCTCTTTATCGCATGGTATCGCACGCAATTACCGGGATATCGCTGGAAGAATAAAAGCTGCTACGAATGCCAGCACAAAATATTATCGCCGCAGCAGATTCGCGTTATGGTCAATTTTTACCGCGGGTTATCGGTAGGGCAGATTGCGAATAAACTAAACACCAGTGATAAAACCATTTTTACGCATAAATATCTGCTGATGCAGAAATTCGACCTGCGCAGCGATTTTGAACTTATGGCCTTGATTCACCGGATGGTAGAGAAAAATGCCTGTCCGAACCGGCTGCGTGACTATCTGATTAACAGCTTATAACCAGCAATAACGCTAAAGCGTGGCGCTGTTGCCGGGTGGTGCTGACACCACCCGGCAGGAGCATCAGACGTTCACGGCATTGATCAATCGCGTTTTCATCGTCTGGTAAGACGACGCAGCAAATTCCTCCGCCCAGTGCTGATCCTCAATCACCTCCAGCTGCACCGCACAATATTTTGTCTCCGGCGTTTTTGATACGGGGTCGAGATTATCCTGCGTCAGCTCATTGCAGGCCCCGATCCACCATTGATAGGTCATATAGACCGCCCCGGCGTTGATGCGCTCGCTAATGCTGGCGCGGGTGATCACTTTACCCCGGCGCGAACGTACCCAGACCAGTTGACCGTCGCTAATACCTAGTCTCTCCGCATCGGCAGGATTCACCTGCACCCGTCCCGGCTCATCGGCGAGGCTTTGCAGCGCGGCGCAGTTACCCGTCATCGAGCGGCAGGAGTAGTGCCCAACTTCGCGTACCGTGCAGAGTACCAGCGGATAATCATCATCGGGCGTCTCGGCCGGCGCGCGCCACGGTGCGGCAAAGAGCTGCCCTTTACCGCTCGGGGTATCGAACTGATTATCTTTGTAGAGGTACGGCGTGCCGGGGTGATCGAGCGTCGGGCACGGCCACTGTACGTGGCCCATCTCGCCCATTTTTTCATACGTCACGCCGTAGAAGAGAGGGCACAGCTCGCGCATTTCATCCCAGATCTGCTGGTTATCGTCGTAATGCATCGGATAGCCCATCTCAGTGGCGAGCAGGCTGATGATCTCCCAGTCGCGCTTCACGTTGCCTTTGGCCTCAATAGCCTGGCCAAAACGCTGGAAACCCCGGTCGGCGCAGGTAAAGACGCCGCCGTGTTCGCCCCATGAGGTGGCAGGGAGCAGAACGTCCGCCACTTCCGCCGTTTTGGTCATAAAGATGTCCTGAACCACCACGAAGTCAAGCGCCTCGAAACCGCTGCGGACCAGGCCGAGATCGGCTTCCGTCTGCAGCGGATCTTCCCCCATGATGTAATAGGCTTTGACCTTGCCTTCCAGCGCAAGGTGCGGCACCTCGGTAATGCGCGTTCCAACGCGATCGTCCATGTTATTCACGTCGATCCCCCAGGCATCGGCGAACTTCTGCCGGACAGCCGGATCGGTCACATCCTGATAGCCGGGGAACATATTCGGCAGAACGCCCATATCGCAGGCGCCCTGAACATTGTTTTGCCCGCGCACGGGACCAACACCGACGGCAGGGTGGCCGAGGTTGCCGGTCAGCAGTGCCAGGCTGGAAAGCCCTTTGACGACATCGACGGCCTGGCCAAACTGGGTCACGCCCATTCCCCACATTACGGTGGCGGAAGGGGCCGCCGCGAAGGTGCGCATTGCCTGACGAACGTCGCGGGCGGGGATGCCGGTGAGGTGTTCTACGCGCTCTGGGGCATACTCTTTCACCGTCTGCCGATAGGCCTCAAGTCCTTCGGTAAACCGCGCGACGTAGTTCTTGTCGTACAGATCTTCTTCCAGAAGCACATAGCCAAAGGCGTTCACCAGCGCCATGTTGCTACCGTTCTTCAATTGCAGATGCTGATCGGCAATGCGCGCCGTTTCGATGCGGCGCGGGTCGCAGACGATGATTTTCGCGCCGTTTTCACGGGCTTTTAGCACGCGCCGGGCGACGATAGGGTGGGAGTCTGCGCAGTTATAGCCAAATACAAGCAGGCATTTGGAGTGTTCAATATCGTTGATAGAGTTGCTCATTGCACCGTTGCCGAGGGTCTCCTGAAGTCCGGCGACGGAAGGACCGTGACAAACGCGCGCGCAGCAGTCGACGTTGTTGGTGTGCAGCACCGCGCGGGCAAATTTTTGCATCACGTAGTTGGTTTCATTCCCGGTACCGCGCGACGACCCGGTGGTCATAATCGAACGCGGGCCGAACTGGGCTTTAATGCTGCTGAGCTTCCGGGCGGTGTAGCGGATAGCCTCTTCCCAGGTCACGGGAGTGAATGTCTCTCCCTTGCGGTAGCGGATCATCGGCTGGGTCAGGCGTGGGGTGAGCAGGCGGGTATCGTTAAGGAAATCCCATCCGTAAAATCCTTTCAGGCATAGCGTGCCCTGGTTTGTGGTCCCCTCTGCCGCTTCGGCACGGATGATACGGTTATTCTCAACGACAAGGTTTAGTTTGCAGCCTGCACCACAGTAAGGGCAGACGCTGGCGATTTTTTTCATCAATAACAGACCTGTTAAGAAATGAAGCAAAATGACTGGTAAGCCCAGTCCCGTAACAGGGAGTAAGCAGAAACCATGCCAACTTTATAACGTTTCTTTACAGGGGGTTATGAAGAGAGGGGGGTGTCATCGTCAGCCTGTTCGACAATTCTGACGATGACACGATCGCTGAATGGCAGGGCGTTTAAACGTCATCCATGGTGTAGCCCACAACGATTTCAAGCGTCTTACGAATAACATCCGCCTGCACAACGTCTCTGGTCGCTTCCAGCGTCTGAATGAGCCACAGGATGATCGCTTTATTGGAAATATGACCTTCAGAGGCCAGAACACAGCGTACTGCAGTAGAAAAAATAGCGGACTCTTCAGCAAAACGATCGCCTGCGTGACGGAAATATTCCGCCAGCGCACTGTCTAAAAAAGCAGAGTGGAATTCGGGTTGAAGCTGAATATTTTGTCTCATTTGTTCTCACCGTAGCTGTTAAATTGCAGTCAATGTATTTTTTTGGGATCGGACGGTTTTCCCTTTCCAAACAACGACACTACATTGCCTCTGTTATCATTGAGAGGTCCCTCTCTGCTCATTCGTCCTTGCGCGGTTCTGCGACGTTTTAATCCGAGGCTTTTTGATCCGATATCGGCAATCGCCTTCGCCAGTGTCTCCCGCCGCCGGGGATTCTTTTCATGTGTTTTCATCTGCCGCAGACGCTGAACCAGAGCTTCAGTTGTAACGGGGCCACGCTCTCTCAAAAGAGAAAGAACGGCTTCGCCAATCAGCTGATCGGTCAGTTTGTCTGCGTCACTGCTGTTCATCACGTTATCGTTCGAAGAGCAAGCCAAGCAGCATATGGTAATGCTGTTCCTCTTCGGGGCCCTCGGCCCTTTCAAGGCGACTTAACAGTTTGGTACAGAGCGATTTGCGATTGAGATTTCGCCCGTCGCTAAGGATCTCAACAACGACCTGACCCAGCGTTTCCTGTTGGGTGGGAAGCGTGGCTTTTTCGAAGTACTGTGCGATCGCTGCTGCGGAATCTGCGACGTAACCTTTCTGCTGCATGTTTCGCTCCTGTAAAATTTTGTAATCAGTAACGTTACATTTAAGGTATACACTTTTTCTAAATCTGTACATTAAAAATGTACAGATTTTTAATAAAATCAGGATATATTTTATAAATACTCTATTTTTCAATTAGTTGTTTGTTGTTCATGAAACGGTAATGCTACAGAATATATTGTACAAAACGCACGGGCGCTGTTAAGTTGTACAACACTTGTGAGAGTGCCATTAACGGGCGTAAATGATTGAGATGTAAATTATTTGTGAGGCAATTAATGTGCTATAAGAGAAGTCTCTCCACATGTTTTTGTGGTCAATACCCTTAACCCCCAGGAATCGCATGCTTACAACCATCATTTACCGCAGTCATATCTGCGAGGACGTTCCAGTGAAAGCACTGGAAGCTATGGTCGCTGCTGCAAATAATAAAAACCGGCAAGCCAACGTCACGGGGATCTTGCTGTTTAACGGCACACATTTTTTTCAGTTGCTTGAGGGGCCAGTGGAGCATGTTTCTGCTATTTATGAGGAGATCTGCAACGACCCGCGACACCATAACGTAGTCGAGCTGATGCGCGATCACGGCCCCGTCCGGCGTTTTGGCAAGGTGGGGATGGAGCTTTTTGATTTGCGCCAGTTCGACAGGAACGAGGTGCTGCAACAGGTGCTGAACAAGGGAACAACACGCTATCAGCTGACTTACAATGACCGTCCGCTGCAGTTTTTCCGTACCTTTGTCGAGGCCACGGAAAAAGCGAACTATTTTGAACTGCCGCCTGCGGATTCCTGGGAGTTCGTTCGCGAAGAAACACGCTTGTCAGCGCAACCCGAGGTAGTCGCGAAAGGAGCGGATTGCAGCTTTGCTTTCCAGCCGATAGTCGATCCGTTTATGCAGCAGGTTGTCTCCTGGGAGGCGCTTCTCCGCACGCCTGACGGCGGCGCTCCGGGGATCTACTTCGCCAATCTGCCGCGTGACGACGTGTATACCTCTGATTTGCACAGCAAGCAGGTGGCACTCTCAATGGCCAGCGCACTCGGGTTGCAGAACCAGACGTTATCCCTCAACCTGCTGCCTATGACGCTGGTTAACATTCCTAACGCCGTTGATTTCCTGCTCACCGCGATTGGAGCAAACGGTTTTGTTCCTGAGCAAATTGTGGTGGAGTTTACCGAAAGTGAAGCCATTTCCCGTTTTGACGAGTTCACGGATTCAGTCAGACAGCTAAAAAGTGCAGGCATCAGCGTGACGATCGATCACTTTGGTGCCGGCTTTGCGGGACTACAGCTACTGGCCCAATTCCAGCCCGACAGAATTAAGATTAATCGCGATCTCGTCGCGAACGTGCATAAAAGTGGCCCTCGGCAGGCCATCATTCAGGCGATTATCAAATGCTGTTCCTCGCTGGAAATTCAGTTCTGCGCGGTCGGCGTGGAGAAGGCAGAAGAGTGGATGTGGCTGGAATCTGCGGGCATTTCCCAGTTCCAGGGCCATCTGTTTGCAAGCCCCCGCCACGGCGGAATTCCGGCGATTGCATGGCCGGAGAAAAAATTTGATTTTTGATAAAGCTGTACAAAATTCGGCAGACTTAGCTGTACGAGAAGCAAACTTTAGACAACAATGTATTAACAGGTGAAGGGAGAACGACCCCTTTCACCTGTGCAAAATGCGGTCTTAGTTATACAAATGGTTTGTACAATCTGATAAGGTTGGTGTAGTTAGGTATGGAAGTTCTGAGCGTGAGGGAGTTAATGGCCTATTACAGTATCGGCGAAGTAGCCGAACGATGCGGTATCAACCCCGTTACGCTGCGTGCCTGGCAGCGACGTTATGGATTGTTGAAGCCGCAGCGCAGCGAAGGGGGTCATCGTCAGTTTGACGATGAAGATATCCTGCGTATTGAAGAGATCAAACGCCTGATGAAAAGCGGCGTTTCGGTCGGAAAAGTAAAAGCCTTGCTGGAAAATAAAGAAGTCCTGACTCAGGGTAACTGGGTCTCGTTCCAGGAAGAGATGATGACCGTTCTGCGTTATGCCAGCCCGGCAAAGCTGCGCGCCAAAATCGGTGAGTTCCGCCGGGATCACGCCATGGATGCGCTGATTGATAACATCATTTCCCCCGTCCGCCAGCGAATGAATCAGGATCAAAATACTGTACGCCACATGGCGAGCATGCTTGACGGCGTCCTGATTGAATTCGCGGTTCTAAGCCTGGCGGAGTCGCGCAAGAAAGCGGGTAAAGATGCGTTGCTTATCGGCTGGGAATGCGATGACCGTACCCATCTTTGGCTTGAAGCCGCGCGGCTGGCGCAGCAAGGCTGGCACATTGACGTGCTGGCGGACCCGATTGATTCTCCGCGTCCTGAACTTTTCCCGGGGCAAAAAATCTTCGTCTGGACGGGAAAAACGCTAACACCGCGTCAGCAGGAACAGCTGGATCACTGGCGTGAGCAGGGTTTTAGCGTTTCATTTCACCAATAATAATCAGAGGCCTTGAGGGCCTTTTATTGTTTTAGACACTTCCAGAACAAAAGCTATCTCAAAAATAGGCATTTCCGATACATATTTTACTTTTCCTCTCTTTGCTGTTTTCTCCAACAGATAATCCATTAATTTTCAAAGTATTGAACAATTAAATCCATCCCGCCCGCATCTTCTGACAGGGTCTATGCTTAATAAAAGTAGACAAAAAGGGCGGTTTAGCCGAATGCCCCTGCTGACAGAGGGTTGAAGTGATAATCGTTATCACTAACATGGTGTTATGCCCTGATGGCTAATCAGATGAGGTGGACCTATGGAACTGCATTCAGAAACCTTCAATCCTGCCGATTTTGCCTGGCGAGGATTAACGCTCACGCCTGCGGCGGCGGCGCATATCCACGAGCTGGTGGCAAAAAATCCCGACATTCTCGGCGTGCGCTTAGGCGTTAAGCAGACCGGCTGCGCGGGCTTTGGCTACGTGCTGGATACCGTCACCGCACCGGAAAAAGATGACCTGGTGTTTGAAACCGACGGCGCAAAGCTGTACGTCGCGCTGCAGGCTATGCCGTTTATCGATGGAACCGAAGTGGATTACGTGCGGGAAGGTTTAAACCAGTTATTCAAATTTCATAACCCGAAAGCCCAGAACGAATGCGGCTGCGGCGAAAGCTTTGGGGTATAGGCGGTACTATGTCTCGTAATACTGAAGCAACGAGTGATGTAAACACCTGGAGCGGCGGACACCTCAACTATAAAGAGGGTTTTTTCACGCAGCTGCAGACCGACGAGCTGGCGAAAGGCATTAATGAAGATGTGGTGCGCGCCATTTCGGCCAAACGTAACGAGCCCGAGTGGATGCTCGAATTTCGCCTGAGCGCGTTCCGCGCCTGGCTGGAGATGGAAGAGCCGCACTGGCTGAAAGCCCACTACGACAAGCTGAACTATCAGGATTACAGCTACTACTCCGCGCCCTCCTGCGGCAGCTGTGACGATACCTGCGCCTCGCAGCCCGGCGCGGTCCAGCAGACCGGTGCCGAGAACAGCTTCCTGAGCAAAGAGGTTGAAGAGGCGTTTAACCAGCTGGGCGTGCCCGTGCGCGAGGGGAGAGAGGTGGCGGTAGACGCCATTTTCGACTCCGTCTCGGTGGCGACCACCTACCGTGAAAAGCTGGCCGAGCAGGGGATCATTTTCTGCTCCTTTGGCGAAGCCATTCATGACCATCCCGATCTGGTGAAAAAGTACATCGGCACCGTGGTACCGAGCAACGATAACTTCTTCGCCGCGCTGAATGCCGCGGTAGCCTCTGACGGCACCTTTATCTACGTGCCGAAAGGCGTACGCTGCCCGATGGAGCTCTCCACCTATTTCCGCATCAACGCCGAAAAAACCGGACAGTTTGAACGCACCATTCTGGTAGCGGACGAAGGCAGCTACGTCAGCTATATCGAAGGGTGCTCCGCCCCGGTACGCGACAGCTACCAGCTGCACGCGGCGGTGGTAGAGGTCATCATTCACAAAGACGCCGAGGTGAAATACTCCACGGTGCAGAACTGGTTCCCCGGCGACGGCAATACCGGCGGTATCCTGAACTTCGTCACCAAGCGCGCGCTGTGCGAAGGCGAAAACAGCAAAATGTCCTGGACGCAGTCGGAAACCGGCTCCGCTATTACCTGGAAATACCCGAGCTGTATTCTGCGCGGGGATAACTCCATCGGTGAGTTTTACTCGGTGGCGCTGACCAGCGGGCATCAGCAGGCCGATACCGGCACCAAGATGATCCACATTGGGAAAAATACCAAATCGACGATTATCTCGAAGGGGATCTCTGCCGGGCATAGCCAGAACAGCTATCGCGGGCTGGTGAAAATCATGCCGACGGCCACCAACGCGCGTAACTTCACCCAGTGTGATTCAATGCTGATCGGTGCCGATTGCGGGGCGCATACCTTCCCGTACGTGGAGTGTCGCAACAACACGGCTCAACTGGAGCACGAGGCGACCACGTCGCGCATTGGGGAAGATCAGCTCTTCTACTGCCTGCAGCGCGGCATCAGCGAAGAAGATGCCATTTCGATGATTGTGAACGGCTTCTGTAAGGACGTGTTCTCTGAACTGCCGCTGGAATTCGCCGTTGAAGCACAAAAACTCCTCGCCATTAGTCTTGAACACAGCGTCGGTTAAGGAAAGCACATGTTAAGCATTAAAGATTTACAGGTCAGCGTGGAAGAGAAAGCGATCCTGCGCGGTCTCAATTTTGACGTCAAGCCGGGTGAAGTTCACGCCATCATGGGGCCAAACGGCTCCGGGAAAAGTACGCTTTCAGCGACGCTGGCGGGACGCGAAGATTACGAAGTGACAGGCGGCTCGGTCGAATTTAACGGCAAAGATCTGCTGGAGATGTCGCCGGAAGACCGCGCGGGCGAGGGCATTTTTATGGCCTTCCAGTACCCGGTGGAAATTCCGGGCGTCAGCAACCAGTTTTTCCTCCAGACGGCGCTGAATGCGGTGCGCAAGTATCGCGGCCAGGAGGCGCTGGATCGCTTCGACTTCCAGGATCTCATGGAAGAGAAGATCAAACTGCTGAAAATGCCAGAAGACCTGCTGACCCGCTCGGTCAACGTCGGCTTTTCCGGCGGCGAGAAAAAGCGTAACGATATCCTGCAGATGGCGGTGCTGGAGCCCGAGCTGTGCATTCTGGATGAGACCGACTCCGGTCTGGATATCGACGCCCTGAAGATTGTCGCCGACGGGGTGAATTCCCTGCGCGACGGCAAGCGCTCGTTCATTATTGTCACCCACTACCAGCGCATTCTGGACTACATCAAGCCGGACTACGTCCACGTGCTTTACCAGGGACGTATTGTGAAATCCGGTGATTTTACGCTGGTTAAACAACTGGAGGAGCAGGGTTATGGCTGGCTTACCGAACAGCAGTAATGCGCTCCAGCAGTGGCACCGGCTGTTTGAGGAGCAGGGTAATACGCGCTCCGAGCAGGCGCAGCAGCACCTGCAGCAGATGCTGCGCCTCGGCCTGCCGACGCGGAAGCATGAGAACTGGAAATACACCCCACTCGACGGCCTGCTGAACGGCGAGTTTGTGACGCGTCTGGCGGAGATTGACCCGGCCCGGCGCGACGCTCTGGCGCTGACGGTGGATGCGGTGCGTCTGGTCTTTGTCGACGGCGTCTGGCGCCCTGAACTGAGCGACGACGCCCGGGATAGCGGGTTCGATATCGTCATTAACGACGACCGCCAGAGCCTGAGCGCCCCGGTTCAGCCGGAAGTCTTCCTCCACCTGACCGAGAGCCTGGCCCGCAGCGTGACGCATATTCAGGTCAAGCGTAACCAGCGTCCGGCAAAACCGCTGCTGCTGATGCACATCACACAGGGCGTGGAGGGCGATGAGATCAACACCGCGCACTATCGCCATCACCTTGAGCTGGCGGAGGGGGCGGAGGCCACGGTAATCGAACATTACGTCAGCCTCAACGAGACCCGCCATTTTACCGGGTCCCGGCTGACGATGAACGTTGCCGCCAATGCGCAGCTTCACCACATTAAGCTGGCGTTTGAGAATCCGCAGAGCCACCATTTTGCCCATAACGATCTTCTGCTGGGCCAGGATGCCGCGGCGTACAGCCACAGCTTCCTGCTCGGCGGCGCGGTGCTGCGCCACAACACCAGCACGCAGCTTAACGGTGAAAACACTACGTTGCGCATCAACAGCCTGGCGATGCCGGTGAAGGCAGAAGTGTGCGACACGCGCACCTGGCTTGAGCACAACAAAGGCTACTGCAACAGCCGCCAGCTGCACAAAACCATCGTCAGCGATAAAGGGCGGGCGGTGTTTAACGGCCTGATTAACGTGGCCCAGCACGCCATCAAAACCGACGGGCAGATGACCAACAACAATCTGCTGCTGGGGCGCCTGGCGGAAGTGGACACCAAGCCGCAGCTGGAGATCTACGCCGACGACGTAAAATGCAGCCACGGCGCGACGGTCGGTCGGATCGACGACGAGCAGATGTTCTACCTGCGCTCGCGCGGCATCGACCAGCAGGCGGCGCAGAAAATGATCATCTACGCCTTTGCGGCGGAGCTTACGGAAGCGCTGCACGATGGCGTATTGAAGCAGCAGGTGCTGGCCCGCATTGGTCAGCGTCTGCCCGGAGGCGAAGCATGAGTTTTCCCGTAGAGAAAGTGCGGGCCGATTTCCCGGTTCTGACCCGTGAAGTGAACGGCCTGCCGCTGGCCTATCTCGACAGCGCGGCCAGCGCGCAGAAGCCGAATCAGGTGGTGGATGCGGAAGCCGAGTTCTATCGCCACGGCTACGCCGCCGTGCATCGCGGTATTCATACCCTGAGCGCCGAGGCGACCCAGCGCATGGAAAACGTGCGCACGCAAATTGCAGCCTTCCTCAATGCACGCCAGCCGGAAGAGCTGGTATTTGTGCGCGGCACAACCGAGGGGATTAACCTCGTCGCCAACAGCTGGGGCAACGCCCAGGTGCGCGCGGGGGATAACATCATCATCACCCAGATGGAGCACCATGCCAATATTGTGCCGTGGCAGATGCTCTGCGAGCGTGTCGGCGCGCAGCTGCGGGTCGTTCCGTTGAACGACGATGGCACGCTGCAGCTGGAGCAGCTTGACGCCCTGCTGGACGATAAAACGCGGCTGGTGGCGGTCACCCAGGTCTCTAACGTGCTGGGCACCGAAAACCCGGTGACAGAGATTATCGCAAAAGCCCATCAGGCCGGCGCGAAGGTGCTGATTGACGGCGCGCAGGCGGTGATGCACCACGCGGTGGACGTGCAGGCGCTGGACTGCGATTTCTACGTATTCTCCGGGCATAAGCTCTATGGCCCGACCGGGATTGGCGTGCTGTATGTGAAAGAGGACATCCTGCAGGCGATGCCGCCGTGGGAAGGGGGCGGATCGATGATCGCCACCGTCAGCCTGACGGAAGGGACGACCTACGCCCGTGCGCCCTGGCGCTTCGAGGCGGGCACCCCCAACACCGGCGGGATTATCGGCCTGGGGGCGGCGGTGTCTTACGTCTCCGCAATCGGCCTCGACGCCATTCAGGAGTACGAACAGCTGCTGATGCACTACGCGCTGCAGGAGCTTGCCAGCGTGCCTGACCTTACCCTGTATGGCCCGGCTGACCGACAGGGCGTAATTGCCTTTAACCTGGGGAAACACCACGCCTATGACGTGGGCAGCTTCCTTGATAACTACGGCGTGGCCGTCCGTACCGGGCACCACTGCGCCATGCCACTGATGGCCTTTTATCAAGTGCCGGCAATGTGCCGCGCATCGCTGGTGATGTATAACACAATGGAAGAGGTCGACAGGCTGGTGGCGGGGCTTAAGCGCATTCACCAGCTGCTGGGCTAAGAAGAGGCAAAAGATGGCAGAACTGCCGGACAGAGACAAATTGCTGCGCAACTTTGGGCGCTGTGCAAACTGGGAAGAGAAGTACCTTTATATCATCGAGCTGGGGCAGCGTCTGCCGCCGCTCGGTGAAGAGGCGCATAACCCGGAAAACATTATTCAGGGCTGCCAGAGCCAGGTGTGGATTGTGATGGAGCAGTCTGACGACGGCACTATCGCCCTGCACGGCGACAGCGATGCGGCCATTGTAAAAGGGCTGATTGCGGTCGTCTTTATTCTTTACCACCGGATGTCGGCGCAGGATATCGTCGCGTTCGATGTCCGCCCGTGGTTTGAAAAAATGGCCCTGACCCAACACCTCACCCCGTCCCGCTCCCAGGGGCTGGAAGCGATGATTCGCGCCATTCGCGCCAAAGCTGCAATCCTTAGCTAGACTTACAGAACAGCATTCATTCTGTTTCGCGAGGTGGTTCCCGCCTCGCTGGTTTTTCAGCTTTCTGGCATCCTGCCAGTGAATAAGGAATCTCAGCATGAAGCGCGCGTCTCTAATAACTCTATTACTCCTCAGTTCGCTCGGTACGTTTAATTCGGCCCGCGCGATGGACTATCCGTTGCCGCCCGCAGGCAGCCGTCTGATTGGGCAAAATCAAACCTACACGATACAGGAAGGGGATAATAAGCTTCAGACCATCGCCCGTCGGTTTAATACGGCGGCGCAGGTGATCCTTGAAACGAACAATACCATTGCGCCAGTAAACCCGGCGCCGGGTACCGTTATCACGATCCCGTCGCAGATGTTGCTGCCGGATACCCCGCGCGAAGGCATTGTGGTTAACCTGGCCGAGCTTCGGCTCTACTACTTCCCACCGGGAGAAAATATTGTCCAGGTCTTCCCGCTCGGCATCGGACAGCTGGGGCTGGAAACGCCGGTGAGCACCACCCGCGTCAGCCAAAAAATCCCTAATCCAACCTGGACGCCAACGGCGGGCATCAGAGCGCGTTCCCTGGCCCAGGGAATTAAATTGCCTCCCGTCGTCCCGGCGGGGCCAAATAACCCGCTGGGGCGCTATGCGCTGCGTCTGGGAATTGGTAATGGGGAATATCTTATTCACGGCACCAGCGCGCCGGACAGCGTAGGTCTGCGCGTCAGTTCCGGCTGCATGCGAATGAACGCCCCGGATATTAAAGCCCTGTTTGAACAGGTGCGGGTCGGCACGCGGGTACAGATCATCAACGAGCCGGTGAAATTCTCGGTTGAGCCGGACGGTAAGCGCTATATTGAGGTCCACCGTCCGCTGGCGCAGGTGGAGGGCGAGAACCCGCAGATTTCGCCCATTACCCACTCGGCAGACTTTGCCACCTTTGTTTCTCAGGCCGGAAGCGATAAGGCGTTAATTGATAAAGCCCTGGCGCGCCGTGCCGGGATCCCGGTTGTCGTATCCGCGGGTAGCGGCCCGTCGGCCAGCAATAGCGTGTTGTCAGTGCAGAACAGCCGGGTGTCTGCTGCGGTAGCAGAAGAGGAAGGGGAAAAGGTAACGCAGTAGCAGTTTGACGCAGGCAAAAAAAATGGCGCACAATGTGCGCCATTTTATTAACAGGTACTATTACTTACGGTATTTAGTAGCCTGGTTGTCCAGACGCTGGTTAGCGCGAGCTGCGTCGTCTTTAGCAGCCTGAACGTCGGAACGCATTGCGTTCACGTCGTTGCTCAGCTGGTCAACTTTAGCGTTCAGAGTCTGAACGTCAGAAGACAGCTGATCGATTTTAGCGTTGCTGGAGCAACCAGCCAGCAGAGTAGAACCCAGGATTACCGCGCCCAGTACCAGTTTAGTACGATTCATTATTAATACCCTCTAGATTGAGTTAATCTCCATGTAGCGTTACAAGTATTACACAAACTTTTTTGGGTTGAGAATATTTTTTTGATGGGAATACGCCTATTTTTGATCGTTCGCTCAAAGAAGCATCGAATCAGTGCGTTTTGAGTAAAAAGCTATGTAAAAAAAGGCATTTTTCATCGGATTCATCTTAGATAAATCGCATTTAAATAGAAAAACCCGATTTGCTTTTTGAATCAATTTGGCTAATGCCGGGAATAAAAAAAGCGCCCATTGGGCGCTTTTTATCAAATTTAATTCGTTCGTGAATTATTACAGCACGTGAACGGAGGCAGTATTGGTTGTTCCGCTTGGTACCAGAGCACCAGAAACCATTACAACCACGTCGCCCTTCTGCGCCAGACCGCTTTCCAGAGCCATTGCTTTACCCTGAATGTAGAAATCGTCAGTAGAGGCGATCTCTTTGACCAGGTGCGCAACCACGCCTTTGCTCAGCACCAGCTGACGTGCGGTGGTTTCGTTGGTGGTCAGGGCCAGGATGGTGGCATCCGGGAAGTATTTACGCACTGCGCGCGCAGATTTACCGCCCTGGGTCGCAACAACAATCAGTGGCGCTTCCAGTTTCTCAGCGGTTTCTACCGCACCGCGGCATACTGCTTCAGTGATGCGCAGCTTGCGGCTGTCGTTGTTGAAGTCCAGACGGCTGGTCATTACGCGGTCAGTACGTTCGCAGATGGTCGCCATGATGCCGACCGCTTCCAGAGGGTATTTCCCTTTCGCGGATTCACCGGACAGCATTACTGCATCGGTACCGTCGAGGATGGCGTTCGCCACGTCGCCTGCTTCAGCGCGGGTAGGGCGTGGGTTTTTGATCATGGAGTCCAGCATCTGCGTGGCGGTGATAACCACTTTACGCGCGCGAACACATTTCTCGATCATCATCTTCTGCGCGAAGATCACTTCTTCAACCGGGATTTCAACGCCCAGGTCGCCACGAGCAACCATGATGCCGTCAGACGCTTCGAGGATTTCGTCGAAGTTGTTCAGGCCTTCCTGGTTTTCGATTTTGGAGATGATCTGGATCTTCTCGCCGCCGTGGGCTTTCAGGTGCTCACGAATTTCAACCACGTCGGAACGCTTACGGATGAAGGACGCCGCAACGAAATCAACGCCTTGTTCGCAGCCGAAGATCAGGTCCTGTTTGTCTTTCCCCGCCAGTGCTGGCAGCGCGATAGAAACACCCGGCAGGTTAACGCCTTTGTTTTCGCCCAGGTCGCCGTTGTTCAGCACTTTACAGATAACTTTGTTGCCTTCGATAGCGGTGACTTCCATACCGATCAGACCATCGTCGACCAGCACGGTGTTACCCACGGACAGATCGCTGGTGAAGCCTTCATAGGTGACCGCAACGATTTCGCTGTTACCAACAACGGATTTGTCGGTAGTGAAGGTGAAGGTCTGGCCCGCTTTCAGAGAGACGTCGTTACCGCCTTCCAGTTTGATGGTACGGATTTCCGGGCCTTTGGTATCGAGCAGGATCGCCGCTTTTTTACCGGTCTTGCTCATCACGTTGCGCAAGTTCTGGATACGCTGACCGTGTTCTGCGTAGTCACCGTGGGAAAAGTTCAGACGCATCACGTTCATGCCGGCGTCCAGCATTTTGCTCAGCATCTCTTCGGATTCGGTTTTCGGGCCGATAGTACAAACAATTTTCGTCTTTTTCATGACAGTCTTAGTCTTTAAGTTGGGAAGGATATGGAAATCTCGCTCCGGGGGCGCACCGCCGCGGAGTCAAACCTGTGTTGCAAAAGAGTATATGACACGCACTAAGGATAGGAGACATCAAATGAGCGTGCAGAAGAAAGTGTGCCTGAGTGACAGCCCAACGAAGGAGAGGAGAAGTTGTACGTTGTTTTTTGTATTCCAAGCGCTGAAACCATTCACCAGGGATTTGGCGCGCATTATACGCTAATTTTAAGATAAAAGGAAAATGGAAACGGTGTTTCAGAATTAATCAATGCCGTTTCACATAATATTGTTATCAAGGCGTTAAGCCATGATGACAACTTTTGGCGGCAGGTGAGCGACCTGCCGCCGTTTGCTTATTTTTGCAGCGCCTGGCTGAGGTCGGCAATCAGGTCTTTTGGATCTTCAATGCCTACCGAGAGGCGGATCAGCTGCGGCACAATGCCGTTTGCCAGCCGTTGCTCCAGCGGAATCGAGGCGTGCGTCATGCTGTAAGGCTGGCTCACAAGGCTCTCCACGCCGCCCAGGCTTTCCGCGAGGGTGAACAACTTCAGGTTGCGAATCACCTCGCTGGCACGCTGCGCGTCACCTTTCACCACGACGGAAATCATGCCACCGGGGAGCGCCATCTGGGCGCGGGCTAGCTGGTACTGCGGATGCGATTCCAGGCCGGGATAGAACACTTTTTCGACCAGAGGATGCTGATCGAGCCATTGCGCAATCGCCAGCGCGTTGCTGCTGTGCTTTTCGACCCTCAGCGCAAGCGTGCGGATACCGCGCAGCGTCAGGAAGCTGCTGAACGGATCCAGGACGCCGCCCACCGCGTTTTGCAGATAGCCCAGCTTGTCCGCCAGCGCCGGATTATCTCCCACCACTGCCAGCCCGGCCACCACGTCAGAGTGCCCGTTAAGGTATTTGGTGGCGGAGTGCACCACGATATCGAAACCGGACGCCAGCGGACGGTGGATCACCGGCGATGCGAAAGTGTTATCCGCCACGCTGATGACGTTATGACGACGGGCGATCGCCGCAATGGCCGCCAGATCCGCCAGCTTCAGCAGCGGGTTGGTCGGCGTTTCCACCCACACCATGCGGGTCTCCGGGCAAATGGCGGCCTCAAGCCCGGCTAAGTCGTCCGGCTTAACCCAGCTGACCTGCAGGCCCATACTGCGTTTGCGCACGTTTTCAATCAGGCGGTACGTCCCGCCGTAAACGTCATCAATGGCGACGATATGGCTGTCTTTATCCAGCAGTTCGAGCACCGTGGAGATGGCCGCCAGACCGGAAGCAAAGGCGTAGCCGCGCGTGCCGCCTTCCAGTTCGGCGATGGCGGTTTCCAGCGCATGGCGCGTTGGGTTGCCGCTGCGGGAATACTCATAGCCGGTATGCTCGCCCGGTGACGGTTGCGCAAACGTCGACGTGGCGTAAATCGGCGGCATGACGGCGCCGTGCGGGTCGTTGAATGCGCCGCTGTGGACGCTCAGGGTTGCCAGGTTTTTCATCGTTTAATCCTTTATTGCTGTAGACGATTGCGCCACGCGGTCAGGACGTCGCTGCGCGTAATCAGGCCGAGAAAATGGTCATTGTCGTTAATCACGGCCACCAGACCGCGGTCGAAGATGGCGTGCAGGGCACTCTCCGGGGCACGTTTATCGAGAAATTCCACCTGACGGGTCATGGCCGCCGTGACCGGCAGGGCAAAGCGGTCGCAGTCGCCGCCGATATGCCGCAGGAGATCCCACTCGTCGATAATGCCCACCACCTTGCCGTTCTCCAGGACCGGCAACTGAGAGATGTCATACAGGCGCATGCGTGCCAGTACGGTGGAAAGCGTATCGTCCGGCGCGGCGGTGACGGTAGCGCCTTCATCATGGCGCAGGGCAATGTAGTCAGAGAGGTCGCCCGCCTGAGGGCGCGTGATAAGCCCCTGCTGGCGCATCCAGTCGTCGTTAAACATCTTCGAGAGATACTTATTGCCGCTGTCACAGGCAAAGGTCACCACGCGCTTCGGCGTGGTCTGCGCCTGGCAATACTTCAGCGCCGCCGCCAGCAGCGTGCCGCTGGAGGAGCCCGCCAGAATGCCTTCCGTCTTCAGCAGCTCGCGCGCGGTGGCGAAGGCTTCGCGGTCGGTGATGCGCCAGGCGCGATTCACCCCTTCAATGTGGGCCAGCGGCGGAATAAAGTCTTCGCCAATGCCTTCGACCAGCCAGGAGCCCGCGTCGTGGTAGCGTCCGGTTTCCACCTGGTCAGCGAGAACGGATCCGGCCGGGTCAGCAAGGACAAACTCCGTGTGCGGAGAGTGCTCGGCGAACCACGCCTGCAGGCCGCCCAGCGTGCCGCCTGAGCCGACGCCGACGACGATGGCGTCAATCTTGCCGTCAAGCTGTTCATAGAGTTCCGGTGCCGTGGTGGTGCGGTGCGCCAGCGGGTTGGCCACGTTATTAAACTGGTCGATGTAAAACGCGCCGGGCAGCTCGTTGGCCAGACGCCGGGCGTAATCCTGGTAATAGGCGGGGTGGCCCTTATTCACGTCCGAGCGGGTCAGCACCACCTGAGCACCCAGCGCGCGCAGGTGGAAAATCTTCTCGCGGCTCATTTTGTCAGGCACTACGAGGATCAGCGAGTAGCCTTTCTGGGCGGCGATCAGCGCCAGGCCAAGGCCGGTATTGCCCGCCGTGGCCTCAATA
This sequence comes from Enterobacter cloacae complex sp. P43RS, assembly GCF_014930585.1. Lineage (NCBI taxonomy): Bacteria > Pseudomonadati > Pseudomonadota > Gammaproteobacteria > Enterobacterales > Enterobacteriaceae > Enterobacter > Enterobacter cloacae complex sp. P43RS. Next base: position 117,340 of record NZ_JADBRJ010000001.1, read on the forward strand.
ATCGTGCCGCCCGGCTGCAGCTGGCCGGTACGTTCCGCTTCGTTAATCATCGACAGCGCAACGCGGTCTTTAATCGAGCCGCCGGGGTTCTGGTTCTCCAACTTCAGAAACAGCGAGCAGGGACCGGTATCAAGCTTATGCAGCTGGATCAGCGGCGTGCGGCCAATCAGTTCGGTGACAGAGTGGTAAATCGTCATGATGTTTTCCTTTCGGTATGTCATGACGGGATGATAGGGCGGTGAAATTTTCTCAATAAAGAACCATTCACTGCCGTTTAGAACAGAAAGGAATATAAATACCGTTTTTGGATGTCAGGACAGCAAGACGTAAAGTTGTCTGGATGTGGGGATGGCTATATCGGGATAAAATGCTGCAAAAATGACCGTTTTTTGCGCGCGTCCGCCAGCAGATATGCATCCGGCAGATAATCATTGCTGAAATTGGTCTAAATGCTTCCCACCCGGTAAATCCGCTGTTTATTTCCGAAAGTTATAACACATTCTTTTTTGTTCATTTAAAAGCTGATAACGCCTGTTTACTATCGTTTGGACATCCATACTGCTAAACCGCCGAGGGCGGCACGGATAATGAATAAGAATGATTGTACTGAGCAATATTTCGAAGATTTTTGACAACGGAAAGGTCGCACTCACAGCCGTTGATAACGTCAATTTGACGATAGAGCAGGGACAGATTTACGGCATTATCGGTTACAGCGGCGCCGGGAAAAGCACGCTGATTCGCCTGCTGAACGGTCTGGAGAAACCCAGCACCGGGAGCGTCACCATTAACGGGCAGGATATCTCCGCCGCAAAAGGTGAAGCACTGCGCCAGGCGCGTCTGAAGATCAGCATGGTGTTTCAGCACTTCAACCTGCTGTGGTCGCGCACGGTGAGTGAGAACATTGCTTTCTCTATGCAAATTGCCGGTGTGCCAAAAGCGAAGATTAAGGCGCGCGTCGCCGAACTGGTGGAGCTGGTTGGCCTGAAGGGACGCGAAAATGCGTATCCGTCGCAGCTGAGCGGCGGGCAAAAGCAGCGCGTGGGGATTGCGCGCGCGCTGGCCAACAACCCCGACGTGCTGCTCTGCGATGAGGCTACGTCCGCGCTCGACCCGCAGACCACCGATCAGATCCTCGATCTGCTGCTGGACATTAACCGCCGCTTCAAACTCACCATCGTGCTGATCACGCACGAGATGCACGTGGTGCGCAAAATCTGCGACCGCGTGGCGGTGATGGAGAACGGCAAAGTGGTGGAAGAGGGCGACGTGCTGAGCGTCTTTACCCATCCACAGCAGCCGATTACGCAGCAGTTTGTCCGCCAGGTGAGCCAGTACGCCGAGGAAGAGACCTTCAATACTGAACTCGCAAACGATCTGGAAGGCACGGTGATCAGGCTGACCTTTACCGGACACAGCATGCATAAGCCGATTGTCGGGGAACTCACCCTGCGCTACGGCCTGCCGTTTAACATCCTGCACGGAAAAATGACGCAGACCGCCCACGGTGTTTTCGGGCAGCTCTGGGTCCACGTGGCGGCATCCGATGAACAACTGAACAATATCCTCGCCGACCTGCAGCACAGCGATATTGAAGGCGAGGTAATTAAACATGTTTGAGAATCTCTTTCCGCATCTCAAGTGGGATCAGCTCTGGGCTGCAACGCTGGAGACGCTGTACATGACCGCGCTGTCCGGCGTGGCGACCTTTGTGCTGGGCATCGTGCTGGGGCTGGCGCTTTTTTTAACCGCGCGCGGTGGCTTGTTCCACAACCGCACGGTCTACAGCGTCATTTCGATAGTGGTGAACGTGTTCCGCTCTATTCCGTTCATCATTCTCATCGTTCTGCTGATCCCGTTCACCAAGACCGTCGTCGGCACCATCCTTGGCGCTAACGCGGCGCTGCCGGCCCTGATTGTCGGTGCCGCGCCGTTCTATGCGCGTCTGGTGGAGATCGCCCTGCGCGAAGTGGACAAAGGGGTCATTGAAGCAACGCGCTCGATGGGCGCACGACTGAGCACGCTCGTATTTCGGGTTTTACTGCCGGAATCATCACCTGCACTGGTATCAGGTATTACGGTGACGCTGATTGCGCTGGTGAGCTACAGCGCCATGGCGGGGGTGATTGGCGCCGGTGGTTTGGGAAATCTGGCTTATCTGGAAGGATTCCAGCGCAACCATGGTGACGTCACGCTGGTGGCAACGGTGACCATTTTAATCATCGTTTTCATTATCCAGTTCTGCGGCGATGTCATTACTTCACTGTTAGATAAACGCTAATAAATACACACAGGAACCACATCATGAAAAAGACACTGACACTGATCGCCGCCGCAACCCTGAGCGCCCTGAGCTTCGCCTCCTGGGCCGACACCCTGACCGTGGGGGCATCCAACACGCCGCACGCCGAAATTCTGGAGCAGGCCAAGCCGATTCTGGCGAAGCAGGGTATCGACCTGGAGATTAAACCGTTCCAGGACTACATTCTGCCGAACACTGCGCTGGCGGGTCATGACATCGACGCGAACTATTTCCAGCACATTCCTTACCTGAACAGCGTGCTGAAAGATCATGCGGGCGATAAAGACTACGATTTTGTCAGTGCGGGCGCGATCCACATTGAGCCAATCGGCATCTACTCAAAAAAATACAAATCCCTGAAGGACCTGCCGGAAGGCGGCAAGATCATCATGCGTGATGCGGTTTCCGAGGAAGGCCGTATTCTCTCCATCTTCGAAAAAGAGGGCGTGATCAAGCTGAAGCCGGGCATCGACAAAGTGACGGCGCGCATCAGCGATATCGTTGAGAACCCGAAAAAACTGAAGTTCACGCCGAACGTGGAAGCGTCCCTGCTGCCGCAGATGTACAACAACGACGAAGGCGACGCGGTGGTGATTAACGCCAACTATGCGATAGACGCCGGTCTGGATCCGGTTCACGACCCGATTGCGGTAGAGAGCGGTGAAAACAACCCGTACGCCAACATCATTACCGTGCATCGCGGCGACGAGAAAAAGAAAGACATCGTCGCGCTGGTGAACGTGCTGCACTCCAAAGAGATTCAGGACTGGATCCGCACCAAATACAAAGGCGCGGTCATTCCAGTAAACAACTAATTATTTGATTTTCCAGATGAAGCCCGGCGAGATCCTCGCCGGGCTTCTTTTTTGTATCCGGCGGGAGAATCATTTAAGCTCAACGTTTAACAGGCAATGGAGTGATGACGATGGGAAACGTGACCAAAGATGAAGCGCTGTACCAGGAGATGTGCCGGGTGGTCGGAAAGGTGGTGCTGGAGATGCGTGATTTAGGGCAGGAGCCGAAGCATATTGTCATTGCGGGCGTGCTGCGCACGGCGCTGGCGAACCAGCGCATCAAGCGCAGCGCACTGACAACCGAAGCGATGGAAACGGTGGTTAAGGCGCTGGCCGGCTAACGCGCCAGCGTTTCGCGACCTGTTCAAGCGAGCAGCAGAGCAGGTAATAGACCGCACCCGTAAAGATAAAGATGGCCGCCGGGTAGATTTGCACCCGGTTGTTGACCTGTCCCGCCACCGTGGTTAGCTCCGGGACGTTGACGATGAATGCCAGCGACGTATCCTTCAGCAGGCTGATAAAAATTCCCACCAGCGACGGCAAAATATTTCTCAGCGTCTGCGGCAGCAGCACGCGCCACAGGGTTTGCTGCGTGCTGAACCCCTGAGACAGCGCGGCTTCGTGTTGACCCGCAGGGAGCGCCCTGAGCCCGGCAAAAACCGAATGCATCACCGATGCCGCCGTAAACCAGGCCAGCGCCAGCGTCACGGTCAGCGCCCCCGGCAGATCCCCGCCGGTGATCAGCGGCAACAGGTACCACATCCAGAAAATCACAAAAATCAGGGGAATACCGCGAATCAGCTCTGCCCACAGAAAAAGCCCCCTGCGCACCAGCCCAGGATAGCGCCAGGCGAGGCACGCCAGCGCCACGCCGCCGGGAAGCGCAAGCAGGGCGGCCCCTGCGGCCATCAGCAGCGAAAGCAGTACGCCGCCGGGTTCACCCGCTGCCGTTCGTCCCCACAGCAGATAATCCAGGTTTTCGACAATAACGTTAAATCCTGCAACCATCTTTTTTCCTCCCTGAATGCGGACCGACGCGCACCAGCACCATCCCCATGACAATGCCGGTAAGCAAATAGAGCACCGTACCGACGATAAACGCCTCCATGGCGTGGGCGTTGTAACTTTCAATCTGCCGGACCTGATAGGTTAGCTCAGCGAAGCCAATCCCGCTGGCGAGCGAGGAGAGCTTCATCAAGTTGAGGTACTGGCCGACAACGGGCTGCCAGGCGTTGGCGAGCCCCTGCGGCAGAAGGATGTAGCGAAATAAACGCCACGACGAGAACCCTTGCGCCAGCGCCGCTTCCTGCTGTCCGGCAGGAACAGAACGCAGTCCCGATGCCGCTTCCTCAATTAGAAACGCCGAGGTAAAAACGCCCAACCCCCAGGCAGAACATAAAAACTCAGGGGTAAACCACCAGACGTCGCCGGGCAGAATTGACCAGCTGTGATCCGCATTCACCGCGTCTCGAAAGCCCTGCGGTAATCCGTTCCAGGCGGCGAAATACCAGAACAGCAGCTGCACCAACAGCGGCGTATTGCGAAACAGCGATACCCAGCCGCTGACGACCGCATTCCCGATGCGTCCACCGGAAAGACGCAGGAGCAAAAAGGTCGGTGCAAGCAGGCTGGCGATCAGGCCCCCCGCCAGCGTCACCCACAGGGTGGTGAGAAATCCGGAGAGTATCCACTGCAGAGGCTGTCCGGCCAGCACGCCCTGCCAGTCGAGGGCGGGCATCAGAGGTGCTCCTGGTGCAGTGGGTTCAGCACTTTTTGCAGGAAACGCTGCGCCCGGGGATGCGACGGTTGACTGAAAAATTGCCCCGGCGGCGCGGTTTCAAGAATCTGCCCGCCGTCGATAAAGACAATCCGGTCGGCAATTTCCCGGGCGAACTGCATCTCATGAGTCACGACAATCATGGTGATCCCGCTATGGGCAAGGGCTTTCATGACGAATAACACTTCGCCAATCATCTCCGGATCGAGCGCCGACGTCGGCTCGTCGAAGAGGATGATCTGCGGCGACGAGGCCAGGGCGCGGGCAATCGCCACGCGCTGCTGCTGGCCGCCGGAAAGCTCCGCGGGGAAGTGGTGAGCCTTTTCCTGCATTCCGACCTTCTCCAGCAGCGCCAGCGCGCGCTCCTGAGCTGGCTTTGGCTTCCAGCCGTGCACATGCTCCAGCGCCAGGGTGATGTTCTGGCTGGCGGTGAGGTGGGCATACAGATTGAACTGCTGAAACACAAATCCAACGCGGCTGCGCAGCTGACGCAGCCTGCTGCCGGAAAGCTGCCCGGTCGGCTTGCTGTCGACCAGAATTTCCCCGCCGCTCAGGGTTTCAAGCTGATTGATAAGACGGATCAGCGTTGATTTACCCGAACCGGAAGGGCCGAGAATAGCAACCACTTCACCGGGCGTAATGGTGAGGTTAATGTCGCGTAAAACCTGATGGTCGCCGTAGCGTTTGTCCACGTGACGAAACTCAACGCTGGCCTGTTCCAGATGTGAAAAATCCGCGGCACCGGCCGCGGAGTGGGAAAATAAACCTGAGAGCATAATTACCTGGCTTCTATTTTAAAGGCGCGAGGCTGTGGAGCGGGCGTGTTTGGGCCAAACCAGACGTCATAGATCTTTGCCGCCTGACCGTTCTTCTCGAGATTAACCAGCTCATCGTTGACGGCTTTCAGCAGCGCCGTTTCACCTTTCTTCACCCCGACGCCAATTTCTTCTTTACTGAGCAGATCGGGCAGGATTTTAAAGTTCGCTTTATCCGGGGCCTGTGCCAGCAGGCCTGCAAGAATTGTGCTGTCCTGGGTAATGGCCTGTACGTTGCCGTTGCGCAGCGCCGTCAGCGCCAGAGGAATGTCGTCATAAGCCAGTACGCGGGACTGGGGGAAACGCTGGTGGAGCGCCTGTTCACCCGTGGTGCCTTTGACCGCGCCAATGCGCGCCCGGCTGTATTCATCCAGCTTATCGGGCGATTTGGCGGGAACCAGGAACTGTTGTCCGGTCACGAAATAGGGGGTGGAGAAGTCAATCACCTGCGCGCGTTCCGGGGTGATGGTGATATCCGCTACGATCAGATCTGCTTTACCGGACTGAAGCAGCGGAATTCGGTTGGCCGGATTGGTGGCAACCAGTTCAAGCTTCACGCCGAGTGATTTTGCCAGTGCTTTGGCAAAGTCCACGTCGTAACCCACGATCTCGTGCGTTTTTGCATCAATTGAGCCAAACGGTGGGTTGGCGTCAAACGTGGCGACTTTCACCACCCCCGCGGCCTTAATATCCTCCAGCCGATCGGCCAGCGCCTGCGCTGAAAACAGGCTCCCGGCGGCCAGTAATCCCAGAACTGCCGTCCCTTTTTTAAACCTTTTCATCTTTGCTGCCATAGTCATCGTTCGTCCCGTTGTTTTTGTTTTGCACCGTTACGCTCCCATAAGCAAAAGCTATCGCCAAATAAGAAAATGTTCTTTGCTCTATACAAAAAAGCATTAGTGAACAGTGTGTTACCGGCAGGTAAATGTAAGGAGCTATTTGCACTTCCTGCACATTGACTGCCGGAATTGATATTTCCGCGGCCAGGAAACGCGTGCTTAACTCAGGGCTGGTGAAGCGAGAGGGGTAAAGGCAATGAAAAAATGGATCGGCACGCTACGGCGGTTTTTTGCGACCCGGCCAGCGAATGCGGAGAACAGCGCGCAGCGTGTTCTGGAGTCAATACTGCCTGTTGCCAGCCTGTATGGCGTGGACGTCGCTAACATCGACCCGGAGTGGTTCCATGATAAAACGTCACGCTGAACTTCGCCGCACGCGCGAAACGTACTGGAATGAGCTGTGCGTGATCCGTGTAAAGCAGGGATGAACGGAAAAATAGGCGGGCAAATCCTCGGTAAACCCTGGCCGTTTTGATACCAATATCTCCTTTCTCAGAAGGAGATGATAATGAAACGGACAGTATTAACCCCGGCACTTTCTGCCACCGCACTACTGATTGCCATGCAGGCGGCGCACGCTGCGCCACAGGCGCACGTCGTCTGCGGTTACTCCCACACGCTCGGCGACGATGCCATTATGATGCACGGCATGCCCAACGAGGCCATGCTGCACGATTTTTTTGGCAACGTGCAAACGGATGCCTTCTCCAGCCGTGAATCGCTGCGTAAAGATGAAAAGACCACCTGCGATAACAAAGCAGACAGCTCGGCCTACTGGGCACCCTCTCTGAAATTGCCTGACGGAACGGTGGTCAAACCCGCCTATCAAAAAACCTATTATCAGGCATCGAACGTGGACGCCTGGCCGCTGCACCCGTTCCCGGCGGGGCTGTCGCTGCTGGCGGGCGATCATCACGGTACCGCGCCGAATCCACATATCACCTTCCTGTGCGCTAACGGCAAGGGCTACACCACCAAAACGGGTGAGGTCTGCGGCTTACGCAAGGCGAACGATGCCGTGCAGTTTAATATCGGCATTCAGTTTCCGAACTGCTGGGACGGGGTAAATCTTAAGCCCGCTCACGGTCTGGCCAACGCCACCTACGACACCAAAGGGCAGTGCCCGTCCGACTTCCCGGTGAAAATTCCCACCGTGAACATGAACATTGCGTACGTGCTCCCGACGATTAGCTCGCTCGATACCAGCAAAGCGCAGCTTTCCCTCGACCCCATCATGCACGGCAACGAGCGTGAAGAGCGGTGGGGGAGCCTGTATACGGCGCATGCTGATTTTATGAACGGCTGGACGGAAGATGCCGCGCGCTTTATGACCGACCTGTGCATGAACCGCGGTCTGGACTGCGGCACCACCGTTCCGTATGGTTATTCAAAAGCGAAGGCCAGCGTCTGGCTCAGCAGCCTGGAGCCCGCGCTTACCCAGCCAGAGCCCCAGGTCCTGCTGGTGCAGGATAACTGGCAGAACGGCGGGCGCACCAAAAACAGCGAAACGCTGTCGCTGGTGAAGTTTCACATTCCCCCGCTGCCTGCCGGACAGGATCCTTCGCAGTTTAAATACCGCGTGCGGATTTATGGCGGGAAAGTGGAAACCAACGGCGCGGATCAAATTTTCTTCTATCCGGCAAGCAACGACTGGGATCCGGCCAGCGTGAGCTGGCAGTCGCGGCCAGCCTGTAACTACCGCTCGGATGCGGTGCTTTACCTTAACCACTCCCGCGAATACCGGATGGTGGACGTGGATAAAGCGGTGCGCAAGGCGCTGGCAGAAGGGAAAACCGAGATTTCGTGGTACATCGGCGGCGATCGTCAGGGAAATCACTACCAGTTTGAGACGGCGTCTTCCCCGCAAAGCCTGATCCTGATGCTGACCGGCTTTAGCAAAACGCCGGAGATCTGATTACGCCCGCGTTTTTTTGTTCTCATCAACGTTAACTGGTAATGTCGACAGCCTGAATGACGGGCCAGTTAACGCGATGAGCATAAAAAAGATGATAAAGCGCAGCATCGCTGCGTGGGTGGTGGTCTGCCTGATAAGCGGCGTGCTGCTGTATGCGGAACAGATACGCCGCCAGTTCTGGGAGCGCGACCGCGAGTTTACGGCGCTGTATTCGGGGATCGGCGCCGTGCTGACGCAAAACGAGTCGGTACTTCCGCTTCTGACCGGCGATGAAGACCTCACCGCGTTACGCAAAAAATTCCCCCACATTAAGGCTCTGGAAAAAACCACCGGTCGCGCGCTGGACGCCGCCCGCGTGGAGCCTTTTCGCGGCGTTCAGTACTGGCTATACAACCCGTGGCGGCAGATCCGCATCCTGATCGACTTAAGCGCGCTGCTTGCGCCGAGCCATAGCTTTGCTGAGCTGCATCTGAATCTCTCGAATGACGATTGGCCGCGGTCAACGGGCGCTTTCTGGCACTGGCAGCGCACCTTCCCGCAGCATACTCAGCCCTTTATTCTCACTGCCGCGGCAGATCCGGACTGGTTCAGGGTCTCCTGGCTGGCGTATCCGCTGCTGTTTCTGACGTGGGGGATAGTGATTGCGGGCGCAGGAACCGTGCTCTGGCAGCGCAAACAGCGCCAGCAGGCCGAACAGCGTGCGCTCTATTATCAGCACGCCAGGCTTAACACGCTGGGAGAGATCACCGCGGGCATTGTCCATGAAATCAACCAGCCGCTGACCGCCGTGCAAACCTGGATCCAGGGGGCGCAGCGACAGCAGCAGGATAATCCGCAGGCCGTGTCGCAGGCGCTCGCGGCCGCGCTGCTGCAAACGCAGCGTATAAGCGCCTTGCTGACCCGATTTCGCGAGCATGTGGTACAGGAAAAGGTGACCCTGCGCGAAACCGATCTGGTGCAGTGCTGGCAGCAGGTGGAGAATTTACTGGAGCACGAGCGTAAATCCCGGCGTATCGCGGTTATCCATGCGTTTGCTGTGGATGCTACGACCGTGATGGCGGACCGACTCTGGCTGGAGCAGATCCTGCATAATCTGCTCAGTAATGCGATTCAGGCGCAGCAGGAGAGCGCGGACGGCTGGGTGCGAATCGACAGTCAGAAAAATGAGAAGGGCATTCTGGTTACCCTGACCGACGGCGGGCCCGGGTTTAGCCCGGATGCCCTGCAGAACGCATTTATGCCATTCTTTAGCGGACGCCCCGGCGGAATTGGGCTGGGAATGACGTTAACGGAAACGCTGATGACGCGCATGAACGGCTCGATCGCCCTGGGCAATGCCCCGCAGGGTGGGGCGCAGATCCGCTTGCAGCTGGCAGCAGGAAAGGAGTTAAAACATGGATAAGGTGGTCTGGCTCATTGATGACGACGAGTCCATCAGAGAATCCCTGTCGTTTTTACTGTCGGGGATGGGCTGGCAGGTTAAGACGTTTGCGAGCGTCGAGGCTTTTACTCAGGCGCAGAGCGGTGAATCGGCGCTTGTCGGCTGTCTGCTGCTGGATATGCGCATGCCGGGTAAAGGCGGGCTGGCGTGGCTGGAAGAGGGCGAATGGCCGTGGCCGCTGCTGCCGGTCGTTGTCATGACCGGACACGGAACGATCGACGCCTGCCGTCGCGCGTTTCGCAACGGCGTATTTGAGTTTTTCACCAAGCCGTTAGACGCCGATAAGCTCATCGAAACGGTTGGGCTGGCCTTTGAGGAGAGCCAGCGGCGGTCTGCCGCCTGGCAGGATATTTCGCAGATCAAAGCACGCTTTGAACAGCTAACCGCGCGGGAGCACGAGGTACTGACCGTACTGATGGAAGGGTGCAGTAATAAAGAGGTGGCAGCACGCCTGAATCTTTCCCCGAGAACCGTGGAAGCGCACCGTGCGGCGGCGTTTGCCAAGCTCGGCGTCACCAGTCTGGTACAGGCGAGCCGGGCGTACGACAAATTGCAATCCGTATAACTACCAGGTGGAGTGCGTAATCAACCGAATTACGTTTCATCGCGCCGTTAAGTAACCTCCGGGATGTCTAACAACACGCGAGGAAGTGCGATGAAAAAAGTCATGATGGTTGCGGCACTGGTCGCAGGTAGCGTAAGTCTGGCCGCACAGGCCGAGACGTTGACCCAAAAAAATCTCTCTCTGACGCAGGCTAACGCACTGGCAACATCCGCCATTCAGTCCTGTGCAACGAAAAATTACCAGGTCGCGGTCACGGTGGTTGACCGTGCGGGCGTGGTAAAAGCGGTGCAGCGTATGGATAACGCCGGTCCTCACACGGTTAAAGCCAGCGAAATGAAAGCGTTTACGGCGCTCAGCGCAAAGAATGCGTCAGGCAAAGTGATGGAAGCGGCGCAGAGCAATGCGGGCGCACAGAACATGCGTGATATTCCTGGCTACTTGCTGCTGGCAGGTGGTCTGCCGGTAAAAGAAGGCGATGAGGTGATTGGGGCGATCGGCATCGGCGGCGCGCCGGGCGGTCATCTTGATGAAGCCTGCGCTCAGGCGGCCATTGACGGGCTGAAAAAGTAATATAAAAAAAGCACCGGTTTACCGGTGCTTTTTTTATCAAATCTTGCAGGCATCACCGCAGTCGTCGTCGGCAACAATCGCCTGCGCTTTTTTATCCGCGTCGTCCAGACGTTCCGCGTTACGCTCTTCCGCTTCATCCAGACCGTTAAAAACTAAGTTATCGAGATCAATTTCCATGTTGCACCTGCTCTGTTCGGTTTTTGATACTGGCACAGTATAGGGTAAAAAACGTCGGCAATGTACCTCGCAGCACATAAGGATAATCCCTGCCATACTCAGTGCTTTATCACCGAGGAGCGCTCATGATTACACTCTGTAAAACCTGCGGTACCTCCTATGATGGAAAGCCGGAGAGATGTCCGATTTGCGAGGATGAACGCCAGTATGTCCCGGTCAGCGGTCAGGCGTGGATTGATTACGCGACGGTGACGGCCACGCACGTGAATAAATGGCAGCAGTTGGAGCCCGCGCTGTTCAGTATCAAAACGGTTCCCGCTTTTGCGATTAACCAGAGGGCGCTGCTTCTGCGCACCCCGCACGGCAATATTCTTTGGGACTGCATTGCCAACCTTGACCCGGCAACCCAAACGCTCATCACCGCGCTCGGTGGCCTTCACGCCATTGCGATTTCGCATCCGCACTATTACACCACGATGCAGGAGTGGGCCGCGGCTTTCGATGCGCCGGTCTACCTGCACGCCAGCGACCGCGAATGGGTGATGCGCAACAGCCCGGCGATTCATTTCTGGGAGGGGGAGGCGCTGGAGATTTGGCCGTCCGTCACGTTGCTACGTCTCGGCGGCCATTTTGCGGGCGGAACGGTACTGCACTGGCAGGAGGGCGAGGGCGTTTTGCTGGCGGGGGATATTTTGCAGGTCACCCCGGGGAAAGATGCGGTGTCTTTTATGTGGAGCTACCCGAATATGCTCCCGCTGCCTGCCCGTACGGTTGAGGACATTACCCGGCGCCTGGCGGGAAAATCGTTCGCTCGTCTTTACGGCGCATTCGAAGGGCAAAACATCCCGGCGAACGCCGACGACATCGTGCAGCGGTCGGGCCAGAAATATATTGCTTGTCTCAGGTAAAGTACGGTGGGTAAACTTTACGAGTGTGATCGCGATCATACCTAAACGAAAACAGATAAAAGAGAAATTGCTATGCAACATATCATTGAAGGTTTTCTCAGCTTTCAAAAAGAGATTTTCCCGCAACGTAAAGAGCTCTTTCGCAGTTTAGCGTCCAGCCAGAATCCCAAAGCGCTGTTCATCTCCTGCTCCGACAGCCGTCTGGTTCCTGAACTGGTCACCCAGCAAGAGCCGGGACAGCTTTTTGTCATTCGTAATGCTGGCAACATTGTCCCGCCTTTCGGGCCGGAGCCGGGCGGCGTATCTGCAACTATCGAGTACGCGGTGGTGGCGCTGGGCGTGACGGATATCGTGATCTGCGGCCACTCCAACTGCGGCGCGATGAAGGCGATTGCCGATAACGCCAACCTGGAGCCAATGCCAGCCGTATCGCACTGGCTGCGCTATTCCGACGCGGCGAAAGCCGTGGTAGAGAAGAAAAGCTGGGACAAGCCTATCGATAAAGTGAATGCGATGGTGCAGGAGAACGTGTTTGCGCAGCTGAGCAACATCAAGACCCATCCGTCCGTCGCGGTGGGCCTGCGTAATAACTCGCTTCGTCTGCACGGTTGGGTGTATGACATTGAAAGCGGCAAAATCCTTGCCCTGGATAAGAACACCAAAACGTTCGTATCGCTGTCGGAAAACCCGGAGGTCTTCTTCGAGTAATCACCGATAGCAGGGCATGGAAGCCCTGTCAGTTCTCCACGTACGGTAACCGACGCCGTCTCCCCGAGGCAGGTTTTTCAGCCGCCTTCGCCATCGCCTCTGCAATCTCCGCACACTCCGCCAGCCCCTGAACGAAGGGACTATCGTGCATCAGCCACGGTATCGCACCGAAAGCAATGCGCCCGCGAACCGTTTCAGGCGCTTTAAGCGTGTAATCCTCGCCAACGTCGGGTATCTCGTCGCCCGTCTCTGCCAGCTGTTTACGCAGCGTCGGGAAAGGCAAATCCTTTGTTTTGAGCGGCTTTTGTCCGCGCGCGTCAATAAACACGTCGAAACGATAAACGCTCTCTTTGGTGGTAATTACCGTCCGATCGCTGCCAGCGTCGAGCGTGTAATCATCGCCGAGCGCCGCCACGCTAATGATGCCGGCCTCGCGAAGCGCAAGCAGCCTGCGGATAGACTGCGGCGGAATGGCGGCATAGTTGTCGATAAACACGCGGGCGAGGCCCTGCTTAAAGCGCTCTCTGTCCTCTTCGCTGAGGTGGGGCACAATCTCCTGAACCACCTCATGCAGTCGAAGGACGGTATAGCGCCAGGCCACGGTGCGCCGTTCGCGTTTGTTGCGTTCAACCTCGCTGAGGTTCTCCTCCGCCCAGGTAAAGGGCCCGTGCCGTTTACGGTCCTCAAACCAAGCCTCACGAAGGCTGTCGGCATCCTGGTTACGCAGAGAAATTTTCTCGCACCACGCCGGGTCGGCGAGCTCGAGCTCTTTCACCATCAGGGAAAATATGCGGTCAAGCAGGCCGTCCGATCCTTTGGCTATCTCGTGTTCAACCACGAATTCGGTCAATACCGACAGCGGTTCGTAAGGGATTGGACAGTAAAAATCGGCTTCCGGCAGAATGCCCGTGCGGGACATCAGCGTAATGTTTAAACCTTCACTGCCCTTGTCGAGGAGGAATTTACCCTCACGAAACTCACCGTGCTGCATTACCACCGCCATAGCCGCGTCCAGACCGCTCAACGACGTTCCCATAATGCCCACGCGGCAAGGGGGAATGCTGGCGTCCATCAACCCCGACCACGGGCTGGGGAAGAACGTGCGCGTAGCTTCCTCCTCATCTGGCCAGACGTGGCCGGTGGCGATAACCGCCAGGTCAAACCGATCGGGCAAAGTGGTGTCGTTGACGGAAAGCGTTACGCCAGTTGTCGAGGGGATGATGTCCGTTACCTTCGCGGATTCATGGACCGTAACCTGGAACCCCAGCTTTTTTGCCTCTTTCACGATTGAACGCAAGCTGTCGCGAAAATACTCTCCCAACAGGAGTCTGGGCAGGAACTGCCGGTCATGCAGGCTGGCTTTATCAACCTTAAAGCGCGCCAGATGGGTGTCGCTCTGTTCCTTGAGCCAGTCGAGGTAGGTCATAAAAATGGGCGGAATTTCTATGCTCGCAATGTTCGCCAGCATCAGCCGGGAATTATTGTCGTCGTTATAGGGCATGCCCACGCCGGCTTCATTTGCCTGTTCGAAGACGGATACGGAGAGCGGGGTGCTGTTATTAAGCAGATGATAAAAGGTGTAAATCCCTGTAGGGCCGGAGCCGATAATCGCGATATTCTTCATTGACGCGCTTCCTGTATTTATTCCATAAGAAAAGCGTAGCAGGAGAATAATGATGAAAATAAGCGATTAAGAAAATTCAGGGTAAAAGGAGAGAATTTGCACCATTTCAGGACTGAAATGGTGCGTCCGAGTGGACTCGAACCACCGACCCCCACCATGTCAAGGTGGTGCTCTAACCAACTGAGCTACGGACGCAGAATGGTGCGTTCAATTGGACTCGAACCAACGACCCCCACCATGTCAAGGTGGTGCTCTAACCAACTGAGCTATGAACGCAACGTGTTGTCGGTGACAACGGGGACGAATATTAGCGGCACAGCATCAAGGAGGCAAGAGGGAAAACGCATTTTTCTCTCTGATTTCACGCGATTGCTTCATTACCGCGCAAAGTGAAGAGAAAGTAGCCGCCAGCTGGCGGCTACTGCGTAGTTAACGCGCAGCGCGCTGCAAAATTACCGTTGACGGCTGGCGCTGCAGGAAGCGCATGCGCATCATCATCATGATCGCCGCCGACGTCAGTCCGATGATAAAGCCCATCCAGAATCCGGCTGGCCCCATGCGATCAACGACCAGATCGGTCAGCGCCAACACGTAGCCAGTAGGCAGACCCAGCACCCAGTAGGCGATAAAGGTAATAAAGAAGATCGAACGCGTGTCTTTATATCCGCGCAATACGCCACTGCCAATCACCTGGATGGAATCAGAAATCTGATACACCGCAGCCAACAGCATCAGGTGCGAAGCCAGCGCCACCACGTCCGGGTTGTCGTTATAGAGCAGGGCGATCTGCTCGCGCAGCGCCACCGTAAACAGCGCCGTACAGATGGCCATGCAAACACCGACGCCGAGCCCGGTGCGCGCGGCCGTTTGCGCATCCAGGGTGGAGCCCTGTCCCAGGCGGAAGCCGACACGAATCGTCACCGCCGCCGCCAGCGACATCGGCAGGACGAACATCAGGGAGCTGAAGTTGAGCGCAATCTGGTGTCCGGCCACGTTAACAATCCCCAGCGGGGAGACCAGCAGGGCAACCACGGCAAAGAGCGTCACCTCAAAGAACAGGGCCAGCGCAATCGGCAAGCCTAGCTGCACCAGGCGCGTCATGATGCTCCAGTCCGGCGTGCTGAATCTGTTCTCGTTACGAATATCGCGCATTGAGCGGGCGCGTTTCACATAAGCGATCATACTGAAGAACATTACCCAGTAAACCGCAGCCGTCGCCACGCCACAGCCGACGCCGCCCAGCTCCGGCATGCCGAAATGGCCGTAGATAAAGATGTAGTTCACCGGAATATTCACCAGCAGGCCGATAAAGCCCATCACCATGCCTGGCTTGGTTTTCGCCAGCCCTTCACACTGGTTACGGGCGACCTGGAAAAAGAGGTAGCCGGGCGCACCCCAGAGCAGGGCGCGCAGATAGCCCACGGCTTTGTCTGCCAGCGCCGGGTCAATGTTATGCATGGCGCGGATGATATGACCCGCGTTCCAGAGCACGACCATAATCAGCACAGAGACAAACCCTGCCAGCCAGAAACCCTGGCGGACCTGATGGGCAATACGCTCGCGACGACCCGAGCCATTAAGCTGAGCGATAACCGGGGTGAGGGCGAGCAGCAGACCGTGGCCGAACAGGATGGCCGGCAGCCAGATTGACGTGCCGATGGCAACGGCCGCCATATCGGTGGCGCTGTAGCCACCCGCCATTACCGTATCCACAAATCCCATTGCGGTCTGGGCCACCTGCGCGACGATCACTGGTATAGCCAGTGCCAATAGCTGGCGCGCTTCATTCATGTACTTCTGCACGTGAACACCTTTATTTTGTAGTTATATGAGAGACTAAAAAAGCCGCCGAAACGGGCAGTAAGAAGAAAATGCAGGGGGGTGCCAGCTATTGTAGCGGGCTTTAGCTATTTATCTAGTGAAAAAATCGCCAGAAAATGCGCTCCGCTGGCAACCTGTTTTTCCAACTGTTATTGTGGTGGGATTAAACGGTGTCACCACCGTCCGGAAAAAACAGGAGTTGTAAGCATGTTTACTGGTATTGTGCAGGGCACCGCCAAAGTGGTGTCCATTGATGAAAAACCTAATTTTCGTACTCATGTTGTAGAGCTGCCGGAATATATGCTCGACGGCATCGAAACCGGCGCCTCGGTTGCCCATAACGGCTGCTGCCTGACCGTCACCGAAATTAATGGCAACCAGATTAGCTTTGATTTAATGAAAGAGACGCTGCGTATTACTAACCTGGGCGAGCTGGTGGTGGGGGACACCGTCAACGTTGAGCGCGCGGCGAAGTTCAGCGACGAGATTGGCGGCCATCTGATGTCCGGGCACATCATGACCACCGCCGAAGTGGCGAAAATCGTTACATCAGAAAATAACCGTCAAATCTGGTTTAAAGTGCAGGACCCGTCATTAATGAAATACATCCTCTATAAAGGGTTTATTGGCATTGATGGGATTAGTCTGACGGTGGGAGAAGTTACTCCGACGCGTTTTTGCGTGCATTTAATTCCCGAGACGCTGCAGCGCACCACGCTGGGTTCGAAAAAACTGGGGCATCGCGTGAATATCGAAATCGATCCGCAAACCCAGGCGGTTGTAGATACCGTTGAGCGCGTGCTGGCCGCAAAAGAAGCCGCAATAATTAAAACTGTAGAAGAAGAATAAAAAATAACCCCGGCTGGCCGGGGTTATTTTTCTAGCGTGCGACCCGCAAGCCGTGTTCAATCCCACGGCTAAAAACAACCTGCCAGAGCTGAATATCTCGCGCGCGAAACGCCCCCGCGCAGGCATTCAGATAATAGCTAAACATCCGCTTGAATCGTTCAGAATAGTTGTCCGCAATTTCAGGCCAGGCTTCCTGAAAACGTGCATGCCACGCCATTAACGTGGTGTCGTAATCCGCGCCGAAGTTATGCCAGTCTTCCATCACGAAATGGGATTCGCTGGCGTTGGCAATCTGGCGTACGGACGGTAAACAGCCATTCGGAAAGATGTATTTGTTGATCCACGGGTCAACGTTATTGTCGGTCCGCTTAGAGCCGATGGTGTGCAGCAGGAAAATACCGTCCGGTTTCAGATTACGGTCCACCACCTCGAAATAGGTGTCGTAATTTTTCGGCCCGACGTGCTCGAACATGCCCACGGAAACGACCCGGTCAAACTGTTCGTTCAGATCCCGGTAATCCTGCAGGCGGATATCCACATCAAGCCCCAGGCACCGCTCCTGCGCCATTTTTTGCTGTTCAGCGGAAATGGTGACGCCGACCACGCTGACGCCGTAGTGCTTCGCCATAAAATACGCCAGCCCGCCCCAGCCGCAGCCGATATCCAGCACGCGCATACCGGGCTGCAACTGCAATTTCTCGCTAATCAGGCGCAGCTTGGCCTGCTGAGCCTCTTCAAGCGTCGACGCCTCTTTCCAGTAGGCGCAGGAGTATTGCATGAAGGGGTCCAGCATGCGGCTGAACAGATCGTTGCCGAGATCGTAATGCTCTTTGCCGACGATCCAGGCACGCTTTTTACTTTGCAGGTTAAAGAGACGGGCAGAGGCGACACGCAGGGTGTCTTTAAGATTACGGGGGAGTTGTTTTTCCAGACCAGCACGCAGCACGCTGGCGAAAAAAGTGTCCAGCCGTTCGCATTCCCACCAGCCGTCCATATAGCTTTCCCCCAGGCCTAGCGACCCCTCGCGCAACACGCGTTTAAAAAAATCGGGATGTTTAACCTGAGGATCCGATGGGGATGATCCGTTGATAGTGATGCCTGCCCGACCTAACAGTTCACTGACGATCCGGGACCAGTTATCGTCCGGAACGCTGACTTCTTCTATACACGATGAACTCATAGCTTCTCCATCACCCTACTGTGATCAGAACCTTAAAACAGCGTAGACGCTTTTTTGGTTTGTGAGAAATCTCACGGTAAATACCGCGAGGCTAGTATCCGACGTAGAACAGAGGAAGGGAGATAACCCTTGCCGAAATGCCTTCCATGGTAAAACGGGAGCACTCCGGCTCCCGTTAACACATAATATTTATCGTATTTAATCGAACCAAATTTAGTATAGGCCTCAAAATTTGGTGATTCAATAGAAAATTCTTAGCAACCTAATCACTGAAAATTAACATAGTTTCTGGCGCGATTAGGCATGCGAGGTTTCTACCTGCGTGCTCTCATCCTGCGCGGAAGCCTGCATGCGATAGCCTATGACGGCCAGCGCAACGGTAGCCAGCATCACGCTGGTTGTCGTCAGCAGCGGCGTGGCAATCAGCGCGGAGACCACCAGGCTTGCCAGGAAGCACAGCCCCAGCTGCAGGGTGTTCTGCAGCGCAGCCGCGCGGCCTGTCGCCTGCGGGAACGGACGCAGCGCCTGCGCCACAACGATAGGGTAGATCGCCCCGTTCGCGATGGCCATCACGCAGAATGGAATCAATATTTCGGCCAGACCCGCGCCCGGAATAAAGCCAACGGCCCAGGTGCCAATGACGCTCAGCGCATAGAGCACCAGCAGCCACGGCAACATCTGCTGGCCTTCCCATTTTTGCAGCGCCGCGCGGCAGCCGTACCCGCCCACCAGGAACGCGATGGTCTGCGGAACGTAGCTCAGGCCAATGGCCGCCGGGCTATAGCCCATATCGTGCAGAATAAAAGGCGAACCGGTCAGCCACGCGAAGAAGCTCGCCGAGCAGGCGGCATAGATCAGAACGTTGCCGCGATACGCTTTCGCGCTCAGCAGGGAGGTGAAGGTAATCGGCTTCGCGTCTGCGTGCGCCTCTTTTTTATGCGCGGGCTTGAGGGCGAACGCCGGCAGCATCAGCACCAGCGTGATGGCAAACAGCGTGGCAAAGATGGCCTGCCAGTCAAAGTGCGCGAGGATCCAGCTGCCCAGCAGCGGGGCGAGGGCCGGTGAGAGCCCCACCAGCGGCATGATGGTGGCGAAAATACGGTTAGTGCGGTTCGCCGGGTAGTAGTCGGTGACCAGCGCCTGCCAGGTCACGGCCGCGGCACAGACGCCGACCGCCTGAACAAACCGCAGCACCAGCAGCCAGGTGGCATCGCGCACCCATAGCATCCCCAGGCAGCCCACGGCAAAAATGGCCAGCCCCAGCAGCAGCACCGGTTTACGCCCAAAGCGATCCGAAAGCGGTCCCCAGAGCAGCTGCGCGAAGGCAAAACCGGCCAGGAACAGGCTCAGGCTGGCGCTGATGGCGGCAGCAGGGGTTTGCAAATCTTCCTGCATGGCGGCAAACGCCGGCAGGTACATATCGGTGGCCAAAAAGCCCAGCACGCTTAAGCCGCCGAGCCAGACTAAAAAACCTTTCCTGGGTTGCACTGTTTTATTCTCCTGAGGAGGCAGGTATACGTTGGCGCTGAGTGTAGGGAGTGCAAAGCCGCTTGTGAAACGCTAATATTTGGCGGGTGCATTCAAATTTTTTGCAGGCAGAAAATGTGGTCAGATTATTCTCTTGAGGTGGTCGATGCTGTCGCGCGTAACGGCAGCTTTAGCGGAGCGGCGCAGGAGTTGCACCGCGTACCTTCAGCCATCAGCTATACGGTGCGACAGCTTGAGGAGTGGCTGGCGGTACCGCTGTTTGAACGGCGGCATCGTGATGTGGAATTAACGCCCGCAGGGGCGTGGTTTTTGAAGGAAGGGCGTTCTGTTATCAAAAAAATGCAGATCACCCGCGAGCAATGCCAGCAGATCGCGAACGGCTGGCGGGGGCACCTTTCCATTGCGGTGGATAACATCGTTAAGCCCGAGCGCACCCGGCAGATGATTGTCGATTTTTATCGGCATTTCTCTGACGTAGAACTGCGGGTCTCGCAGGAGGTGTTCAACGGCGTCTGGGATGCGCTGGCGGACGGCAGGGTAGAGATGGCGATTGGCGCAACCCAGGCGATCCCGGTCGGGGGACGTTACGCCTTCCGCGATATGGGGATGCTGAGCTGGAAATGCGTGGTGGCAAGCGATCATCCCCTGGCGGCGACGGAAGGGCCGCTGAGCGACGATACGCTGCGCAGCTGGCCGTCGCTGGTGCTGGAAGATACCTCCCGCTCGCTGCCGAAGCGAATTACCTGGCTGCTGGACAACCAGCGGCGGGTTGTCGCCCCTGACTGGGGATCGTCGGCGACGTGCCTCAGCGCCGGGCTCTGCGTAGGCATGGTGCCCGCCCATTTTGCACGTCCGCGAATCGACACCGGTGAGTGGGTTGAGCTAACACTGGAGAATCCGTTCCCAGATGCGGCCTGCTGCCTCACCTGGCAACAAAATGATGTCTCGCCGGCGATGGCCTGGCTGCTGGACTATCTGGGGGACAGCGAAACGCTTAACCGGGAGTGGCTGCGGGAGCCAGACTGACTGGCTCCGCAATGAAATTAACGACGGTAGTCGCGGAACGGGCCATCCGCAACGGAACGGCGTTCGATGAGGCGAGGGTGAACTTCAATGGACTGCGACTCTTCACGCTTGTTGACGATCCTGTCCAGCAGCATATTGAAGGCGGTTTCACCCAGCGAATCTTTCGGTTGGTGAATGGTGGTCAACGCTGGCGTGAAGAAGCGCGCGTTGCGCACGTTGTCATACCCGATCACGGAGATGTCCTGCGGTACGCGCAGACCCAGCTCGTCGGCCGCACAGAGGGCGCCCATCGCCATGATATCGCCCCCGCAGAAAACGGCGGTTGGACGGTGCGGCTGGGAGACGATCTGCTGCATCGCGCGGTAGCCTGATTCCGGCTCAAAGTCGCCCTGCACGATCCAGTTTTCCGGCACGGTGATTAGCGCTTCTTCCATCGCTTTCATAAAACCAGCCAGGCGGCCCGCGCCGGTGTTGCGTTCCAGCGGGCCCGGGATCACGCCAATCTCGCGGTGGCCGCGTTCGATCAGATAACGGCCCGCCATGTAACCGCCTTCGAAGGCGTTATCGATAACGGAGTCGGTGAAGTCGGCGCGCGCTTCGCCCCAGTCCATCACCACCATAGGGATATGGCGATACTCTTCCAGCATCGACAGCACGGATTCCGGGTACTCTGAACACATCACCAGCAGGCCGTCCACGCGCTTTTGCGCCATCATCGACAGGTAGGCGCGCTGTTTTTCAATGCTGTTCCAGGCGTTGCCGAGAATCAGGGTATAGCCTTTCTGGAAGCAGTTTTTTTCTACCGCTTCAATGATCTCGGCAAAATAGGCCGCTTCGCTGCTGGTCGCCAGCAGACCAATAGACTTGGTGTGATTAACCTTGAGGCTGCGCGCAACCGCGCTCGGCGAGTAGTGCAGCTCTTTGATCGCTGCCCAAACGGCGTTGCGCGTCTCTTCCGCCACAAAACGGGTTTTGTTAATTACATGTGATACGGTTGTAGTGGAAACGTTTGCGCGTTTTGCTACGTCTTTAATTGTTGCCATTAAATGTCACTCCAGACCATATCCTAAGCTCCTGAAAAACTTGAAGGTAAACGTTTGCCTTCTCTCACCCTTATCACGCAATTTTGAATTGCGGCACGCCGGGAAAACGACACGGGACGTCAGGAGGGGGTCAATGGCCGGTACGCTAATAAATTTAGCGTGGAATTTTGGCCTATCTTGATGAAAAGGGGAAGAGGTAAAGTGTTTATCAGCTTAAATCCAGGAAGATTTTTGACGTAAACTGTGCAAAAATGAGCAAGCTCACTTTTCGTGGGGGGATTAAAAGGAGAAAAATTGATGAGTTCCGATCTGAAGTTTTCGCTGTTCACCACCGTTATTGTGCTGGCGCTGATTGTGGCGGCTGGCCTGACGGCTGCGCTGCATTGATTTACGCGGGGGGAGAGCCTTCTCCCTCCCGAACGCTCCGATTGTTACTTCTCTGGCAAAAATCTTTTGCCATTTTGTTAACTTCTCATTTTTTGTGATTGATGTCATGCTTTCCGCTTCTTTGTTCTGTGTCACCACATGACACGGCATCCGGAGTTGACGCATGAAAATCAATTTTCCCCTGCTGGCCCTGGCGATTGGCGCTTTTGGGATTGGCACCACTGAATTCTCCCCGATGGGGTTACTGCCCGTTATCGCCCGGGGCGTGGACGTCTCGATCCCGGCCGCCGGGATGTTAATCAGCGCCTACGCCATCGGCGTGATGGTAGGAGCGCCGCTGATGACGCTTCTGCTTTCGCACCGTGCGCGTCGCAATGCGCTGATTTTCCTGATGGCGATTTTCACCCTGGGCAACGTGCTTTCGGCCATTTCGCCGGATTACACCACTCTGATGCTGTCGCGCATTCTGACCAGCCTCAACCACGGTGCCTTCTTTGGTCTGGGCTCAGTCGTGGCCGCAAGCGTGGTGCCAAAACACAAGCAGGCCAGCGCCGTGGCGACCATGTTTATGGGGCTGACCATCGCTAACATCGGCGGTGTTCCTGCGGCAACCTGGCTGGGCGAGGTCATTGGCTGGCGGATGTCCTTCCTGGCGACGGCCGGACTGGGCGTGGTCGCGATGGTGGCGTTATTCTTCTCCCTGCCAAAAGGCAGTGCGGGTGAACGCCCTGATGTACGCAGAGAGCTGTCGGTGCTGATGCGCCCGCAGGTACTCTCCGCGCTGCTGACCACCGTGCTGGGGGCAGGAGCGATGTTTACCCTCTACACCTATATTTCGCCGGTCTTACACGACATTACCCACGCAACGCCACTCTTTGTTACCGCGATGCTGGTGCTGATTGGCGTCGGCTTCTCGATTGGCAACTATCTCGGCGGGAAATTTGCTGACCGTTCCGTGAGCGGCACGCTGAAGGGCTTTTTAACCCTGCTGATTGTCATTATGGTCGCGATCCCGTGGCTGGCACAGAATGAATTCGGCGCGGCGATTGCGATGGTTGTCTGGGGCGCTGCCACCTTTGCCGTGGTGCCGCCGCTGCAGATGCGCGTGATGCGTGTCGCCCATGAGGCGCCGGGTCTCTCGTCTTCCGTGAATATCGGGGCGTTCAACCTCGGCAATGCGCTGGGTGCCGCCGCCGGAGGCGCCGTGATTTCAGGCGGTCTGGGGTACAGTTTTGTGCCGGTGATGGGGGCGATCATTGCCGCGCTCGGCCTGCTGCTGGTGATGATGTCCGGCCGTAAACAGCCTGAAGCGGTTTGCACGGCTGAATAAGCAAAAACGCAGAAGGGTTACCCCTTCTGCGTGTCTCTTACGCGGCGAAGTTCTTCGCGACAAAGTCCCAGTTAACCAGAGCCCAGAAGTGCTCCAGGTAGTTCGGGCGCGCATTACGGTAATCAATGTAGTAAGCATGTTCCCACACGTCCACGGTCATCAGCGGCGTAGCGCTGGTGGTCAGCGGGGTGCCCGCGTTAGACGTGGACACGATAGCCAGTTTGCCATCCGCCTCTTTTACCAGCCATGTCCAGCCAGAACCGAAGTTCTTGATGGCGGCATCGGTAAACTTCGCTTTAAACTCTGCAAAGCTGCCAAAGGCGGCGTTGATGGCGGCTGCCAGTTCACCGGCAGGTTCGCCACCGGCATTCGGCGCCAGGCAGTGCCAGTAGAAAGTGTGGTTCCACACCTGAGCCGCGTTGTTAAAAACGCCACCCTCTGAGCTGCGAACGATCTCTTCCAGCGTTTTGCCTTCAAAATCGGTGCCCTTGATGAGGTTGTTCAGGTTAGTGACGTACGTCTGATGATGCTTGCCGTAGTGGTATTCCAGGGTTTCCGCAGAAATGTGCGGTGCCAGGGCGTCTTTTGCATACGGTAGTGCAGGTAATTCGAACGACATTGCTTCTCTCCTTATTGTATTTTGTGTTGCCAATAACCCTACAGACAACAAGGACAGGATAGCAAATTGAAAGGGTATGCAAAAGAGGAACTTACCCTGCCGCAGATGCGGCAGGGCAGGGATTAACGAATGGTTTTTGGCGTCATGACGCGACGCGCGCCGACGTAATGACGTACCCAGTAATCTTCGCTGAGCGAGGTGATCTGAATGTCCTGACCGCTGCGCGGAGACTGGATGAATTTCCCGTTGCCGACGTAGACGCCCACGTGGTCAGCCGTACCGCGACCCTGCGTGCGGAAGAAGACCAGGTCGCCGTTTTCCAGCTCACCCCGGTTAACCGGTGACGCATCGCGCAGGTGATACATCTCATTGGCGGTACGTGGAATACGGAATTTAACCAGATCTTTATAGGCGTAATAGACGAGGCCGCTGCAGTCGAAACCGGTACGCGGCGAACTGCCGCCCCAACGATAAGGTTTGCCAATCTGCCCCATCAGTTTATTCATCGCGGTTTTTTGCGCTTTTTGCACACGCACTTTATGCACATCCGCCAGCTTTGTTACCTTCGTGCATTTTGCTTTATGGCCTTTACGGGTAATGCATTTTTCTGTAACGAGGTTAGCGGCGGTCTGCGAAGCATTATTTTTGGCGGTGCGGGTAGTGCGGGAAGATTTTGTTTTCGTCTTGCTGGAAGCGGTTTGTTTAGTCTGAGCGGTGGTTTTTTTCTTGTCGTTCTTGTTGCTGGTTTTTTTCTTACGTTCTGTGGCTTTCACCAGATGGCTTTTTTGTACAGCAGATTGCCGCGCCTGCTGAGAGGCGTTTGCCGCTGGCGTTAACGTGAGTGATGTAAACAGTAAAGCACAGAGCGTGATCGAGATTTTAGTTATCCGCGCCACTGGGCAGTCCCCTGATATATGCAGGTCATCAATAATACCCGCGTGTGATTTACAAAGCCCGTCGATTCTAATCCATAAAAACCCGAGAAGTTAATAGCATTTTTCAATCTAAAAACGTGTTTCGTTAGCAAGTGCAAAAAAATTCATCGTTCTGACGCACAATTGTTCACTCCCTAAGCAAAACCCTGACGGGCGGAGGGGTAAACACCATTTGCAATGCAACTTTTGTGGAGTCGGGGTAAAATATATAAACGTGACGAAAATGTTATTTTCCGATGCCAGCCTGACCCGCTACAATGTCAGACTATTGCCGTAACAGAAGTTAAAGGAAGCAAGACATGAGCACCACTATTGAAAAAATCCAGCGCCAGATCGCTGAAAACCCGATTCTGCTGTATATGAAAGGTTCTCCGAAGCTGCCAAGCTGCGGCTTCTCCGCGCAAGCGGTTCAGGCGCTGTCAGCCTGTGGTGAGCGTTTTGCTTACGTTGATATCCTGCAGAACCCGGACATCCGCGCTGAGCTGCCAAAATACGCTAACTGGCCGACCTTCCCGCAGCTGTGGGTAGACGGCGAGCTGGTGGGCGGCTGCGATATCCTGATTGAGATGTATCAGCGCGGCGAACTGCAGCAGCTGATCAAAGAGACGGCGGCGAAGTACAAAACGGAAGAGCCGGACGCTGAATAATTTTCTGCGTTAATAAAAAAGCGACCTGAAGAGGTCGCTTTTTTTTATTCTTCACTGTCGCCCATCGGCAGCGGCCAGCCGCCCAGACGCTTCCAGCGGTTGACGATCTCACAGAACAGCTCTGCGGTGCGCTCCGTATCGTATAAGGCGGAGTGCGCCTGGGTACCGTCAAACGGTATACCCGCCGTAATGCAGGCTTTGGATAAAACCGTTTGTCCCAGTGCCAGGCCGCTTAGCGCGGCGGTGTCGAAGGTCACGAACGGGTGGAAAGGGTTGCGTTTGAGCGACGCGCGTTCGGCTGCTGCCATGGTAAAGCTGTGATCGAAGGTGGCGTTATGGGCTACCATGATGGCGCGGCTGCAGTTGCTCTCTTTCATGCCTTTACGCACCATTTTAAATATGGCGTGCAGCGCATCATATTCACTGACTGCACCACGCAGCGGGTTATGCGGATCGATACCGTTAAACGCCAGCGCCTCCGGCTGTAAGTTTGCCCCTTCGAAAGGTTCAATGTGGAAATGCAGCGTGGTGTCCGGTGTAAGCCAGCCCTGTTCATCCATCTTCAGCGTGATGGCGGCAATTTCGAGCAGCGCATCGGTTTTAGCGTTAAATCCGGCTGTTTCTACATCAATGACAACGGGATAAAAACCACGAAAACGGTCGCACAGACCGCTAAATTGAGCGTTATCGGACATCAGGGTCTCTTACAAGGGGAAAAAGCAGTGCGCATTATGGCAAATTTTGCAGGGTGATGCAGTAAAACTACGGGCGCATGTTGCGCCCTGAGGGATCAGTTGCCCAGACCGCGACCCGCGTCTTTGGCTTCAATCAGCTCGATCTTGTAACCGTCCGGATCTTCTACAAAGGCAATAACGGTGGTGCCGCCTTTTACCGGGCCGGCTTCGCGCGTGACGTTACCGCCGTTGCTGCGAATGCGTTCACACGCCTCGGCCGCGTTATCCACTTCCAGCGCGATATGGCCGTAGGCGGTGCCCAGCTCATAGCTGTCCACGCCCCAGTTGTAGGTCAGTTCAATGACCGCTTCATCCGTTTCCGGGCCGTAACCCACGAACGCCAGCGAGTATTTGTATTCCGGGTTTTCGCTGGTGCGCAGCAGCTTCATGCCCAGGACGTTAGTGTAGAAATCGATTGAACGTTGCAGATCGCCAACGCGCAGCATGGTGTGAAGTAGGCGCATAATTTCCTCATTAACCAATGGAATAGACTATTTTTTTGAACAGAAACGATGTTTTAGTATAGCGGCGAAGTGTCGCCGCTATCAATGAACAATGGCGAGATTACAGTGAAGGGTAGTCGGTGTAGCCTTCCGCGCCGCCGCCGTAGAAGCTCTCAGGACGCTGCGGGTTCAGGGCCGCTTTCTGCTGTAGTCGAGCAACCAGATCCGGGTTGGCAATATAGTCGCGGCCAAACGCCACGGCGTCGATCAGCCCTTTATTAATCAGGTCTTCGGCTTTCTCAGGGGTATAAGCACCCGCTCCGATGATCACCCCGTGGAAGCGCTCGCGCACTTTCTGACGGAAGGCTTCCGTATAAGGCTTACCGCCGGCCCAGTCCGGCTCGGACATGTGCAGATAGGCAATGCCGCGTTTCGCCAGCTCTTCAATCAGATACAGCGCGTCCGCTTCTTCATTCGGACCGTTGTCGACGTTCTGGAACGTACCGATTGGGGAGACGCGGATACCGATACGGTCCGGGCTCCACTCCTGACAAACGGCGTCAACCACTTCCAGCACCAGGCGGGCGCGGTTTTCGACGCTGCCGCCGTACTGGTCGGTGCGATGGTTAGACGACGGTGACAGGAACTGGTGCAGCAGGTAACCGTGAGCGGAGTGCAGCTCAACCAGGTCAAAACCGGCTTCGCGGGCGTTGGCCACGGCCTGACGGAAATCGTTCACGATACCCGGGATCTCATCCAGCTCCAGCGCGCGTGGCGTAGAGGTGTCGACGCGGATCGCGTTACCGTTTTCATCGCGCAGGGAGGTGCGGGTGTTCGCGTTCAGGGCAGACGCTGAAACCGGCGCCTGACCGCCAGGCTGAATGCTGCTGTGGGAGATACGACCGGTATGCCACAGCTGGACCGCAATGCGACCGTCTTCAGCGTGAACGCCCGCGGTGATTTTCTGCCATGCGGCGATCTGCTCCGGGCTGTGCAGCCCCGGCGCACCCGCATATCCCTTGGCCTGAGCAGAAATCTGCGTGGCTTCAGTGATGATCAGGCCAGAGCTGGCGCGCTGACGATAGTATTCACCCATCAGTGGGGTTGGGATATCACCCGGCTCAATGCTGCGCAGACGGGTAAGCGGAGCCATAAACACGCGGTTTGGCGCGGTGACGGCACCCACTTTTAAGGGGGTAAATAATTTTTCAGCTGACATAACGACTCCTGAGTAGACCAGTCGACTAGTAATAACGTAAATAAAAACGCCTGCTAAGCGCCAGGCGCAGTAATCGTACTTATCACATGTGCCAGCGCGCTTTCGAGCGGCACGGCACTGCGAGAAATTTTAGCCTGCAGGTTGGCGCCTAACCAGAGGGAGTAGAGCACCTGAGCCTGCGTTAAGGGATCCCCGGGGAAGGCGAGCGTATTTTCTTCGCGCCCCTTCGCCAGCGCCTGCGCCAGCAGGGCGATAACGCCGCTGGCGCCTTTATCCATTGCAGTGCGCATATCTTCTGAGAGATCGCACACTTCGGCAGAGAGTTTAACCGTCAGGCATCCGCTGATAATGCCCTGCTGACAGAACTGGTTCAGCGTTTCCTGGTAGTAGTTCAGAACACGATCCCGATAGTTACCTTCCCCCGTGGCGAAGTGGGTCGCGAGGCGCTGGTGGTAAGCAGCATAGTGCCGCTCCAGCATCGCCACGCCAAAGGCCTCTTTGGACCGAAAGTAGTGATAAAACGACCCTTTCGGTACCTCAGCGGTTTTTAATAGCTCGCTCAACCCCATACCGGTGAAGCCGCGGTGCATGCACAGCCGCTCGCCGGTCGCCAGGAGATGTTCGCGCGTGTCGTGTTCAGTATTTCTGCTCATGGATTCACTCTAATAGACCGTTCGGTCTAATGCAAGCGCTGTTACCGGCGACACGCATTCAGAATGTCCAGCTGTTGCTGATAAACGCTTGATTTAACGTCCATCATGCCCAGCACCGTCGAGAATAAATTGTCCTGCGAAACCGCATTTTTTGCTGCGTGGTCGCGTAAACACTGCGCGTTGATGCCAAAGTTTTTCGCATAGTCCGGGGACAGCCAGAACATAAACGGAATGTGCGTCTGCTGCTCCGGCGCCAGCATGTACGGCGTGCCGTGCAGATAAATACCGCTTTCACCGAGCGATTCCCCGTGATCCGAGAGGTAAATCAGCGCGGTGTTCATGTTCGCCTGACGGGCTTTCAGCGCATCAATGGTTTTGCTGACCATGCTGTCGGTATACAGGATGGTATTGTCATAGGTGTTCATCAGCGCCTGATGGTCGCAATCCTGAATTTCGTTGGTGTCGCAGGTGGGGGTGAATTTACGGAAATTATCCGGGTAACGGCGATAGTACGCCGGGCCGTGGCTGCCCATCAGGTGGATAACCAGCACCGTGTCCTGCTTCAGACCGTCCAGCACGTTGTCCAGGCGGTAGAAATTCACGTCATCAATACAGGACTGGTCTTTGCAGAACTGATCCAGCTTCCACTGCGTCATGTCGGTATGGGGAATACGATCGCAGGCACCTTTACAGCCACCGTCGTTGTCGCGCCACAGGAGGTTGATACCCGCATGGTTGAGTACGTCGAGCAGCCCTTCCTGATGGTGCGCCAGGTCGGCATCGTATTTGCTGCGCGTCATACCGGAGAACATGCACGGAACGGATACGGCGGTTTCAGTGCCGCACGAGGAGGCCTGCGGGAAGTTAATCACATCCTGCTTTTTCAGCTCGGGGTTGGTTTCACGCCCGTAGCCATTGAGGGAGTAGTTCGCCGCGCGCGACGCTTCGCCGATGACCAGCACCAGAACGGCTTTCTTCTGCTGACCCGTAATCAGCGCGCCTTTGTGCGCATCTTCGCCAATCCGCACCAGCGTTTGATCGCCGGCAAACCAGCGCATCTTGCTGTATTTCACCACGGCGCTGACGTAGTTCGCCGGAGTGACCATTTTGACGATGCTTTTGTTATTGCGGAACAGCGACGCGTAATCTTTATAAAACACTGCGGCGATAAGAATAATCACCAGCAGGGCACCGAGCATCGCGGCAACTCGCGTCAGCAGGGCGTACCACCATTTGCCGGTACGAATGCGGGTCAGCGCCAGCACCAGGGATGGAACAAGACCGGCTATGACAATCCACAGAATCATCTGCGGGGTCACCAGCGCGGTGGCTTCCTGGGAGTTAGTTTCGAACACGTTCACAATCATGTTCTGATCGATGACCGCGCCGTAGGTAAACATAAAGTAAGTTGCCGCAGCGCACCCGACAGTTAAGACGATCATCAGCGGCTTACGGATATACGGGATATTGAGCAGGCTAAATACAATGATCCAGCCACAAAACAGCACCACCGGCACGGATGCGGCGAAGAGAATATCGTGCAGATGCGCAGGGGCAATAATGGCCCAGCTGCGCTGGATAAACAGCCCGTTAAGCAGAGTAAAAAAGAGTGCACAGCCCAGAGTAAATTTTATGTCGTTACATTGTAACTTTTTACTTAACCACATCGATCGTAAAACCTGTCATTGTCATGATGTGGCGAGTATAAAGAGGGAAGATTAGTGAAACCTTAATGCCACAAAACTGTGGTAAAGCCCTTGCACGCGGCGCTTTTAGCGTCTTCACTGTAGGTGAGAGAGGTTAAACGGAGGTGAGTGTGGCAGAGCAACTGGAGTTTTTCCCCATCCAGAGCCCGTGCCGGGGGATTTGTCAATCAGATGAACGCGGTTATTGCCGCGGGTGCATGCGTACCCGTGACGAGCGTTTTAACTGGCAAAACTTCAGCGACACGCAAAAGCAGGATGTGCTGCGCCTCTGCAGACAGCGACTTCTGCGCAAAATCCGCGCAAACAAAGCCTCTGAGACCGAAGAACCCCAGCAACCTTCACTGTTTTAATGCGGTAATTGCGTATACTCATGACATCACGTCCTTGAGGAAAATGTTATGGTTCAGCGTATTACCCTTGCCCCCCAGGGGCCAGAATTCTCCCGTTTTGTGATGGGCTACTGGCGCCTGATGGACTGGAATATGTCCCCCCTCCAGCTGGCAAGCTTTATTGAAGAGCATATCGATTTAGGGGTAACAACCGTCGATCATGCGGATATTTACGGTGGCTATCAGTGTGAAGCCGCCTTTGGCGAGGCGCTCAAGCTGGTTCCGGCACTCCGGGAGCGCATGGAGATCGTTACCAAATGCGGTATTGCCACCACGGCCAAACCGGAGCATGCCCTCGGCCACTACATCACCGACAGCGCTCATATCATCAAGAGCGCCGAGCAGTCGCTGGTCAATCTGGCAACCGATCGTATCGACCTGCTGCTGATTCATCGTCCGGACCCGCTCATGGATGCCGACGAGGTGGCGGAAGCCTTCCTGAGTCTGCATCAGAGTGGGAAGGTGCGTCACTTCGGCGTCTCCAACTTTACCCCGGCCCAGTTTGCGCTGCTTCAGTCTCGTCTGCCGTTTACGCTCGCCACTAACCAGGTTGAGATCTCCCCGGTGCATCAGCCGCTGCTGCTGGATGGTACGCTCGACCAGCTGCAGCAGCTGCGCATTCGCCCGATGGCCTGGTCGTGCCTCGGCGGTGGACGCCTGTTTAATGATGATGCGTTCCAGCCGCTGCGCAATGAGCTGGAAACCATCGCCCGCGAGCTGAACGCCCAGAGCATAGAGCAGGTGGTTTACGCCTGGATCCTGCGTCTGCCGTCAAAACCGCTGCCGATTATTGGCTCCGGGAAAATTGAACGCGTCCGTTCCGCGCTGGCCGCCGAAGAGCTGCAGATGACCCGCCAGCAGTGGTTCCGCATCCGCAAAGCCGCGCTGGGTTACGACGTGCCTTAAACCGCAAGAAGGTGACTTTCCGGTGAAATCTGGGCCCCTGGTATACACTTAAGGGGCAAAAAATAACCAGCGGAGGTCATATGAAGCGTTTTACTCTGGCATTGGTCACGCTGGTTGTTTGCGCAGGGGCGCAGGCAGCCAGCGACGAAGTAGAAATGAATCTCGTCACCTCACAGGGTGTGGGTCAGTCCATCGGGACGGTGAAAATCACCGAGACCGATAAAGGGCTGAAATTCGCACCCGATCTTAAAGCACTCCCGCCGGGCGAACACGGCTTCCATGTTCATGCCAAAGGGAGCTGTCAGCCAGCCATGAAAGAGGGTAAACCGTCGGCAGCGGAAGCAGCAGGGGGCCACCTTGACCCGCAGAATTCAGGCAAACATGAAGGGCCTGAAGGTATGGGACACCTGGGCGACTTGCCGGTGCTGGTGGTAAACAATGACGGTAAAGCCACGGATCCGGTCGTGGCCCCGCGGCTGAAAAAGCTGGATGAGGTCAAAGGCAAAGCGCTGATGATCCATGTGGGCGGCGATAACATGTCCGATCAGCCTAAACCGCTTGGCGGCGGCGGGGCGCGCTATGCCTGCGGCGTAATCTGATCCCCAATCGTTCCCGGCGGGGGCGCCTGTTCCAGCTGCGACAGCGAGCAGTGCAGGCGCCAGATTATCGAGGCCAAATCGCGGGCTGCGGGAAGATGATGCCGGGCAAGGGTGTCGCAGATCCGCTGCAGTTCAGCCAGTGTGGCCTCCAGAGGCCGCTGCTGAACGCCGCGCTCGCTCATCACATCGCGTAGCAGAGAGATACACACATCACGTACCTGCGACAGCGGATCGGAGCGCGTTTCCCATGCGCGAAGCTGCCAGACCACGTGCGAGCAGTTCAACAGCACCACCCCCCAGCGCAGCAGCCAGCGGCGGGACAGCGCGTCCTGGCTGTTATTTAACTGGCTGACGTGGTGATAAACCAGCGATTCATACTCGCTTTCTTGCAGATGCGGCTTGCGGCTGAGCTGGTCGACAAATCCTCTGCGCAATTCACGGATATGTCGACGGCTTTTGCGTGCGTCAGAGCCGGGACGCAACACCGCGAAGGCCAGCCACGCCAGCCCGACGCCAAGGATCTTTGCCAGGTTGTCATTCAGAAAAGCGGCGTAATCATACACCGGCGGATTCGTCACGGAGATAAACGAGCCCATAAAGACAATCAGCTGCCCCCACAGACCCGCCAGTTTCGGCATTTGCAGCTTAAGGAGCTGCATCGTAGTTAGCAGCGGAAACAGGAACAGCAGAAACTGCCAGAGATCGCTTATCTGTACCATCAGGCCAAACTTCACCACAAAACTGAACAGTGATAGCAAAACAAGCGTTCGCAGCAGCAACGTAAGCGAGTTAAACGGCGAGGCCGCGACGGAGTAAAGCACGCAGCTGATAGCGGCAAGCGTTAACGCCGCAGAACCTGACTCCCACTGCGTAGTAATGCTCCACGCCCCCACCAGCATCAGTGCGCTGAAGGTGCGAAAACCGCTCCACAGCGCTTCCAGATAATCGGTGTGACGTGCGAGAGCCGGGCTGCCGGGAACGGCGAACTCCGTGACCGGGGTAGCATTCTCTACCGCCTTAATCCAGCGGCTGCTGCGCAGGTATAGCCGACAAAAGTAATTCAGCCGCTGCCAGAAGGCGCGATGGCGATAATCAAACTCATCCACCGGGGCGAGCGGGGCGATGATCTTCGCGACGGTATAGATGTCCGCATCCGGTCGCGCGAGCGCCGCGAGCAGGGTTTCGATTACCGCGCGGGTGTTTTCTGGCGGTGTCGGCCAGTTGAGCAGCATTCGGCGCAGGCTGGAGATAGCGCTGGTCATGCGCAGCTGCTGGTGCAGCAAATAGTTAAGCAGCGTGTTCTGACGGCGAAAACGGTAATGGCTCCAGAACGCCTGAATTCGCAACAGATTCATGGTCAGGATCTGCCCGATAACCTTTTCATGCGCGAGGCGGATGTCATCGCTGGTATCCGGTTGCCACAGCAGGCTCGCATGTTCCAGTAGCCGGGTATGCATGGTTTTCAGCGCAGTGATAAGCGCAGTGCCGTCAGAGGTGCTGGGCAGGATCATCATCATAAATCCGCCGCAGAGGATCCCGACAATGACTTCGCAGACGCGCGCCTGTGCGATATCCCATAGCTCGGTGGTGTCGAGCACGTTGACGACCGGGAAGGCGATAATGGCGGCGGTATAGCCCGCCAGCTGGAAAGCATAGGCCACGTTATTGGTGAAATGGGCGCAGGCCCAGGTACAGCAACCCAGCCATGCCGCCATGCTCAGCAGGAACAGCCACGGATCGTTCAGCGTGTGGCCCGCAATGATTAACGCCGCGGTGGCGCCCAGCAGGCTACCTGCGATACGGCCAAGGCTTTTGCTGATCACCCCGCCAACGGTGGGGAAGCTTACCACCGCCGCGGAGGTCATCGCCCAGTAGGGTTCATCCAGGTTCAGATAATAGGCAACAGTCAGCGCCAGGCACATGGCAATGCCGTTACGCAGCGCGTAGCGCCACTGGGGGCGCGTCGCTTTCATCCACGGCGTGTTTTGCCAGGAGAGCGCCTGCAGCTTCATTAACGGGTTCCGATAGAGACAGTGCAGGTGGTGCCGGAAACCAGCGTGATGTCCTCGGGTAAACGGTCAAACTCCACGCGCACAGGCACGCGTTGAGCCAGGCGCACCCACGGTACGTTCGGCTTGATGTCCGGCACCAGCCCGGAATCCGTTTCAACGCTTTGATCGTAAATGGCGCGGCCAATGCTGGAAACGTGACCCTGTAACTTTTGCGGGCCACTATACAGCGTTATGGCGGCGGGTGCGCCTTCACGGATATGACGAAGCTTGGTCTCTTCGAAATAGCCCACGACGTAGAACGAGTGGCTGTCGACGAGAGCAAAAACCGGCTGACCGGCGGTGGCATAATTTCCCACCCGGGCGGAGAGGTTGGTCACCCATCCGTCGACGGGTGCGGTGACCACGGTTTGGGTTAATTCCCACTGCGCCTGCTTCAGCGTGGCCTCAGCCACGTTGACGCTCGCCTGCATGGCCTTGACGTTGATATTGGCGGTATCTAAATCTTCCGCGGAGATGTAGTTTTTCGACAGGTGACGGCGGCGATTGGCCTCATTATTGGCCTTTGCAAGGTCAGACTGGGCTTTTGCCAGCTGCGCCTGGGCGTTCAGAATCGCAATGTGATACGGGGTGTCGTCGATGCGGAATAACAC
This sequence comes from Enterobacter cloacae complex sp. P43RS, assembly GCF_014930585.1. Taxonomy (NCBI): domain Bacteria; kingdom Pseudomonadati; phylum Pseudomonadota; class Gammaproteobacteria; order Enterobacterales; family Enterobacteriaceae; genus Enterobacter; species Enterobacter cloacae complex sp. P43RS. The sequence continues at coordinate 152,411 of NZ_JADBRJ010000001.1, forward strand.
CTCTCCCTTTTTAACGTACTGATTATCCTTAACCAGCAGCGTTGTGATACTTCCCGACACCTGGGGGGTGATGCTGACCTGCTCAGCGCGAACTTTGCCGTCACGGGTCCAGGGGGACTGCATATAATAATTCCACAACCACCATCCAGCAGCCAGGGCGAGGACAAGAACGAACAGGGTGGAAAAGTACTTCAGCGTTTTCAGAGGCATATTCACCACACGATCAGAACAGCAAGGCCCAGGCATACGGAGAGGGCAAACAGGGAGAGATCCATCAGCATGGGGTGCCAGATTTCGCCGGAGTACATCCAGTCGCGAAGCAGGCGATGCGCGATGAGCCAGAGAACAAAGCCCACCAGCACGGCTTTAAACAGGGGAGGAAAGTAGACTGACGCACCGAAGATCAGGTCCTGAAGGGGTAAACCTTCTGAGCGATGAAAAAAGATCACAGGCAGAAATCCTTTGCAGTGAACAGAATGCCGCGTTGGCTTGTCTGAGTATGAAGAAGCATCATAATTCAGTGTAAGTCATACTTTTGAGTCCGATGAATGCAGTATTGCATTTGTTTTGCCAATACAAATGCTGCACACTATTCTAAAATCAGTATAATAACTTAGCAAGCTAATTATAAGGAGATGAAATTGGAATCGCCATTAGGTTCTGATCTGGCAAGGTTGGTACGCGTCTGGCGTGCTCTGATTGACCATCGCCTGAAACCTCTGGAACTGACGCAGACGCATTGGGTCACGTTGCACAACATTCATCAGCTGCCGCCCGACCAGTCGCAAATTCAACTGGCTAAAGCGATAGGCATTGAGCAACCGTCGCTGGTGCGCACGCTTGACCAACTGGAAGAGAAGGGACTGATCTCCCGGCAAACCTGCGCCAGCGATCGTCGCGCCAAGCGCATTAAGCTGACGGAGAAAGCGGCGCCTATCATCACTGAAATGGAAGCGGTGATCACCAAAACGCGCGGTGAAATCCTTTCAGGGGTTTCACCGACGGAGCTGGAAATGCTCATCAGCCTCATTGCGCGCCTTGAGCAAAACATTCACGAGCTACAGTCTCGCGACTGACCAGACAACAAGGCCTTGCATCTGCAAGGCCTTGTTTTTACTTAAAGACAACGACGCGGTTACGGCCCGTCTCTTTCGCTTCATACATCGCCTTATCGGCACTTTCCACGCACGCTTCTGCGCTTACCGACGAAGAGGTTGCCGTAAACACACCCATGCTGATGGTAATCGGCTCTGGTAACTGACCCTCGCTGCTAATTTTATCAAAACCGCTTAGCTTCAACCGAATGCGCTCTGCCACCTGATATGCGTCTTCTGCGGAGGTGTTTGCCAGCATCAGGACAAACTCTTCGCCGCCGATTCGCGCTGCGATATCCTGCGGACGTACGGAGTCCATCAGCAGATTGGCGACAAACTGCAGGACTTTATCTCCCTGCAGGTGACCGTAGTTGTCGTTGATACGCTTGAAACGATCGAGATCGCTGACGATAACCGAAACCGGGCGGCTGGGTTTGGCGATGCCCAGCGCCTGGTTTAACGATTCATAAAAATAGCTGCGGTTATACAGGCGCGTGAGCGGATCGCGAATCGAATTTTGATACGACTGCTGATACTTCAAATGGGAGTCACGATACAACCTGAAGACATCATAGAGCAGCACAAAAATAATAATCAGCGTCGCGACGGTTTCAAATAATCGGGCGCGATACCAGGATATATCTTCTGCATGTCCGCCTACCAACAGCATAGAGAGCGTGACGACATAGCAGACACACAGAAAATTACCGCCTACCCAGAACAGATTACGCACGCGCGTAATAAACATCAGCGTGGCTAGTGTCACGACCCAGAGAACGATTAATGAAATATTAATGCTGTGGCTCCAGAGAACCATAAACTGCCGCGTTTCATTATCAACCAGATCGAGGGATAAAAACGGGGAATGGCTGGAATACATCCAGGCCAGCATCACCATACATGCGGTAAAAAGAAATGAACCGCTAACGATGATGATATGCGCCAACCGTGAAAGGGGCAGATTGCGCGTGGGATAAAGTAATGCCGAAACGATCATCAGCACCGCCATTAAGAGGTGGCGGAACATATAGTAGATCATCGCATCGTTGTAGTTCACAACGTTGAACTGATAGAGATCCAGCCACGCCGGAAAGCTGGTCAATGTTCCGACCATCAGCAAGGCCGAACCGGCAAAGGCAAATGAGATGGCAATCAGATAGAGCCGCCGCTTATCACACCAGTATTTCATTGCCATAAAACAGGCAATAAACAGGTGAAACACGAGTAAAAAAATGGTGAGTGTGGGGAACAAAAGAGGCGAAAAGGACGGAACCCAGTCAACCAGTTTTGAAAATAAAGCCTGTAATATTCCGATGACGACCAAGCAACCGAAACAGAACGAGATATAACGACCTTTTACAGAACGACTATTCGCAAGCATATAAAGTTATACAAATTAAAATAATTATGAAGAGATGATTGCGAAGAGTTTAATCAATTAGCACGCTAAATACTTTGCGCAGAAACAATATATGGCGCGTTTAATAATGCGTGGGATGAATGCATTCTGTAAATATATTTGTGAGGGTGATATATATTGTAAATGGATGTGACCTGATGACCACATCCATTTTTAATTAACGCGGAGAAACGGTAACCTGGCTGCCGTTGCTCGCCAGCACGACGCGTTGACCAGCCGAGAAGCGGGTGTTGCCCTGCTTCTGAACAACCATAATGGTGCTGCCGTCGTCTTTACGAATTTCCAGCTCTACACCCTGGGTTTTGTTCATCGCGCCCTGAACGCCCTGACCCGCGACACCACCCGCTACAGCCCCCGCTGCGGTTGCCAGAGAACGGCCCGTGCCGCCGCCAACGGTATTACCCAGGAAACCACCCAGTACAGCACCGCCGATTGCGCCCATCACGTTGTTTTCATCACCACCCTGAATTTGCACAGGACGGGCGTTAACAACGGTACCGTAAGTCACGCTCTGAACCTGTTTTGCTTCAGAAGCGCTGTAAACGTCGCCAGACAGCGAGCTGTCGTTCACACAGCCAGCCAGGGTTAAACCAATCAGCGAAACGCCCAGTACACGTACAATCATTTGAATCTCCTGTTCACCAAAAACGCCCATCTGGAGGCATCCGTTATGGCTAAATTATATGGCATAAAGAGCCATAGTTCATATCTTTGCACTAACAATAAGAAAATTGTACTTGAATTTGACTTAACGAGACATAAACAGGAGCCACTCGCCATACCGGCAAGACATTGTTAAAAAATATTATCGTCGGATGGCAAAGGAGCGCTGTTTATGGTTGAGTGGATATCCTTAGCCCACGCAACGTAAGGAAAGCGCATGAAATCGGGTCGCTACATTGGTGTGATGTCGGGCACCAGTCTGGATGGGGTAGATGTCGTTCTGGCCGCCATTGACGAACATATGGTGGCACAGCAGGCGAGCCTGACCTGGCCAATCCCCCTTTCGCTGAAAGAGGACATTCTGAGCATCTGTCAGGGGCAGCAGTTAACCCTCTCCCAGCTTGGTCAACTTGATGTTCGGCTGGGGGCGCTGTTTGCGGATGCGGTGCAGGCGTTAATGCAAAAAGAACACCTTCGTCCCCAGGATGTGGTCGCCATCGGGTGTCACGGACAAACCGTCTGGCATGAGCCGACTGGCGACGCGCCGCATACGTTGCAAATCGGCGATAACAACCAGATTGTGGCGAAGACGGGCGTAACGGTCGTCGGGGATTTTCGTCGCCGCGATATTGCGCTTGGCGGCCAGGGCGCGCCGCTGGTGCCTGCCTTCCATCAGGCGTTGCTGGCGCACCCAACAGAACGCCGCATGGTGCTCAACATAGGCGGGATTGCTAACCTCTCGATGCTTATTCCGGGGCAGCCCGTTCGCGGCTACGATACCGGCCCGGGGAATATGTTAATGGATGCCTGGATCTGGCGGCAGTGCGGTCAACCGTATGATAAAAACGCCGAGTGGGCGAGCGAGGGTAAAGTGGTTCTCCCGCTGCTGCAGTCCATGCTCAGCGACCCTTATTTTGCCTTACCGGCGCCGAAAAGCACGGGACGAGAATACTTCAACTTTGGCTGGCTCGAGCGCCAGCTTGCGCTGTTCCCGGCACTCGCTCCGCAGGATGTCCAGGCGACGCTTGCCGAATTAACGGCCGTGTCGATCTCTGAGCAAGTGCTGCTCAGCGGCGGCTGCGAACGCCTGCTGGTGTGCGGCGGGGGAAGCCGAAACCCGCTGGTGATGGCGCGTCTTGCCGGGCTGCTGCCGGGCACCGAGGTGACGACGACGGACGAGGCCGGCATCAGCGGGGATGATATGGAAGCGCTGGCTTTCGCCTGGCTTGCCTGGCGCACTATCGCAGGGCGGCCAGGGAATTTGCCGTCGGTAACCGGCGCGCGCGAGGCCAGCGTCCTCGGGGCGATTTTCCCTGCAAATCCTCGTCATAATCAGAGTTAACTGAAATTCAGCGCGGCGCCTCGTCGTTAGAATGGAATAAAACAGGGGGGCAGCCATGCCCTCCAGGACCAGGAAAGTCTTCGGAATACGACCATGAAAAAACTTCTTCTTATTGCCGCGCCTTTATTGCTGTCAGGATGCAGCGTCTATAACCAGTTCCTTGAGCGCATGCAGACCGATACGCTGGAGTATCGCTGCGATGAAAAACCGCTGACCGTGAAGCTGAATAACCCGCGTCAGGAAGCCAGCTTCGTTTACGATAACAAGCTGCTAACCCTTAAGCAGGGTATCTCGGCCTCCGGGGCGCGTTATTCGGACGGCATCTATGTCTTCTGGTCGAAAGGCGACAGCGCCACGGTCTACAAACGAGACCGCATTGTGCTGAACAACTGCCAGCTTGAAAATCCGAAGCGTTGAGATTTTTACAGGGGCGGCGCACAATAGCGCCACCCAATCTCAAGATCAGCTAACGCCATGTCAGATAACGACGAACTGCAGCAAATTGCGCATCTGCGCCGTGAATACACCAAAGGCGGCCTGCGTCGCCAGGATCTTCCCGCTGAACCCCTCGTGCTTTTTGAGCGCTGGCTGAAACAGGCCTGCGACGCGAAGCTGGCCGACCCAACGGCCATGGTCGTCGCGACGGTAGATGAAAACGGTCAACCGTATCAGCGCATCGTCTTGCTTAAGCATTACGACGAGAAAGGGCTGGTGTTCTATACCAATCTGGGCAGCCGCAAGGCGCACCACTTAGAAAACAACCCGCGCATCAGCCTGCTGTTCCCGTGGCATATGCTTGAACGTCAGGTGATGGTCACCGGTAAAGCGGAACGTCTCTCGACCCTTGAGGTGGTGAAGTATTTCCACAGCCGCCCGCGCGACAGCCAGATTGGTGCCTGGGTGTCAAAACAGTCCAGCCGGATCTCTGCCCGCGGCGTGCTGGAAAGTAAATTCCTGGAGCTGAAACAGAAGTTCCAGCAGGGGGAAATTCCGCTGCCCAGCTTCTGGGGCGGCTTCCGCATTCCGATTGAGCAGATGGAATTCTGGCAGGGCGGTGAGCATCGCCTGCATGACCGCTTTTTATACCAGCGCGAGAATGGCGGCTGGAAAATCGACAGACTGGCCCCGTAATCCCCGAAATTTGTTGATTTAAGCGCTAGCGCACACCGCGCTTGCGCTTTATTCTATGGTCCTTTCGCATCAGGCGAAAAGTCGTGTACCGGCAAAGGTGCAGTCGTTTATACATGGAGAATTTGATGGCAAGCAGTAACTTGATTAAACAATTGCAAGAGCGGGGCCTCGTGGCCCAGGTGACGGACGAGGAAGCGTTAGCAGAGCGACTGGCGCAAGGCCCGATCGCGCTCTATTGCGGCTTCGATCCCACCGCTGACAGCTTGCATTTGGGGCATCTTGTTCCATTGTTATGCCTGAAACGCTTTCAGATGGCGGGCCATAAGCCTGTTGCCCTGGTGGGCGGCGCGACCGGTCTGATTGGTGACCCGAGCTTTAAAGCCGCGGAGCGTAAGCTGAACACCGAAGATACCGTGCAGGAGTGGGTGGATAAGATCCGCAAACAGGTTGCACCGTTCCTCGACTTCAACTGTGGTGATAACTCTGCCATTGCTGCTAACAACTACGACTGGTTTGGCGGCATGAACGTGCTGACCTTCCTGCGTGACATCGGCAAGCACTTCTCTGTTAACCAGATGATTAACAAAGAAGCGGTCAAGCAGCGTCTGAACCGTGACGATCAGGGTATCTCCTTTACCGAGTTCTCCTACAACCTGCTGCAGGGCTATGACTTTGCCTGCCTGAACAAGCTGCACGGCGTCTCTCTGCAGATCGGCGGCTCTGACCAGTGGGGGAACATCACCTCCGGTATCGACCTGACCCGTCGTCTGCATCAGAACCAGGTCTTCGGCCTGACCGTTCCACTGATCACCAAAGCAGACGGCACCAAATTCGGTAAAACCGAAGGCGGCGCGGTGTGGCTCGATCCGAAGAAAACCAGCCCGTACAAATTCTATCAGTTCTGGATCAACACGGCGGACGCCGATGTTTACCGCTTCCTGAAGTTCTTCACCTTCATGGACATTGCAGAGATCAATGCGCTGGAAGAGGAAGATAAGAACAGCGGTAAAGCGCCGCGTGCCCAGTACGTGCTGGCGGACGAAGTGACCAAACTGGTTCATGGTGAAGAGGGCCTGGCCGCGGCAAAACGCATCACCGCAAGCCTGTTCAACGGTACGCTGAGCGATCTGAGCGAAGCGGACTTCGAACAGCTGGCGCAGGACGGCGTGCCGATGGTTGAGATGGAGAAAGGAGCTGACCTGATGCAGGCGCTGGTGGACTCTGAGCTCCAGCCTTCCCGTGGTCAGGCGCGTAAAACCATCGCCTCCAACGCTATCACCATCAACGGTGAAAAGCAGGCTGATCCGGAATACACCTTCGTTGACGGCGACCGTCTGTATGGCCGCTACACGCTGCTGCGCCGCGGTAAGAAAAACTACTGTCTGGTCTGCTGGAAGTAAGTAAAAGTCTCGAGGGGCGTGGGAAACCACGCCCTTTTTGTTTGTTCAGGGTTTGGTAAGAAAAAGATGAAGAACATCCTCGCCATTCAGTCCCACGTTGTGTTTGGACATGCTGGCAATAGCGCAGCGGAATTCCCGATGCGCCGCCTCGGTGCCAACGTCTGGCCTCTCAATACCGTGCAGTTCTCTAACCACACGCAATACGGCAAATGGACCGGTTGCGTGATGCCGCCTTCGCACCTCACAGAGGTTGTGCAGGGTATTGCGGATATCGACCAGCTCAAGCGCTGCGACGCCGTTCTGAGCGGCTACCTCGGCTCAGCGGAGCAGGGGGAACACATCCTCGGCATCGTCCGTCAGGTGAAAGCGGCAAACCCGGCGGCAAAATATTTCTGCGACCCCGTCATGGGACACCCGGAGAAAGGCTGCATTGTGGCGCCTGGCGTAGCGGAATTTCATGTTCGCCATGCGCTGCCCGCCAGCGATATCATTGCGCCCAACCTGATTGAGCTGGAGATCCTCTGCGAGCATCCGGTTGACAGCGTAGAAGAGGCTGTACGCGCGTCTCGCGAGCTGATAGCCCAGGGGCCGGAGATTGTGCTGGTAAAACATCTCGCCCGCGCAGGGCTGACCCAGGAGCGTTTTGAGATGCTGCTGGTGACGAAAGATGACGCATGGCATATCAGCCGTCCGCTGGTGGATTTCGGCACGCGTCAGCCGGTGGGCGTGGGTGATGTGACCAGCGGGCTACTGCTGGTGAAACTGTTGCAGGGTGCAACGGTGAGAGACGCGCTGGAGCACGTGACGGCAGCGGTGTACGAAATTATGATTGCGACGAAAGAGATGCAGGAATATGAACTGCAGGTGGTCGCGGCACAGGATCGTATCGCGAAGCCGGAGCACTATTTCAGCGCCACACGGCTATAATCGTCCAGAGTTCGTAGGCCGGGTGAGCGTCAGCGCCACCCGGCAACACAGACGCCTCGCTTAATTCAACCCTTCCGCTTTTAGCGCCGCGGCCACCGCTGGACGCTCCGCCACGCGCGCCATATACGATGCGATATGGTCCAACCCTTCCAGGTTCAGCTTAACCGCACGCGCCCAGCGCAGTACGGTAAACAGGTACGCGTCGGCAATGGTGAAGCGTGAACCACAAATCCACTGATCGTCTTTCAGCGATTCGTTAACATACTGCAGCTTTTTCTCCAGCAGAGCTCGCACGGTAGGCTTGTACTCTTCCGGCGTATCCGGGCGGAAGAGGGGGGTAAAACCTTTGTGCAGCTCGGTGGCGATATAGTTCAACCACTCCAGCGTTTTATAACGTGCGACGCTGCCGGTAGGGGCAAGGAGCTGGCGATCCGGTACGTTGTCCGCCAGGAACTGCATAATCGCCACGCCTTCGGTCAGCAGAGTTCCGTCATCCAACAGCAGGGCCGGAACCTGCCCTTTTGGGTTAATCGCAAAAAAGTCATCCCCGTTTTCCAGGCGCTTTTTCATCAGATCAACGCCATCCAGCGTGAAATCTTTGCCGCTCTCGCGCAGGGTGATATGGGAAGCAAGAGAGCACGCGCCCGGTTTGTAGAACAGTTTCATCGGTAACTCCTTTTTGCTGAGGTTTCAGCTATGTTAGTGCGCGAAGGGACAAAAAAAAAGCCGCTAATCTCTTAGCGGCTTCTGTTCTGTCGTTTCTCTCAAATATCACGCGGTAGCGGTTTTGTTCGCTTCCGCCGTCTTGTCGTCGTCCTGAGTCATTCGATTCAGTTTCGGCGCGGTCAGCAGCATCAGCGCCGCGATAACCGCCGTAGCGATACCAATCTGCATGAACACGGTACCGTAGACGTTCAGGGAGAGCAGCGGATCGGTCACGTTTTCTGGCACAGCCATCAGGTTCGCGATCTTACCGGCGATGATCGCCGCACCGGCAGTGGTCAGGAACCAGCTACCCATAATGAAGCCCATCAGACGCTGTGGAACCAGCTGTGCAACCATCGCCAGACCCAGACCGGAGATCATCAGTTCGCCGATAGACTGCAGCGCGTAGCTCAGGATCAGCCAGTTAACGGACACGATACCGGCGTCGGACGCAAACTTAGTCCCCAGCGGCAGCACCAGGAACGCACCAGAACAGAGCACCATACCCACCGCGAACTTGTGCGGCATTGGCAGACGATCGCCCATCTTGTTATAGATTGCGGCCAGAATCGGGGAACCGATCATGATCCAGAATGGGTTCAGTGCCTGGAACTGCTCGGGTTCGAATGCGATACCCAGGATAGAGTGCTCAACGTTACGAATAGCGAAGAAGTTCAGAGAGGTTGGCATCTGGCTGTACAGCACGAAGAAGATAATCGCTTCCAGCATCAGAATGAACGCCACAATCATCTTACGACGGGCTGCACCCTTCATAGCGAACGCTTCTTTCGCGAAGATGACCACGATGCCCAGCGCAACTACGCCCAGAACGGCACGAGCGATACCCTGGTTGTGCAGCAGCCAGGTGGCGATCGCCGCCAGGACGACAACGCCCACGATGGTAGCCAGCAGCTTGCCCATGTGTACAGGCTCGAAGTCAGGTTTTGAACCGTAGTCTTTCACCCAGTTGCGGCAGAACAGGAAGTTTACCACGGTGATCAGCATACCCACGAAGCTCAGCGCAAACGCCACGCTCCAGCCGAATTTCGCGGCCAGCCATGGGGTTGCCAGCATGGAAAAGAAGGAACCGATGTTGATGGACATGTAGTACATGGTAAATGCACCGTCCAGACGTGGGTCATCTTTGCTGTAGCAGGTTGAGAGCAGGGAAGACGGGTTCGCTTTGAACAGGCCGTTACCCACGGCGATGGTTGCCATGCCCATGTAGACCACAGCCGCATCATGTCCTGACCATGCAACCAGACCATAGCCAATAGCCAGAACAATGGCACCCAGCATAATGACGCGCTTAGTACCGAGAACTTTATCACCCAGCCAGCCGCCGATAGCAACCAGACCGTAAACGAGGGCACTAAAGGAGGAGAACAGCGTGATGGAATCGGCTTCGGACATACCCAGTTGTTTAACCAGGTAAACCGCCATGATCCCTTGCAGGCCGTAGTAACCAAAACGCTCCCATAACTCGATAGAGAAGATGAGATAAAACGCTTTCGGTTGTTTAAAAGCGTTCAGACTCACGCTTTCATCTGTTGGTTTATTGTTTGCAGTCGACACATATACCTCTTTTTTTACATCCCATATTAACGGGGGTGTTCATCGCGTGATGGCCGTAGCCCATCCGCCTTATAGTTATATTGGGAGGAGAAACGGCGGGTAATGTTCACTATCCTGCCCCGTCTGGCAATACGTTTGTAATAATCTGTTACATATATCTTGAACGGTATAATTGTCGGTTTCTACAAATGTTATTTAGCGTTAAATTTTATACGATAACTAAAGGTAGTTTTTTCGACTGGTATACACCCAGTGTGATGGGGTTTTGGCGATATGTTCTGCTATTTGCCGCTTGTTGTAGTGATATAGCCCATATTCTGAAAAATAGCTGGTCTTATCTTCCGGGTAAACGCATTTAAATCTTGCCCGGCAAAGGGTTTGCGATGACTTTGACTACAAAAAATCAACATGACGTTATCAGAGTGATCGCGATCACAGATGTATAGAAATTTTTGGCTATGAAAAAAGTATTAACCTGTTTGAGCGTTATAGAGCCGAACAAGTGACAAGTCAGAAGAAAGTAAGAGCGGACAAATAACGGCCAAAAGAAGAACGAACGGTAGTCCTTCTTTTGGTAGGGGATTATGACGATCAGGGATAGACTTTTTCTTTATATTCGCAGAGATCTTCAATAACGCAGGAGCCGCAGCGCGGCTTTCGGGCTATGCAGGTATAACGACCGTGCAAAATCAGCCAGTGGTGGCAGTCAACCTTGAATTCGGCAGGAACCACTTTTAACAGCTTCTCTTCTACCTGCTCGACATTTTTCCCTGGGGCGAAATTGGTCCGGTTTGAGACGCGGAATATATGCGTATCAACGGCGATGGTCGGCCAGCCAAACGCGGTATTGAGCACAACGTTCGCGGTTTTACGCCCCACGCCCGGCAAGGCTTCCAGCGCGGCGCGATCTTCCGGTACTTCGCCTCCGTGCTGTTCCAGCAGGATCCGACAGGTCTTAATCACGTTCTCGGCTTTGCTGTTAAACAGGCCGATGGTTTTGATATATGACTTCACGCCTTCCACGCCCAGCTCCAGCATGGCCTTCGGCGTATTGGCGACCGGATAGAGCAGGGCAGTGGCTTTATTGACGCTCACGTCGGTCGCCTGCGCAGAGAGCAACACCGCGATCAGCAGCTCAAACGGGGAGGTAAAATTCAGCTCCGTCGTCGGGTGCGGGTTCTCGTCCCGCAGACGGGTCAGGATCGCAATGCGCTTTTCTTTATTCATGAGGCCTTCTCGGGTGTCCCTTCCAGAACGCTGCGCTCAGCCGCGCGGCGCTTACGTTTCTCATCAATCAGGTATTTTATTGCCAGCATCATGCCGAGGCCAATAAACGCGCCGGGCGGTAGCATCGCCAGCAGGAATGGCGTATCGGTGTGAAACACCTCAACGCGCAGCGCTTTAGCCCAGCCGCCCAGCAGCGCATCTGCGCCGTCGAACAGCGTACCGTTGCCGAGGATTTCACGCAGCGAGCCCAGCACGAACATGGCGCACGTGGCGCCCATGCCAATGGAAAAACCATCCAGCGCCGACATGGCTGGGCTGTTTTTTACCGCGAACGCTTCCGCACGCCCGACCACGATACAGTTGGTGACGATAAGAGGAATGAAGATCCCGAGCGACTGGTACAGACCAAACGCGTAGGCGTTAATCAGCATCTGGACAATACTGACCACCGACGCAATGATCATGACGTAAATCGGAATACGAATTTCCGACGGCGTCCAGCGTCGCAGGGCAGAGATGGAGAGGTTGGTCAGGGTCAATACCAGCGTGGTTGCCAGACCCAGACCGAGCGCGTTGGTGGCGGTGGATGTCACCGCCAGCAGGGGGCACATACCCAGAAGCTGTACCAGCGCGGAGTTGTTCTTCCACAATCCCTGGACAATAACCTCTTTAACCTGGCTCATGATTACTCCTCACAGGCCGGAAGATTGTTGATCTGCGCGGGCAGCGTTTCAGCGTACAGCCCGGCTCGTTTTACGGCGTTTACCACCGCCCGCGGGGTGATGGTTGCGCCCGTGAACTGGTCAAACTCGCCGCCGTCTTTCTTCACCGCAAACGCGGTGTCATCTTCACCATGGATCACTTTACCGGCAAAGTGCAAAATCCAGTCGCTCAGACGGGTTTCAATTTTGTCGCCAAGACCCGGCGTTTCATGATGCTCCGTCACGCGGGTGCCCAGGATGGTACCGGAGAAATCGCTGCCCACGAGCAGCTGAATGGCGCCGGAATAGCCATCAGGCGCGGTCGCTTCCATCACCGCGCCGACCGGTTTATCCCCTTTGCGGGCGATAAAGAGGCGGTGCGGGCCTTTCCCAAGCTGCGGCGCGTCTACCACAAAGCAGCTTTTTTGCAGGTCATTATCGTAGAAATCGGACGGGATCACCTGATCGAACAGCGCCTTTTGCTGCTTCGAGGCCTGTTCTTCGATGGTCGTTTTGGTCAGCGCATTAACCAGTGCCGTCAGCCCCGTCAGAACCGCGGCGAAGACAGCCAGCGTGACGCCGTGTTTTTGCATCGTTTTTAACATGGCGAAACCCTTAGCGATGGCCGTACACGCGGGGGCGCGTGTAATAGTCGATGAGCGGAACGGTAATATTGGCGAGCAGGACGGCAAACGCCACGCCGTCCGGATAGCCGCCAAAGCTGCGGATCAGCCAGACCAGCAGGCCAGCCAGCGCGCCGAAGATCAGGCGACCGCGGTTGGTGGTGGAGGCCGTCACCGGATCCGTCAGGATAAAGAAGGCACCCAGCATAGTCGCGCCGGAGAGCAGGTGCATCTGCGGGCTGGCCAGCGATTCAGGAGAGAATACCCAGCCCAGCGTGGCGCAGACCGCCAGCGTTACCAGGAAGCTGACCGGAATATGCCAGCGGATAGCCTTCTGCTGCAACAGGAACAGGCCGCCCAGCAGATACGCCAGGTTGACCCACTGCCAGCCGGCTCCCGCCAGCACGCCGCTGTAGATGGCGGACTTCATGATTTGCTCAACGCTGTGCCCGGCGTGCAGGGACGTTTTAAACGTATCGAGCGGCGTCGCCTGGCTGATACCGTCCACGCCCATACGCAGCGCGTTCATATCAGCACCCAGCGCCGTATGGCCGGTAAAGATCACCTGCAGAGCATCCATAAAGCCGGGCACTGTGGCTGCAATCTCGTGCGGTGGCAGCCAGCTGGTCATCTGTACCGGGAAGGAGATCAGCAGCACCACGTAGCCAATCATCGCCGGGTTAAACGGGTTATGACCGAGGCCGCCATAGAGCTGTTTGGCAATAATCACGGCAAACACGGTGCCGAGCACCACCATCCACCACGGGGCAAGCGGGGGAATGCTGATGGCCAGCAGCAGGCCGGTCAGCAGAGCGGAGTTGTCGGCCAGGATGCGGGAAACCGCCATCTTGCGCAGCTTCAGCACGAGGGTTTCCGCGGCGACGGCGCTGGCGCATCCAAGAGCTATCTGGAACAGAGTTCCCCAGCCGAAAAACCAGCACTGAACGGCAATGCCCGGCAGCGCGGCCAGGCAGACCAGCATCATGATGCGCGAGGTCTGGCGCTGATTGTGGGTGTAAGGGGAACTTGCGATTCTGAAAACCATTTAATCCTCGTTTACGGCTTGCTGTGCGGCTTTCTTTGCCTGAACGCGCGCAATGGCGGCGGCGACGGCGGCCTTGCGCGGGTCATCGTTGGCGGCCTGCGGCTGCTCTTCCTGCTGTGCTGCTTTGCGCGCTTTGGCGCGGGCTATCGCCGCTTCAACGGCGGCTTTGCGTGGGTCGACCGGTGCTTCAGGTTCTGCGGCTGGCGCCTGCTGCGCTGCTTTGCGCGCTTTGGCGCGGGCAATCGCCGCTTCAACGGCAGCTTTACGCGGATCGACCGGTTCCTGTTCAACCACCACTGGCTGCTCCCCGGCCTTGCGCGCTTTGGCACGGGCAATCGCCGCCTCAACGGCGGCTTTGCGTGGATCGATTTCAGCTTCCGGCTGCGCCGCTTGCGCTTTTTCCGCCTGACGGGCGCGGGCCGCAGCTTTACGCGCTTCGCGGGCGGCAATCGCTTCGCTGTTATCCGGTTTTTCACCGGCCTGGATCACCAGCGTCTGGGCGGCACTGGCTTTTTTCTCGCGAACGCGCGCCAATGCGGCGTTGATTGCATCCTGATCTTTCCCGGCAGGCTGAACGGCGGCCTGCTTATGTCGCTCCTGACGAGCCATCTTCTCACGTTCGAGACGCGCCTGACGCGCTTCGAAACGTGCCTTGGCTTCCGCGGCGCGTTTTTCTTCCATGGAGATGGCATAAATCTCGGCCTTCTCCTGGCGGAAGTACTGCACCAGAGGAATGTTGCTTGGGCAGACCCAGGCGCAGGCGCCGCATTCGATGCAGTCGGCCAGGTTATGGGATTTGGCCTTGTCGTGTAGCTGGCCTTTGCTGTACCAGTACAGCTGCTGCGGGAGGAGATCCGCCGGGCAGGCATCGGCACAGGCGCTGCAGCGGATGCAGCCTTTCTCTTCCTGCTCCTCCCCCATTTCGGTTGGGGAAGGGGCAAGCAGGCAGTTGGTGATTTTCACTACCGGAACGTCGAGCCACGGCAGGGTAAAGCCCATCAGCGGACCGCCCATGATCACCATCTGGTCGCTGGCCGGGCAAAATTCAGCCTGTTCCAGCAGATGGCGCACCGGCGTGCCGAGGCGCGCCCAGACGTTACCCGGACGAGAGACAGACTCTCCGGTCAGCGTTACCACGCGCTCGGTCAACGGCTCGCCGTCAATCACCGCACGCTTGACGGCGTAAGCGGTGCCGACGTTTTGCATCAGCACGCCGATATCCGACGAGCGTCCGCCGTGCGGGACCTGCTTGCCGGTGAGGATTTGCGTCAGCTGTTTTGCGCCGCCAGAGGGGTACTTGGTCGGAATAACGCGCAGGGCGATATCATGGCTACCGGCCAGCACGGCGCGCAGCATTGAAATAGCCTGCGGTTTATTGTCTTCGATACCGATCAGCACTTCCCGCGGCTGTAAGATGTGGGCGAGGATGCGGATGCCTTCCACCACCTGGGCGGCGCAGTCCTGCATCAGACGATCGTCGGCGGTGATGTACGGCTCGCACTCGGCGGCGTTGATAATCAGCGTCTGAATCTTATCGCCACCACCGCGCAGCTTGACGCCGGTCGGGAAGCCCGCGCCGCCAAGCCCCGCGACGCCGAACTGATGAATACGCTCAATGAGCGCTTCGCGGCTCTGGCTGCGGTAGTCGCTCCAGCCGTCACGGTCAATCCAGCGATCTTCGCCGTCGGCTTCAATAATCACGCTCAGTTCCGACAACGCGGACGGATGCGCCACCGTATGAGGGGCAATTGCCACCACTTTCCCGGAAGTAGGGGCGTGTACCGGCAGCATACGTCCGCGTCCGAAGGTCAGCGGCTGACCGCGCAGCACCGTATCGCCTTCTTTCACGCACAGCTCGCCCTCAGCGCCAATATGCTGCTTGAGCGGCATGACGTAACGCGTCGCCAGCGGAATTTGACGCAGCGGCGTGCCGTTGGACTGGGTTTTCATCTCTGGCGGATGGATACCGCCGTCAAAGTCCCAGATCTTCTCTTTTCTGAAAGCAGAAAATAACTTAAGCATGTTGTTCCACAGGAATATTGCGAACCGGAATGGTTTGAAGATCCCACTTCCAGCTTTCGGTAGTCGTTTCAACCGGGCGCAGCTCTATACATTGCGTCGGGCAGGGGGCCACGCAAAGGTTACAGCCGGTGCAAAGATCCGCCACAACGGTGTGCATGGTGCGCGTTGCGCCAACAATGGCGTCGACCGGACAGGCCTGAATACATTTGGTGCAGCCGATGCAGTTTGCTTCGTCGATCACCGCGAGGGCACGGACCGGCTCCTGGACTTCCGCATCGCCATCAACGGGCTGCGGATCGACGTTAAGCAGGGCGGCAATTTTCAGCATCACCGCTTCGCCGCCGGGCGCACAGCGGTTAATTTTTTCACCCTGAATGCCTACCGCTTCAGCGTAAGGGCGGCAGCCCGGGTAGCCGCACTGTCCACACTGACTTTGCGGCAAAAGCTCATCAATTTTTTCAACAACAGGATCGTCCTCTACCGCGAAACGGCGGGAGGCGTAGCCTAGGATAAGGCCAAACACCAACCCCAGGACGCTGATAGAGGCGATGGCAATCCAGATAGCATTCATTACAACTTCACCAGACCACTAAAGCCCATAAAGGCCAGAGACATTAAACCCGCGGTCACCAGCGCAATGGCATTACCGCGAAATGGCGCAGGGATATCCGCTGCTGCCAGACGTTCGCGAATCGACGCGAACAGCACCATAACAAATGAGAAACCGACAGCGGCGGAGAAACCGTACAGCGCCGACTGCATGAAGTTATGGCCAAGGTTGATGTTCAGCAGCGCCACGCCAAGCACCGCACAGTTGGTGGTGATCAGCGGCAGGAAGATACCCAGCAGGCGATAGAGCGCCGGGCTGGTTTTACGCACCACCATTTCGGTAAATTGCACCACCACCGCAATGACCAGAATAAACGCCAGCGTGCGGAGATAGATTAACCCCAGCGGGATGAGGATCCAGGTGTCAATCAACCACGCGCAGATGGACGCCAGCGTCATGACGAAGGTCGTCGCCAGCCCCATGCCCATCGCCGTTTCCAGCTTTTTGGACACGCCCATAAACGGGCACAGGCCAAGGAACTTCACCAGAACGAAGTTGTTAACCAGCACGGTGCCGACAAAGAGCAGTAAGTAATCGGTCATTATTTAGCCTGAAATAAAAAAGCCGCCTATTATCGGACAAACCGGGGCAGGCGACAACAGGTTATCTGTAAGGTTATTACGGGTTCACGAAGGTGTTTTTCACACGCGTTGAACGTTTGAAATAGGGCACCAGCAGCGCCGCAGCAAGTAACGGGAAAAGCAACTGGCGGACAGCAAGCGCGTCAGAGACGGGCGAGAAAGCAAACGCTTTAACCGCCAGCAGGACCGAAATGAGCAGCCAGATAATGTAGTGCTTAGGCACACTCTTGCGGCGCTTAAAGAAGGCGATAGTCAGCCACAGGGTGTAGTACCACATCCCAATCGCGAAAACGAACGACACAAACCACATCGCTATATTCAGCACGCTTTGCGACATCAGGGTCTGAATAGCGTGAGGGGTAATCAGTGCGGTGGTATAAAGCAGCAGCGCAAGCGATGCGCTTAATAAGGCAACCAGCAGCCATGCCAGTGGGGCGATTAACCAGCCTCCGATGCGTTCTCCAGGCGTTGCGGTCATGAACTCTCCCATTATCTGCGCGAAATGTTGTACAGCCAGTTTGCAGGGCGGAGAGTATATAACATTTCGCGCGGATGGCTACTTTCTTATAAAACGTAACGCCATACGGACTTCGGCACCTCGCCGACGTTGAACAAGCGTCCGCCGGAGACCAGCTCCGCACGGCGATGGTCAGCAGCGCGATACATATTGATGATGTCCTGATTATCCGACAGGGTGTAGTTCAGATGGTCAAACAGTTTTTCCAGGCTCTCAAGCGAATTGATCTTGCGAAATTTTAATAAATAGTCCTGAACTGTCATATTAATAATTTTCCATATAAAAGTGAGTAATACCAGTTAAGGTAATTCGGTCGAATAATAAACGGATTAATACAGACGTAAACAGCCCACTCAGATAACGCGACGAAATTAGGAGTTTTCTTTGCTGAAATTCAGGCACCGAAGGTGATGCCTGGAAGAGAAGGTTAACCGCGTTCACCAGGGCTGGCAATACGAAACTGACACATTATGTCACTCTTTAAAGCAGCAACCGGTTACTTAGGATGGGTGACGGCAGCAGGCTCCGGCGGCTGGTAGTTATCAATATGGCTGGCTACGCCGAGCAAAATGACCGAAACCCCAAGAACAATCCATCCCGCTAATTCAATGATTCGATTAATAATTGATGCCATGATTCACTGTTGTAATTTATCCATAAATACAGGTCGCAAATGTTACAGCGCTGTTTCTCTGACGGCAAGCGCTTTGGGAACGATTCCCTTAAACAAAATCAGAAGGTTAATACTATGTAACAAAAATAGCCGGTACAGCCTGCTATTTTAAGCGCCATGGCTCATTATTAATGAGGACAATGCCAGAAAAGCCAGTATGAAATAAGAAACGCAACAAGAGGACAACACGATGAGTGATAACATTCGCGTCGGGCTTATAGGCTACGGGTACGCGAGCAAAACGTTTCATGCGCCTCTGATAGCCGGAACGCCGGGAATGGCGCTGGCGGCGGTATCCAGCAGCGACGCCGCCAAAGTCCACGCTGACTGGCCCGCAGTGCCGGTTGTCTCCGAGCCTAAACACCTTTTCAACGATCCGAATATCGATTTAATTGTTATTCCCACCCCGAACGACACGCACTTCCCGCTGGCGAAAGCCGCGCTGGAAGCCGGGAAGCACGTCGTTGTTGACAAACCCTTCACCGTGACGTTGTCACAGGCGCGTGAACTGGAGGCGCTGGCAAAAAGCCTGGGCAGAGTGCTGTCCGTTTTCCATAACCGCCGCTGGGACAGCGACTTCCTGACGGTTAAAACGCTTCTCGGGGAAGGCACGTTAGGAGAGATTGTTTTTTTTGAATCGCATTTTGACCGCTTCCGTCCGCAGGTGAGAAACCGCTGGCGCGAGCAGGCCGGTCCGGGCAGCGGCATCTGGTACGATTTAGCCCCGCATCTGCTGGACCAGGCCGTGAATCTGTTTGGACTGCCGGTGAGCATGACGGTCGATCTGGCCCAGCTCAGGCCCGGGGCGCAGACAACGGATTACTTCCACGCGGTGTTGAGTTACCCGCAGCGGCGGATTGTGCTGCACGGCACGATGGTCGCGGCCGCGGAATCTGCCCGCTATATCATCCACGGCACGCGCGGGAGCTACGTGAAGTTTGGCCTCGATCCGCAGGAAGACCGCCTCAAAAACGGTGAACGTCTGCCGCAGGAAGACTGGGGCTATGATATGCGCGACGGCGTCGTGACACGGTCGGAAGGTGAGGAGCTGGTTGAGGAAACCCTGTTAACGATCCCGGGTAACTATCCGGCTTATTATGCTGCCATCCGCGATGCGCTGAACGGCACGGGGGAGAACCCGGTTCCGGCCAGCCAGGCGATCCAGATTATGGAGCTGATTGAGCTGGGGATCGAATCTGCCAAACATCGCGCCACGCTCTGTCTGGCATAAGTTTTAAATGCTTTTGTATGCCGGGTAAGGCCTAGCCGCCACCCGGCAAAGGGTTTACGCGGTTGCCACCTTATCCCGCAGCGCCTGCTTCTCTGCAGGCGTAAGGAAGGCGATCTCCAGCCCGTTGATCTGCGCCTGGCGGATCTGCTCGCGGCTCAGGCCCGCCTGCGGCGCGGCGATGTTGTACTCGTGGATGATATCCACGCCCTGAACCGCCGGATCGTCCGTGTTCAGCGAGGCCAGTACGCCGTGCTCAAGGAACGTTTTCAGCGGGTGCTGCGCCAGCGTTGCCACGGTGCTGGTCTGAATGTTGGACGTCAGGCACGACTCAATGCCGATGCGCTGCTCCGCCAGGAAATCCATCAGCGCGCGGTCTTCTACCGCCTTCACGCCGTGGCCGATACGCTCGGCGCCCAGCTCGCGGATGGCCTGCCAGATACTTTCCGGGCCCGCTGCTTCACCCGCATGGACGGTAATGTGCCAGCCAGCATCGCGCGCGCGGTTGAAGTGGGAGAGGAACAGGCTGCCGGGGAAGCCCAGTTCGTCGCCGGCGAGGTCGACGGCGGTGATGGCATCGCGGTGCGCCAGCAGCGCTTCCAGCTCCTGCAGGCAGGCGGCTTCGCCGAACGTGCGGCTCATGATGCCGATCAGGCGGGCCTGAACGTCGAACGTTTTACACCCTTCGCGGACGCCTTCAATGACGGCTTCCACCACGCCTGCAACGGGCAGGTTGTGGGTCATCGCCATATAGCCCGGCGAGAAGCGCAGCTCGACGTAGTGCAGGCCGTTGCGGGCGGCGTCTTCAATGTTTTCAAACGCCACGCGGCGGCAGGCATCCAGCGAGGCCAGCATCTTCACGCCCCAGTCGAGTTTGCTCAGGAAACTGACCAGGTCCGGTTCATTGGAGGTGACCTGTACGTGTGGGATCAACGACTCAAGCGTCTGAGCGGGAAGCGTTAAGTTGAACTGGCGGCCAAGATCGAGGATGGTTTGGGCACGAATGTTACCGTCAAGGTGACGATGAATATCAGTTAAGGGCAGGCGTGTATCAATCATGGTCGCACTCTTTTCGGGTTAAAGTGCGCCATATTATAAAAACAAAACGGGGTAAAAAGCTATTTGCGCAAGGGAATATTCCGTTGCGCAAACAAATTACAGGAGCGTGTTGATCCCGGCGATGAGGCGCTGCACCCCTTGTTCCAGCTTGCTGCGCGGGCAGCCGGCGTTAAGGCGCACGAAGCCGTTACCCTCGTTTCCATACGTGTATCCCGGCATGATGGCGACTTTTTGGTGCTCGATCAGTACTTTTTGCAGTGCCCTGTCGTCAATGTTCAGCGGGCGCAGGTCAATCCAGGCCAGATAGGTTGCTTCCGGCGGCTGCCAGTTCAGTTTCGGAAAAGCACTGTTTAATTCCTGTGCGATATACAACAGATTCTCTTCCAGATAACGACGCAAGGCATTCAGCCACGGCTCTCCCTGCTGATAGGCGGCGATATGGGCCGTCAGCGCCAGCACGGAAGGGGAAGATAGCCCATCTCGTCCTTTTAGCGCGCTGAGATAGCCGTTACGGCTCTCTTCATCGCCGATCAGGCCGTATGCGCCCGTCAGTGCCGGAATATTAAAGCTTTTCGAGGCGGAGGTGAGAAGCGCCCATTTGCCGCGCGCTACCGCATTCCACGGGGTGTGGCGATGCGCCCCCCACACCATGTCCATATGAATTTCATCGCTGATAACCGCCACGTCATAGCGTACGCAAAGCTCTGCCATATGGGTCAATTCATCCCGCGTCCAGACCTTGCCGGTCGGGTTCTGCGGGCTGCACAGTAGCAGAATTTTGTTTTCCGGTTTCGCCAGGGCCGCTTCAAGCGCCACCATATTGCCCTGCCAGCCAGCCGCCTGCTTTTCCATCTCAACGGCCACAACCTGACGCGCATTGCCTCCAATGGCGTTGTAAAACGCATCGTACGCCGGGGTGTGAACCACCACGCCGTCACCGGGCTTTGACCAGAGGCGGATCAGCTCTGACACCATATAGATGACGGAAGGGCCATAAACGATGGTTTCTTTATCAATGCGGCTGTTAAAGCGCTGCCGAAACCAGTGCTCAACAGCGGCAAGAAACTCGTCGTTTTTCCAGCGGCTGTAGCCCAGCACGCCGTGGTTGATGCGCTGATGCAGCGCGTCGGTAATGCAGGGGGCGGTGGCGAAGTCCATATCCGAGATGGTGAAGGGCAGCAGATCCGCCGCGCCAAAGCGGTCGGCGACGTAGTCCCACTGCGTACACCAGGTGCCGTGACGATCCACGACGGTAGAAAAATCAAACATGACGTTAATCCTTAAAGTAAAACCCCCTCATGAGAGGGGGTTGAGGCATCAGGCTTCTACTGTTCGCATCAGGGTTGCCAGCTCATCTTTCACCGACTGAACCTGCGGGCCGATAACCACCTGCAAATTATGCTGATTTAACTGTACCACGCCGATGGCCCGGTTGGCTTTCAGGGCGTTGGTATCCACTTTTGACATATCCGCCACCGACAGACGCAGGCGGGTGATGCAGTTATCCAGCGAGGTAATGTTATCCGCACCGCCCAGCGCAGCCAGAATGGCAGGGGTATTATACCCGGATTTGCCCACGGTACCGGCCACCGCCTGCTCAACGCTGGTGGCGGTATCGGTATCGCGGCCCGGCGTTTTCAGGTTAAAGCGGGTGATGGCGAAGCGGAAGATACCGTAGTACACCGCGAACCAGATAGCCGCCACGACCGGCACCAGATACCACTTGGTTGACAGGCCGTGCAGGATCCCGAACACCACGAAGTCAATCACGTTGCCGTCGGTGTTGCCGATGGTGACGCCCAGCACCGCCATCACGGTAAAGCCCAGGCCGGTCAGCAGCGCGTGGATGAGATACAGCACCGGCGCAACAAACAGGAACAGGAATTCGATAGGCTCGGTGGTGCCGCCCACGACGCAGGCAATCACGCCGGAGATCAGCAGCCCTTTAATTTTATGTCGGTTTTCCGGGCGCGCGCAGTGGTACATCGCCAGCGCGGCACCCGGCAGGCCGCCGAGGAAGGCCGGCATTTTACCCTGAGACAGGAAGCGGGTGGCGCTTTCGGAGAAGCCGTGGGTAGTCGGACAGCTCAGCTGCGCCTGGAAGATGGTCAGCGCACCGCTCACGTCGTGACCGCACACCTCCATGGTACCGCCCGCTTCGGTGAAGCGAATCAGGGCCACCAGGATATGCTGCAGGCCGAACGGCAGCAGCAGACGCTCGCCGGTGCCGAAGATCATCGGACCAAAATCTCCCGCGCCGTTGATGATGCGGCCAATGCCGTTGATGCCCATCGCAAAGACCGGCCAGATCAGCGGAATGATCAGGCCGAACAGACCCATGACCACCAGGGTGACAATCGGCACGAAGCGGGTACCGCCGAAGAAGGCCAGAGCATCCGGCAGGCGGATATTGTGGAAGCGTTCGTGCAGCATCCAGATAATCACCCCGGCGATCACCGCTCCGAGGATCCCGGTATCAATAGACTGAATACCAATCACGCTCTGAATGTTGTTGGCCTTCAGCACGGCAGCATCGGTCGTCGGCAGAATGCCTTTCGCGGTCAGCCAGAAGTTAACCGCCAGGTTCATCACGGCGTAACCCACAAACCCGGCAAACGCCGCGACACCTTTATTCTCGCGGGCCAGGCCCAGCGGGATGGCGATGCAGAACATCACGGGCAGGAAGCTAAACGCGAAGGAGCCGACCTTACTCATCCAGATAAAGATCGCCTGCAGCACGGGAGTACCGAGGAACGGGATCAGCGTGATGACGTCTTTACTGCTCAGCGAACTGCCGATCCCGAGCATGATCCCGCAGAACGAGAGGAGCGCCACGGGCAGCATAAAGGTTTTACCCAGTTGCTGGAAAAACTCCCACAGCGATATTTTTTGTGCTGTTTTCGCCGTCATAAAACGACTCCTTTATTGTTAAAATCAGTTTGCCTGCTTCAATGCTGCGAGAAGATAAAACGTTTTATCAAAGTTTAGTGCGCGCTAAATCACATTCTCAGGCTTTGACTGGTAGTATAAAGATAACGTATTGATAAAACGTTTTACCGATCTCATTTCAGGGAGTCACGCTGACACATGGCTGTAGCGAAAAAAGTCACCATCAACGATGTCGCGCTGGCGGCGGGGGTTTCCGTCAGCACCGTTTCTCTCGTGCTCAGTGGTAAAGGGCGCATCTCGCCCGCAACCGGCCAGAGGGTGAACGAGGCGGTTGAACAGCTGGGCTTTGTGCGTAACCGTCAGGCGTCGGCGCTGCGCGGCGGGCAAAGCGGGGTGATTGGCCTGATTGTCCGCGACCTGACGTCACCTTTCTATGCGGAGCTGACCGCCGGGTTAACCGAAGCGCTGGAAGCGCAGGGGCGGATGGTCTTTCTTCTGCACGGCGGGCGCGAGGCCGGGCAGCTTCTCTCCCGTCTCGATATGCTGCTGACCCAGGGGGTTGACGGAGTGATCGTCGCCGGAGCGTCGGGCGTGGGTAGCGAACTGTGCGAGCGCGCCGCCGAAAAAGGTGTGCCGCTGGTGTTCGCCTCGCGCGCCAGCTATCTGGACGAGGCCGATACGCTGCGCCCGGATAACATGCAGGCCGCGCAAATGTTGACCGAACATCTTATTCGCCGCGGGCATCAGCGCATTGCCTGGCTGGGAGGGAAAAGCTCCTCCCTGACGCGCGCCGAGCGGGTCGGCGGCTACTGCGCGACGCTGATTAAATACGGCCTGCCGTTCCACAGCGAATGGGTCGTGGAATGTGAATCCAGCCAGAAGAAAGCGGCGGAAGCGATAGGCGCGCTGTTGCGAAGCAATCCGACGATCAGCGCCGTGATTTGCTACAACGATGTGATTGCCATGGGGGCCTGGTTTGGCCTGATCCGCGCCGGGCGTCAGAGCGGCGAGGGTGGGGTGGAAACCTTCTTCGGCCATCAGGTGGCGTTAGGGGCGTTCGCCGACGTTGGTGAAAACGCGCTGGACGATCTCCCCATCGTCTGGGCTACCACCCCTGCGCGGGAGATGGGTTACACGCTGGCAGACAGAATTATGCAGCGCATCGACAACACGGATGTCCAGTCCGGGCACCAGATTGTGGCGGCGCGGCTGGTGACGGTGAAATAATTCAGCTCTGCTGCGTAAGCGGGTTGAGCGTCAGATGTGTCTCCAGGGCTTCTACAAATTTTCGTACTTTTGCCGGGATCAGCCGGGAGGTCGGGTAAACCGCCCAAATGGCCAGCGATTCCGGCTGAGCATCTTCCAGGACGATCCGCACGAGTTTACCCTCAGCAATGGCAGGCTCTACGTACCAGCGAGATAAATTTGCGATGCCGAGTCCCCCCAGGCAGGCCTCGAAAATCGCCTCAATAGAGTTAGCCGAGAATCGGCCTGACACCTTTTGTTTGTAGCGCTGTTCACCCTTTTCAAATGACCAGTGTGTCGTATCTGAGGTGGTCAGGCAGCTATGTCCAGCCAGATCGTTAAGCAATTTCGGTGAACCGTACGCGGCGAGATATTCCGCGCTGGCGCAAAGCTCGCGGGGGTTATCACAGATGCGGTGTGCAACTAACCGGTTATCGCGCAGCGGTGCAATGCGTAACGCCACGTCTATGCCTTTCCCGACAATATCAATTTGCTCATCGGTTGCCAGCAAGTCGACCTGCAGGGCAGGATGTTGCTGCATAAACAGCGGCAACATCGGTGCAACGATCTTGCGTCCAAACGCCGCTGAGGCGGTAATGCGAAGGCGTCCGGACAGGTGCGTACCATCAGGAAACAGATCGGCCAGCGCGTTATTTTTATCTTCCAGCAACGCCTGCGCATGAGGCAAAAAAACGTCACCATCGCTGGTGGGTGAGAGGGATCGCGTGGTGCGATGCACCAGCCTGACCCCCAGCTCAGCCTCAAGATTGTTAAGAGAGCGTGACGCCGCCATGGCGCTCATTGAGAGCCGACGCGCGGCGCCCGCCAGGCTACCCGTCTTAATCGCTTCGACAAACACTTCAACGTCTTCCAGTTTCATTGTATCGCTTTTCGTTATGCTGCCTTATCAAAGTACATATCTACAGTATTTATCGTTACGCTGCCATAGTCTCTTCACAACCTGAAAAATATCAATCTGGAGTGAAGATGAAAAAGTTGAAAACGGTTCTGGCATTCAGCAGCCTGTTGCTGGTAAGTGCCGCCTGGGCTGACGCACCTGCGCAGGTGAAGCAGCAGGTCCCCGGCTATTATCGTCTGGCGGTAGGGGAATATGAGGTCACGGCGCTGTTCGACGGCTATAACGACCTTTCGCCGTCATTACTCCACGGTCTTTCAGACGACAAGGTTCGTAAACTGCTGGCTCAGCATAAAATCGATGCCGAACGCATGCCGACCGCTTTTAACGCTTTCCTGGTTAATACCGGTAAACATCTGGTCATGATTGACAGCGGAGCGGGGCACTGCGTGCCGGAAACGGCCGGCCAGCTGGTTAACAATATGAAAGCATCAGGCTATCGTCCCGAGCAGGTTGATACCATTTTCCTGACTCACCTGCATCTTGACCACGTGTGTGGCCTGAGCGATGCAGACGATAAAGCGCTGTTCCCCAATGCCACCGTCTACGTACCGCAGGGGGAGGCCGACTACTGGCTTGATCCTGCAAAAGAAGCGAGCGCGCCGGCTAATGCGAAAGAGTATTTTGCTATCGCCCGAAAAGCATTGTCTGATTATAAAGCCTCCGGACAACTTAAAACCTTCGTTCCGCCAGCTTCGCCGATCCCGGAAGTCCAGACGGCCTATGCCGTTGGCCATACGCCCGGCAGTACCGTTTATCGCTTTGCGTCGCAGGGGACGGCTATTAACTTCATTGGGGATCTGATTCATGCGCCAGCCGTCCAGTTCCCGCATCCTGAAGTGTCTATTCGCTTTGATGTCGATTCGAAAAAAGCCATCTCGTCCCGGGCGCAGGAATTTAACGCCCTGGCGAAAGACGGCGAGTGGATGGCCGCTGCGCATCTGCCTTTCCCCGGTATTGGGCATATCACCGCCTGGCAGCAGGGCTATAACTGGAACCCTGTAAATTACGGTCCTTATCAACGTGCGGCCAACGTGCCTCTGCTGAAATAAAGTGAGGTTACGAATATGAAAAGTTACACCGTAACGGCAAACGACATTCGCCAGTTTGTGGTTGAAGAGGGTGAAGGCGCGCCGGTTATTCTTCTGCACGGTTTTCCTGAAACAAACTATGCCTGGCGCTACCAGATACCTGTATTGTCCCGGCACTACCGCGTCATCGCGCCGGATTTGCGAGGATATGGCGAAACGGATAAACCGGCTTCTGGCTATGATAAACGGAACATGGCCCGGGATATCCGCGAGCTAATGCGTGCGCTGGGGTTACAGAAGGTGGTGCTGGTGGGGCACGATCGCGGGGCGCGCGTCGCGACGCGGTTCGCAAAAGATTACCCTGAGCTGGTGGATCGTCTGGTGGTCATGGATAACGTGCCAACGCGTATCGTGGCGCGCGATTTGAATGCGTCCATCGCCCGCGCATACTGGTTCTTCCTGTTCCATCTTGTGCCCGATCTGCCGGAAGCGCTGATTGCAGGACGTGAAAATATCTGGCTGCGCCACTTTTTCTCAGACTGGACCTACGATCCGTCAACCATCAGCGGCGAGGCGTTTGACACCTATGTTCGCGCGTATCAGGCGCCCGGAGCCGTGCGAGGCGCGATGGCTGACTATCGCGCCAACGCGGAAGACGTGGCGCAGGATCTTGCCGACGCTGACGTGAAAATCGCCTGTCCGGTAATGTCGCTGTGGGGCAATGATTTTCACGCGGTTGGCAAGCTCTTCGATATGCAAAGCGTCTGGGCTGAAATGGCGGATAACCTGCGGGCGCAGGGTATCGACGAGTGCGGCCATCTTCCTCAGGAGGAACAGCCTGAGAAAGTTAATGCCTTGCTGCTGGATTTCCTGCAGGGATGGAAAGGATAAGGGCAATAAAAAACCCCTCTTGCGAGGGGTTTTGACGTTTACTGCTGCGGTGCCGCCGGTACGGCTGGCGCTGCGGGTTCAGCCGGTTCCGGCATTCCCAGCGTCGGCATACCAAACATGCCAACAAACTCTTCCAGCGGCATTTTGTCGCCGTTCAGCGTTACCTGGCCGTTGGCATATTGCAGGCTGGTGGAAATGGTGTTGTCTTCCACTTTGGTGATGCGGAACATCTGACCCATCGCCGCCAGACCTTTCACCTGCTGGTTCGCCAGCTTGCCAGCATCTTCATCGCCGTAGCCTTCCAGCTTCGCAATCTGGGTCATAAACTCGGTCGCCATATCCATCGGGATGGTCAGCTTGCTGTCGAGCGACTTCACGCTGCGATCCACTTCCTGCGCCAGCGTCTGCGGTTCACCCGTGGCGGCTGCAGGATCTTTCAAGAACAGCGACAGGTTAAAGCTGGTTTCGCCTTTGCTGTTTTTCCAGCTCAGCGGCGCAACGGTGACTACCGGCTGGCCTTTCAGCAGGATTGGCAGGTTATTGAACAGCACCGCCATCGCCTGCTGCTGGTACACTTCCGGGTTCTGCTGCAGCGCGGCGTCGGTCAGCAGCGCCTGGCTCTCTTTGCTGTATTTCTGGCTAAATTCGTGCCATGCCTGGCCGTCGATATTGCCGATCTTCAGCGACAGCTTGCCGGTGCCCAGATCCTGATTCTGCACTTTCAGGCTCTTCAGCGTGTAATCCAGCTGGGTATTGATGCTCTTACCGTCTTTGGATACGTCGGATTGACCGTTAACGTCCATGCCTTCCAGCACGGCCATCTCTTTTCCTTCAATTGCGATAGCAATCTTATCCACGGAGAGCTTCTGATCGCCGATACGCTCTTTAAAGTCGGTCATACGGCTGTTGCCGTCGGCTTTCAGGTTGTTGAAGGTGAGCTGAACTTTTTGGTTATATTCGTTCACGGCGTTGACCAGGCCGCTTTCCGCTTCACCCGTCATGGAGAAGACGTTGCCGTCCCGATCCGCATCAAGTTTGAAATGGCCGCCGCTGAAGGCGACTTTTTCGTTCTCTTTCTCGTAGTTCAGTGGTTTCAGCGCGATATCAGAGCTGGTATCACCGGAGTAGCTAATGCGGGTGTTAATGTCGAAAGGTGATTCATTCTTCGCCAGGTCAAACAGCGGTTTGGTGACGTCGTTATTCACCAGTACGGTATGAACGGACGCCATGGACGGGATCAGGTTAAACGACTTTAACTGCGCCAGCGGCAGCGGACCGTGGCTTACCACTTCATCCAGCACCACGCTCTGTCCCGGCTTCAGCCAGCCGTTTGCCGCACCGGCCACCGGCTTCACCACCAGCTGCATGCGGCTGGTGAACACGCCGCGCTGATAGTTCTGGTAGCTCAGCTCCAGACCCGCCTCCGGCGCGCTGCGCTTAATTTCTCCGTTAGCCTGCGCCACCATCTCAGCCAGACGGCCTTCCAGCTGTTTCCCGGTAAACCAGGAGGCACCCGTCCAGACCACGCCTAACGCTACAATCACTCCAACCGCTACGACCGATTTTTTCATTGCGACTATCCCTAAAATGAAACCAGGCGGTAAAAACCGCCCGGAGATATTAAGCCTTCAACTAGCTTAGCAAGAGTTGTTAAAAAATTCAGTAAGTGCTTAAAGCTTATTAAAAACGCGCGCCAGGCGACCGGTGCCGCTCACGCTGACCGGGGACTCATTGGCTGCAACGAATGCTGACTCGCCAGGCTGGAGAACCAGACGCTGCTCGCCTTTGCGCAGCGTTGCTTCGCCCTCGACGCAGAACAGGATCGCAGCGCTCTCCTGTGCGATTGTCGTTTCCGTCTGATTGAGGTCGTGCAGGGAGAACGCAAAATCCTCAACCGGAATCGGGAAGTCCAGCTCTGCACCGTTTTTCACCGGCTGAGTCAGCAGCTCCGCGGCAGGCTTCGCTACAAACTTCACGTTGGCAACCAGCTCAGGGATGTCGATATATTTCGGCGTCAGGCCCGCGCGCAACACGTTGTCAGAGTTGGCCATCACCTCCAGCGCTACGCCCTGCAGGTAGGCGTGCGGGGTTTCCGCGAACAGGAACATCGCTTCGCCAGGGTTCAGCTTCACCACGTTCAGCAGCAGAGGGGAGAACAGGCCGCTGTCGTCAGGGTAAAACTCGGAAATCAGGCGGATGGTCTCCCACGGTTCCCCTTGCTGGCTGTTCAGGGCCGCTTTCAGCACCGCCAGCGCGTGAGATTTCTCTTCACCCTGCATATTCAGCAGGCTGGCAAACAGCTGGCTGAGCGCGTCCGCGTTTGGGTTTTCGAGGAAGTGGGCAATAGCCTTGTTGGCACCCGCGACCGGCTGCAGCAGGGAGATAATCTCTGAAAACTCGCGGAAGGCGTTCATCGCCAGGAACGGCGTCAGCGCGAACACCAGCTCCGGCTTGTGGTTAGGATCTTTGTAGTTACGCTCGGCGGCGTCCAGCGGGATGCCCGCCGCGTTCTCTTTGGCAAAGCCGATTTCAGACGCTTTCTTGTTCGGGTGAACCTGGATGGAGAGCGGCTGGTCGGCGCACAGCACCTTAAACAGGAACGGCAGTTCGCCAAAGCGCTGAGCCACCTTGTCGCCCAGCAGTGCGGCTTTATCGGCATCAATCACGTCACGCAGGCTGCGTATCTGGCCGCTGGCGTCTTCAATTTTTGAGCTGCTCTTCGGGTGCGCCCCCATCCATAGTTCCGCCATCGGCAGGTTGTTCGGGTTCGCGATACCGTAGAGATCCGTTAACGCAGTTTTACTTCCCCAGGCGTAGTTTTGCACTGAGTTAATGAGTTTTTGCATTATCAAGCCCTGATTCAAATGTGGAATTAACTCCGGGTATTAAAGCAATAAACTACGTGGAAGTAACCTGTGGATGTAAAAAGTCGTACTAGTCTCAGTTTTTGTTAAAAAATTGTGTAGGATAAGCTGACTCGCTTTTAAGCCGGGCAGCGGAACATCTGCCCTGAATAAACAGACCGAAGCAGTAAGTGAGAGAACAATGTCGAATAAACCCTTCCATTATCAGGATCCTTTCCCCCTCAGTAAGGATCAGACCGAGTATTACCTGTTAACCCGCGATCACGTCTCCGTCTCTGAGTTTGAAGGACAAGAGATCCTCAAGGTGGATCCGCAGGCGCTGACGCTGCTGGCGCAGCACGCTTTCCACGATGCCTCCTTTATGCTCCGCCCCGCGCATCAGCAGCAGGTTGCTGATATCCTGAGCGACCCGGAAGCCAGCGAAAACGACAAGTACGTTGCCCTGCAGTTCCTGCGTAACTCCGATATCGCGGCGAAAGGCATTCTGCCAACGTGCCAGGACACCGGCACGGCGATCATCGTCGGTAAAAAAGGCCAGCGCGTCTGGACCGGCGGTGGTGACGAAGCGGCGCTGGCGCACGGCGTCTACAACACCTACACCGAAGACAACCTGCGCTACTCGCAAAACGCGGCGCTCGATATGTACAAAGAGGTCAACACCGGCACCAACCTGCCCGCGCAGATTGACCTCTACAGCGTCGACGGTGACGAGTACAAATTCCTCTGTATCGCCAAAGGCGGCGGTTCAGCCAACAAAACCTATCTCTACCAGGAAACCAAAGCGCTGCTCACGCCGGGCAAGCTGAAAAATTACCTGGTTGAGAAGATGCGTACCCTCGGCACCGCGGCGTGCCCGCCGTACCATATCGCCTTCGTGATTGGCGGAACCTCAGCTGAAAGCACGCTGAAAACCGTCAAGCTGGCCTCGACCAAATACTACGACGGCCTGCCTACTGAAGGTAACGAGCACGGTCAGGCGTTCCGCGACGTGCAGCTTGAGCAGGAACTGCTGGAAGAGGCGCGTAATCTGGGACTCGGGGCGCAGTTTGGCGGTAAGTACTTCGCCCACGACGTGCGCGTGATCCGTCTTCCGCGCCACGGTGCCTCCTGTCCGGTCGGGATGGGCGTCTCCTGCTCTGCGGATCGCAACATCAAGGCCAAGATCAACCGCGAAGGCGTGTGGATCGAAAAGCTGGAAAATAACCCGGGCAAATACATCCCGGAAGCGCTGCGTAAAGCGGGTGAGGGTGAAGCGGTTCGCGTTGACCTGAACCGTCCGATGAAAGAGATTCTGGCGCAGCTTTCTCAGTATCCGGTATCGACCCGTCTCTCCCTGAACGGCACGATCATCGTGGGCCGCGACATTGCGCACGCGAAGCTGAAGGAGCGTCTGGACAACGGCGAAGGGCTGCCGCAGTACATTAAAGATCACCCGATCTACTACGCGGGCCCGGCGAAAACGCCTGAAGGCTATGCCTCCGGCTCGTTAGGCCCAACCACGGCAGGGCGTATGGACTCGTACGTTGACCAGCTGCAGGCCAACGGCGGCAGCATGATCATGCTCGCTAAAGGCAACCGCAGCCAGCAGGTGACGGACGCGTGCCACAAGCACGGCGGCTTCTACCTCGGCAGCATCGGCGGCCCGGCGGCGGTTCTGGCGCAGGGCAGCATCAAGAGCCTGGAGTGCGTGGAATACCCGGAGCTGGGTATGGAAGCGATCTGGAAAATCGAAGTGGAAGACTTCCCGGCGTTTATCCTGGTGGATGATAAAGGCAACGACTTCTTCAAGCAGATCCAGTCGTCCCAGTGTTCGGCGTGCGTGAAGTAAATTGAAAAAAACGGGTGGCGCAGCCGCCACCCGACATCAAAAAGAGCGCACAAAGCGCCATACCGTTTCTCAGAAGTCATCAATACTTATCCCTTAAGCATGTGAGCAATCCCTCTTTTGTTATCAAGGAGAAAGTAATGACCACGGTACGCCATGAGAAAGACTCGATGGGCGCCATCGACGTCCCGGCCGACAAGCTATGGGGCGCGCAAACCCAGCGTTCGCTGGAGCACTTCCGTATTTCGACCGAAAAAATGCCCGTCTCGCTGATTCAGGCGCTGGCGCTGACCAAACGCGCCGCCGCGAAAGTGAACCAGGATTTGGGCCTGCTGGACACCGATAAAGCCACCGCCATTATCAACGCCGCAGACGAAGTGCTGGCGGGCAAGCATCCTGACGAATTTCCCCTTGCTATCTGGCAGACCGGTTCCGGTACCCAGAGCAACATGAACATGAACGAAGTGCTGGCGAACCGGGCGAGCGAGCTGCTGGGCGGCGTGCGCGGCATGGAACGTAAGGTCCACCCGAACGATGACGTCAACAAAAGCCAGAGCTCTAACGACGTTTTCCCGACGGCGATGCACGTGGCGGCGGTAATCGCCATTCGCGAGCAGCTTATCCCGCAGCTCAACGTGCTCAAATCCACGCTTAACGAGAAAGCGCAGGCCTTCCGCGACATCGTCAAGATTGGCCGTACGCACCTGCAGGACGCCACGCCTTTGACGCTCGGCCAGGAGATTTCCGGCTGGGTGGCGATGCTGGAACACAACCTGAAGCATATCGAGAACAGCCTGCCGCACCTGGCGGAGCTGGCGCTCGGTGGGACGGCGGTCGGTACCGGGTTAAACACCCATCCAGAATACGCGGTGCGCGTGGCGGAGGAGCTTGCTGCCATCACCGGACAGCCGTTCGTCACGGCGCCCAATAAGTTCGAAGCGCTGGGGACCTGCGATGCGCTGGTCCACACCCACGGCGCGCTGAAGGGGCTGGCGGCCTCGCTGATGAAAATTGCTAACGACGTGCGCTGGCTGGCCTCGGGCCCGCGCTGCGGCATCGGTGAAATCAGCATCCCGGAAAACGAGCCGGGCAGCTCCATCATGCCGGGTAAAGTGAACCCGACCCAGTGCGAAGCCATGACCATGCTCTGCTGCCAGGTGATGGGCAACGACGTGGCCGTCAACATGGGCGGTGCGTCCGGCAACTTCGAGCTGAACGTCTATCGCCCGATGGTGATCCACAACGTGCTGCAATCTGTTCGTCTGCTGGCGGACGGGATGGAGAGCTTTAACGAGCATTGCGCGGTGGGAATTGAGCCCAATCGCGAACGCATCAGCCAGCTGCTCAATGAATCTCTGATGCTGGTCACCGCGCTCAATACCCATATTGGCTACGACAAGGCCGCCGAGATCGCCAAAAAAGCGCATAAAGAGGGGCTGACGCTGAAAGCCTCCGCCCTGGCGCTGGGCTATCTCACGGAGGCGGAGTTTGACGCCTGGGTTCGCCCGGAAGCGATGGTCGGCAGCCTGAAATAATCATCCCGCCACGTACAGGTGCAGCCGAGGAATAATCAGCTCTAGCGGCTGCGCCTGAGGTCTGTAACGGTGCTGAACATTGTCAGCATCATAATTCAGCAGTTCCCCAATATCGGGTACCACCGCGCCCTGATCGGCATCGTAAAGCGCAATCAGCGGCGTCGGGCAGGCATACTGTACCTGCTTTTGTTGACCGGAATACCAGACGCGAGCGATAGGCTGCACCTTCACCGGGCGCTTTATCTTCAGGCGCGCATCCACCGGCAGCGAGGCGATGCTGTGGTACTCCTGCTCCAGGCGCTCAATCCACTGCTCCCGCGACCACGGCGCGACGGTGCGCGGCGTCTTCAGGCTTTTTTCCAGCTGGGCCAGAATCTCATCCCGGGTGAAGTTTTTAATGATGTGCTTATTCGCCCAGCCGAAGCGCAGCGTAGCGGGGTGACGCAGTACCGTCAGCGTCCGATAGGCATTCAGGGTAATCAGCCCCGGAAGCTGTCGGTGCACCCACTCAAACCGCGCGGCAGGGGCGAGGCCGGACTCTTCGGTGATGATCTTTTCAAAGGCCGCTTTCAGGGTGTTGATATGCGCAATCTGGCTTTCCAGCGCTTCGCGCGATGTCGCATCGGTTTGCAGGCAGATGACCCCCGGCAGGCGCACGGCGGCCTTGCTGCTGCGGTTTTCTGACTGCTGCTGGATAAACAGGCGACGATAGTGTTTTAGCGCCAGCTCAAGAGCCGCGCTGCCGATGTGCTGTTCGACCTCGATGGTGTCCAGCGGATCGTGCTCGGCTCCCTTAGCCACATCCGGCAGGGTAAAGACGCGCGCGGCCAGCAGGCGGCAGGCCTGCAAACGCTCGGTCAGGGTCAGGAGTTCGTGTTCTATTTCCCGAAACGTGCCGTTAAGCCGTTCGATGAGATCGTAGTTCGCCATAAACACTCTCATTAGTTACAACATACTTATCATATAGCACAGCACGCCGGGTCAGGCCAGCGTGCGGTTGAGGTCAGGCAGGGACGGGAAGGGCGATGTTATGGTACACCGGCCAGCTAAAACAGAAGCGTGCGCCGCCGAGCTCGCTCTCCTCACAATGCACCGTGCCGCCCATCGCCTGCGCGATAGAGTAGACAATCGCCAACCCCAGGCCGCATCCGCCGGTGGCGCGATCGCGGCTGGGATCGAGGCGGACAAACGGTTCAAACACGGTTTCTCTCGCTTCCGGGGCAATTCCCGGTCCGTCGTCCTCCACCGTCAGGCTGGCCCGGTTGCCCTGTAAATCCAGGCCAATCTGGAGCGTACTTTCGCTGTAGCGCATGGCGTTGTTCATCAGGTTGTCCAGCACGCGCTCCATCAGGCGCATATCGAGTGCGCCGTAGTCACCCGGCGTGACGCGCGTCAACAGCGTGCGCTGCGGGTTTACGCTCTGAACGTCATCAATATGGGTTTGCAGCCAGGCGGGCAGATCCGGCGTGGTGAGGTTCAGCTCGTTTTGCGGGCGGTCGAGACGCGCGTAGGTCAGCAGCTCCTCAATCAGCGCTTCAAGCTGGCCAATGTCGCGGTTAAGCGCCTGATTCTCTGCCTCGGTCAGATTTTCGCTCATCTCCAGACGGTAGCGCAGGCGAACCAGCGGCGTGCGCAGCTCGTGCGCAATTCCGTCGATCAGCTGCTTCTTACTGGCGATCAGGGCGTTGATGTTATCGGCCATCTGGTTAAAGGCCACGCCCAGACGCTCAAAGCTGGAACCGCTGTCGAAGTGAATGCGTTCGGTAAAATGCCCCTCGCCAAAACGCTGCGCGGCGGATTCCAGCTTCAGCATGTCCTGCCAGTGGGGCCGCATCCAGATAAAGACCGGAAATGCGAGCGAAATGGCGATAAAGGCCATCAGCGCCATGTCCAGCAGGCGCATCTGGTGCAGATAATAGAGATAGGGCACCGGCCCGACGGCCAGCACATAATGGCTGCGCGGAATGCGCTGGATAAAGGTGTATTTCTCATCCAGCGCGACGATGTCCCCGTCGCGCAGACGCTGCATGGCGGGCGGGTCCAGATCGAAATCTTTTAACGGCTCAATGCGTAAATCGAATGACAGATTGAGATCCAGCTCTTTCAGGGTTTTCGCCCAGTCGTGTGGCGGGATCTCTCTTAGCTCGCTGCGCATCAAATAGAGCGAGCTTTTCATCAGATCGTCCAGCGACTGCCGGCCCGCACGTTCGGCGGTGAATTTATAAACCAGGCCTACCAGCATGGTCATCACCAGGAAGCAGACAAACAGTAAAAGATAAAACTGGACAAACAGCTTTTTCATTAAATATCACCGGGACATCAAGTAATTAACTACTTTGTTTTGACCTTCAGGGGCACTATAGGGGCATTTGCATATCCGCCAAAGCGCTGATTCAAAAATGGTACCTGATCGCTATCGAGAACATTTATCCACGCAGAGTATACATGGAAGACCATCTCTGCATTCTCATCACCCATCTGATTCGCTATAAAAGCAGGATTAGCACCTGCCGACAACATCCAGCACGCGTATGTATGACGCAGCTGATAAGGGCGTCTGCGGCGAATGCCCGATCGTTTTATCGTTCGGTAGGCCTGTCTTCTCTTTGAGTTTTGAAGCAATTTCTCGGCTGAACAAGCTTGATCATATTATTAATACCGAAACGAAAGAGGTTAGTCATTGCGCCAGCAAAATGGCCCGGTGGGAAGCTGGTGGTAGGAAACAATTTCTTCATGTGGCTCGTGAGTGGATGATGAGCGAAGTTCAGATTTATTTGCCAGGCTTCAAATAAGTATTCACAGAGAGCCCTTTTCACAACGGCTCCCGGATAAAATTACTTCCTGTAAAGGTCGCCTTGACCGGACCTTGCTCTTCCCCAGATTTCATCATCAGAGAGTGTAGTTTCTATGAGTTCAATCGGTGCGCCATTGTAATTAATCATGGCAACAAAGAAACCATCAATGGGCTCATAGGGACCAAGAATGACTTCTTCATCTTCGATAGCTCTTAGCAGGTTGTCCACTTTGAAGGCGACATGAGGCACAGTTTTTATCAGATTATGGAGTGGAGAATTATCTTTAAATCTATGCCACTGCACACGAAACTGACCTGGGTTATCAACTGTATACATCCCGGCTTTTTCGCTGTATGCACCTTCAAAAACGCCATCCTGTAACGGGATGCCGAAGTGATGAAAAGTATACTTTACATTTGATTTCATTCTTATCTCGCTAACTAATTAATGACAATGTAATTGAGCATAGGATGTAACTACTGTGGGCAATGTACTAAATATAAACAACTAAAGAATACCATACATGAAATTCTTCCAACACGAGCGCATTTGTAAGTGGATTTAAAAGAGATATCCCTACAGCGGATAAATCACCTGCTATTCCCTTGAGTGGATAAATAGACATTCATGACTTACATCGACAGATGCATAAAACCTGTAAGGGAATCGATTTAACTGCTGGTAATTTTGAAATGATCAATCTGATGCGAGCATTTGTTTCTGAAGGTGTTGAATTTTTT
The DNA here is from genome assembly GCF_014930585.1 of Enterobacter cloacae complex sp. P43RS. Taxonomy (NCBI): domain Bacteria; kingdom Pseudomonadati; phylum Pseudomonadota; class Gammaproteobacteria; order Enterobacterales; family Enterobacteriaceae; genus Enterobacter; species Enterobacter cloacae complex sp. P43RS. The sequence continues at coordinate 189,685 of NZ_JADBRJ010000001.1, forward strand.
ACAAACTTATGCAGCAAGCGGTTTGGTTCAGTTTGTACGGGGGCATTACTCCTGGCGCTCACCGGAAAGCTAAATGGAAAAAGAGTGACCACGCATTGGGCATGTGCGAAAACCCTTTCCGTCAGGCATCCCCAAATAATCGTAGAGGCAGATGCGTTGTAACGAGCCGTTAATAGCTTTGCGAACGGGAGAGAAGCTATAGCCTTTCCAGTAAATTGCAGGTTTTCTGCACACTAAACTGCACAAACAGCTTTTTCATTGGATCTCACCGAAAAAACGCTATGTGCAGAATATACATGAAAACCCTTCGGGTTTTTCACGTCTGTCGAGCGTGTTATATGGCTTTCGCGCTGTTTTTTACCTTGGCGATGAGTTTTTCGGTCACGGCCAGGCCTTCCGCAATGTGCGTATCAATCACATCCGCCCCGTATTCGCTGATGAGATCCAGCAGTATTTCGTAAGACTGGATGAGTTCCAGCAGGTCAAAGAGCGCTTTTTGATCGGTGCGTGAGGGGGAGGTGTGGTTAAGGGTTGCCTGATTAACAATCCACTCAAGATTGGTTTTTATCGCTTCTACCTGACCGTAGCTATACATAATTCATGGGCTTAAATCCTCATTTCAAGATTTCTGGGAGCGATGTCGTGAAAGCTTCACGGCGAAAATGAGTAAAACGATCGCAAGAGCGGGATGAGCTGAAGACAGGAGAGTCGAGAAGCTAATTATGGAATAGTTTGCGTGCTTAGCAAGTTAAATGTTGCGCAAACGTAAAAATAAATGCGCGAAAGGAGGGCGTTTTAGCGCAATGCCTTCAATTCGCGCAGATTATCCTAACCGACGATCAGGTTTCCCAGGCGTGCGGGGCAAACAGATAACCCTTGTTACGCACGGTTTTAATGCGGTAGGGCTCGGTGGCGTTATCCTGCAGTTTTTTGCGTAATCGCGAAATTGCCACGTCAACGCTGCGATCCATACCGTCATAGCTCACGCCACGCAGGTTTTTCAGCAGCGCGTCGCGGTCCATGATTTGCCCGGCATGCGTGGCCAGCTCCCAGAGCAGGTCAAAGTCTGCGGTAGAAAGGGCGATAAGCTCGCCGGAAAGCAGGACCTGGCGGTTAACCGGGTCAATAGACAGCGTACCGAAGCGCAACGCTTTGTGCGGCGTCAGGGACGGCGCGGGCGCTTCGCGTTCGATGCTGGCGTGCTGGCGCAAATGCAGGCGCAGGCGGGCCAGCAGGACGGCAGGCGGTGTGGTTTTCAGAATGTAATCATTGGCGCCCATCTCCAGCGACAGAATATGGTTCATATCGCTGTCCAGTGAGGTAAGCAGAACGATAGGACCGTCCCAGCGGGCGCGCAGGTCCCGGCAGAGCGTCATGCCGTCTTTGCCTGGCAGCATGATGTCCAGCAGCACTAAATCCGGGTTTTCACGGACGACCACCTCTTCGGCACGATCGCCGCGAGGCTCGACAATGACGTCCATATCATGTTTACCCAGATAGGCGGCGATCAATTGCCCGACTTCGGGTTCGTCTTCAACATATACAATCTTATTCATACAGCGTCTGTTTTCGTGAAAAAAGCCAAAATACACCGCGGAACCTTAACCTTCCATTAATCTTTCAAAATTAACGCCGCTTCCGTTATTCTGACGTTTCTTGTTATTTGATTGTTATAGGAAAAAATATGGGGCTGGTGATCAAAGCCGCGCTGGGGGCGCTGGTGGTGTTACTGATTGGCATTCTGGCAAAAACCAAAAACTATTATATTGCCGGGCTTATCCCGCTGTTCCCGACCTTTGCGCTGATTGCCCACTATATTGTGGCCTCTGAGCGGGGTACGGAAGCGCTACGCACGACCATCGTGTTTGGCATGTGGTCAATCATTCCGTACTTTCTCTACCTGCTTTCCCTGTGGTATTTCACCGGTTTTCTGCGGCTTCCCCTGGCGCTGGGCGGGGCAGTGGTCTGCTGGGGGCTCAGCGCCTGGGTGTTAATCTTCTTCTGGAGCCGCTTTCACTAGCGCAGCGGGCGACCGCCGTCCACGGCAAAGGTTCTGCCGGTGACGTAGCAGCTGGTGAGCAGATAATCTACAAGGTCGATCACCTCTTTCTCGCCTGGGGCAATTTTCATCAGCGACTTATTCAGCGCCTGCTGGCGGTATTCCGCATCATCGTGTTCGTTAAACAAAATCATCGCCGGGGCGATGGCGTTCACCTTTACCTCGGGCGCGAGCTTGCGGGCAAAGGAGCGCGTCATGTTATCCAGCGCGGCTTTGCTGGCCGCGTAGGCGATATGCTTGTCGCTGCCGCGCTCCACCACATAATCGGTAAAGTGAATAATGTCACCCGCCGCATGCCCGTGGCCGCGCAGCAGATCCTGCAGCGCGTGATTAAGCAGATAAGGGGCGTTAACGTGGATCTGCAGCATGGCGGAGAGCGTATCGCTGAGGGACGTGCCGGGCTTCTCGGCACACCATGCGCTGGCGTTATGGATCACGGCACGCAACCCCGTCGCGGTGGATTTAACCTGTTCGGCAAAGGCCAGAATGCCTTCGTCGGTGGAAAAATCAGCCTGAATGCAGACCGCTCCGGCTTTGCGCAGCCCCTCAATCGACGGGTATTCCGTACGGTAGCTGACAATGACCGGATGCCGAAGGTTGAGAAAGTGATGGGCGAGGGCGAGGCCGATACGGCGGCCTCCACCGGTGATCAGTATTGGGCGAAGCGGTGCATTTCCCATCGTATTCTCCTTTACAGTTCAACAATGGGAAAGACAATGCTATCCCATTAACATCCAGGTTGCCGGTACGGCAGCAACCAGTAACAGCCCGATTAAGGCCATTTCACGGCGTTTCAGCGCGTTCTCCAGCTGATGCGTGCGGCGGGCATAGATAAACACCAGCAGACCCGGCGCATACAGCACAACCGACAGCAGCAGATGCATCGGCCCGGAAGCATACAACAACCACAGGCCGTAAATACAGGCCCCTACGCCCACAACATAGTGCGCCGGACGCGTGGCGATTTTTAACAAATACGCACCTACTAAGAAATAGGGTACCAGAATCATCTCCGAGGCGATGGTCAGCAGGGTGTTATAGTCTGAACCTGTGAGCCAGATCAGCACCAGACAGACCTGAACGCTGATGTTGGTCAGCCAGAGTGAGGCTGATGGCGCATTATTTTGGTTTTGACGGGCAAACAGGCGTGGAAACGCCTTGTGCGTCGCGGCCAGGAACGGCACTTCAGCCGCCATGATGGTCCAGCTCAGGTAAGCGCCGCAGACGGAGACGATCAGCCCTGCGGCAATCACCACGTCGCCCCACGGGCCGAGCATTTTCACCATCAGGCCTGCCATGGACGGGTTACGCATTTCGGCCAGTTCAGGACGCGCCACCACGCCCAGCGACAGCAGGGTCACCAGCAGATACACGCCCAGCGCCGCCAGGACGGCCAGCAGCGTGGCGCGGCCCACATCGCGCTTATTACGCGCGCGGGCAGAAACCACGACGGCACCCTCAACGCCGATAAATACCCACAGGGTAATCAGCATCGTGTTTTTCACCTGCTCCCAGACCGGAACGCCCAGCGCAATGCCGCTGAAATCAAGCGAAAACACGTCGAGACGGAACGCAATGAAGGCCAGCACGATAAACAGGCCAAGCGGCACCAGCTTCGCCAGCGTCGCCACCAGGTTGATGCTGGCGGCGGTCTGGACACCGCGCAAAATCAGCCAGTGAACAATCCACAGCAGCACCGAGGCGCCGACGATAGACTGCCAGGTATTGCCGTCGCCAAACAGGCGCAGCTCAGGGGTATCGGTAAAGAAACTGAGCGCCGAGAAGACAATCACCAGATAAGAGACGTTGGCGATGACCGCGCACAGCCAGTAGCCCCAGGCGGAACAGAAGCCGATTAGCTCGCCGAAACCTTCACGTGCATAGGTGAAAATGCCGCCGTCCAGATCCGGGCGAATGCGCGTCAGCAACAGCATGGCAAACGCCAGCAGCAATATCCCGACACCGGTAATGCCCCAGCCAATGAGCAGGGCGGCAGGGCTTGCGACGGCCGCCATGTTCTGCGGTAAACTGAATACGCCCGCGCCCAGCATTGAGCTCAATACAAGTGCAGTTAAAGCACTCAGGCCAAGTTTCTTTTCCATTGGCTTCCTGTTATGAAAAGTCCCAATCCAGAATAATTATTTCGCTAAGGCGCATAAAAATGGTGGATCACACTAAGGCGCGGGATTTTACGGAGTGTAACGAAAGCATGCAATGATGTGTGGCAGATTTTCAAAAAAAGTAACAAAAAAGGCGGCATTGCGCCGCCTTTCGTCAACGGTTTTCTTACTTGTACAGATCGGCGCTGATGGTCACGTTGTTACCACGTTCCTGCCACTGGCGGGTGATGTGGTAATACTTCGCCCCTTTCTTCGCCGCACGCTTCGCGACCTGATAAGAGACTTCCGTCATATTGCCGTAGTTGCCGGTAAACTTGATGCTGTCGAACGGCACCATCTGCGCGGCAGTGGCTTTGTTCAGCTCTTCAATTTTGGTGCCGTCCGGCAGCGTCACGGAGTAACGGCCACCTTTCGTGGACTGCGTTTCAAAGAAACGGCCAACTTCAGCGCTTGGCGCCGCAGAGGTGGCTACGCCCGGAATTTCAACTTTCTTCGCTTCTTCGCCGCCTTTGGCTATCGCCGCGCGACCCGCTTCAGAATCCGCAGGGATGGCATCCGGGCTCTGCAGAACGCGTTTTTTCGCATCTTCTTTGTAGATGAATGCGGTAATGCGCTGGTTGCCGCCCTGGTTAGCATCCACCTGACGCACGATATAGAAAGAGTAGGCACCTTTCTCTTTCGCGGCTTTGGTGATGGCATCGTTCACTTCTGGCTGGCTGCGATAGAAGCCCTGAACGGTAACGGTGTCGTAAGGTTCCAGCTCAATGGCCTGGTCTTTCGGCAGCTCAACGATACCGTTGATCACGCGATTTTTCGGCGCGTCAGCCTTTGGTGCATTATCTTTATACAGCGCAATGGTCACGCGCTGGTTACCGCTGTTGCCGTAATCGGACTGGTCAACTACGTAAAACGAGGCCGCCCCGTTTTTATCCGCGGCTTTTGATGCGGCGGCGACGGCATCGCCAATAGAATTATAACGACCCACAATGACCGTATGGTCAAAAGGTTTTAACGCTGCCGCTTGCTCTGGCGTTAACTCTGTTGCGGCATTCGCAGACAGGGCGGTCGCACAGAGAAGTGCGGACGCCAGGAGTGTGTTCTTAAGCTTCATAAAAATAATCCTTCGCCTTGCGCAAACCATGTACTGGTATTGTTGTTTATTTGAGACGGCCCCGATTATGGCATTTAAAACCCGTCGCTGTCTGCGCCATTTTTCACTGCCTGTGCTCACTCAATTACCGAATTCGATAACATTTAGTGATATGTTGAAAAAACAGGCGTTTGACAAGCAAAACTGATAAAGCATATGACTTTTACAAGTTAATTTAATGTTAATAACTTGTTCTCTTATGGCGCTATATCATGTTTTTACCGCTTCGCTTGCGCGATTTATCGGTTCTGGCGATGAATTTAAGGTAAATATCACTGTCAGTGACGTCGATCGCTTATTTTTCACAGATAAAGTAAGAAATAGTGTTTTCTGGCGGTAGATCACAAGCGCTATTTTCAGTAGGTTATAGACAGTTTGTTACTGTTTTATTTTGCGGGGTTACTCATTTCTCGTCGCTATCATGCTGGCGAAAATTGATACAAACCGCGGGCATTTATCGACAAACCATCATCAAAAACCGATGGAAGGGAAAACTATGCGTATTGGGGTACCAAAAGAACGGTTAGCCAATGAAACCCGCGTAGCGGCAACACCGAAAACGGTGGAGCAACTGCTTAAGCTGGGTTTTACCGTCGCGGTTGAAAGCGGCGCAGGCAAGCTGGCGAGTTTCGATGACGAAGCCTTTATTCAGGCTGGCGCGGAAGTGGTGGACGGTGCTGAAGTCTGGCAGTCGCCCGTGATTCTGAAGGTCAACGCGCCGGAAGAGAGTGAGATTGCGCTGCTGAATCCAGGCACCACGCTGGTGAGCTTCGTCTGGCCTGCACAAAATCCTGAACTGATGGAGAAGCTGGCGGCCCGTGGCGTGACCGTGATGGCGATGGACTCCGTGCCGCGTATTTCGCGCGCGCAGTCGCTGGATGCGCTGAGCTCCATGGCAAACATTGCCGGCTACCGCGCCATTGTTGAAGCCGCTCACGAATTTGGACGCTTCTTTACCGGCCAGATCACCGCGGCGGGGAAAGTTCCACCGGCGAAAGTGATGGTGATTGGCGCGGGCGTGGCGGGTCTTGCCGCAATCGGTGCGGCAAACAGCCTGGGCGCTATCGTGCGCGCGTTCGACACCCGTCCCGAAGTGAAGGAACAGGTCCAGAGCATGGGGGCCGAATTCCTTGAGCTGGACTTTAAGGAAGAAGCGGGCAGCGGTGATGGTTACGCGAAGGTGATGTCCGAAGCCTTTATCAAAGCCGAAATGGAACTCTTCGCCGCGCAGGCGAAAGACGTCGACATTATTGTTACCACCGCGCTTATTCCGGGTAAACCGGCGCCGAAGCTGATCACCCGTGAGATGGTCGACTCCATGAAGCCGGGCAGCGTGATTGTCGACCTGGCGGCGCAAAACGGCGGTAACTGCGAGTATACCGTTGCCAATCAGGTGACCACGACCGCTAACGGCGTGAAGGTGATCGGCTATACCGACCTGCCTGGCCGCCTGCCAACCCAGTCGTCTCAGCTGTACGGCACGAACCTCGTTAACCTGCTGAAGCTGCTCTGCAAAGAGAAAGACGGCAACATCACCGTCGATTTTGACGATGTGGTGGTGCGAGGCGTCACCGTCGTTCGCGAAGGTGAAATTACCTGGCCTGCGCCGCCTATTCAGGTTTCAGCCCAGCCCCAGGCTGCGCCAAAAGCGGCACCCGAGCCAAAAGAACCGGCTAAACCGGCTTCTCCGTGGCGCAAATACGCCATCATGGCGCTGGTCATTATTCTGTTCGGCTGGCTGGCTGACGTCGCGCCGAAAGAGTTCCTCGGCCACTTTACCGTCTTCGCACTCTCGTGCGTTGTGGGTTACTACGTGGTGTGGAACGTCTCCCATGCGCTGCATACGCCGCTGATGTCGGTAACCAACGCCATCTCCGGGATCATCGTGGTAGGGGCGTTGCTGCAGATTGGACACGGCGGCTGGATCAGCTTCCTGAGCTTTATCGCGGTGCTGATCGCCAGTATCAATATTTTCGGTGGTTTCACCGTGACTCAGCGCATGCTGAAAATGTTTCGTAAAGGCTAAGGGGTAGCATATGTCTGGAGGATTAGTGACAGCCGCATACATTGTTGCTGCAATCCTGTTTATTTTCAGTCTGGCGGGGCTTTCCAAACACGAAACGTCTCAGCAGGGAAATAACTTTGGTATCGCCGGGATGGCGATTGCGCTGATTGCCACCATCTTCGGGCCGGATACCGGCAACGTGGCGTGGATCCTGGTGGCGATGATCATCGGCGGCGCGATTGGTATTCGCCTGGCGAAGCGCGTGGAAATGACCGAGATGCCGGAGCTGGTGGCGATTCTGCACAGCTTCGTGGGCCTGGCGGCGGTGCTGGTGGGCTTCAACAGTTACCTGTATCACGAACCGGGCATGGAGCCGATTCTGGTCAACATTCATCTGACCGAAGTGTTCCTCGGTATCTTCATCGGTGCAGTAACCTTCACCGGCTCTATCGTAGCGTTCGGCAAGCTGCGCGGTAAGATCTCTTCTAAACCGCTGATGCTGCCTAACCGTCACAAGCTGAACCTGGCGGCGCTGGTGGTGTCGTTTGTGCTTCTGGTGGTCTTCGTGCGTACCGAAAGCGTGGGCCTGCAGGTACTGGCGTTGCTGGTGATGACCATCATCGCGCTGGCGTTTGGCTGGCATCTGGTGGCGTCCATCGGCGGTGCGGATATGCCGGTGGTTGTCTCGATGCTGAACTCCTACTCCGGTTGGGCAGCGGCGGCTGCGGGCTTTATGCTGAGCAACGACCTGCTGATCGTCACCGGTGCGCTGGTCGGTTCTTCCGGTGCCATCCTGTCTTACATCATGTGTAAGGCGATGAACCGTTCGTTCATCAGCGTTATCGCCGGTGGCTTCGGTTCTGACGGATCTTCTACCGGCTCTGACGAAGAAGTGGGTGAACACCGTGAGATCAGCGCGGAAGACACCGCAGAAATGCTGAAAAACTCGCATTCAGTGATCATCACCCCAGGCTACGGTATGGCGGTGGCGCAGGCGCAGTATCCGGTGGCGGAAATCACCGAGAAGCTGCGCGCGCGCGGTATCAAAGTTCGCTTTGGTATTCACCCGGTGGCCGGACGTCTGCCGGGCCACATGAACGTACTGCTGGCGGAAGCGAAGGTGCCATACGACATCGTGCTGGAGATGGACGAGATCAACGATGATTTCGCCGACACCGACACCGTGCTGGTTATTGGTGCTAACGACACCGTTAACCCGGCGGCACAGGACGATCCGCGCAGCCCAATCGCCGGGATGCCGGTTCTGGAAGTGTGGAAGGCGCAGAACGTCATTGTCTTCAAACGCTCTATGAACACCGGCTATGCTGGCGTGCAGAACCCGCTGTTCTTCAAAGAGAATACCCATATGCTGTTTGGCGACGCCAAAGCCAGCGTGGATGCGATTCTGAAAGCGCTGTAATTCGCTTTCTCCTGACAAACCGCCCTTCGGGGCGGTTTTCCTATTTCTGCGGCCAGCGTTTCTCCTCTGTCTATACTTTACCCTTTGTGTAATACGAGGAGGTGTAATGCAATTTCTGTCCCGCTTCGACATCATCGCGCTGATGATGACGCCGACATTCTGGATAGGCGCCGCCACGGTTGTCTTTGTGACGCTGCTGGTGTACTGGCTGCTAACGCGCCTGATCGCGTTCGTTAAGAAAGGCATCACCACCTGGGGCGACAAGCACCCGACCACCAACCGGATGCGTTTTATCCTGACCGATATGCTTAACCGCACCAGCCGCTTCCTGCTGTTTGTGGTGGCGCTGCTCTTCAGCCTGCGTTTCGTTGACTTGCCGGATCATCTCTTTGGCACCGTGAGCCACGCCTGGTTCCTGGTTTTCGCCATCCAGGTGGCGCTGTGGATGGATCAGGGGGTGGTGTCGTGGCTTCGTCACGTCATGCTGGCGCCCGGAAGCCATAAAAACCCGGTCACGCTGGTGATCACGGGGCTTATTCTCCGTGCCATCGTCTGGTCAGTGATGCTGCTGTCTATCCTTGCTAACGCGGGCGTCAACATCACTGCTCTGGTTGCCAGCCTTGGGGTAGGGGGTATTGCCATCGCTCTCGCCGTACAAACGATCCTCAGCGACGTGTTTGCCTCGCTCTCTATCGGCTTTGATAAGCCGTTTGAAATTGGCGATTTTGTGGTGTTCAACGACGTGGCGGGGACGGTAGAGCACATTGGCCTGAAAACGACCCGTATCCGCAGCCTGAGCGGGGAGCAGATCGTCTGCGGTAACGCCATTTTGCTTCAGCAGACGCTTCACAACTACAAACGCATGCAGACGCGTCGCATCGTCTTTACCTTTGGCGTTGCCAGCGACACGCCGCCCGATAAGTTGCGCTACGTGGGGGATATGGTCAGGCAGATCATTACTGATGTCGGCGAGACAAAATTCGATCGTGCCCATTTTCTGGGATTTGACCGCGACCGCCTGACGTTTGAAGTTGTCCATATCGTTAATACCGCGGATTACAATAAATACATGGACATCCAGCAGGAGATCAATATCCGTATTCTTCAAGGGCTGAACGCCCAGGAGATTAAGCTGGCGCTGCCCAGCATGGTATTGCACGCGCCGTGGATGCAGGATGAGTCAGGTGAACAGACGAAGCCGGTAATGGAGAGCTGATGAGAAAAGCCCGCCGGAGCGGCGGGCTTTGATGTTTACGTTAATCGTCTTCCGGGTCGTCCAGCTCAATCGGCGTCTGATACTCATCCGGCTTGATGACCAGCAGGTCGCAGCGCAGATGGTCGATCACCTGTTCGGCGGTATTGCCGAGGAAGGCAGCAGAGATACCGGTCCGGCCAATGGTGCCCAGCACCACAATCCCGGCCTGCAGATGTTCGGCTAAATCCGGGATCACCTCTTCAGGCAGCCCTTTTTCCACGTGCGTCATGTTCTCGTCAATGCTGAACTTCTGGCGCAGCGCTTTCATCGCCAGCAGGTGCTGACCGCGGATCGCGTCGTTATAGACGCTTGGGTCAAATTCCGGCAGCTCAATGGCGATATTGATCGGGGTAACCGGATAGGCGCCCACCAGATGCACTTCGGTATGGTTAACCTGATCGGCAAGCTGGATGGTCTCCTTCACCAGCTTCTCGTTGAGCGAATTGTGATAATCCTCTTCGCTCGCGAGATTCACCGCCACAACGGCTTTCCCGCCTTCAGGCCACGGCTGGTCTTTCACCATCCAGACCGGGCAAGGGCATTTACGCAACAAATGCCAGTCGGTCGGAGTGAAGATTACGGACTCCAGCTTGTCGTGCTGGTGCGCCATCTTCAGCAGCAGGTCGTGCCCACCGGCAACCACTTCCTGGATAATGGCCTCAAAAGGTCGGTTATGCCAGACCACTTTAATATCAATAGGCACGCCCGCTTCCAGGTAATACTTCGCCTGTTCACGGATCCACGCGGTACGCTGGCTGATGACGCCCTGACGCATAGCGGTGCGCTCGTCAGGCGACAGAAGGGTGGTCATCTCATACGAGAAGTCATAGATCGGCAAAAACGCTTTGATTTTGCCACCAATCCGTTGATGTAAATACACAGCACGTCGTAATGCCGGCTGATCGTCCTGATTCGGATCGATAGCTACCAGCATGTTTTGATACTTGGCCATACAGGTCTCCTTACTACTGTCACCACAGTCTGTAATTAAAAGAGTAACCTATATATCCTGAATGAAACAGAGGGGAGCTTTTGCCAGATCAATAATTCATGAAAATTTATCAGAGGAAAAGCACGGTGGATGTCACCGCGATAAACGCAATGAACAGCAGCACCATCACCGCTATCGCAAAGGTCGTGGAATCCTGTACGTAGGTTTTTTCCTCCCCCTTCATCGGGCCGACAAGCATGATCCAGATGAATATAAAGGTCACTGAGGCGATCACGACTGAAACGAAAAACAAACTTTCTCTCAATTCATAACCTCAACGACAACCTTTCAGGCGCTGTGTGGGGACGTGCTACGGTGAAAATGACTTAAAGCGGAAGCGATGATACCAGACCAATAAATCACGTGAATTTATCAGTCTGGTTATCAACATGCGGAGAGTTACGCCACGTTGCGGGCGTGTCCGGCAAGAACGGCCAGCGCTTCGCCGTTTTCGATAGTGATGTATTTACCCTTAACGGCCAGCATTCCGCTCTTCTGGAAACGACCCAGCAGACGGCTGATGGTCTCAACGGTCAGGCCCAGGTAGTTACCGATATCGCCACGGGTCATGGTCAGACGGAACTCACGCGGCGAGAAACCGCGCTCGGCGAAGCGGCGGGAGAGGTTGTAGATAAACGCGGCCAGGCGCTCTTCTGCGTTCTTTTTGGAAAGTAGCAGAATCATGTCCTGATCGCCTTTGATCTCACCGCTCATCAGACGCATCATCTGCTGACGCAGGTTAGGCATCTTACCGGACAGATCGTCCAGGGTTTCAAACGGAATTTCGCAAACCATTGAGGTTTCGAGTGCCTGAGCAAAGCTCGGGTGGTGACCAGTGCCGATGGCATCAAAGCCCACCAGATCGCCTGCCAGGTGGAAGCCGGTGATCTGCTCGTCACCCTGTTCGGTGATGGTGTAGCTCTTGATGGTGCCAGAGCGGATAGCATAGAGCGATTTCAGTTCGTCTCCCGCTTTAAACAGCGTCTGCCCTTTCTGAATCGGCTTTTTGCGCTCGATGATATTATCAAGCTGATCGAGTTCATGCTCATTCAGGGTAAACGGGATACAGAGCTGGCTGATGCTGCAATCCTGGCAATGGATAGCACAACCGCCAGACTGAATGCGTCGTATAATTCGCTTTTCCGGGATCATAGGTTTGCTCAAGCCTTAATTGATATTGGTCAATTTTAACATCTTTTTGGTAAGTACGTAAGCCTGACAAACCCTCAATAAGGACAAGAGACGGCAACGTGTTGCCATCTTCTTGAAATTCCACAGCTTGATTATGGATTTTTAGCCTAACCGGTAGAAAATTAAGCACAAAAAGCCTGGGATCTACAGCAAGAGATACCCTTCGTGACGCAGTAACCACTCCTTGCGCTGCACGCCGCCGGCATAGCCGGTCATGGTGCCGTTACGGCCAATGACCCGATGGCAGGGCACCACAATGCTGACCGGATTAGAGCCATTGGCGGCACCCACCGCGCGTGCGGCGCCTGCGCGGCCTAGCTGCTCCGCGAGCTGGCCGTAATGCATGACCTGCCCGCACGGAATCGACCGCAGCGCCTGCCACACTTCGCGCTGAAAAGGGGTACCTGCCGTGGCGGTTGGCAGAGTGTCAATGATGCTGAGATCGCCTTCAAAATACGCCGCCAGCTTGTCGCTCAGCCCGCCCGGGTTGGTGGCGCTAATGCGTTCATAACCCTGTGCGCGGTAATGAATATCAAGCAGTTCCTCCATGCGGTCGCTGTGCTCTTCCCACTCAACGGCGCGCAGGCAGAACTGCTCGTCCGCGATCACCCACAGCGGCCCGAGCGGCGTCGCAATTTTATCTTCGAGTAATCTCAGCATTTTCAATCCTTTAATTTAGCCTCGGGTATATCCCCGGCCCAATCGGCAGGCCGACAAGATACCATGCCACCAGCATCACCAGCCATACCCCTAAAAAGATAAGCGGGTAGGGTAAAACCAGCGAATAGTAGGTACCCAGTCTGGCCTCGGGCTTATAGCGCTGCAGGAAGCCTAAAAACAGCGGAACGAAAGGTGAGACGGGCGCCAGCGGGATCACCGAGGAGTCCGCGATGCGGAACAGGATCTGGGCAAACGCCGGGTGGAACCCGAGCATCATAAACATCGGCACGAAGATCGGCGCCAGAATTGACCAGATGGCGGAGCCGCTGGCAATAAACATGCACAGCAGGGATGACAGCAGCGCCAGCCCGACAAACGCCGGTACGCCGCTCAATCCGGCAGCCTCCAGCGCGTCGGTCAGGCCCACGGCCATAAACTTGCCCATGTTGCTCCAGTTAAACATCGCCACAAACTGCGCCAGCGGGAATACCATTACGATAAAGCCCGCCATCTCTTTCATCGGCTCGATCATCAGCTGCGGCAGATCGCCCTGACGGCGGATTTTGCCGGTAGCGATACCGTAGGCGAGCGAAACGACAAAGAAGAAGAGAATAATCAGCGGCACGATGCCCTGAATAAACGGCGACGGCAGGACGGTATGCTTAACCGGATCGCGCAGTATGCCGTTTTCCGGCACCACCATCAGCGCCACCAGCGCGATAAACGCCAGCGAAACCAGCCCGGCCACGCGCAGGCCGAAGCGCTGCTCTTTGCTCAGCGTCTCCAGCTTTTCATCGCTACGGCCTTCCCATTTGCCCAGACGCGGCTCGACGATCTTATCGGTAATCAGCCCGCCGACAATCGTCAGGACAATCACCGAGCTGGCCATAAAGTACCAGTTGTCGATCACGCTGACGTGCATGGCCGCATCAATGGTTTTCGCCGCCTCCGTGCTGATGCCCGAGAGCAGCACGTCGGTGGTGACGATCAGCAGGTTGGCGGTAAAGCCGCAGCCCACGCCCGCAATGGCCGACAGCAGACCCGCCACGGGATGGCGCCCGACGGCGAGGAAGATCAGCGCCCCCATCGGCGGCATAATCACCAGCGCGGCATCGGATGAAATGTGGCTGAAGAAGGCGATAAACAGCACCATGTAGCTGGCATAGCGCGCGCTGACGTGGGATGCCATTTTTACCATCAGCGCGGGTAACAAGCCCACGCGTTCAGCCAGCCCGGCGCCCAGCACCAGCGCCAGAATGGCCCCCAGCGGAGCGAAACCGCTGAAGTTTTTGATCACGTTCGGTAAAAACCAGTGCAGCCCGTCAACGCTGAGCAGGTTTTTCACCGCCACCAGGCTGCCGTCTGCCGGGCTGCGCACGCTGACGTCAAAGGCCGAGAGCACGGCGGTGGCAACCATCAAAATCACAATCAGATAGATAAACAGCAGGAAAGGGTGCGGCACTTTATTGCCGATCCTTTCAACCCAGCCATAGAGCTTACCGGATGGGGAATGCGAAGGTATGGATGACATACTCATGGGCGTTCCTCGGGAGTGTTGTGTTGTTGTGTTGTGTTTTTTTATTTTAAAGGTGACGGTGTCACGCCCGATGGGATCGGACACGCGTACGGTTTTTCTTCTATTTGTTGTTCGAACTCTTCACGGCATGTTTTCAGCAGGTCTGCATCCTGCAGCAGATTGAGTGCGGTTGCGCCCATCACTTTCCCGGCCAGCAGCATGCCTTTGTGGGCGATGGAGGTTCGTCCCTGCGCCACCAGTTGCCAGGTGTGCAGCGGCGTGCCGACGGTAAAGCAGGGGCTGAAGCACTGGGCGACCGGCATTTTCCAGCTGACGTCACCCACGTCCGTTGAACCCGCCAGCACGTTATCGGTGATGGCATAGGGCGCGACTTCATCCACCAGCAGCGTCTCCTGATGGCGGCGGGCAAAGGCTTTGCCTGCTTCTCCCCCCGTGGCGGCAATGTTTTTCAGGCTGTTCTGCAGATCGTTGGGCGTCAGCGTGGCGCGGATTTCGCGGGCAAAGTCGCGCTCTTCATCGGTCCACTCCGGCGTGCCGTAGTGCTGCAACGCGCGGTACATCGCAGCCTCAAGCGTGCGGTTCGGCAGGTAGCTGGAGCAGGCCTTATCAAAGCGGCATTCGACGGTGGTTTCGGTCATCATCGCCGCGCCCTGGGCAATTTTTTCGATGCGTTGGTAGATCTGCTGCGCGTCGGCCATCTCCGGGGCGCGGATCAGGTACAGCACTTCAGCCTGCGCCTGCACCACGTTGGGCGAAATCCCGCCGGTGTCGGTGATGGCGTAATGGACGCGCGCTTTCTCTATGATGTGCTCGTTAAGGAAGTTGGTGCCGGTAGTCATCAGCGTCACGGCGTCCAGCGCGCTGCGCCCTAAATGGGGCGAGTTGGCTGCATGTGCCGCCACGCCGTGAAAACGCCAGGCCGCCTGAATGTTGGCGAGCGTGCTGACGTTAAACATCCCGGCAAAGGCCTCCGGGTGCCAGGTGACGGCGGCATCAACGTCATCAAACAGACCTTCACGTACCATAAAGGTTTTCCCGGAGCCGCCTTCCTCACCGGGACAGCCGTAAAAACGCACCGTTCCGCTGCCGCCGTGCTGCTCCAGCCAGCTTTTTATCGCCACCGCGCCCGCAAGCGCCGCGGTACCCAGCAGGTTATGCCCGCAGCCGTGGCCGTTCGCCCCCGGCGTGGCGGATTGCGCCGTCGCGCAGTGCGCCTGCTGGCTTAGCCCGGCCAGCGCGTCGTACTCGCCCAGCAGAGCGATAACCGGTTTTCCGCTGCCGAAGCTGGCGATAAACGCGTTGGGGATACCGCCAGCCTCGCGGGTCAGCGTAAAGCCCTCGGCTTCCAGCTCGTCAGCGAGCCGTCTGGAGGACCAGAACTCTTCAAAGCGGGTTTCGGGATGATCCCAAATCGCGTCGGCAATATCGGTTAGCGTCTGACATCGCGTGTCGATGGCATCGGCAATAAAAGCGTAGTTCTCCTGCATTACACACCTCGCGTCCACGGGAAATTGAGCGCAGTTCGCGCCAGCGTTTCAATGGCGACAGCCATGATCTGCTCATCGAAGTCGAATTTTTCGTTGTGATGTCCGGCGCTCAAATCCGTGCCGAACACCATATACGACGCCATGCCGCCGTTCTGCTGCACGCGGGCCATCATCAGCGTGGCGTCTTCAGAGCCTGCTGGCGCTTTCACCTTATCGATTGCGTGCACAATTCCCGATACCTGGCTCGCCTGTTCACGCAGGTAATCAACCCAGGCCGGCGTCGGCGCGCTGGAGGTGGCGGCCCCCATCAGGCGCATCTCCGCGCTCACGCCATAGAGCGCGGCCGCGCCGGTAATGACAGCCTGCGCACGTTCAAAGACATACTGGTTTATTGCTTCGCTTTCGCCGCGGGTTTCAACCTTAATCAGTGCATTTGCGGGCACCACGTTGCGGCCGCTACCCGCCTGCATCACGCCGACGTTGACGCGGGAAGCGCCTTCGCTGTGCGGGGCGATGCTGTGCAGGGCGAGGGCGGCCTGCGCGGCGGCAAGCAGGGCGTTACGTCCATCCTCCGGTTTGCCGCCCGCGTGTGCGGCAACGCCGGTAAAGTTCACGTCGAACTTGGTGGTTGCCATAAAGTTATCGCTGCCGCAGATCGCCGTTCCGGCGGGGACGCCGGTACCAATATGGATGGCGGTAAAATAATCCACGCCGTCCAGCGCCCCGGCGGCGACCATGGCGCGAGCGCCGCGGGTGCCTTCCTCGGCAGGCTGGAAAATCAGCTTGACGGTACCGTTGAGCTGCGCTTCGTTCTGCTTAAGCACCTTTGCCAGCCCCAGGCCAATGGCGGTGTGGCCGTCGTGCGCGCAGGCGTGCATCATTCCCGCGTTGCAGGAGGCAAAACCGTCGCGGAACGGGCGATGGCTGTCGTCGAGCGCTTCGCTTAAATCAAGGGCATCCATGTCGACGCGAAACGCCAGCGTCGGGCCCGGTCGTCCGGTATTCAGGGTCGCCACAATGCCGGTAAATCCGCCTTCAAACGGTGCCAGCCATTTCTCAGGCGCGCCCTGTGACCGCGCACGGGCAAACTCTCGCGAAAGGGTGGCTTCATCGGGCAGCCCCATACGGCTTTCGGCATCGATCACGTCGCGACCCATCGCCAGTTCGTAGCCCAGGGAGTCAAGAATTTCCGCGACCTTTGCGGCGGTACGGAACTCTACCCAGCCGGATTCCGCAAAAAGGTGAAAATCGCGACGCCATGCGATCAGCTGGGGGGCTAATGTCTGGATGTACTTCGCCAGTGTGTCCATATCTGTTCCTGTCATCATTAAAAAATGTGAACTGCTTCACGCTGTGATAGTTTTTACTTATCACTAACCGTTTTTTCACAGTTTTAACCGTTCAGGAATTACCCTCGCACATCCCTTTCCATTAAAGTAGATGACAGTTTCTTTACTCTGATAAACAACGGTTATCGGTTGGGCTATGTCATTTCAGATTAAATTTCATCAAATCCGGGCGTTTGTTGAAGTGGCGCGTCAGGGCAGTATTCGCGGTGCCAGCCGGACGCTGAATCTCTCGCAGCCGGCGCTGACCAAATCCATCAAAGAGCTGGAGGAGGGCATGGCGGCGCAGCTTTTTGTTCGCCGGAGTAAAGGCGTTGCGCTGACCGAGTGCGGGGAAGGGTTTTACCAGCGCGCCAGGCTGATTCTGGAAGAGCTGCGTGCGGCGCAGGATGACATTCGCCAGCGGCAGGGGGATCTGGCCGGGCAGATCAATATCGGGATGGGGGCCAGCGTGTCACGCAGCCTGATGCCCGCCGTCATCACCCGTTTTCACGCCCAGCACCCGCAGGTTAAAGTGCGAATTATGGAAGGGCAGCTGGTGTCGATGATCAATGAATTACGCCAGGGCGAACTGGACTTCACCATCAACACCTATTATCAGGGGCCTTACGACCATGAGTTTACGTTTGAAAAACTCTTCGAAAAACCGTTTGCGGTATTTTGCCGGGAAGGGCATCCGGCGACAGGGGCAACATCCATTAACGATCTGCTGCATTATAACTGGACAATGCCAACGCCGCGGGGAAGTTATTATAAGCAATTAGAAGATCTATTTAGCCACCGCTCGCAAATACCGCGGATTGGCGTAGTGTGCGAAACCTTTTCTTCCTGCATTAGCCTTGTTGCGCAAAGTGATTTTTTAAGTATCCTTCCACAGGAGTTAGGCTGTGATCCGCTGCTGGCGCACCGTCTGGTCATTCTGCCGGTTGCCGAGTCGCTTCCAAAAGCCGCATATTATTTAATTCAGCGCCGTGATTCTCGTCAAACTCCGCTTGCCGAATCATTAATTACGCAATTCAGAAGGGAAGCGAGAAAAATAATTTCAGGGTGAATGTCGCATAATAAAAAAACAGAGTCTGCCCGACATCAGACAGACCCTATAGTACACACAGCAGTGCGTCCTTTCGCAAGTCCTGGGTATTATATCCATGAGGCAGGTAAATTTAGTTATAACACCTTTCCCGAAAAATGAAAGGAAGGTGAATGACTGATTTTAGAAAAATTTAACGCAAATCACCTATTTTACTGTTGTTGGGGTTTTAGTTAAGTCAGGTTTAAGTACATTTTATAATGACTATATATATTCATCGGGTTAATATTTATCTCGTGCCTCATCTTCTAAGGGTTATTGAGACACCTGTCTGGCGCAGGTATAGTACAAGCCCAGATGTAGCCGGAGGATTTCCATGAACCCTGACGACAAATCCCTTTTTCTTGACGCCATGGAGGATGTCCAGCCCCTGAAACGCTGCACCGATATCCACTGGCAGCAAAGCCGTAATACCCGGGCTCGCCAGGACATCGATACCGAACAGCTCGACAACTTTCTGACCCTGGGTTTCCTTGAGCTATTGCCGCTTGACGAGCCGCTGGCGTTCCAGCGCGAAGGCGTCCAGCAGGGCGTTATTGATAAGCTGCGTTCGGGTAAATACTCCCGACAGGCCAGCTTAAATCTGTTGCGTCAGCCCGCTGAACGCTGCCGCCAGATGCTGTATTCCTTTATTCGCCAGGCCAGTCGTGACGGATTACGTAACCTCATCATCATCCACGGGAAAGGGCGCGAGCAAAATTCGCATCCTAATGTGGTGCGTAGCTATCTGGCACGCTGGTTAACCGAGTTCGAGGAAGTGCAGGCGTTCTGCGTGGCGCTGCCGCATCACGGCGGCAGCGGGGCTTGCTATGTTTCCCTGCGAAAATCCGACGACGCGAAGCAGGAGAACTGGGAACGGCACGCCAAGCGCAGCCGTTAGCGGGCGATATCTTCGCCCGCCTGAGGCTTAGAAGGTTTCCCAGTTACTGTCGGAGGTGGCGTTAGCCGTTGCCGGACGCAGCAGTTGCGGTGTTTTAACGTTGGCCGGGCGTGGGGCGGTGGCGTTTGCTTTACCGTTCAGACGAAACGCGGCCACGGCCTGACGCAGCTGTTCGGACTGTTCTTCCAGCGCCGCTGCCGCCGTGGCCGACTGCTGCACCAGCGCGGCGTTTTGCTGCGTCACGCTGTCCATCTGCGACACGGCCAGGCTCACCTGCTCAATTCCGCGGCTCTGCTCATCCGATGCGGACGAAATCTCGCCCATGATATCGGTGACGCGGGTGACGGCGGCGACAATCTCCTTCATGGTCGCGCCCGCTTCGCTGACCTGCTCAGAACCGGTGTTCACCCGGCTGACGGAGTTCTCAATAAGCCCTTTGATCTCTTTCGCCGCCTGCGCGCTGCGGCTGGCCAGCGTACGAACTTCACCGGCGACAACCGCAAACCCGCGGCCTTGCTCGCCTGCGCGTGCGGCTTCCACCGCGGCGTTAAGCGCCAGAATGTTGGTCTGGAATGCAATGCTGTCAATCACGCCGGTAATATGAGCGATTTGCTGCGAACTGTCGGCAATTTCGTTCATGGTGCGCACCACGTTATCCACGACGTGGCCGCCGCGAGCCGCTGTTTCAGAGGCATTCTTCGCCAGCAGCGTCGCCTGACGGGCGTTATCGGAGTTCTGTTTAACCGTTGCGGTCAGCTCTTCCATGCTGGCGGCTGTCTCTTCGAGCGAGGAGGCCTGCTCTTCGGTGCGGGCGGAGAGATCGTTGCTCCCTGCGGCAATTTCACCCGCGCCGGTGTAGATGGAGTCGGTGCTGCCGCGTACGGCGCTGACGGTCGTCACCAGCGACTGCTGCATCTCGTGCAGGCCAGCCGCCAGTTGGCCCATCTCATTGCGGCCAGAGAGGGTGATATCCTGCGTCAGATCGCCTCCCGCAATGGCGCGAATATGGTTCATGATGGCGTTGAGCGGTTTTAACAGCAGGTGCTGTAAACCCTGCCAGATCACCACCAGCACGGCGATAACGGCCAGGAAAATGGCTGCCAGCGTCCACTGCATCTGCGTGAAGCTGCTTTGGTTCTCTTCGGTTGCCGCCTTCAGCAGCGTGTTGTTCTCGGCGCGCCAGCGGTTATAGACCGCTTCCATGTCGTCCTGGGCCTGCTGAGCGTCCAGATCGCCATAGGCCTGGTAGTTGTCGGCACGCAGATACTCAATCGACAAACGCATCACCTCGTGCATCTGATTCCATGACTTCTGCATCTCGTCGGTTAACGCCGCATTCTGGCCGTTAACCTGCGGCATTTTCTGCCATTCTTTGTTATAGGCTTCAGCTTTAGCCAGCGAGTCGCCTGCGGTGCCGAGCAGTTTGTTAATCGCGGCAAGGGATGCCGGGTCGCGCTGGTTCTTCAGGTAGCGGATTGCCACGCGGGTGACGGTAACGCGCGTTTTCACCAGCGTGTTCACGCTGTCGCTCAGGCTTTCCTGCTGGGCATTCAGCACGCCGGAGTTCTGGAAGTTATGGCGATCGTTGCTGACGGCAGAGTAGAACAACCCTCCCGTGACAACTTGCAGCAGACAGAATATGGTGAGGGCAAAGATAATTCCGGTAATCACGTGCAGATTTTTCAGCATAGCGGTCGTCCGTTAGAAAAGATGCAGAGGTACACCCATACTATCGTCGTATAGAATTTAAACTTTAATTTAACTCGCGCTTAACTTAGGGCTTCGGTCAGGAACCTGTTGTAAATCCGGATCATTTTATGAGGAAGGTTAACATGAGCAGCATTGATAAAAGCGGGACGTACGCGCTCGGAACGCGAACGGTTAAACGACTGGGCTACGGGGCAATGCAGCTTGCCGGGCCGGGCGTATTTGGCCCGCCGAAGGATAAACAGGCCGCGCTGGACGTGCTGCGCGAAGCCGTGGCGGCGGGTGTGAATCATATCGATACCAGCGATTTTTACGGGCCGCATGTGACGAACCAGCTGATCCGCGAGGCGCTTCATCCTTACCGGGACGATCTCACCCTCGTCACCAAGATCGGTGCCCGTCGCGATGACAAAGGGGCCTGGCTGCCGGCCTTTTCCGCGCAGGAGCTGACCCAGGCGGTGCATGACAACCTGCGCAACCTGAAGCTGGATGTGCTGGACGTGGTGAACCTGCGGATCATGTTTAGCGCACACGGCCCGGCAGAAGGATCGATTGCTGAACCGCTTTCCACCCTCGCAGAATTACAGCAGCAGGGGCTGGTACGTCACATTGGCCTGAGCAACGTCACGGCCACGCAGGTGGCGGAAGCGCGGAAGATGGTGCAGGTCGTCTGCGTGCAGAACATGTACAACATTGTGAACCGCGGCGACGATGCGCTGGTGGATTTACTGGCGCAGCAGGGGATTGCGTATGTGCCGTTCTTCCCGTTGGGAGGCTTCACGCCACTGCAGTCCACCGGCCTGCAGGCCGTCGCGGATTCCCTGGGCGCAACGGCGATGCAGGTTGCGCTGGCATGGCTGCTGCAACGGTCGCCGAACATCCTGCTGATCCCCGGCACGTCATCCGTGGCGCATCTGCGGCAAAACCTCGCGGCGGGAGAGGTGCAATTGCCGCCTGAAGCACTTGAAAAACTGAATGCGCTGATGGGTTAATCACAGCATGGGCAAAGCCGGAAGGACACTTCCAGGCTTTGCCTGCTCAGACTCCGCATTGACTTTTTTGTCTGTGAAGCGCTAACGCTTCTGCCACAATTTCCTGCTTGCTTTTTCGCGTCTCAAAGGCGGTGATTCTGATGTATTCCATCAGGTCAGGCTCAATGCGGGCGCTCAACATCCTGAGATCGGCCTCCTTTGCTAAACCGCGGGCAACTCGCTTGTCGGGATAGTCACGGGCTGGCATAGAAAACGTCCTCCAAAAATCTTGATAATTCGTGCCCTAAAATATGCGTTATTCTGATGTTTAAGTCAATTAATAGTGTTTCTATAGTGATTTAATGATCTTTTTTTCACATGAAGTGATTTTAAAGTGTTTGTTGTTGACTTTTTTATGACTTTTGGTTGGCCCGTCTGCGATCGCCAGCAGGAGAGGTTGCTAAATTAAATCCGCTCAAACTTCAACGCGTTTGCGGTCTTTGTCGGAAATGACCTTGATCCTGTGCCGTAATCCGTAATACTGTGTTTATATACAGTATCTGGCGGGAAAGGCATTTATGGACACTCTCTTTTCTTATCATCCAAAGCAACTTATTGAATTACCTTTATATCTTGAGCGTGTTGCCTGTGGCTTTCCAAGCCCTGCGCAGGATTATGTGGAGGATCGTCTCGATCTTAACCGGCTGGCGGTCAGGCACCCCAGTGCGACCTACTTTATCAAAGTGAGCGGGGACTCCATGATCGGCGCAGGGATTAGCGACGGCGATCTGCTGGTGGTAGACCGCTCGTTAAATGCCGAACACGGGGACATTGTTGTGGCGTCGGTCGGCGGCGAGTTTACGGTGAAAGAGCTACAGACCCGCCCGGTTCTGCGGCTGCTGCCGCGTAATGCCCGCTATCAGCCGATCGCCTTTCAGTCCGAAGAGGAGCTGCAAATCTTCGGTGTCGTCACTCATACGCTCAAAACGCATAAACATGTTCGCGCTGGTTGATGTGAATAGCTTCTATGCCTCCTGCGAGAGGGTGTTTCGCCCCGATCTGGTGGGTAAGCCCATCGTGGTGGTGTCCAATAACGACGGCTGTATTATTTCGCTGTCGCGGGAGGCAAAGCAGTTCGGCATAAAAATGGGGGAGCCCTATTTTAAATTCAAAGAGAAGGGGTATCCGTCGCGGGTTTACGTCTTTAGCTCCAACTATGCGCTGTATGCCGATCTCAGCAGCCGGGTGATGCAGACGCTGACCGATCTCGCGCCGGCCATTGAGATCTACTCCATCGATGAAGCATTTGTGAACGTTTCGGGTGTCAGCAACTGCATCTCGCTGGAAGCATTCGGTCATCAGATGCGTACGCAGGTCTTTAAAAACACAGGCTTAAGTGTGGGCGTCGGGATTGCGCCGACTAAAACGCTGGCGAAGCTGGCCAACTATGCGGCGAAGCGGTGGTCAGCCACCGGTGGCGTGGTCGATCTCTCGGATCGTGGACGGCAGCGTAAGCTGCTGGCAAAGGTTCCGGTGGAGGAGGTGTGGGGCGTAGGACGACGCATCACGAAAAAACTTAACGCGATGAGGATAACCACGGCGCTGGAGCTGGCGGAAGCGTCATCCTGGGTCATCCGCAAACATTTTAACGTGGTAATGGAGCGCACGGCGCGCGAGCTTCGAGGTGAGCCCTGCCTCGATCTGGAAGAGTTTACTCCCACGAAGCAGCAAATTATCTGTAGTCGTTCGTTTGGACACCGTATTACGCAGTACGAGGAGATGCATCAGGCCATTTGCGCCTATGCAGAACGTGCTGCGGAAAAACTGCGTGGCGAGCATCAGTATTGCCGCTTTATCAGCGTGTTTGTGCGCACCAGCCCGCATGCCGACAACGAAATTTATTACGGCAACCAGGCTTCCGTCACCCTGATGACGCCCACCAATGATTCGCGCGATATCATCCGTGCCGCCACTGAGGCGCTGGGGCGTATCTGGCTTGACGGATATCGCTATATGAAAGCGGGGGTGATGCTGGCAGACTTTTTCAGCAGCGGCGTTGCCCAGCTGAATTTGTTTGACGATAACCGCCCGAGCGCCAACAGCGCGGCGCTGATGGCGACGATCGACAGCTTAAATCATTCCGGCAAAGGGAAAATATGGTTTGCCGGGCAGGGGATTGAGAAAGCCTGGGCGATGAAGCGGGAGATGCTGTCACCGGCCTATACGACGCGCTACGCGGATTTACCGGTGGCGAGATGAAAGGCGGCTATGTGTGACAAAGAGCCGAAGACGGTTTACGGACGCCGCTCCTGTGCTGCGTCCATAGCATCAGGGTTAAGGGCTTACTCAACCGTTAACGCATCGACAACCTCGACCACGCTTCTCACGCTGCGGATATTCCCGATCCCCGTGCCGAGCGCGATATAACCTTCATCGGTGTTATTTTCCAGCATGCCCAGGCGCAGGCCCCGCAATCCTCCCATCGCCTTGCCCAGCGCTTCATTGCTTGCGCCAGCTTTATCCAACGCCGCCAGTTTTTCCGCCAGCTTGCCGGGCAGAGAACGATAGTAGTGAGGGACGGTGCGGAAAAGCAGCAGGTCCAGGCCGTTGGCGGCAACAATTTTCTCTTTGACCTCCTGCGGCACGCGGCTTTCTACGGTACTGATAAAGACCGAACCGGCAAACACGCCTTCCGCACCTAACGCATGCGCCGCTCTGGCGGTGCGGCGATCGGTAATACCGCCCGCCGCCATCACCGGAACATGCTCCACGGCATCGGCAATCAGCGGCACGATGGAAAAGGTGCCAAGCGCCGTTGCGGGTAAGGTACCGCCTTCATCAAAACCGGTGGCCACAATAATGTCAGCCCCTGCGTCTTCCGCGAGACGGGTGTTTTCCGGGGTGGGATTAATGTCGCGGTAGATAATGGCAATACCCGCCTCTTTTAATTCACTGAACAGCGCAGGAATAATGCTGCCTTCACCATAGCCCGTATACACCACGGCCCTGACGCCTTCCTCTTTTATCACCTTAAGAATTGGCCCGGTCCAGACGTCATTAACGGCGGTGGGGATCAGGTTCACGCCGAAGGGTTTTTCGGTCAGCCGTTTGGTTTTGCGAATTTCTTCCCGCATTTTTTCGGCGGTTTCTTCCGGCGTGGAGACCGCGGTATCGGCGGTTAACCCTGCGTTGGGGCCGAGCACGCCGAGTCCTCCTGCATTGCTGACCGCGGCCACTAAACGGGCATCAGTAAGCCAGGATAACGGTCCCTGAATAACAGGCTTTTCGATACCCAGGATCTGACAGATACGGTTATTTTTCATAGCAGAACATTCCTCACGTTTGAATGGAGGAGAGTGTAGGGCGGAAGATTGTTAGGAAAAATAGCCAAAAAGATTCATCACTGTTATAAAATAAGTAACAATCCTGACATTCCTGTGACGGCAAAAGAGACAACCAATGCAACTAAATCTCTTTGAATCAATTAGAGTTTTCATTGAAATTGTCGAGTCGGGCAGCCTGACCCAGGCGGCGGAAAATCTGCAGATCCACCGTCCGGCGGTCACCAAAGCGTTACAGCATCTGGAGCAGCACAGCGGCACGCGTTTGCTGCAGAGAACAACGCGGCGGATTAGCCTGACGCCGGACGGAGAGGCGTTTTATCGCCGAAG
This sequence comes from Enterobacter cloacae complex sp. P43RS, assembly GCF_014930585.1. Taxonomy (NCBI): domain Bacteria; kingdom Pseudomonadati; phylum Pseudomonadota; class Gammaproteobacteria; order Enterobacterales; family Enterobacteriaceae; genus Enterobacter; species Enterobacter cloacae complex sp. P43RS. The sequence continues at coordinate 215,225 of NZ_JADBRJ010000001.1, forward strand.
TAAACCCCTGCTGGCGCAGGCGGACGATTTACTGGAGTCGTTTGGCACTGGCCGGGCAATACACGGTCAGTTGCGGGTGGATATGCCCATCGCTTTTGCGGCGCTGAGGGTCATACCCAACCTGCCGGATTTTTATCGGCAGCATCCTGAAATCGACATCATACTGAGCAGCTCTGACCGCCGTCGGGATATGCTGCGCGATGGCCTGGACTGTGTGCTGCGAGTGGGGGAGCTGGACGATGGTGACTATGTCGCGCGCAAAATCGGGAACATAAAAATCACGACCTGTGCCAGCCCGGCCTGGCTGGCAAAACACGGTACGCCAGAAACGCTGGATGATTTATACAAACATCAGGCCATCAACTGGATCAATAACAACAGCAGAAAAATTCAACCCTGGACGTTTACTACGCCAGAAGGCATTGCGGAAATAACGTTGCCCGGCAAGCTGGTCGTGGATAACTCCGAAGCCTACATCGCGGCGGGCCTGGCCGGGTTAGGGTTAATACAGGGGATGAATCTTTTTCTGCAGCCCTATATTGACCGCGGCCAACTGGTTGAAGTGTTACCGGAGCATCGCTCCCCGGATCGTAAATTGTCGCTTCTCTATCCACACCGCCATCTCTCCCGCAAGGTGCGGGCCTTTACCGAGTGGCTGGAAAGTTTAGTGTAAAACCGCCCCCGGAGAAGAGCCGCCAGTTCATGACACCGCGCGCTAATCTGTTCCATGGCATTCAGCAGGCGAGGCGTGGGTTCGTTTGCACAGTTTAGCCGCAGCTGACGGAGGATGAGATCCCCCGGATCCTGAGGAACCGTTTTGCGCTGACTGCTGTGTAATCTGCCGGGGAACGATTGAGCCTCAGCTCACCTTTCTTCTGCGGCTTTGCGCTGAGTCCCCCCACTGTAACAGCAGGCTAAACGACGCGGGTAATACGGTCAGCGTTACCAGCGTCGCGACCAGCAGCCCGCCGATAATCGCATAGGCCATTGGCCCCCAGAATACCTGATGAGAGATCGGGATCATGCCCAGAATGGCGGCGCAGGCGGTCAGACAGATGGGTCTGGCCCGATGCTCCGCGGCCGCCACAATCGCGGCATCGTTTGCCATCCCCTGAGCAAGATTACTGTCTACCTCGCTAATCAGTATCACCGCGTTACGCACGATCATCCCCGCCAGGGCGATGACGCCCAGCAGCGCGACAAATCCCATCGGCGTGCCGCCGGGCAGCATAGCCAGCACAATCCCCGGTAAACCAAACGGGGCCATCAGAAGCGCCAGCAGCATCCGGGAATATCGGCGCAACTGAAGCATCAGCAGCATCAACATGATGACAAGCGTCACCGGAAGAACGCTAAAAACGGAGCTGTTCCCCTTATCTGATTCGGCAACCGCGCCGCCTTCTTCTATGCTGTAACCGGCTGGCAGCTCCGCGCGCAGCGTGTCGATCGCCGGACGCAGCGCCGCCGATACCGCTTCGGCCCTCAGCCCCGGCGCGAGGTCAGTTTGCACCGTAATAAAAGGCAACCGCTGTCGACGCCAGATGACCGGATCGTCCACGCTCCAGACCAGCGTCGCGACGGCGCTGAGCGGAATTTTTTTACCGTCATTCCCCTGAACGGTCAGCGAGGAGAGGGGGGCGGTGCTGTGACGTTCATTGTCCGTGGCCCGTAGCACCACGTCGACAAGGCGATCGTTATCCCTGACCGAGGTGACAACGCTGCCGGACCAGAGGGTATTCAAGGTGCGGGCGAGAGCTTCTGACGATATTCCTGCCGCCCTGGCCGCCGTCTGATTCACCTTCAGAGTAATGATCCTCTCCGGCTCTCCGGCCGTCTGGTTAACCTCGCGCGACAGCGGCGATTGGCCAATCGCGTCGGCCAGACGGTTCGCAAGCGCCCGGACCTGCAGATAATCAGGCCCGCTCACCCGGTATTTGATTGGCCAGCCGACGGGCGGCCCAAGCTCCAGGGGCGACACGCGCGTGATGATGTCGCTAAACTGCGCCGCCAGCAGCCTGTTCAACTGCCCATGCAGACGATCCCGCGCCTGAAGATCCTTCGCCACCACCACAATCTGGGCGATGTTTTCATTTTCCAGCAGCACGTCCATCGGCAGGTAAAAACGGATGGCTCCTGACCCGACGTACGTCGAGTAGCGCTCGATATTGCTGTTGCCGGCCAGCGCGTGTTCCAGCTTTTCCACCTCTCTTAACGTTTCGGGCTGCGACGCGTTGGCCGGAAGCGTCAGGCTGACCAGCAGCTCAGGCCGGTCCGACGCGGGGAAGAACTCACCCTGCATAAACGTCGTGCCGTACACGGACAGCCCCAGCGCGGAAAGCGCAATCAGCACGGTGGCGAGCCGGTGACGTAGCGCCAGCCCTAAAAGCCGCCCGTACCCGCGCGCGATCCTTCCAGGGCCTGCCGCGCGATGTCTGACCTTCTCCGGCAGCAGCCACGTGCCCGTCAGCGGCGAAAACAGGATCGCGACAACCCAGGAGCAGAGCAGGGCAATCAGCACTACCGCAAACAGGGAAAAACAATATTCACCGGCGCTGGAGGCCGCAAAACCAACGGGAATAAACCCGGCAATCATCACCAGGGTTCCAGTGAGCATCGGGAAGGCCGTCGTTTTGAATGCATGGGTGGCCGCATGCCGACGGGAATCCCCGGCTTCCAGTCGGGAGACCATCGTTTCGACGGCGATCATGGCGTCATCCACCAGCAGACCCAGCGCAATGATCAGCGCCCCAAGCGAGATACGCTGAAGCCCGATGCCGGCGAGCATCATGCCGGCAAACGTCATGGCGAGCACCAGCGGAATGGCCGCAGCCACCACCAGCCCCGCCCGCAAACCCAGCGAGACAAATGAAACCGCCAGCACGATAACAACAGCTTCAATAAGCACCCGGACAAAACCACTTACCGCGTCACTGACCACCGCCGACTGATCGGCAACTTTCACCATTTCAATACCGTGCGGCAGCCCGGCGCTGAGGACTGTCATTCTGGCGTTCAGCGCGGCGCCAAAACGCAGCATGTTGCCCGTTGGCGCCATTGACACCGCCAGCCCGATGGCCGGTTTGCCGTTTACCCGGTACGCGGGGGCCGGCGGCTCGGCGGCTTCCCGGGTGACGGTGGCGATATCGGTCAGCGGAATATAGCGATTGTTAATATGCAGCGTGACGGCGCGTAAACTCTCTTCGGACGTGAGCGCCCCGCTGACCTTGATCGCGATGTTCTCCTGCCCGGTACGCATAACGCCAGCCGGGACAACCGCGTTTTGCGCCCGCAGCGCATCGGCGACCGCCTGAATATCCAGTCCCATACCCGCCAGACGGGCCGGAGAAAAGGCGAGAACCATCTGATCCTGCTGTTCGCCCAGCAGGGTGGTTTTGCCGATATCTGGCAAGGAGGCGAGCTCACGACGTATTGTCTCAACGCGATCCCGCACTTCCCGTAAGGTGTAGCCGTCGGGAATAAAGCCGTAAATCGTGCCGAACGTATCGTCAAATTCGTCGTTCACGGCCGGGCCCTGAACGCCTTCCGGTAAAGACGGCGCGATGTCCTGCATTTTTTTGCGGATCTGATACCAAATGTCCTGCACCTTTTGCGGTGGGGTATTGTCACGGAGATTCACATGGATAACCGCGCTCCCGGCACGGGTTTCACTTTCGAGATAATCAAGCCAGGGCGTTTCCTGCAGCTTTTTTTCAAGCGTATCGGTCAGCAGACGGGTGGTGTCCGTTACGGACGCGCCCGGCCACTGCGCGGAGACGACCGCCGTTTTGATGGTAAAAACCGGATCTTCATTACGCGGCAGTTTTTCATAGCAGAACACGCCCATCGCCACGATCAGCAGCATGAAGAAACTGACCATCTGCTGATGGTTAAGCGCCCATGCGGACAGGTTAAATTTCGCTTCCGGTTTCGTGTTCATGGCTGAACCTCCCCGGGTACCACCGGCTCTCCGGAACGGAGTTTGCTCACGCCAGCCGTAATCACCCGGTCGCCTGGCTCAAGGCCGGAGGCGATAATCACCGAGGAGGCCGTATAGCAGGCAGGCACCACCGCACGCAGCTGCGCCTGCGAATGCGGGTTAATCACAAACACCGCCGGTCTATCTCCTGTTCGGCTCAGCGCCGATGCGGGAATGACGTAACCTCGCGGGCCAGTCGAGGGCAGGGTGACGGTGACGCTGGCACCCAGCGCTATCGCCGCTGGCGGGTTTATCAGGGTGGCTCTGACGCGCCAGGTGCGGGTCTGAGGATCGGCCTGCGGGGTGATATCCTGCAGCACGGCAGATGCCTGTACCGACGGGTCGCTGAGCAGGGAAACCCGCAATTCCGCCTTATCCAGCGGCGGTATCGCATCGGGCGTGGCGATATCAAACGCTACGTCGCGGGCTTCGCCGGTTGCCAGCGTAAGCACCGTCTGTCCCGCGCTGACAACCTGGCCCGCAGAGGCGCTCACCTCGGTGATCGTGCCGGTTTGTGGAGCGATAAGGCGCGTCCAGCCAAGGCTTTCGCGGGCGTTACGCCACGCGGCCTCGCTGCTTTTTAATCGCGCGCGGGCGACAAGCCAGTCCGCGCGGGCGCTGTCGAGTTGCGTGCGGGCTATTGCGCCCGTCGGCATGAGCTTTTGCATTCGGCTGACGTTAAGCGCGGCAACCTGCGCTGAGGCTTTGGCCCCTTCATAGTCGGCCGTTGCGCTGTCGAGCTGATTTTGTCCGGTGGTATTTTCAAGTGTGGCCAGCAGCTGTCCGGCATTAACCCGATCGCCAATATCAACGCTGCGCGTCAGTATTCGCCCCCCGGTTTGAAAGCTCAGCGTCGTTTCATCGCGGGCATGGATCTCACCGGTCCTTTCCAGCGCGGGGAGGGTTTGGGCTGTACGTACGACGACGTAGCGCACCGTACGCACTGGGGCAGGCTTATTTTCCTGTTTGTCACCGCAGCCGGTGAGCGGAAAAATCACCAGCGCGAGCAGGACCAGAGGGAGAAAATTTACCCAGGAAAGAGTACGCGCCACGCCGTACAGATGGTGCAGGCAGTGGCGGAGGGAGAGAACAAATTCGTCTGACATAACGCCGCTCCATAAAGATGAGGGCGTTATTAAATGCGCGCTACGTCGAGAAAGATTCGATGTTCTGTCAAGGGTTTATCAAGAGAGGATATTTTTATTACCGGACGGCTGCCAGGGTAACAAAATACGCACAGCAAGGCCGCCCGTTTCCGGTAATGAGGCCTCGATCGTGCCCCCATGTGCCTGACAAATCGCCCGGGCGATAGACAAACCGAGGCCGCTGCCGCCGGAATGCCGCGCGCGGGACTGCTCCTCACGGCTAAAGCGCTTAAACATGTCCGGTAAGAACTGGGGGGATACGCCCGGTCCGTCATCGTGAAATTCAATGGCGTAATGCCCGCTGGCGTAGTGCAGCGCCACCTCAAGATGGCCGCCTTCGCGCCCGTAGCGTAGTGCATTTTCCATAAGGATAGTAAATACCTGCCCCATGCGGAACGCATCGCCTCTGAACGGGAACGTACGCGGGTTACGCAGCGTAATCGTAAAATGATGCGCTTCGGCCTGCGGCATGATCCAGGCCGCCCGCTCCTGAATAAGCTCATCCAGAGAAAAGGTCTGCTCTTCCAGCACCAGATTTCCCGCGTCCGCTAACGAGAGAAGGTGAAGCTCATCGGTCAGGCGATTAAGATGCTGAAGCTGTTTCATCACCATTCCCAGCTGCACCGGGCTGGCATCAAACACACCGTCCAACATGCCCTGCAGACGACCAATGGCGGCCGTCAGGGGCGAGCGCAGCTCGTGCGCCATCGCGACGTGCGAGGCGCGGAGCTCTTTTTCATAGCGGGCGAGTTGCCCCGTCATGGAGTTAAAGTCGTTTGCAAAGCTGACCATTTCCGCTGGCGCATCCTTGACCAGTTCAGCCTGACGGCCAAACTGCCCGTCGGCGACATCTTTGGCGGCATCGCGAAGACGGCTGAACTGCAGCGCCAGCGGTCGGGCGTGTTTTAACCCCATCACCACAATAAACGGGATCATCACCAGCACCAGCAGGGCCACCGTAACCCAGTCCGCAGAGGCGATGGATGGCGTGGAATAACTCAGCCCCCACCAGGTATCCACAATGCTGTGGAAGCGGGCCGGATCGGCCTGTGGGTTCTGGCTGAGCGTCAGAAATTCCTGCCGGACCGCCGCTGGCATTCTGCCCATTATCCAGTAGTTCTGTACCGCATAACGTAGCCACATGCAGGTGGCAATGACGATCACGCTGCCGATGGCCAGTGCCAGGATACGCGCGCAAATCCAGCGCCAGAGAGAGGAGTGCCGGTTTTTTATCATGGTTGTCTGAACCTGTATCCCACGCCGCGAACGTTAATCAACACGCCGGAAATACCCGCCGCTTCGAGTTTTTTACGCAGGTTATAAATATGGGTGTCCACCACGCGCTCCAGCGCCTCGCTTTCCGGCAGACAGTGTTCCAGCAGGTACTGACGGGAAAAGGGGCGTGCGGGAGAACGCAGCAGCGTTGCCAGAAGCGAGAATTCCGTTGGCGTAAGATCGAGCATCACGGGCGCGTCGCCGCCGTTATCCACGCTCGCCACAATGGCGGCCACATCCACCTCCAGCGTTTGCCAGCGAAGGATCTCGTCGTCTGTCTCTTTTTTACTGCTGCGTCGCAGCACCGCCTGTACGCGAGCCACGACTTCTCCCGGATGATAGGGTTTCACAACATAATCATCGGCACCGTACCGCAGGGCACCAATGCGATCGGGGGTGTCGCCCATGGCGGTGACCATGATCACCGGTACATCGCTTTTACGACGCAGTCCGGCCAGCACTTCGGTGCCGTTAAGCCCGGGCAGCATCACGTCCAGCAGGATGAGGTCGGGTTTCCACCGCTGCGCCATATCCAGCCCGGAAAGACCGTCTCCGGTAATGGTGACATCGTAATTTTCACGACGTAAATAGGCTTCAAGCACGCCAGCCGCATCGGCGTCATCTTCAATAATCAGCACTCTTCTGGACAACATCCGTTCACCTTGACCGTTTCTTAACACTATCCCGACGATTCATTGATTTAGCCAAACCATACTGCGCCAACATTGTGTGGCAGACCCTGAATCAGCAGACGCCAGCGTCTGCGTGGAGAACAGTATGATAGCGATAAAAAAAGGCCTGTATATGACCGTTCCGCTTCTGATGGCCGTTGCCTCAGGTGTGCAGGCGGATGATGACGCCGCTTCCGGCTCTTTAACCGTCGGGCTGGGCGGTCACTATGCCCCCCGTTATTCAGGCTCAGACAAGCAGGTGTGGCAGGTGGTTCCTGTGCTGCAGGGGCGCAAGGGTGCTTTCTTTATTGATGCACAAAAAGGAGTGGGATATGACCTGCAAAACGACAGCGGTTGGTACCTGGAACATACGCTGGGTTACGACCTCGGGAGGGCAGAGAAAAATTCTGGCTGGCGTGAGGGCGCAAACAATCTGAAGGGGATGGGGGACATTGATGCCACCCTGAATACCGGCCTGGCCGTCGGCTGGCAGGCTGCGTCCTGGCTAAGCGTTGAGGGTAAGGCGACGCTACCGTTAACGGACAGCCAGGGCGTAAGTTATCAGGCGTCCGTTACGTTGATGCCCCTACAAAACAGCGAGGACACGATCGCCCTTCAGTCTGCGGCTCTGTTTGGCGACAGCCGTTATCTGAATACCTGGTATGGGGTCAGCGAGCAGCAGAGCCGCCGCACCGGCTATCGCCGCTATTCAGCGCCGGGGGGATTTTATGGCGTCGACACCAGCCTGACCTGGAGCCATCAGTTCGATGCTCACTGGGGAACGGTCCTGAGCGCGGACTATACCTGGCTTGGCGACCATGCGAATGAAAGCCCAATAGTGATGCGGCGCAATGAGGGGTCTGCAACCGCCGCTATCACCTGGACATTTTAAAATTGCGGAGCACGAGCGGACGAGAAGATTATTTCTTCTTATCCATCATCGCTTTTAAATCGGCAAACGGGTTAAACGTGGCGACGCCCACGTCTTTTTGCGCGTCTTCACCGGCGACCACGGTGGTGCCGTACTGATCCGCTTCGGTGTATTTCGAATGCTCGTGATCGTGGCAAAACAGGCACAACAGCTCCCAGTTGCTGCCATCTTCCGGGTTGTTAGTATGGTCATGATCGATATGGTGAACCGTCAATTCACGCAGGTTGGAATAGACGAACTCCCGCGAGCAGCGTCCGCAGACCCAGGGATAGATTTTTAATGCTTTCTCGCGATAGCCGCTTTCCAGTCGCGCGTAGTTTTTAGGGATCAGAGCCATTGCCGGTTTTACCTGCCATGAAAAAAGTGGGGGATATTATATCCATTATGGAGCGGAATGACGAACCCCGCTATTCCGTCAATTTATTTGATGCTTTCCGTTAAATAAACGGCATTTATTCTTACCGGGTAATGCGTAAAGTGGACAGAACGCAACGCATTATCAGGACACAGGGTTATGAAAAAGATCGGTTTTTTATCGTTTGGTCACTGGACGCCTTCTCCGCAGTCCGGAACGCGCTCGGCGGCAGACACGCTGCTGCAGTCCATCGACCTGGCCGTGGCCGCTGAAGAGCTGGGCGCGGACGGCGCCTATTTCCGCGTGCACCACTTCGCCCGTCAGCTTAGCTCGCCGTTCCCTCTGCTGGCGGCAATAGGCGCGAAAACGAAAACCATTGAAATCGGTACGGGCGTGATTGATATGCGCTATGAAAACCCGATGTATATGGCCGAGGATGCGGGCGCGGCAGATCTGATCTCCGGCGGCCGTTTGCAGCTTGGCATCAGCCGCGGCTCCCCGGAGCAGGTCATTGATGGATGGCGTCATTTCGGCTATGTCCCGCAGGAAGGAGAAAACGAAGCGGACATGGCGCGCCGTCATACCGAGGTGCTGCTTGAGGTGCTGCGCGGCGAAGGGTTTGCAAAGCCGAATCCACAGCCGATGTTCCCCAATCCGCCTGGGCTGCTGCGCCTGGAACCGTATTCTGAAGGGCTGCGGGAGCGTATCTGGTGGGGCGCCGGTTCGAATGCGACGGCGGTATGGGCCGCGAAGCTCGGAATGAACCTGCAAAGCTCAACCCTGAAAGACGATGAAACCGGTGAGCCGTTCCATATTCAGCAGGCAAAACAGATCCGCGCGTACCGTCAGGCGTGGAAAGAGGCAGGGCATACGCGGCAGCCACGCGTCTCGGTCAGCCGCAGTATTTTTGCCCTGATGGACGACCGCGACCGGATGTACTTCGGCGCCAGCCGCAACGACAGCGATAGCGTGGGGTATCTTGATGAAAAAACGCGCGCGATCTTCGGGCGCAGCTATGCCGCGGAGCCTGACAGGCTGATTGAACAGCTGAAGAAGGACGAGGCGATTGCCGAGGCTGATACGTTATTACTGACCGTACCGAACCAGCTCGGTGTGGATTACAATGCGCACGTGATTGAGTCCATTCTCAAACATGTCGCACCGGCAATGGGCTGGCGCGATTAAGTATTCCGCCGTCAGCCGTGAGATCGTAATGGAAAATCTGGCCCTCTGGTATCGCCGTTTTGGCGAGCCAGAATCTGTTCTGCAACCTGAAACTGCGCCGCCGGGCGCGCTTGCGCCGGGATACCTCCGCGTGCAAATGCTGTATGCGCCGGTGAACGCGTCCGATCTCATTCCCATTACCGGCGCTTACCGCCACAGAACCCCGCTGCCCGCCGTCGCGGGGTATGAAGGCGTCGGCGTTGTCATTCAGGCGCCCGCGTCTTTTGCGCATCTGCCGGGTAAACGCGTTCTGCCGCTGCGCGGGCAGGGCACCTGGCAGCGCTATGCGGATTGCCCGGCAGAGTATGCGATACCCGTGCCGGATGATGTCGATTCACGCCTGGCCGCGCGGGCCTATATCAACCCGCTGGCGGCGCAGATGATGTTGAGCCACTATCCACCGCGGGGAAAGCGGGTGCTGCTCACGGCCGCCGGTTCGGATTGCGCTATTCTGCTCGGGCAGTGGGCGCGTCTGGCGGGGGCAGAGGCGGTGTACGGTATTCATCGTTCGCCCGTTCACGCTGAACGGCTGGCGGCGATGGGGATCGTTCCTGTCGCACAGCATGACATGCAGCGGATTCTCTCCGTTGCCGCGTGTGCCGACGTCGTTTACGATGCAACCGGCGGGGCGCTGGCGGAAGCGATCCTGAGCGTGCTGCCGGAGCAGGGCATATTTGTCTGCTACGGGCTGCTCTCCGGGCAGACCTTCCGCCAGCAGCGGCCCCTGCCGCGCGTGGCGTGGTTCCATATTCGTAACTATCTGGATGGGCTCAGCGCAGAGGCGTGGCGCGCGGAGTTCGATCAAATCTGGCCCCGGATGCGCGCCAGTGAATACAGCCCCGGAACGGTGTACCCTCTGACGGACTGGCAGAGGGCGCTCAGGGCATACCGTGAAGGAGGAAGGGCAAGCAAGCCCCTCATGTCGATGGCGGAATGACGGCTATTGATGGCTCATATCGCTCAGCAGCACGGCGATGCTTTGCCCGCCCGCCGTCTGTTCCAGACCAATCTTCACGATGATGGTCAGCGGAACGGAGAGCAGCATGCCTACGGGACCGAGCAGCCAGCCCCAGAAAATCAGGGACAAAAAGACGACCAGCGTCGAAAGCCCCAGCCCACGCCCCATCATTCGTGGTTCAAGAATATTCCCGAATACCAGGTTAATCGCCAGATAGCCGGCCAGCAGAATCAGTGCATCATAAAATCCACTGAATACCAGCACCTGAAGAATAGGGGGGATTGCCGCCAGCACGGAGCCGATGTTAGGAATGTAATTGAGCGCAAATGCCAGTAACCCCCAGACGAACGCAAAGCGGACGTCCAGCGCCACCAGCATTCCCCAGACCACCACCCCGGTGACCAGGCTGATGACGGTTTTCAGTACCAGATAGCGTGAAACGCTGTCCAGCGCGCGCTGAATAGCGCCCATTCCTTCAACCGGACGAACCATGATTTGCTGTAACTTTGCGGGCAGCTGTGGCACCTCCAGCAGCATGAACACCACCGTTAAAAACAGCAGGAAAATGGAGGTCATGGCATTGGAAAGCTGCGTCAGCAGGCCTGTGACGATGGTCATGGCCGCATTAGGGTCGATATATTTAAGAAGCTCCTCAACCGAGACTTCTATTCCCGCGCGCTGAAGCCAGGGCTCAAGCTGCAGCAGCGGTATCGCCAGCGAGGAACGGTATTTCGGCAGCGTTCGCGCCAGTTCGTTCAGCGAGGTACCCAGATACGCAACCAGTAACACCATGGCGAAAATAATGACGCTAATTAGCAGAGTAATTGCCAGCACGCGCGGGATGCGCAGCCGCGTCATGCGCCGGACCAGTGGGTTAAGGATCACCGCAACAAACAGGGCCAGAATAAAGGGCACAATGATGTCGGCGGCAAAACGAACGCCAGTGAGTATGATCACCAGCATGCCCAGCATGATGACAATTTTTAACCCGTTGAGGGTAATAATGGGTTTAGCCATGGTGACTCCAAAAAACGCTTTTTATTTATAATAGAGGGTAAACGTCCTGCAATAAACTAACCAAAATCAAACGGGATGGGTAAAGAATTGAAAAGACTTTGAGTAAAATCTTCAGTTATGGTACAAATTTGGCGTGTTCAACTACCGAGGACAATTTTCATCCGCAAAGACGAGAAGCAACAACGCGGATAATTGTAATTTTATGGACAATTTGTTCAGGACCTATTCTTCAAACAACGCTGCTCTATTTTCTACCTCCTTCTGCCTGATTGCTGGTGAGCAACACTGGCGCACCGCACTATAGTCACCTCTTCTGCCTGAGCTGGCGCTACGCGCTTAGCTGTCTGATTTAATTTCATATTTTTTTGGTTTGCTGCATGCAGCGGGCCACGATGGATTATATTCTCAAGCAGGAGAAAAACATGTTTTACTGGATCTTATTAGCCCTGGCTATCCTCGCTGAAATTACCGGCACGCTGTCAATGAAATGGGCAAGCGTCAGCGAGGGCAATACCGGTTTTATTTTAATGCTGGTGATGATATCCCTTTCCTATATTTTCCTCTCATTTGCGGTGAAGAAAATTGCGCTGGGTGTGGCCTATGCGCTGTGGGAAGGGATCGGTATTTTATTGATTACGCTGTTCAGCGTTCTGATATTCGACGAAACATTAACAACAATGAAGGTCGCCGGGTTAACGACGCTGGTCGCGGGTATCGTGCTGATTAAATCAGGTACCCGTAAACCGACAAAACAGCAGAAGGAGCAGAACCATGCAACAGTTTGAATGGGTTCACGCGGCCTGGCTGGGCTTCGCCATCGTACTGGAAATTCTGGCGAACGTTCTGCTGAAATTCTCTGACGGTTTTCGCCGTAAGGTTTATGGCCTGATGTCGATTGCCGCAGTGCTGGGGGCATTTAGCGCCCTGTCACAGGCGGTCAAAGGTATCGATCTGTCTGTGGCCTATGCGCTGTGGGGCGGTTTTGGTATCGCCGCCACCCTGGCCGCAGGGTGGGTGCTTTTCGGGCAGCGTTTAAATAATAAAGGCTGGATAGGGCTGATCTTGCTGCTGGCGGGCATGATCATGATAAAACTCGCCTGATCAATCGGTCACGCTGATCCACAGACGGCCGCGCTGGCTTACTCTTTAGCCAGCGCTTCCAGCTTATCGCGAAAACCGGTGACGGATAAGGCCCGGTTATCGGCTCGCCAGCGGTCTTTCGCCGCCGGGGCGGAGCTTTGAACCCCAATCAACTGCCAGCCGTTATCGGTTTTCAGCATCAGCGGTGAACCGCTGTCGCCCGGCAACGTATCGCACTGATGGGAAAGCACGCTGGTCTGCGCCCAGCCCGTCACGATACAGTCCGTGTGGGTGTAAAGCGCATCCAGATGATCGACCGGGTAGCCTGACTGCGTTACCTTGCGGTCGGCAGCTTTCAGCGCGGCGGTGAGCGCCGCTTTATCGCCGTCAAATAACGGCAGCGGCGTAATGCCCGAAGGCGGGTAGCGCAAAATAATCAGGCCAAAATCCCACGAGGCTGCCGCGGGCGGCACAATCCAGCCGTCTCCATCCGGTTTAAGACGTTTCCCAAGAGAAGCATCAACCCGACCTTCAATGCCGTGGATTTCATAGCGCCAGATCCCTTTTTGCGACACAAATCGTAAGACAACCGCTTTGTCTGGCTTACCGTTGGGTGGCGTCAACAGGCAGTGGCCCGCCGTCAGCGCTAATTGCGGGGTGATTAACGTCGCGGTACACAGGTTGCCGCTGGCGGTTTCCAGTTGGCCTATAGCGTCCCAGGGAGCCTGGGTAGGATCGGTGACGCGAGTACGATCGTCATGACCGAAAAAAAGCGTCTTTAGCTCTTTCGCGCTAATGGCGTTATCACCGCCATCATCCGCCTGTGAAAATCCAGAAAAAAGGCCAAACGTTCCCAGCAACAACACAACAGATTTACGCATATCACACTCTGGTGGGGGTAATTATGATTATTAAAAGTGAACCCTATGAAAATACTATAGACGGGACGGCGCTAAAGTGGGAGTAAAATCAGCGTGCTACAGTCAGGAAAGATAAAAGCGGCTTGCGATGAGCGCGCATAAAATAAGCAGGATAAGAATCAGCTCAAACCGATAGCGTCGCAGCATACGCCCTCCGGATAAAAAAAACGGCGCAGAACCTTTTCCGGTTCAGCGCCGGTTTACCAACGTGCCCCGCAGGGCACGGTTAAGCTTGTACGCTTACGCAGCTGGCTGTGCAGCTGGTTTAGCAGCTTCGTGTTTTACTGCTTTTTTGTGATGCTTTTTCGCAGCCTGGGCTTTCTGCTCTACGGCTGGTTTAGCGGCTTTCTTGTGGTGCTTTTTCGCAGCCTGAGCCTTCTGCTCTACGGCTGGTTTAGCGGCTTTTTTGTGGTGCTTTTTCGCAGCCTGCGCTTTTTGCTCTGCAGCCGGTTTAGCGGCTTTGTGGTGTTTCTTGTGATGTACGGTTTTTGCTGGCGCCGCGGTGGTCGTTGCAGCAGGCGCCGCAGCAGCTGGTGCAGCAGTGGTTTCAGCAGCAAACGCAGCAGAAGACAGACCCATAGCAGCGGCAACAACCAGAGCTAATACTTTTTTCATGTTCATACCCTCGAATTTGGTTTTTCATTTAACCCCACTGCGGGGCCGTTGAAATAACTATATCCCTGTAAATTCGGGGTTTCCGTGAGTGATTGGTATCGGCGTGTAACCATATGTACAAGGCCGGGGAAGAACCCCGGCCTTATCATTACAGGTAGCGTGAGGTCAGGTGTTCGCGGAAGTAGCGGATATTCAGATCTTCCCCCGTCGCCTGGGTGATTAACTGCGACGTGCTAAAGCGGCTACCGTGCTGCCAGATGTTCTGACGCAGCCACTCAAAGAGGGCGGAAAAATCCCCTTCAGCGATGGAGGACGCCAGTCCCGGAAGCGCGGTCTTTGCAGCATGGAACAGCTGCGCGGCATACATCGCGCCCAGCGTGTACGACGGGAAGTAACCAAACCCGCCGTCGGTCCAGTGGATATCCTGCATGCAGCCGTTGCGGTAGTTATCTTTGGTGGATAATCCGAGCCAGGCCTGCATTTTCTCATCCCACAGGGCGGGGATATCGTCCACCTCAATCTCGCCGTTGATCAGCGCGCGCTCAATCTCATAGCGCAGCACCACGTGTGCCGGGTAGCTCACTTCGTCGGCATCGACGCGGATATAGCCAGGCTTCACGCGCTGGTTCCAGGCGATAAAGTTCTCTTCGCTAAACGCCGCCTGACTGCCAAAGCGGGCGTGAACGGCAGGGAGGAGGTGCTTAAGAAAGGCTTCGCTGCGTCCCAACTGCATCTCAAAGAACAGGCTCTGGGATTCATGGATCGCGGTTGAGCGTGCCAGGGCAATAGGCTGGCCTGCCCACGCGCGCGGCAGGTTTTGTTCGTAGCGCGCGTGTCCGGTTTCGTGGATCACGCCAAACAGCGCGCTGAGCAGCTCGTCCTCATCATAGCGCGTGGTGATGCGCACATCTTCCGGTACGCCGCCGCAGAACGGGTGCGCACTTACGTCGAGGCGACCGCCGTTAAAATCGAAGCCGAGCATCTTCATGGCTTCCAGACCCAGTTCGCGCTGGGTTGCCGTCGGGAAGGGGCCCTGCGGCGGAACGAACGACCGCTGAGCCTGTTTCTCCACCGCGCTTGCCAGCAGGTCCGGCAGCCAGGTTTTCATATCACCAAACAGCACGTCCAGGCGCGCGCTGGTCATGTCCGGTTCAAAAATATCCAGCAGCGCGTCGTACGGCGTACAGCCTTTGGCTTCTGCGCGCAGGCGGGCTTCTTCACGGCTGAGTTTCACCACTTCTTTCAGGTTGGCGGAAAAGCCCTGCCAGTCGTTCGCGGGACGCTGCGTACGCCAGGCGTGCTCGCACCTGCTGCCCGCGAGAGATTTGGCTTCCACCAGCGATTCCGGCAGCAGGGTAGCCTGCTGATACTGTCGCGTCATTTCACGCAGGTTGGCCTGTTCGACGTCATTCAGATCTTCCCCTGCTGCGGCCGCTAACAGGTCGCCGACTTTTTTATCGGTCAGGATCTGATGTTGCAGGACGCTCATCTCTGCCAGCGCTTCACCGCGCGCGGCGCTGCCGCCGGGCGGCATCATGGTGAACATGTCCCAGCTGGCGATGGAGGAGAGATGCGAGAAGCGGGAGAGGCGCTGGAAGGTTTTCACAAGTGACTGATAGGCGGATGTTTTTTGCAATTCTTATTTCCTCATGCCAGGGATGTGTTTCAGGGAGCATACAATGAAACCGAGCAAATTCCCCAACATTTCCCACACGGAGGAAATCTATGCCGATCTCCTCCGTTGAAACCGTCTCCGGAATGCCGGGAGACGGTTTTCGGTGGGCACTCAGGACTTATCGCGCATAACCTGTTGCAGGATCGCCAGCGCCTGGTTGAACTGGGCATCCGGAATGGTCAGCGGATAAAGGAAGCGGATCACGTTGCCGTACTGGCCGCAGATCAATAACAGCAGGCCCTGGGCGAGCGCCTTTTGCTGGATCGCCTGCGCGATGGCGGCCGAAGGCTCACGGCTCTCGGGATCAAAAAACTCCGCCGCAATCATCGATCCTCTTCCCCTTATCGCCACGAGCGCAGGGAAGGTGCCCTGAATCTCCTCCAGCGTGGCTTTCAGTCGATCCCCCAGATGGCAGGCGCGGGCGCACAGTGACTCGTTGTCGATAATATTCAGCACCGCGTGCGCGGCGGCCACCGCAAGCGGGTTGCCTGCATAGGTCCCCCCCAGACCGCCGGGCGCCGGCGCGTCCATGATTTCGGCGCGACCCACCACGCCAGACAGCGGCATTCCGCCTGCCAGGCTTTTCGCCATCGTCATCAGGTCGGGCTTGTCCACGTAGTGTTCCATGGCAAACAGTTTACCCGTACGGGCGAAGCCGCTCTGCACTTCGTCGGCAATCATCACGATCCCGTGCTCATCACAGATTCGGCGGATGGCGGCCACCAGCTCTGGCGGGGCGACGTTGAATCCGCCTTCACCCTGAATGGGTTCAAAAATAATCGCCGCCACCTGTTTCGCCTCAATATCCGCTTTGAACAGGCGTTCTATCGCCGTGATGGCATCCTGCGTCGTGATGCCGTGCAGCTCTGAGGGATACGGCACGTGATAAACCGACCCCGGGAAGGGGCCAAATCCCAGCTTATAAGGCGCGACCTTGCCGGTTAAGGCCATGGTCATATAGGTTCGGCCGTGGAAGCCTCCGCCGAAGGCAATCACGCCCGGTCTGCCGGTGTGGGCCCGGGCGATTTTAATGGCGTTTTCCACCGCTTCCGCGCCCGTGGTGAAGAACGCCGTTTTGGCCGGGCTCTGGACCGGGGCCAGCTCGTTAAGTTTCTCGGCTAATGAAACATAGCTTTCATACGGCACAATCTGGTAGGCCGTGTGGGTGAACTGGTGAAGCTGTTTTTCCACTGCGGCCACCAGTTCAGGATGACGATGGCCGGTATTCAGCACTGCGATCCCGGCGGCGAAATCAATATAGTCGTTGCCTTCCACGTCGGTAAGCGTGGCATTCTCCGCCGTGCGGGCAAAGAAATTACACATTACGCCTACGCCGCGCGGGGTGGCAGAAAGTCTGCGCTGATGAAATTCCTGGTTACTCATGTCAGATACCCTTTTGTCGAAACGATCATACGCCAAGACGATCGCGCAGGCTGTAATACGCCGCGCCCATCGCCGTGAATGGAATCCGCAGGCTGCGGCCGCCCGGGAAGGGGTAGTGCGGGAGGTTGGCAAACGCATCAAAGCGCTCAGCGTCACCGCGCAACAGTTCCGAGATCAGCCGCCCGGCCAGGTGGGTGCAGGTCACGCCGTGGCCGCTATAGCCCTGCATGTAATAGATGTTCTTGTCCAGACGGCCAAACTGCGGCATACGGGACAGGGTCAGCAGGAAGTTGCCCGTCCAGCGGTAGTCGATTTTGACGCCTGCCAGCTGAGGGAAGGTTTTGAGCAGCTTTGGCATCACCAGGCGCTCGACATCGTCCGGATCGCGCGCGCCATAGACGACGCCACCGCCGTACAGCAGGCGGTTGTCGGCGGTGAGGCGGTAGTAATCCAGCAGATAATTGCAATCTTCCACGCAGTAGTTATTGGGGATCAGCGTGCGGGCGACCTCTTCCGACAGCGGGGCGGTGGTCACCACCTGGGTGCCGCAGGGCATGCTGCGTTTTGCCAGCTCCGGTTCTATCTTATCGCCCAGATAGGCATTCCCGGCGACGATCACGTAGCGGGCCGTGACCTGGCCATGCTGCGTGCTTACTACTGCCGGGCTGGTGTGCTGAATGGCGGTCACCGGAGACTGTTCATATACACGCCCACCGTTCAGGCGAATGGCGTCCGCTTCGCCGATCGCCAGGTTCAGCGGATGAATGTGCCCCCCGCTGCGGTCCAGCAGCGCACCGGTATAGCGGTCGCTGTCGACTTCCCGGCGGATGGCGCTGGCGTCCAGCAACTCCAGCTGCGTGTTGCCGTAGCGTTCCCAGTTGGACTTTTGCTCCTCCAGCGTCTCCAGTTGCTTATGATTTAGCGCCACAAACAGCCCGCCGGGACGATAGTCGCACTGGATCTGATAGCGCTGGATACGCTCCCGAATAATTTCCCCGCCTTCAAACATCATGCTCCCGAGCACTTTGGCGGCATCGGGCCCGTAGTTTTTCTCGATCACGTCGATATCGCGGCTGTAGGAGTTAACCAGCTGGCCGCCGTTGCGTCCGCTGGCGCCGAAGCCGATGCGCGCACCTTCAAGGAGCACTACGTCGTAGCCCATTTCAGAAAGATGCAGCGCGGAGGAGAGGCCGGTATAGCCGCCGCCCACCACGCACACGTCACAGCTGATCGACTCGTTAAGCGTCGGGAAAGGTTCATAAGCATTCGCGCTGGCCGCGTAGTAGCTGGTGGTATGTTCGGTCATGATTGAGGCTCCAGGGCAATCCAGATGGTTTTCAGTTCGGTAAATTTTTCCAGCGCGTGCAGGGACTTATCGCGACCGTTGCCGCTCTGCTTATAGCCGCCAAAGGGGACGGTCATGTCACCGTCGTTGTAGTTATTGACGAAGACCGAGCCGGCTTTCAGGCGGCGGCTCATGCGGTGCGCCCGGGAGAGATCGCGGGTCCATACCGCCGCGCCAAGCCCGTATTCACTGTCGTTGGCCAGCGTTAAGGCTTCCTCTTCGGTTTTAAAACGGGTGACAACCAGCACCGGCCCGAAAATCTCTTCCCGGCACAGCGGGGAGGCAGGGTCGATGTCGACAAAAATGGTGGGACCGACTGCGGAAGGCCATGATTGTTCCCGCCCGTCCAGCAGCAGCGTACCTTTCCGGGTTCCCTCGCGAATAAACGTGTGGACGGTATCGGCGTGCGCAGCGTCGATGAGCATGCCCATCGTGCTGTCCGGGTCGAGCGGATCGCCCGGCTGCCAGTGACGGGCCTGCGCTTTCAGCCTTGCCAGGAAGTCATCGGCGATGCTGTCTTCGAGCAGCAGGCGGGTACCGGCGATACAGACTTGCCCCTGGTTGTAAAAAATCCCGGCGGCGGTCGCGCTCACGGCCTTGTCCATGTCCGGACAGTCGGCAAAGATAATGTTGGCGCTCTTGCCGCCTGCCTCCAGCCAGACGCGCTTCATGTTGCTTTCTCCCGCGTCCTTCAACAACTGCTTGCCGGTACGGGTAGAGCCGGTAAACGTCAGCACTTCGACCTCAGGATGCAGTGCCAGCGCCTGGCCCGCTTCGTGGCCGTAACCGCTTATCACATTCAGCACGCCGTCCGGCAGGCCCGCCTCCTTCGCCAGCCCGGCCAGTCGCAGGGCGGTGAGCGGTGATTTCTCCGACGGTTTTAATACCACGCTATTGCCCGTGATCAGCGCCGGGCCCAGCTTCCAGCAGGCCAGCAGCAGCGGGAAGTTCCAGGGGACGATGGCCGCGACAACCCCGATCGGCTCGCGCACGATCATCGCCAGCTCGCCCGGACCCGTAGGCGCCACTTCGCCGTAGACTTTATCCGCCGCTTCGGCGTACCAGCGAATGGCGCGAGCCGCGCCGGGAATATCGTCGCGCAGGCTGTGGCGGATGGGTTTACCGGTGTCCAGCGTTTCCAGTAAGGCCAGCTCTTCGCCGTGGCGCTCCATCAAATCGGCGAGCTTATTCAGCACGGCCTTGCGCTGCGCCGGAGACGCCTGTGACCAGTCACCGCGCTCAAATACCTCACGCGCGGCCTGAACCGCGCGGTTCACGTCCGCCTGCTTGCCCCGGGCCACGTTCGCCAGCGTCTGTTGGGTAGCGGGATTGACGGTTTCAAATGTGGCATTATCGGCGGCGTCACAATAGGCACCGTTAATAAATAACCGGGTCTCAATGGCGCTGTTTTTTGCTTTATCCTGCCAGTAAGTCAGGTGCTGAAAATGCATATTCACTCCTTTCTTTCGCAATCAGATAAATAAAGGCATGGCCGTTTCAGGCAATACGAAGCCGTGGGGCATCCCGGGAATTAACCCGTTGAATGCCGACATTGATCGTTTTTATTTGTCCCGGCGTAAGCGCGCTTACGCCGGGACTGAGTGGTAATTAGAACGTGGTGGGGGTGTGGGCACTGATAATGCGGCAGATGCCTGCCGAGGTATTGCTGAAGCTGTGCGGTATGCCGGTATTGATGGCATAGCTCTGCCCTGCAACCAGGTGATAAGGCTGGCCATTAATGGTCAGCACTATTTCACCTTCCAGTATCGTACCGATCTCCTCACCCTGATGTTTGATCCTCTCTCCGGTCGTGGTTCCAGGCTGGTAAGTTTCAAAAATCATCGCCAGCGTACGGTTCGGATTTCCGTTATGAACCAGCTTCATCGAAACCCCCTGACTGCCTATTTCGATAAGGTCTTCCTGATTAATAACCACCTGCGGTTCATCAGGTTTTTCCGGTTCCGAAAAGAATTCCGAGAGCGACAGCCCATAGACTTTCAGCAGCTTTTGCAGCGTACTGATGGCAGGACTCACTTTGTCCTGCTCAATGGTGCTGATGGCACTGTGTGTTAACCCAGACAGTTCGGCGGCACGCCGCTGCGAGAGACCCAATTGCTGGCGGATCTCAGACAGACGTTTCCCTGGCGCCAGTCCGTCATCGCTCATAGTTGCATTTCCTTTACGGTAGTGGTCAAAGCCGTTGCTTCTCGGCAATGTGGCTTTGACAGGCGGTGATAAAACCATCAAACAACATACGTGAGAGGGCGTACTCGCTGCTGTTCCATTCGGGGTGCCATTGCACGCCGAGGGCAAAAGGGTGGTCATGAACGCTGACCGCTTCGACCAGCCCATCCGTCGAACGGGCCTCCACGCGAAGCCGTGGTCCTAACGTTCGTGCACCTTGCCCGTGTAACGAGTTTACCCAAAATGTGTTACAGCCTGGTATTAATTGAGACAGCAGTCCTCCCTCCTGAACCTGAACCTCATGAGAAGGGGCGTATTGTAGCTCAACCGGCAGTTCAGGATCTTCCCGGTGTTCAAGCAGGTCGTTCTGCTCGAACAGGCGGCGATACAGCGTTCCTCCCGTCGCAACAACCAGTTCCTGCAGCCCCCGGCAGATGGCGAAAATGGGGATGCGCCTTTCGAGCGCGGCGGCAATCAGCGCCATACTCAGAAGATCTCGCCCGGGATCGGCGTCAGGCTCATCGCCGTTTTCACCATAAAGGTGCGGCTGCACGTTACTTGGGCTGCCCGGCAGGTAAATCCCGTCCAGGGTTGGCAGCAGAGCGGTAAGTAGCTCTGGCTCTGCCAGCGCATGGGGTAAGGCAATCGGTAAGCCCCCCGCGTTAATAATGGCATTCAGGTACTTTTCTTGCAGGGTCTGGGTCTCATGACCCTTAAGCCTGTTTCTGCACATCACTACGCCAATAACTGGCTTGTTCATTATATTTTCCATGATCGCCCTCACAAAGTGGACTAAATTTAGGCCATTCTCGCCTGTGAAACGGCCTTTTCGTTCAATATTTTCTCAATCTAGCAACGGGATCTGCCTTTTGCAAACTTAATTTAACATTTGACAAACAATTTGTTTGCATACAGATTCGATAGGGTGGACATTATATTTGACGGTCCAGAGCAGCGAACGCAAATCCCAAAAACGGTGGTAAATCATGGAAACCAATATCGTAGAAGTTGAGAACTTTGTGCAGCACACGGATGAGAGGCGGGGCAGCGCCTTTACGCAGGAAGTGAAGCGCTATTTAGAAAAGTATCCTGACACCCAGTTTATTGATGTCCTCCTGACCGACCTGAACGGCTGTTTTCGCGGCAAGCGCATCCCGGTTGCCGGACTGAGCAAGCTTGAAAAAGGCTGCTATTTCCCGGCATCGGTTTTCGCCATGGACATTCTGGGTAACGTCGTGGAAGAGGCGGGTCTGGGGCAGGAGCTCGGCGAGCCGGACTGTATCTGCGTGCCGGTACCGGGCACCCTGACGCCGTCCGCCGCTGACCCGGAATACATTGGTCAGGTGCAGCTCACCATGGTTGATGAAGATGGCGCTCCCTTTGACGTTGAGCCGCGGAATGTACTCAACCGACTCTGGCAGCAGCTGCGCCAGCGCGGTCTGTTCCCCGTGGTAGCGGTAGAGCTGGAGTTCTATTTACTTGACCGTAAGCGCGATGCCGACGGCTATCTGCAGCCCCCCTGCGCGCCGGGCACCGACGTGCGCAACACGCAGAGTCAGGTCTACTCGGTTGATAACCTGAACCACTTTGCTGACGTGCTGAACGACATTGACGAACTGGCGCAGCTGCAGCTGATCCCCGCCGACGGGGCAGTGGCTGAGGCCTCCCCGGGCCAGTTTGAAATTAACCTGCATCATACGGAAAACGTGCTCGACGCCTGCGATGATGCGCTGGCGCTAAAACGTCTCGTCAGGCAGATGGCGGAAAAACATAAGATGCACGCCACGTTTATGGCAAAGCCGTATGAAGAGCATGCAGGCAGCGGGATGCATATTCACATCAGCATGCAAAACAACCGAGGCGAAAACGTGCTCGCAGACGCCAGCGGCGAGGATTCCGCGCTGCTGAAACGCGCGCTGGCCGGGATGATCGATCTGATGCCCGCATCCATGGCGCTGTTGGCGCCGAACGTCAACTCCTACCGCCGCTTCCAGCCGGGAATGTACGTACCGACGCAGGCGTCATGGGGACACAATAATCGCACCGTTGCCCTGCGTATCCCCTGCGGCGATCGCCATAACCATCGGGTCGAGTACCGGGTGGCGGGAGCAGACGCGAACCCGTATCTGGTGATGGCGGCGATTTTTGCCGGCATTCTGCACGGGCTGGATAACGATTTACCCCTGCAGGAAGAAGTTGAAGGCAATGGTCTGGAGCAGGACGGACTGCCGTTCCCGATTCGTCAGAGCGATGCGCTGTGGAAATTCATGCAAAACGATCATCTTCGCGAGCGGCTGGGCGAACGTTTCTGCCACGTCTATCACGCCTGCAAAAATGATGAATTACTGCAGTTTGAACGCCTGATTACCGAAACAGAAATTGAGTGGATGCTGAAAAACGCATGATGACGTGCCCCGGTTAGGGGCCGCTTTGTTTCATCGCATACGTATCACCAAACGGCCTGCGCGGAGCCTGGCCGAAACGTTCGCTGGCACGCCAGCTATCTCCCGGGAGTCGCGTTATGGAGCGCAGGCGGCACAGGGACTTTCTTAACGACACTGTGTGACGAGGTAGGAAATGATGCAGATGTTCAACTATCCGCAGGGCGAAGGGGGCCAGTCAGGCGCCTGCTGTGAGTGCGAGCGAGAGACGCTGCGCTGGTACGATCGCGTATGTTCTTTACAACTTCCCCCTTTGCTAAGCAGGTTTGCGTTACGGTCAGCGCGATTGCAAACCACGGTAAGCATGGGGGGGATGGTTTATGGCGACTAACACCTCTCTTGATTCGCCGCGCATGGCCGGAAGAACCCGGCTGCGCAGTTCCCTCAAGCTCTGGCAGGTTGTCATGATGGGGCTGGCTTACCTCACTCCCATGACCGTGTTTGATACCTTCGGCATTGTGTCCGGAATCAGCAACGGCCACGTGCCCGCCTCGTATCTGCTGGCGCTGGCGGGCGTCATGTTTACCGCCATCAGCTACGGCAAACTGGTGCGGCAGTTCCCGGAAGCGGGCTCCGCGTATACCTACACGCAGAAATCGATCGGCCCCCACTTAGGCTTTATGGTCGGCTGGTCATCGCTGCTGGACTATCTCTTCCTGCCGATGATCAACGTGCTGCTGGCGAAGATCTACCTTTCCGCGTTGTTCCCTGAAGTCCCGCCCTGGGTCTGGGTGGTGGGGTTTGTGACGATCCTGACGCTGGCGAACCTGAAAAGCGTTAACCTGGTCGCCAACTTTAACACCCTGTTTGTGCTGGTGCAGGTCGCCATCATGGTGGTGTTTGTCATACTCGTAGTGCATGGCCTGCACAAGGGTGAGGGGGTCGGCACCGTCTGGTCGCTCCAGCCGTTTATCAGCGAGAACGCGCACCTGCTTCCTATCATTACCGGCGCGACTATCGTCTGCTTCTCTTTCCTTGGCTTTGACGCGGTCACCACGCTGTCGGAAGAGACGCCAAACGCGGCGCGGGTGATCCCCAAAGCCATTTTCCTGACCGCACTGTATGGCGGGCTGATATTTATTGTTGCCTCGTTTTTCATGCAGCTCTTTTTCCCGACGATCGCGCGCTTCAAGAACCCGGACGCCGCGCTGCCGGAAATTGCGCTGTACGTGGGCGGCAAGCTCTTCCAGTCGGTGTTTCTGTGCACCACGTTTGTGAATACGCTTGCTTCAGGCCTGGCCTCGCACGCCAGCGTCTCACGCTTATTGTACGTGATGGGGCGTGACAACGTCTTTCCTGAGCGGGTGTTTGGCTACGTGCATCCGAAGTGGCGCACTCCGGCCCTGAACGTGATTATGGTAGGGATAGTGGCGCTGTCGGCCCTGTACTTTGATCTCGTAACCGCGACGGCGCTGATCAACTTTGGCGCGCTGGTGGCGTTTACGTTTGTTAATCTCTCGGTGTACAACCATTTCTGGCGGCGTAAGGGGCTGAACAAAACGTGGAAAGATCGGCTCCACTATTTCCTGCTGCCACTCATTGGTGCCGCAACGGTCGGCGTGCTTTGGATCAACCTCGAAGCGACGTCCCTGACGCTTGGCCTCATCTGGGCGGCACTGGGTGTCCTTTACCTGACCTGGCTCACGCGCCGCTTCCGAAAACCGCCTCCGCAGTTTGAAGCTGGTAAGATAGAGCAGGCCTGGGATTCCTGAACGTGAAACGGCACCAGTAAGCTGGTGCCGTTTATCTGGATCGGGCATCAGCCCGCAGGATGATTATCTCAGGCGTTTATGAAGGCTTGCGCCCACCAGCAGTGCGGCACAGAGCATCAGCGCGATAAACCCGCCCACGCCGTTCCAGCCGTAGTGATGCCAGAACACGCCGCCCAGCGTCCCGGCGATGCTTGAGCCCAGATAATAGCTAAACAGATACAGCGACGATGCCTGGCCTTTGGCGCGACGCGCGCGCGGGCCAATCCAGCTGCTGGCGACGGAGTGAGCGGCGAAGAAGCCTGCGGAGAAGAGCAGCATCCCGGCAAAGATAAGCCACAGGGAAGAGAAAAGCGTCAGCAGCAGGCCGAGCAGCATCACTGCGGTAAACACCAGCATCACCGGCCCGCGGCCAAAGCGTGCCGTCATCGCCCCGGCTTTCGGCGAACTCCACGTACCAGTGAGATAGGCCACGGAAAGCAAACCCACAACGGCCTGATTCAGATGCCACGGCGAGAGCATCAGCCGGTAGCCAATATAGTTAAACAACGTCACGAAGGAACCCATCAGCAGGAATCCCATCAGAAACAGTCGCGGTAAACCTTTGTCACGCCAGTGCAGACGGAAGTTGATAAACAGCGTTTTCGGACGCAGAGACGTCGGGCGAAAATGACGCGATTCCGGCAGGATTTTCCAGAACATCAGGGCCGATGCCAGCGCAAAACACCCGATCACCGCCAGCGCAATGCGCCAGCTAAAGAAGTCCGTGAATACCCCGCTCAGCAGACGCCCGCTCATGCCGCCAATCGAGTTCCCGCTGATGTACAGCCCCATCGAAAAGGCGACGAAGCTCGGATGGATCTCCTCGCTGAGATAGGTCATCCCGACTGCCGCCACGCCGCTGAGCGAGAGCCCGATCAGCGCGCGCATCATCAAAATGCCGTGCCAGCTGGTCATCATCGTCGAGAGTAACGTACAGACCGAGGCCAGCATCAGGGCGGTTACCATCACCTGTTTACGGCCAATGGCGTCGGAGAGCGGGCCGGTAAAAAGCAGGCCAATTGCCAGCATCCCGGTTGAAATGGAAAGCGAAACGCTGCTGCTGGCAGGCGATACGCCAAACTCGTGGGAGAGAACGGGCAGGATCGGCTGAACGCAGTAGAGCAGGGCAAACGTTGCCAGACCGGCGGAAAAGAGCGCCAGCGTGACGCGCATAAACTGGGGGGTACCACGTTTGATGAACTGAACCGGCTGCGATGCTACAGGCAAATCATTAATATCTCTGGCCGGCTCGATATCAATGGTAGATGTACGACTCACACAGTTTCCTTGCTTAAACATCCCCGTGATTTTTGGTGACGGGTATGACCACACGTTTAGGGTAGGAAAATGTAAATATTCTGTCTAATATATTAATAATCTCAAATGATACTTTAAAAATATGAATATCGAGCTGCGTCATCTTCGCTACTTTGTCGCCGTCGCCGAGGAACTGCATTTTGGCCGCGCGGCGGCACGGCTGAACATTTCTCAGCCGCCTTTAAGCCAGCAGATTCAAATCCTCGAACAGCAGGTCGGGGCGCGTCTTCTGGCCCGCACCAACCGCAGCGTGAGCCTGACGGCAGCGGGTAAGCAGTTTCTGATCGACAGCCGACAAATTCTGAGCATGGTCGACGACGCCGCTGCCCGGGCGGAACGGCTCTATCTTGGGGAAGCCGGGGAGCTGCGGATCGGGTTTACCTCGTCCGCGCCGTTTATCAGCGCCGTCTCGCAGACGCTTTCGTCATTCCGCCGTCATTTTCCGGACGTGCATATTCAGACGCGCGAAATTAATACCCGCGAGCAGATTGCGCCGCTTAACGAAGGTGCGCTCGATCTGGGGCTGATGCGTAATACCCAGCTGCCGGACACGCTGGCGTGGGAGGTTATCCTGCGCGAACCGCTGATGGCCATGATCCCGAACGATCACCCGCTGGCGTCGCGTCCGGCGGTTTCGCTGGCGGAGCTGGCAAAAGAGCCGTTTGTCTTTTTTGACCCGCAGGTCGGGACGGGCCTGTATGACGATATTCTGGGGCTAATGCGCCGCTACGATCTGGCGCCGGTCATTACCCAGGAAGTGGGAGAGGCGATGACCATTATCGGCCTGGTCGCCGCCGGGCTGGGCGTGTCGATACTCCCGGCCTCCTTTAAGCGGGTACAGCTACGCGAGATGCGCTGGGTTACTATCGCCGAGGAGGATGCCGTTTCAGAGATGTGGCTGGTGTGGTCAAAACATCGCGAACAGAGTCATGCTGCCCAGCGCTTCAAACAGCGGTTAATCCAGGCTTCCGCGGTCTGATATTTCCCTGGAAAACGGGTAAAAATGTGCGGTAAATCACAAGGCTAAGTAAATATTTGACGACACCCATGGAAGTGCTTCACCATAGCCAACAGTTTATTTCGAAGCTCGAAAATAAGGGAGTACGAGGTGGTTGCTGATAGTCAGCCAGGGCATATTGATCAGATTAAGCAGACCAACGCTGGCGCGGTGTATCGCCTGATTGATCAGCTTGGTCCGGTTTCGCGTATCGATCTGTCGCGCCTGGCACAGCTGGCACCTGCCAGTATCACCAAAATTGTCCGCGAAATGCTGGAAGCGCACCTGGTCCAGGAGACGGAAATTCAGGAGCCGGGCAGCCGTGGTCGTCCGGCGGTCGGCCTGGTGGTCGAGACGGAAGCCTGGCACTACCTCTCGCTGCGCATCAGCCGCGGAGAGATCTTCCTTGCGCTGCGCGATCTCAGCAGCAAGCTGGTGGTGGAAGACCGGCTTGAGCTGCCGCTCAACGCCGAGGAACCGCTTCTCGATGCGATTGTCTCCCATATCGATCGCTTCTTTATTCGCCATCAGCAGCGGCTTGAACGCTTAACGGCGATTGCCATCACCATGCCCGGCATTATTGATACCGAAAATGGTATTGTTCACCGCATGCCGTTTTACGACGATGTTAAAGAGATGCCGCTGGGCGAAGTGCTGGAAAACCATACCGGCGTCCCGGTCTATATTCAGCACGACATCAGCGCCTGGACGATGGCGGAAGCGCTGTTCGGCGCGTCGCGCGGTGCGCGGGATGTCATTCAGGTGGTTATCGACCATAACGTCGGGGCGGGGGTGATCACCGACGGACGGCTTCTCCACGCCGGGAGCAGCAGCCTGGTGGAAATTGGTCATACCCAGGTCGACCCGTACGGTAAACGCTGCTACTGCGGGAACCATGGCTGTCTGGAGACGATCGCTAGCGTGGAAAGCGTGCTAGAACTGGCGCAGGTGAGGCTCAGTCAGTCCATGAGCTCCTCGCTTCACGGCCAACCCTTAACGGTGGATTCCCTTTGCGCCGCCGCGCGTCAGGGGGATCTGCTGGCGAAGGACATTATTACCGGGGTGGGTAATAACGTAGGCCGCATTCTGGCGATTATGGTGAACCTCTTCAATCCGCAAAAAATCCTGATCGGCTCACCGCTCAGCCAGGCGGCGGAGATCCTTTTTCCGGCGATTACGGCCTGTATTCAGCAGCAGTCGCTTCCTGCCTACAGCAGAAATATTGCGGTAGAAAGTACCCAGTTTTCCAACCAGGGCACAATGGCCGGCGCGGCGCTGGTCAAAGATGCCATGTACAACGGCTCGCTGCTTATCCGCCTGTTACAGGGTTAACTCTTTTCCGCGGATGTAAGAAAAATTGCGCTATCTCAAGCCGGGTAGCGCACGCATCCCGTAGACTTCCTCCACTGAATTATTTACCTGGTTGATATTTTCGAAGCATACCCAAGAGGTGGAGTGAGTCATGCTTAAGCGTTTCTTTGTTACTGGTACAGATACCTCTGTCGGCAAGACCGTTGTATCCCGCGCATTGCTGCAGGCTCTGACAGCAAGCGGTAAACGCGTCGCTGGGTACAAACCGGTCGCAAAAGGGAGTAAAGAGACGCCAGAGGGATTGCGAAATAAAGACGCCCTGGTGCTGCAAAGCGTCTCGTCGCTGGAACTGCCTTACCACGCGGTCAATCCTATTGCGTTAAGCGAAGATGAAAGCAGCGTGGCGCACAGTGGCCCGATCAATTATTCCCTGTTATCCGACGGGCTGGCGAACCTGAGTGAGCAGGTCGATCACGTAGTCGTCGAAGGAACGGGCGGCTGGCGCAGCCTGATGAATGATTTACGCCCGCTGTCTGAATGGGTCGTGCAGGAGCAGCTGCCGGTAGTGATGGTGGTGGGGATCCAGGAAGGCTGTATCAACCACGCGCTGCTGACGGCGCAGGCGATTGCCAATGACGGCCTGCCGCTGGCTGGCTGGGTGGCAAACCGTATTAATCCAGGCCTCGCGCACTACGCGGAGATCATCGACGTACTGAGCACCAAACTGCCTGGCCCGCTGGTGGGCGAGCTGCCTTATCTGCCTCGCGCCGAGCAGCGCGAGCTAGCGCAGTACATCGATCTCTCTGCCCTCGGTGGCGTGTTGACCGTAGATCGAGTCGTGGCGTAACGTCCGCGACAGTACGGACGCTATCACGCAGGCGACCAGTAAACCGGGCAGTAAAAAATACTGCCCGGTCATTTCACAGACCATCAGCGCCGACATAATGGGCGCATGCGTGGTCGCAGCGAGCAGCGTTGCCATCCCGGCCAGCCCCAGCAACATGGCCGTCTCAGAACCCGGCAGCCACAGCGCGAAAAACTGCGCGAACAGCATCCCCGTAGCCATACCGACAAACAGGGTAGGCGTAAATACCCCGCCCGGCGCACCCGAACCGCTGCTTGCCAGCACCGCCAGCAATTTACAGATGAACACGCCGGCAATCACCGACAGCAGCGGCGGGGCGAGCAGAAAAGCCTGAACCACGCTGTAGCCGTTCCCCCAAACCTTCGGCGTCAAAAGAGACAGCAGCCCGACAATCAAGCCGCCGAGTGCCAGCTGCCACGGCGGCGAAAGCCTGAGACGCAGGAAAAGCCCGTGGCTGAACGCCATTAGCCACATCAGCAGCGGTCCGCAGAGACCTGCCAGCAGCCCCATCGCGACCAGCAGGGCATAATCTGCCGCGGTGAGAATGCCGCTCAGATGGACCTCGTAGAGCGTACCGGCACCCGGTGCCAGGAGTTGCGTCGTAAGAAGCGCCACCACCGCCGCAATCACCACGGGGCCGAGCGAGGCCAGCATCAGCGTGCCAAACAGAATCTCTGCAATAAACAGGCTTCCCGCTAACGGAGCATGGTAGGCGCTGGCCATCCCGGCGGCGGCGCCACAGGCGATCCAAAGCTTCCATTCCGATTTGGGCGTAAAGCGCCGGGCAAAAAAGGAGGCGGCGAGGGCGGCAAGCAGGATCATGGCCCCTTCGCGGCCGATGGCGCTTCCGCTGGCAACGACCAGCAGCGAAGCAAGAGATTTAACGAGGCTCGCGCCGTAATCAAACTGACCGTCGCCGGTCTCCAGCGCTTCCATATAATCGGTGGGGGCATGAGGCCGCTGGGCGGTCAGGCGCTGCCATCCCCAGAGCAACAGCCCGGCAGCCAGCCCGCCCAGCGCGGGCGTCAGCGCGCGCCTCCAGGGGGAGAGCGACGCGGCGGCATTCACCAGGCTGCCGCTGTCGTTGCTCAGAAGCAGCCACTCCAGCAGGTACATGCTGTGGCGGAACACCGCAACGGCCAGCGCGGCCAGCACGCCGGTGACGGTGGCAATCAGGAGTCGGCGAAACATCGCACGGATGTCGGGGTACGTATGAAGACGTTGCATGGGTCGCGAGTAAACGGGGATGATGTCCTATTGTGGTTGGAACTCAACCAGTATGCAAATGAGCTTTTATAGGGTGTTCTATATATATTATTTATTTTTCTTTGTCATTTATTTGATTATTAAATATTAACCAGAAGTGCTGAATAAATCTGGTGAACTCGTCTTCATAGTAAAATTGCTTTTTTATTTACAGGAAGGAAAAGGAAATTCTTTATGAGTAACGAACTCACTAATTACCGGAGCGTAATGCATGGGTTACCGTACCGATAATTATGGTCGGGGGCAGGCGCTTGAGAATGATAAAACGACTACCGGTGCCAGGTGTATTGCGTCTATAACGGACAGCACCGAATTTGGGCGCAGGATACTCCGGGTAGGTGATAAAACCACTCCCTGCCCCAAATGCGGGAAACAGGGCGTCATTGTATCAGGTGAAGAACGCGTGACATTTCACGGGGTACCCGCCGCTGTTCACGGTTCAGAAGTTCACTGTGATTGCCCTCCGGGTTCGAACCGGGTGATTGCTCCGGCAGGTCAGTGGCTGGGACGGGGACGTGACCCGGTTGAGATTGCCAGAGAGGAACACGCTGCCAGGCTGGCAGCAGAAAAGGAAGCCGAAGAAAAACGCAAGGCGGAGGAAAGGGAACGCAACCGGGTATTCGCAAAATCCTGCCTGCGCGGTGAGGGGTGTAATGATACCGGTGACCAGCGCGAGCCACATACCAATTTTGCTGATATGGCTTTTTTTCAGGCCATGCCCGCCAGCGACCCGGCAACCGATTCAGACGCACCGCAGCACGCACAGACCGCAAAAAAGAAAAAGCCAGACGATATCCCCAAACCGAAGAAGCGCAGCGCCCTTTATCGCTGGTGGAACGGTAACCATGAGGCGATGGATTATCAGGCCGCCGTTGCTGCCGCAGTTGCAGCTTCACGTGCACAGACGGCCACGGCAGGCGCAAGCCTGCTGGAGCTGATAAGCGGCAGGGCGCTGACATACGGCACCTGGGCGGTACGTGGTGCCGCCGGGCTGGGGGAGACAGCCGCCGCCGGAGCGGGTGCATCCGTGGCCGGGCTGCTGGTGGGAATGATGCCCGGCAGGCTGAACGACGGCGAACAGGATTTTATCGACCGTATGCGCCTGGAGCAGATGCGTGAAGCCCCGAGCCGGGTGCGCTATACGTGGGAGAACGACAGCAGCGGGAACGCGGTCCCGCGTGGCTGGCACACGCCACCCGGCCGGGACAGTGTTCGCGTCAGAAAAATGGAGTATGACAGCAGCGCTCAGGCGTACACCTTCACCACGGAGGAAGAACCGCGCGTCACCATCGTCTGGACGCCTGATCGGACAGGTGAAGAAAAACCGTGGAATACCGGCAACCAGACGCGGCCAGTGTTGCCGAACCCGGTGATAGTGGACCCGCTGCCGGATAACACCGGCATAACGGCGACCACCAGCCCGGCACCGGAGGAAAAACGTTTCGCGGATTACATTCTGATCCTGCCGTTCCCTGACCTGCCGCCGATTTATATTTACCTGAGCAAACCGCCGGTGGAGTTTCTGGAGGTTGAGTTATACAGTGACTTCAAACGCCGTTCTCGGCAGGGGATTTACGAGGCTGATCACATGCCGTCGAGGGCTGCCGTTGATGCATATCTAAAAGCTAATTATCCGTTGCTAGATGATGACGAGATATTTGCACTGACTGATAAAGTTGCAGCCATCGTGATCCCGAAAGATATTCATCAAAAAATAAGCGAGACATATGGTGGACGTAATACGCCTACACATATTGATCTTGACTCAAGGAACCTCAGGGCAGCAGTGGATCGCAATCTGGATGCTATAAAACCGGCATTGAAAGAGCATGGAGCGACCGAAATCCAGATCGAAGCAGCAAGGGTGAAAATACATACAATTAACAGTGAAGCGGGGCTTTACAAATGACGATAGACGTTGAAGCGCTGATATATAGTCTTGGTAAGTCTTATCAATATATGCTTGATAAGGACTTAATTCCGTATAAATCTCCTCCAAAGGGATCTTCTGGAACACCGACCCTCAACCTCGAAATGGCTCAGGAAGGGATTTTTCTTTCTTTTTGGCGAGAGGGGAGGATTTTGAAATCTGTCACACTCAGAATTCAGCACGAACCTGCTTCCAGTTGGACATTTCCTAATGAACTACCAGCACCCTTGCAGGCGTCTATGTCTCGTAAATGGGTTAATGAAACTCTTGGTGAGCCGCTAAGAAGTGCGCCGCCTTACACTGTGATGAATAAGGATTATGGTTGGACAGACCTTTATGAGGTAAAGGATCACGATATTCCTACGAGCATGCAGATTAACTATGACGTAGAGGATCGCGTGAGGTCTGTAACCTTCATGCCAACCTCAGAGCTTCGCTGGTAATGCGCAACACAAGCCCCGGGAGGGGCTTTTTTGTGCCCGCGTGCAATAAAGCCGCCATTAAAAAAGCATGGTGCGAGGGAAAGTCAGATTGAAGCTGCAAAGGTTAAAATTCACGAATTGAATCGTAATGTGGGGTTATACGAATGACCGTCAATGTAGAAGCACTGATCCGTAATCTGGGCAGGAGCTAAAAAAATTAGTGGACAATGAAATAATCACTTATAAAACTGACACTAAAGAGGCAGTAAGTTGTGGAAGGGTAACGATGAGGAGGTGGATTATCAGGCTGCCGCAGCTGCGGCTAAAAGGCGAGCAGATGAAGCCTGCCGACCCATCAAGCAAGGTTGAAAGATGAATATCGTTTACACTATTGATGTTTACAGCAAAGAAATGCAAGTCTTACTTTCCGAGATAGAAGTCCCACCTGAAAAAGCTACTGAAATGGCGAATATTTTAGGGTTAAATGCCAATGACCGAGAGGAGTTTGCGCGTGGCATTGGTGTTTACCAGCTAACAAAAGAACAGGCACACCAAATTGAATTATTGGTAGGTAAAACGTTTTATTCAGATGATGTGACCTTGCAAATTTCTGGTGGAGAAATATGAGGGCCGGGTTCTTCAACCCACCAGCGAATTGTTGCTGGTGGGTTGAAATTGCCGGGAAGAAATTACGTTGTCTCTTCAGCGTGATGACGTAAAGGGATGAGGCTTCCCGAATGAACTCCCTACACAGTTCCTACGGAACCTGTCTCGCGCATGGATTCAAAACTTAGTAAATATAATTCTCAGCTCTCACTATGAATATTCAGCGCCCGGCGCGTACGCCCTGAGCTCAGGTATTCGGCAATATAATCCTGCGAAATCTCGCCGTTGTAGCGCCCGTCCTCATCCACGATCGGCATCCAGCTGGTGTTGCTCTCATACAGGCGTGACAGCACCACGCGCAGGTTGTCTTCGGCTTTGCCGGTCATGCGGAACGGATGCAGGATGTCGGCGCAGGTCCCGCTGGCGTTACGCGCTTCGCGACGCTTCACAAAGCCCAGCGGCTTGCCGTGCTCGTCAACCACGGTAATCGCGCGAATATCGTTATCATCCATGGTTGCAAAGGCTTCCGGGAGCGGAGTCGAACCCCGTACCGTAATGGTCGGCTGCTGGTCGGTGACGTCGCCGGCGGAGACCAGCAGCAGGCGCTTCAGCGTGCGGTCCTGACCGACAAACGAGCCGACAAATTCGTTCGCCGGTTTCGCCAGCAGTTCGTCCGGGCTGGCACACTGGACGATTTTTCCCTGACGGAAGACCGCGATGCGGTCCCCGAGCTTCAGGGCTTCGTCGATATCGTGGCTCACCAGCATGACGGTTTTTTTCAGCTTGCGCTGCATCTCGAGGAACTGGTTCTGGATCACCTCACGGTTGATCGGGTCCACCGCGCCGAAGGGTTCATCCATTAGCAGTACCGGAGGATCCGCCGCCAGGGCGCGAATAACGCCAATACGCTGCTGCTGGCCGCCGGACATCTCGCGCGGATAACGGTGGAGGAACTTGTGCGGATCCATTGCCACCATATCCATCAGCTCTTCGGCGCGGGCTTTGCAGCGCGCTTTATCCCAGCCCAGCATGCGCGGCACGACGGTGATGTTCTCTTCAATGGTCATGTTCGGGAACAGGCCAATCTGCTGAATCACATAGCCAATGTTGCGGCGCAGGGTCACGGTGTCCATCCCGTTGGTGTCCTCGCCGTTAATCAGGATGTTTCCGCTGCTTGGGGTGATGAGGCGGTTAATCATCTTCAGGGTGGTGGTCTTTCCGCAGCCAGACGGGCCGAGCAGGACGCACATTTCCCCTTCTGGCACGTTCAGGTTGACGTTATCGACGGCCTTAAAGGTCTGGCCGTGCTTCTGTGAAAATTGTTTGGTGAGGTTTTCCAGTTTTATCATTATCGAATCCCCTTTGGAGTCAGAACCACCTGCAGACGGTGCAGCAGCCAGTCGAGCACAATCGCTAAAAGACAGATCATCAGCGCGCCCGCAATCAACATACGAATATCGCTTCCGCCGATGCCGTTAAGCAGCAGCAGGCCAAGTCCGCCCGCGCCAATCACGGCGGCAATCGCCATGACGCCGATGTTCATCACCACGGCGGTGCGGATCCCGCCGAAAATCACCGGCAGCGCCATCGGAATTTCCACCCAGCGCAGACGCTGCCAGAACGTCATGCCGATGCCGCGTCCGGCTTCGCGCAGGCCCGGCGGCAGGCTGTCGAGCGCCGTGTGGGTGTTACGCACGATCGGCAGCAGCGAGTAGAGAAACACCGCCGTGATTGCGGGCAGGGCGCCAATCCCCTGACCGACCAGCGAAAACAGCGGGATCATCAGGCCAAACAGGGCAATGGACGGGATGGTCAACACAATGGTGGCAATCCCCAGCACCGGCGTCGCCAGCCACTTGTGGCGCACAATCAAAATGCCCAGCGGGACGCCGATGATAATCGCTAAGCCCACGGCCAGCGCCACCAGCCACAGATGCTGCAGCGTCAGGGTTAACAGATAGTCCCAGTTGTCCAGAATGTAGTGAACGGTATCCATAGCGCCTCCTACAGCAGCTGTTTGCTACGCAGGAAATCGCGGGCGACCTGCTGCGGTGACTGATGGTCAATATCCACCTTCTTGTTCAGCTCGGTGATAACGTCGTTGTTGAGCTGGGCCGAGAGGGTATTGAGCGCCTCTTCCAGACCGGGATTGGCCTCCAGGGTGTCCTTGCGCACCACCGGGGTGACCGCGTAGCTCGGGAAGAAGCCTTTATCATCTTCCAGCACTTTGAGATCAAAGCCCTTCACGCGCCCGTCGGTGGTATAAACCAGCCCGGCGTCGACGAAGCCGTCGCGCACGGCGTTATAGACCAGACCCGGGTCCATCTGGCGGATTTGCGGACGGTCCAGATCCATCTTATAGGCCTCCTGCAGAGGCTTCATGCCGTCGCTGCGCCCGGCAAATTCAAGGTCTAAGCCCAGCAGCCAGTTTTTGTCCGGGTTGGTTTTGCGAACCTGTTCAATTTTCGCCACCATCTCCGACATGGTGTTGATATGCTCCGCCTCGGCGCGCTTGCGCTGCATGGCGAAAGCGTAGGTGTTGTTCATATCGGCGGGTTTGAGCCACACCAGACCGTGCTTCGCATCCAGGCGCTTCACCGTCTCCCAGGACTCCTGCGGCGACATGCGCTTGTTGATGTGGTTGAAGATGATCAGCGACGTGCCGGTGTACTCCCAGGTCATATCAATCTGCTTGTTGATCATCGCGTTGCGGGAGATCACCGTGGCGATATTGGTTTTTGGCTGAACCTGAAAACCTTTCTTTTGCAGGTACTGTACGGTCATCGCCGAGAGAATGTGCTGTTCGGTAAAGCTCTTGGTCGCCAGAATCAGCGGGGCTGCCATCGCCTGGCCGGTGAACAGCGCCGCGGCACACAGCGCCGCAAGGCTGGATATCAGTCTCATAAAAGCTCCTTGTTATTGTTATCGAGCGAGATGGGGACTCATCACGCGACCCAGCGCCGCCAGCAGGGTGTCGAGGATCAGGGCGAACAGGGCGGTGGCCGCCGCGCCGAGGATCAGGGTTGGGAAATCGTTCAGGTAAATGCCCGGGAAAATCAGCTCGCCGTAGCTGCTGGCGCCAATCAGGAACGCCAGCGGCGCGGTACCGACGTTAATGGCGGTGGCGATGCGGATCCCCGAGAGCATAACCGGCCAGGCGTTGGGCAGCTCAACCTGGCACAGGCGCTGCCATTTGGTCATCCCAATCCCGTTTGCCGCTTCCAGCAGCGACGACGGGACCGAGCACAGCCCGGCGTAGGTATTGCGCACAATCGGCAGCAGCGAGGCGAGGAACAGGGCGATGATGGCGGGCGTATCGCCGATACCAATCACCACCATCGCCAGCGCCAGCACGGCCAGGGGCGGCAGGGTGTTGCCGACATTAAAGATTTGCATCACGTATTCGGCGACGCCCCGCGCGGCCGGACGGCTCAGCAGAATACCGGCCGGAATGCCCACCAGCAGGGCAAAAAACATCGACGAGAAAACCAGAATCATGTGCTGTTGCCCGAGGTAGACCAGGTCAACCTGACGCGCCTTGATTGTCTCAAGCCCGATTCCCCAGACGAGGAGGGCGAGGACCACGAGAATGGCGCCGACAAATAGCAGCGAGCGTTTGAGTAATGGGTGCATTGCGGTGTGTCTCCCTGTGCGCATGCGTTATAGCAACCACCGGTTGCCTGTTGTTATGCCATGTTTCGGCAGGGGTAATTGACCTATAGCAAGCGTTTGGGAAGGGTTCCAGCGAAGGGGGGAAATCAGTAACCCTATGAAATTAGTGACAACCTTAATTAAAGCCTTATGGCGTAAGGGCTGGTTGCGTGCCGGGCAGAATAGTCCTAAAGCGAATTTTCAATAGTGACAGTGTCACATATCAGAAGGCGCCCTTACGCCGAGAGTCGTTCGTTATTTAGATAGAGGCACGAACCCGGCGAACGCGAACCGAGATGCTAATGATAGAAAAAATGGCAACAATCGCGAGCAGCAGCCCAAGCGCCAGCATGGCGTTAAACCCAATCCATCTGAACAACAGCAGCCCAGCAATCCCTCCGCTCATAAACGAGAAAATGGTGGTTAAGTGAGTTTTCAGCTGACTTTTTTGTGCCGCGGTATCCTTCGAGTAATCCCTGCGTAGCATCGCCACCAGCACGGAGGCCAGTGATATGCCTGCATCCGTTAGCGTGCCGGTAATGTGCGTCGATCTCACCCGCCCTCCGGAGAGCTGCGTGGAGGTTGAATTATGAATGCCCATCAGGCCGCACAGAAAAATAATAATCTCGCGGTTGCTCGTGAGGGCGTGGAAATACATCTCGTAGAGAGAGATGCCGGTCAATAGTATTCCCTCGACGAAAAGGATTTGGCAAAAAACCAGCCTGATATTGTGGATAATGCCCCAGAGTACAATAAGACGAGCAAGGATGGAGCCGGTGACAAAAGAGAGAATAATCGAGCCAAAGAAAATCATATCGCTCAGATCGGTGGAGGAGACTTCGCTGGATAATTGTGAGGTATTGCCGGTCATGTGAGAGGGGAAAAAGCCAAATGCCCCAAGGGCGATGGCGTTAAGCAAACCTGCCGAGGTCGCCAGCCAGAGGGCAAGCCGACGATCCTCCTTATGCGTTCGTTCTTTCTTGAGTCTAATCAGCAAGAATACCTCCGAGTTGAGCTTTGCCTGAATAGTCAGGCTAGCAAAGCGGTGCAACGGGCTGTCCAGGATATGGCTTAATTATTATTCCCTCTGACGCCAATCAGGGTTTAGTAATTAAATAAAATATCCTTACTCAAGGTGTGGGCGTAAATAATTTATATCATGCCGTTATTGCCGTGACGCAAAAACGCCGGGCGCTGGTTGAGGCGCTCATACCAGGCCTCAATCGCCGGCACGTCGGGCTTGTCAAACGGCGTCATCTTCCAGCGATTCACCGACAGCCCAAGCACCACGTCCGCAAGGGTAAACGTCTCGCCCGCCGCAAAGGCCCCGGTGCGCTGCAGCTGGTTTTCCAGAATGGTGATGCAGTGGTTCCACTCTTTTATTCCCGCCGCAATGCGCGCAGGGTCGTTAAAGTCCGGGTTTTTTCGTCCCAGCGCCGGGAAGACATAGCGCCAGGCGTTATTGAATTCAGTTGCCTGCCAGTCCATCCAGCGCTCAACGTTGGCGCAGGCCTGCGGCTCTGCAGGCAGCAGATCGTGACGTCCGGCCTTGCGCACCAGATAGCGGCAGATGGCGTTGGACTCCCACAGCACGAAATCGTCATCCATCAGCACCGGCACCATGGCGTTGGGGTTCAGCGCGCGGAAGTCATCCGTTTCTGTTGAGGCAAAACCGCTGCCGTAGTCTTCCTGCAGGTAAGGGATGCCCGCTTCTTCACAGGTCCAGAGCACTTTACGAACGTTGATGGAGGTGGTTTTACCGAGGATGTTAATCATGACGCCGTTTCTCTTCAGGGGGATTAATCATTTAAAAACAATACACCCTTTGCGCGAAGAGGGAGGGATAATATTGAGTGAGGAGTGCGCTGTACGGGCAGGTCAGCGCGTTTTAAGCGGAAACGTTACGTTTTCAGGGTGCGTAATGGCGGTTATTCCGCGCCGTTTTCTCCAGAGGCGCCTGCTTGCTTAATGCCTGGAAAAAATTTAGGCTAACCTCAGAGATATGCTTGCTCATTAAAGGCTTAGAAATGGAAAAAATAACCCCTGAATATACGTCCGTTGACTTATCTCGTTGGGCAAGGAAGGAACATTTTGAGATTTTTCAGGGGTTCGCTCAGTCGACGTTTAACCAGACGGTTTTAATCGATATTACTGCGCTGTTAAAACATATCAAAGCGGTCGGCTGGAAATTTTACCCGACTATTATTTTTCTCATTTCGAAAATCGTCAACAGTCATCCGGAGTTCCGTATGGCCATGAAAGACAATGAGCTTATTATATGGAACGAAGTTCATCCAAATTATACCATTTTCCATAATGAAACAGAGACCTTTTCATCATTATGGAGCCATTATGATGGCAATATTCAGCACTTCCAGAAGACCTATGCTGAAGACGTTGCGCGCTACGGTAATAATTTTTCTTATTGGCCTAAGGACGAATCCCGGGAAAATATCTTTTTCATATCGGGTATTCCCTGGGTGAGTTTTACCAGCTTTAACGTCAACGTTGCGCACATGAAGAACTTTTTTGCCCCTATGTTTACGCTTGGAAAATACTATGAACAAGATGGCAAAGTATTAATGCCCCTTGCCGTTCAGGTTCATCATTCCGTGTGCGATGGTTTCCATGTGGCAAGACTGTACAATGAACTACAAGAGATGATTGATGCCTTGCCGCAATCCGGCGCGTGACGTTAATAAAAAGCCGCAAGCAGCATGCTGCTTGCGGCGTCAGGCTCGGTGACGATGTGGCAATCAGGCAGCTTTTACCGCTCTGATTTTTTTACTGTCAGCCGCAGGGGCATCGAGAGCAGGGAGCTTGCTGGTGCGCAGAATATGCTGCACGGTCTCTTTCTGCTCGGCGAGATACAGACCAAGATTTTCAGCCTGCGTTTCATCCATCTGCATTCCGCTTTGCAACAGCCAGTCGGTGAACGCGTCTGCCATATCGAGCAGCTTGTCGTGAGCGTCAGCCTCTTTCTTACTGGCAAATGTCATTTTCTCTTCACCTTTTCTTACGACAACATATTTTATTTCAACAGCCATCACGCACCTCTCATACTGTATTTATATACAGTATAACAGCTTCGGGATGATGTTGCAGTAAAAAGTGAGCTACTGGTGCATCGGCTGCGTTTCACGGCCGCCGATACTGCGTCGCCATGCGCCAGGTGCCTGACCGAATTGGCGCTTAAAGCTGCGGTTGAACGACTGCTGAGAGTCAAACCCGAGCGCGATTGCCACGTTCAGGATGGGCTCATCGCTGTGGGCTAAGCGCTCAACCGATTTTTGCAGCTTTTGCGCGCGAATATAGCCGGCGAGGGGATAGCCCGTGTGCTCTTTAAACAGGCGCTGGAGGTGCCATTTCGAGTAGCCGGAGCGCCTGGAGACGGTCTCAATGTCCAGGCGACTGTCGAGGTTGTTATCAATCCAGTCGAGTAAATCATGCATAAATGCGCCAGTGTTCATCAGGTTTCCCCCACGCAGCGATAGAAAGGTATCTTTGTCTGTTGCATTTTAAGGTGGCCTGGTTTCACGATAATTGCAAGTTTTATTGTTGCATTTAAATCCTTGCCCGAAACGGGCCTTTTATCGCCGCCTCAAATAGCACATAAAGTGCAACAATTATTCTTGCACTTAGTTAGGCGCATTCCTACAATCGCCGCGATAGTGTATTCGAAACTGTTACAGTTTTGTGGCGATGAACGACACAAATGGCCTTAAGCCAGCCCGGACAAAGGAAGTGGCGCGGCACCTCCCGCTGCGTCTTGCCCGGCGGCTACAATTACCGGAATAAAAATAATGAGCCTGCAAAAAACCTGGGGAAACTATCATCTGAATGCGCTGGGAGCGATGATGCTCTCCGTGCTGCTCGTCGGATGTGATGACAGCGTCGCGCAAAACGCCGCGCCGCCCGCGCCCGCCGTTAATGCTGCAGACGTGGTTGTGAAATCCATTAGCCAGTGGGATAGCTTTAACGGCCGGATTGAAGCCGTGGAAAGCGTGCAGCTTCGTCCCCGTGTCTCTGGCTACATCGACAAAGTGAATTTCACCGACGGCCAGGAGGTGAAAAAGGGCGAGGTGCTGTTCACGATTGATGACCGAACCTATCGCGCCGCGCTGGAGCAGGCGCAGGCGACGCTGGAGAGAGCCAAAACGCAGGCCAGCCTGGCGCGAAGCGAGGCAAACCGTACCGATAAACTCATTAATACCAACCTGGTATCCCGTGAAGAGTGGGAGCAGCGTCGTTCGGCCGCCATTCAGGCACAGGCCGATATTCGCGCGGCCCAGGCTGCGGTAGACGCCGCGCAGCTGAATCTCGACTTCACCAAAGTGACGGCTCCTATTGATGGCCGCGCCAGCCGGGCGTTAATCACCAGCGGCAATCTGGTCTCCGCGGGCGACAGCGCCAGCGTGCTCACCACCCTGGTCTCGCAGAAGACGGTTTACGTCTACTTTGACGTGGATGAGTCAACCTATCTTCACTATCAAAATCTCGCCCGCAACGGGCAGGGGGCGTCCAGCCACCATACGGCGCTACCGGTTGAGATCGGCCTTGCCGGCGAGGAGGGCTACCCCCATCAGGGTAAAGTGGATTTCCTTGATAATCAGCTCACGCCGAGTACCGGTACGATCCGCATGCGCGCGCTGCTGGATAACGCGCAGCGTCAGTTCACGCCGGGACTCTTTGCCCGCGTGCGCCTGCCGGGCAGCGCGGAATTCCAGGCCATGCTTATTGACGACAAAGCGGTACTGACTGACCAGGATCGCAAGTATGTCTATATCGTGGATAAAGAGGGTAAAGCGCAGCGTCGCGATATTACGCCGGGGCGTCTGGCCGACGGTTTACGCATCGTGCAGCAGGGGCTGAAACCTGGCGATAAGGTCATCGTTGACGGTCTACAGAAAGTGTTCATGCCGGGTATGCCGGTGAACGCGAAAACCGTCGCCATGACCGCCAGCACCGCCCTCAACTGATCACTTGACCTGAGAATCCTTCCCATGGACTTTTCCCGCTTTTTCATCGACAGGCCGATTTTCGCTGCCGTACTGTCGATTCTGATTTTTATCACAGGATTAATCGCCATCCCGCTTCTGCCGGTGAGTGAATATCCTGACGTCGTACCGCCAAGCGTACAGGTGCGCGCGGAGTATCCGGGCGCCAACCCGAAAGTGATTGCCGAGACCGTGGCGACGCCGCTGGAAGAGGCGATCAACGGCGTCGAGAACATGATGTACATGAAATCCGTTGCCGGCTCGGACGGCGTGCTGGTTACTACCGTCACGTTCCGTCCGGGTACCGATCCGGATCAGGCGCAGGTGCAGGTGCAAAACCGCGTCGCGCAGGCCGAGGCGCGTCTGCCGGAAGACGTGCGGCGCCTGGGCATCACGACGCAGAAGCAGTCGCCAACGCTGACGCTGGTGGTGCATCTGTTCTCGCCCAACGGCAAGTACGATTCACTGTATATGCGCAACTACGCCACGCTGAAGGTGAAGGACGAGCTGGCGCGTCTGCCCGGCGTCGGCCAGATTCAGATTTTCGGCTCCGGTGAATACGCGATGCGCATCTGGCTGGATCCGAACAAGGTCGCAGCCCGCGGGCTGACCGCCTCGGACGTGGTCACGGCAATGCAGGAGCAGAACGTGCAGGTCTCTGCCGGGCAGCTTGGCGCCGAGCCGCTGCCGAAAGAGAGCGATTTCCTGATCTCCATTAACGCCCAGGGTCGTCTGCATACCGAAGAAGAGTTTGGCAACATTGTCCTGAAAACGTCGGAGGACGGTTCGGTCGTCCGCCTGCGCGACGTGGCGCGTATCGAAATGGGTTCCGGCAGCTATGCGCTGCGTTCCCAGCTTAACAATAAAGACGCGGTCGGGATTGGTATCTTCCAGTCACCGGGGGCGAACGCCATCGATTTGTCTAACGCGGTGCGCGCCAAAATGGACGAGCTGTCCACCCGTTTCCCGGAAGATATGAAGTGGGCGGCACCTTACGATCCGACGGTTTTCGTGCGCGACTCCATCCGTGCGGTGGTGCAAACCCTGCTGGAAGCGGTGGTGCTGGTTGTACTGGTGGTGATCCTGTTCCTGCAAACCTGGCGCGCGTCGATCATTCCGCTGATCGCGGTGCCGGTGTCGGTGGTGGGGACGTTCAGCATTCTCTATCTGCTGGGCTTTTCGCTTAACACCCTGAGTTTATTCGGGCTGGTGCTGGCGATTGGTATCGTGGTGGACGATGCCATCGTGGTGGTGGAAAACGTCGAGCGAAACATTGAAGAGGGGCTTGCGCCGCTTGCGGCGGCGCATCAGGCGATGCGTGAAGTCTCCGGGCCCATTATCGCAATTGCGCTGGTGTTGTGCGCGGTGTTCGTGCCGATGGCGTTCCTCTCCGGCGTAACCGGTCAGTTCTACAAGCAGTTTGCGGTGACGATAGCGATTTCCACGGTGATCTCCGCCATCAACTCGCTAACGCTCTCTCCGGCGCTGGCTGCGCTGCTGTTAAAACCGCACGGCGCGCCGAAAGACTTCCCGACCCGGCTTATCGATCGCCTGTTCGGCTGGATTTTCCGTCCGTTTAACCGCTTTTTCCATCGTAGCTCTAACGGCTATCAGGGGCTGGTGGGCAAAACGCTTGGCCGACGCGGCGCGGTGTTTGTGGTGTATCTGCTGCTGCTGTGTGCCGCGGGCGTCATGTTTAAAGCGGTACCCGGCGGGTTTATTCCGACACAGGATAAGCTCTACCTGATTGGCGGCGTGAAGATGCCGGAAGGCTCGTCGCTGGCGCGCACCGACGCGGTGATCCGCAAAATGAGCGAAATCGGCATGAATACCGAAGGCGTGGACTACGCGGTGGCTTTCCCGGGGCTGAACGCGCTGCAGTTTACCAACACGCCGAATACCGGGACGGTGTTTTTTGGCCTGAAGCCGTTTGACCAGCG
Organism: Enterobacter cloacae complex sp. P43RS; assembly: GCF_014930585.1. Classification (NCBI taxonomy): domain Bacteria; kingdom Pseudomonadati; phylum Pseudomonadota; class Gammaproteobacteria; order Enterobacterales; family Enterobacteriaceae; genus Enterobacter; species Enterobacter cloacae complex sp. P43RS. The sequence continues at coordinate 259,473 of NZ_JADBRJ010000001.1, forward strand.
CAAGCACTCTGCGGCGGAAATTAACGCGGAGATCAACGCGAAAATCGCGCAAATCCAGCAGGGCTTTGGTTTCTCCATTCTGCCGCCGCCGATTCTGGGGCTGGGTCAGGGGTCAGGCTACTCGCTGTATATTCAGGATCGCGCGGGTCTGGGCTATGGCGCGCTGCAAAACGCGGTGAACACCATGTCCGGTGCGATTATGCAGACGCCGGGAATGCACTTCCCGATCTCAACCTATCAGGCTAACGTTCCGCAGCTGGACGTGCAGGTTGACCGCGATAAGGCGAAAGCGCAGGGCGTGTCGCTGACCGATCTATTCGGTACGCTGCAAACCTATCTGGGCTCGTCGTACGTGAACGACTTCAACCAGTTCGGGCGCACCTGGCGCGTGATGGCGCAGGCAGACGGGCAGTTCCGCGACAGCGTGGAAGATATTGCGAATTTACGCACCCGGAATAGCCAGGGCGAAATGGTGCCGATTGGCAGTATGGTGAAAATCACGACCACCTACGGGCCGGATCCGGTAATCCGCTATAATGGCTACCCGGCGGCGGATCTGATTGGCGATGCCGACCCGCGCGTACTCTCGTCCGCGCAGGCGATGACGCAGCTGGACGCGATGTCTAAGCAGATCCTGCCGAACGGAATGAACATTGAATGGACGGATCTGAGCTTCCAGCAGGCCACGCAGGGTAATACGGCGCTGATCGTCTTCCCGGTCGCGGTACTGCTGGCGTTCCTGGTGCTGGCGGCGCTGTATGAGAGCTGGACGCTGCCGCTGGCGGTGATCCTCATCGTTCCGATGACCATGCTTTCCGCGCTGTTTGGCGTCTGGCTGACCGGGGGCGATAACAACGTCTTCGTGCAGGTGGGGCTGGTGGTGCTGATGGGGCTGGCCTGTAAAAACGCGATTCTTATCGTGGAGTTTGCCCGCGAGCTGGAAATTCAGGGTAAAGGCATCATGGAAGCAGCGCTGGAAGCGTGCCGCCTGCGTTTACGTCCGATTGTAATGACATCCATCGCCTTTATCGCCGGGACCATTCCGCTGATCCTCGGCCACGGCGCGGGCGCAGAAGTGCGCGGCGTCACCGGGATTACGGTCTTCTCCGGGATGCTGGGCGTGACGCTGTTTGGTCTGTTCCTGACGCCGGTCTTTTACGTGACGCTGCGTAAGTTCGTGACGCGCGGCAAAGTGGAAAGAGAGGTTCTGCCTGCGTAGGGATATCGCAGATAACAAAAAACCGCACTCATTATGAGGGCGGTTTTTTTTTGCGTAAATTACTGGGCTTTTTTGTACTGGGCAATCAGTTCAGGTAAAGGATCGCACCCGCTGGTATCGGCTTTTTTGACCTCTTCCAGCGCGCTTGCCACGGTGTGGCGCGCTAATACCGCGAGCGAGGCCTGCTCTGCTTCTTCGGAAATAGATTTGAAGTACCAGCAGGCGTTCGCGCTGACCACGCAGCGGGCCGGCACGTCCGGGCGCGACGCCCAGAGTTTTTTGTCTTCGGTGACTGAAAGGTAGATATCGCGCAGGGTAATCTCTTCCGGCGGACGTCCAAGATGAATTGAGCCGTTGCGGCCAAGCGTTGAGACGATAATGCCGTCACGCGTGAGTGGAACCATCAATTTGCGGATAAAGCTCGGGTTGGCTTCCAGGCCGTAGGCCAGAATCGCACTCGTCGAACGTTCACCTAGTTGCTCCGCCATCGCTACGCTGAGAACCATCTGCAAAGCTGTCGGGAAGCGGTAATCTAACATTTCTCTTTCCTGGGTTGCGGTGAATCTTGTTCTTTTTGGCACCGCAGAGGTGAATAAGCAATAAACAACAATATAACAAATACGGTAATTTTTTTGAAGCAATCTGCGGCATTTGCGATCAAACACCCTGTTCCGGTTTAGCTATATGTGCGGTTCGGGAAGTCAACCGTCACCAGCAGGCCACCTTCTGCGGAAGTACTCAGGTTTACGCTGCTGCCGTGTTGCTGTGCAACGGCTTTGACAATGGCAAGCCCCAGTCCGCTCCCGCTTTGCAGCTGATTGGGATCGCGGAAAAACCGGTCGAATACGCGCTCGCGCAATTCAACCGGGATACCCGGCCCCCGATCGGAGACGCGTAGCTGGGCTGATTTATCTGCTGAGCGTACCTCTACCTGAATCCGCCCGCCCTCAGGACTGTACTTCACGGCGTTTTCAATGAGATTGTCTATAAGCGACATCAGACGCTCCCTGACGCCAGCGATCCAAATCTCATCCTCAGCGAAGAATTCCAGCTCAATCTTGCGCCCGGACGCTAGCGGCTCCAGCGCAGCCATCCGCTCTTGTATGAGCGAGGTTAGCGGCACGGGCTCCATCGCGGTGTCAATGCGCGCTTCACTGTGCATCATCAGCAGCAGCTGGTTGACGAGACGGGCCGCCCGGCTATTGCTGCGCACAATCCCTGCAAGCAGCTGCCGCTGGCTCTCGCTGCTCACCCAGGACTGCAGCGCCTCCACGTTGATGCGCATCGCGGCCAGCGGCGTACGCAGCTCGTGCGCGGCGTCCGCAATGAAAACCCGTTCGCGTTCCGCGCTTTCCCGCACTCTGGCAAGAAAGTCATTGATCGCGTCCACCATCTGGCGGAGTTCCTTATGCCCGGGAACAGCCTTTAAAGGGGAGAGATCGTCAGGCGAACGTAATGAGATCTCATTAACCACCTTGCTCCAGGGGCGCATCGCAATGCGGATTGACAGCCACGCAGGAAACAGAAGAAAAGGAATGCACACCAGCAGCGGCATAATGTAGTAGCCCCGCGAGTTCAGGTAGATAAAGAAGTTCCAGCTTCCGGCAGGGGTGAAAAGGGTAACCTCCACGTTGGAGTGGGGGGATTTAAGCGTGCGGCTCGTCCAGGCGTGACCTTCACTCTGAACGCGCTGCATTTCGCCCAGTCTGGTGTTTTTTACCCCCGTAGGTGCACCATCAGAAGAGAAAATAACCGCGTTGTTTTCGCGAACGATCAGGTTTATCGACAGCTCCGGATCTTCACCGCCGCCATAGCCTTCCCGCAACGCTTTGCTGAATGCTTCCAGGGCATCATTACGATCCTGCGGGCGCTCGTCACTGAGATCAACCAGAGTAAAAATGGTTTCGTAAGTCTTACTTCCCGTGAGTATCGGAGGGCTACGCAGGTCTTCCAATAAAATAAAGGTTAAAAAAAGACACCACAGCAGGGTAAGCAGCAGCATCTGGGCGATGATAATTCGCCGTACCAGCGTTGGGCGCCTCAGTTGGTGCCAGACATTTCGCATTAATCTGTCACCTTCTGGATAGCGACGGTATCAATGACATACCCGACGCCCCGCACCGTTCGTACATAGCCGTCACCAATTTTTCGCCGCAAATTCCCCATATGCACGTCGAGCGCATTGCTGAGATTTTCCTTCGCGCCAAATATCCTCTCTTCCAGGAACCGCCGCGTGATCACCCGGTCAGCGCGCAGCATCAACGTTTCAAGCAGCGCATATTCACTGGCCGTCAACTCAACGTGACGCGCGTTCACCGTTACGCGACGCGTCGGGATATGAAGCGATAAGCTCCTGATTTCTATCGCTTCATTTTCAAAACCGTAGCTGCGTCGCGCAAGGGCTCTGACTCGCGCCAGCAGTTCGGCGAGAACGAAGGGTTTGACAAGATAGTCGTCTGCGCCAGCATCCAGCCCGCCCAGGCGATCCTGCAGGGTGCCTCGCGCCGTCAGGATGATGACGGGGATCCCCTTAAGCTGCTGGCGCAAACGCGTCATCAGGCTCATGCCGTCGCCGTCGGGCAGCCCCAGGTCGAGCAGAATAAGTTCCGGCACGCCGACCTCAAGCTGATGCAGCGCATCCTCTTTACGGCGAACCCATATGACATCAAATCCTTGATCTGAGAGGGCGATACGTACGCCATTGCCGAGATCCAGGTCGTCTTCGATTAGTAAGATTTTCACATTGGTAACTGTATCAACAGTGAATGAAGAACAACTTAAGAAAAAAACGGTAACAGGAAATCCGTCCGGTTGACAGCGCCCGCACGCGCTTCAGCGTTTCTTCATTTTCGGCTCATAAGAACCTCAGGGTGAGTATTCAGAATGAGTGCTCTGGCGTGTAAACCGCTGGCATTGCAATCATTTGAATCCAAAGGACTTCTTCAATGAGTAACATCGAACTGCGTCATACTTTCCCTTATTTACTTCCGAGCCGCAGACTGAAAAACATCGTGCCGGGCGTTATTCTGGCGTTACTGGCAACCCCGGTACTGGCGGCAGAGCAGAAACAGGGCAATGTCTTAACCCTGGGGGGAGGCGTGGACATCGCGCCACGCTACTCGGGTTCGGATAAAAGCCGGGTCTCGGCAGCTCAGGTAGTAGATTATTCCATGGCAAATGGTTTCTTTATCAGCACTACGCGGGGTATCGGTTACGGAAACAACATTGGCAACCTGGATTACAACGCCGCAGTGAGCTACCGAACAGGCCGTAAAGATAAAGACGTGAGCAGTGATTCGATCAGCTCCGGCAGCGACTACCTGCGGGGGATGGGCGATATCAAAGGTTCCGCTATCGTGGTGCCGGGTCTGGGGTATAAGGTGACCGACTGGCTCAATCTGCAGCTGCAGGCTGAGATCCCGGTTTCTGAGAGAGACAACGGTGAGGCAGTGCATTTCGGCATTTCCAGCCCGCTCTACACATCGTCGAAAAATGCGGTGACGCTGGGGCTGACGGGCAGTTGGGGTTCCGGCAAGTACATGCAAACGTACTATGGGGTTAATGCTGCCCAGTCCGCCGCATCAGGATTTGCCCGACATGACGCCGGAGCGGGAATTTACGCCTGGTCGATGAACCTTGACTGGACCTACAGGCTCACCTCGCGCTGGAGCGTTCTCACCTCCGCGGGCGTAACGCAGCTGATGGGGGATGCGGGTGATAGCCCGATCGTGCAACGTAAAACGTCGCCAACGGGAAGCCTGAAGGTGACGTACAGTTTCTGATTGCGGGTTGCTTATAGATATGAGCGCGCAATAGCGACGAATTTGAGCCGCCCCGGAAAGATGATGGGGCGGTAGTTTTTAAATGATGTTTAACAGTAGTCAGAATAATGAGTTGACTGACGTTTTATTAAGAACTGATAGGCATCGACCTGACTCCGGAGCATTTGGAAACCATAACCTCACTGAGAAGTGTGCCAATATTACGTGGCTATCATCCCTGTCCGGAGAATAAAGTGCTCGGAAAATTATTGTTAAAGTACATGCCAGGGTTACAAAATTTGTTAGCCTACGATAAAAGCTGGCTAAAACATGATGTTAAAGCTGGATTATCCGTTGCGGCTGTAGCGCTACCCGTTGCGATTGCTTATGCTGAATTGGCGGGTGTTGGGGCAATAGTGGGGCTCTATTCCTGCGTTTTACCGATGATAGCTTATGCACTGTTTGGTTCTTCACGTCAGCTTATTGTTGGCCCTGATGCAACGACCTGCGCCGTGATTGCAGCCGTCGTGTTTCCTCTTTCTGCAGGCAATCCTGAACTGCACTGGCAACTGACGATCGTCATGACATTGATGATGGGCGGGTGGTGCCTGCTTGCCAGTAAATTTCATCTGGGTGCACTTGCCGATCTCCTTTCTCATCCCATTCTTACAGGGTTGCTTAATGGCGTAGCCGTGACGATTATTGTCGGGCAATTAGGCAAGGTTTTGGGGATCAAGCTCGATGAAGCGCAGGTTATTGAGAAAATACTGGCCTTGCCAGGCCGACTTTTAGATAGCCATGTATTAACAATAGGGATATCACTTTTAACGTTAATTATTTTAATGGTTATCAAAACGTATCGCAGCCACTGGCCAGCACCTCTGATTGCCATTGTGATAACAACGATACTGGTATGGGGAACATCTGCGCAACAGTATGGTATTGCCACGATTGGGGGGGATGGCTTCCAGCCTGGTTTACCCGTCGTTAACTGGGGGGCGTTCCAGCCCGGTCCGATGCGAGAATTAGTGATCCCGGCGCTGAACCTGGCTTTAGTGAGTTTTGTCAGCCTGATGCTGACCGCCCGCAGTTTCGCCGCGAAAAATGGCTATGAAATTAATGCTGATGCAGAGTTCCGGGCACTGGGTATTGCGAACATTATGTCTGGGCTATCTCAGGGATTTGCCATCAGTGGAGCCGATTCCCGGACCGCGGTTAATGATTCCGTTGGGGGGAAAAGTCAGCTGGTTTCCATAGTCGCGGCCTTACTGATAGGTTTAGTGGTGGTATTTTTCACGCAGCCATTACAATTTATTCCGGTATCTGCATTAGGTATTGTTCTAATGTATGCATCGTGGTCATTAATTGATTTGCGCGGGTTATGGAACCTGAGGCGAAGAAATAAACAGGCATTTCGCCTGGCCTTCTTTACGTTTGGCTGTGTTTTAATCATCGGTGTAATTCAGGGGATCGGCCTTGCGGTGTTGCTTGGCCTGTTACAGTTCCTGCGTACGGTATTTCGTCCCTCTGAGCACTTACTCGGGACTGACGAAAATGGAATGATCCACTCATTAGGGAATACAACTGATATTAAAATGGTCCCGGGCGTGCTGATGTATCGATTTAACTCACCGTTGACCTATTTTAATGTGGCTTATTTTAAACGTCGGGTATTGAACCTGGTTGATGGTGCAGCATTACAACCTAAATGGGTGGTTATTGATGCCGTGGCTTGCTTCACCTATTCAGATATCAGTGTCCTGGCAATCATTAATGAGTTAAAGCGTGACCTGAAAGCCCGACAGATTGTGTTAATCCTTGCGGGCAGGAAAACGGAATTAACACGTTGGTTTAAAGAAAGTCGGCCAACGATGAATGATGATGACATGATTCTGGCGCCAGACCTCTATTTGGCACTCCGGTTCATTCAAAGCAAAGAGAGTGTGAGTGAATCAGGTGGTGATGCACAACCAAACCCTGGTTAAAGGCTTGCTCGCCACCCGCGAGCAAGCCATATCCCTTAGCGGTACAACGTCTTTTCCGCAACCGGAACAACCAACGCCGATCGCCAGTCCGCCAGCGTCAGCTGCGCAAGCCTGCCGAGCGCGATATAGAACGGATGCCCGGCGTTGTCGACAAACACCGACAGAAAGCGGGTGCTCCACGGCAGCAGATGCCACGCCAGAAGCCGATCGCACTCCGACTCGCGGCCATTCTCGGCCAGCCATGCCGCCAGCAGCAGCAGGGTGCCGAAATGATCTTCCGGTTCATTTTGCTGCATCTGAAACGCGATATTGTTTTCCCGCATCCACTGGCGCAGCGCGAGGGTCGAATCGCCAAACAGCACGGATTCACGGTCCAGCCAGACGGAACCCCACGGCGGAGCGGGCAGGGCATAAGGACCAATGAACAGCCGTTGCCAGGCATCCGTCAGCGGCTCATCGGAAGATGAAGCAAAGGTTTCGGCAACAGGCAGCAGCGTTTCCGGCGGCAGGGGCCAGTCCTCTATCCATTCGCCAGCGGTAAGTGCCTGCACCAGCGGGGCTGTTTGCTCGCTGTCTGGCGCGAAGTAAAACAGCGCGCCCAGTACGCGGGCGCTGAACGCGAACGAGTCACGGTGTGAGACGTCTTTCATTAAACCTTCCTTGTTCGCGCGGTTATGTCCGCGCGACGTGATTAACCATTAATACAGACCAAAGCATAAACCAGGGTCATAGAATTCACCCCTTACACCTTCTCAATCTGCACCAGATTGGTGTGCTGCGGGTTGCCTTTTGCCAGCGGTGACGGGCGGTGCGTGGTCAGGGTGTTGATACACGAGCCGTGGTCGATACGATCGCCATTCATATTGGCATCGTGCCAGGCTCCCTGGCCCATGGCGCTTACGCCTGGCATGATGCGCGGCGTGACTTTCGCTTCTATTCTCACCTCACCGCGATCGTTAAAGACGCGCACCGTATCGCCGTTTTTAATGCCACGTTTCGCGGCATCAACGGGATTCAGCCAGACCTCCTGGCGGCAGGCCGCTTGCAGCACGTCGACGTTACCGTAGCTCGAGTGGGTGCGGGCTTTAAAATGGAAGCCAAACAGCTGCAGCGGGAACTGCGCGCGCTCGGGCGCATCCCAGCCGTCAAAGGTGGATGCGTAGACGGGCAGCGGGCTGATGGTCTCATCTTTTGCCAGCTCCCAGGTCGCCGCAATATCCGCCAGCTTGCTGGAATAAATTTCAATCTTGCCTGAAGGCGTTTTCAGCGGGTTGGCTTCCGGATTCTCGCGGAATTTTTTATAGGCCACAAAGTGTCCGTTCGGATCTTTGCGCTTATAGATGCCCATTTTTTTCAGCTCGTCATAGGACGGCAGTGTGGGATCTTTAGCGAGCATTTTGGCATACAGATACTGCAGCCACTCTTCCTGCGTTCGCCCTTCGGTAAATTTCTGATGGATATCCGGTCCGAGGCGTTTCGCCACTTCGCTCATGATCCAGTAGATAGGCTTGCGCTCAAACTTCGGCGCGGTCACGGGCTGGAGAAAAATCAGGTAACCCATGTTCCCGGCGTAATCGTTAGGGATAATGTCTTCCTGCTCGACGGTCATTAAATCTGGCAGCAGGATATCGGCGTATTTCGCCGATGAGGTCATAAAGTTGTCGATCACCACGATGGTTTCGCACTTGCTTTCGTCCTGCAGAATATCGTGGGTTTTATTGATATCGGAGTGCTGGTTAATAATGGTGTTGCCCGCATAGTTCCAGATGAACTTAATCGGTACGTCCAGCTTATCTTTACCGCGCACCCCGTCGCGCAGAGCGGTCATTTCCGGGCCACGGGCGATGGCGTCCGTCCAGCTGAAGCAGGAAATTTGCGTTTTGACCGGGTTTTCCGGCAGCGGCATACGTTCGATAGTGATGGTGTAGGTCGACTCACGGGCGCCGCTGTTGCCGCCGTTGATCCCCACGTTGCCGGTCAGAATCGGCAGCATCGCGATGGCGCGGGAGGTCAGTTCACCGTTCGCCTGACGCTGTGGTCCCCAGCCCTGGCAGATATAGGCCGGCTTAGCGGATCCAATCTCGCGGGCCAGTTTAATGATGCGGTCTGCAGGAATGCCGGTGATGCGCGAGGCCCACTCCGGCGTTTTCGCCGTGTTGTCCTCACCCTGGCCGAGAATGTACGCTTTATAGTGACCATTCGCGGGGGCACCTTCCGGCAGCGTTTTTTCGTCGTAGCCAACGCAGTATTTGTCCAGGAACGGCTGGTCAACCAGGTTTTCGTCGATCAATACCCAGGCAATCCCCGCCACCAGGGCGGCATCGGTACCCGGACGGATCGGGATCCACTCGTCTTCGCGTCCGGCTGCCGTATCGGTATAGCGCGGGTCGATGACAATCATGCGTGCGTTAGAACGCTCGCGGGCCTGCTCCAGATAGTAAGTAATCCCGCCGCCGCTCATGCGCGTTTCCGCCGGGTTATTGCCGAACATCACCACCAGTTTGGTATTTTCGATATCCGAGGTGCTGTTGCCGTCGTTGCTGCCATAGGTATAAGGCATCGCGCAGGCGATTTGCGCCGTGCTGTAGGTGCCGTAGTGGCTCAGGAAACCGCCGTAGCAGTTCATCAGGCGCGCCACCAGCGAAGCGTAAGGGGAGGAGCGGGTGATATTGCCGCCGACAATCCCGGAGGAGTAATTAATATACACCGCTTCGTTGCCGTACTTACTGACCACGTCTTTCAGGCTGGCGGTGATGGCGTTCAGCGCTTCGTCCCAGCTGATGCGCTCGAACTTGCCTTCACCCCGCTTACCCACGCGTTTCATCGGGTAGTTCAGACGGTCAGGGTGGTTGATGCGGCGGCGAATGGAGCGCCCGCGCAGGCAGGCCCGGACCTGGTGATTGCCGTAGATATCCTCACCGGTGTTATCCGTTTCGACCCAGTACACTTCGTCATCGCGGACGTGCAGACGCAGCGCACAGCGGCTACCGCAGTTGACCGAACAGGCGCCCCAGACCACTTTATCTTCTGCCGGTTTCATTGCATTTTGTACCGCGGCTGCGGCGCTTTTCAGTCCAAAAGGCAACGAAATTCCGCCAGCGGCAAGCGCCAGAGAACCTATCGCCGTAGATTTCACGAGTGTTCGACGGCTAATCCCGCCGTGATGTTCGATATCGGACATGGCTCACCCCACCATTGTGATTACATATTATTTTTCCCGAAACGATAACCGGGCTAATGATGGGGTGAGTGTTACTTATTTGGAGGTATTAAATATTAATCCTTGTCAAATCAAAGGGGATTGACGGTGATTTACTGAGGTTCAGCCGGCGCATTATCCTGATTGCCGGCCGCCGCCCCGCTGCCCGTACGGGTGTACAAAATTTTAAAGGTGTCGTTGGCACAGTGGCCCACCACCTGAGCGTCCGGCTGGTCAGCCTGATCGTTCGGCACAATGTTCAGCGTAAAACCTGACTCCGGCACGCCGTTGTTGATGATCTTCTGCTGAATGTCGCTTTTCACGCGCTCGCAGGAGTCCGGTGCCGCCAGCGCGGCCGTTGAGGCACTCATTAACAGCAGGGCGGTAATCCAGGGTAACCGTTTCATCTGTAGCTCCTTTTCTCTGTGTAGAGATTAATTTTAGCAGGCTTCGTGTAAACAACTGTATTTGCTAATATGATTGGGAATAATCTCTCTGTATTGGTAAAGAATGTGAAGAAATATGCAGCGATAACGCTCCTGGCAGCTACTCTCGCAGGGTGTGATAATAACTCCGCGCCGCTGTCGTTTACGCCCGAGATGGCGAGTTTTTCGAACGAATTTGATTTCGACCCTCTTCGCGGCCCGGTCAAGGATTTTACCCAGACGCTGTTCAACGAGAAGGGTGAAGTGTCCAAACGAGTCACCGGCACTGTGTCGGCGGAAGGGTGTTTCGATACGCTGGAGCTGCACGACCTGGAGGCTAACACGGGCGTAGCGCTGGTCCTGGATGCCAATTACTACATCGATGCAGAAACCCAGCAGCGTAAGGTGAAGCTGCAGGGCAAATGCCAGCTGGCCGAACTGCCGTCAGCCGGGGTGACGTGGGATACCGACGACAACGGCTTCGTGGTGGCCGCACATGGTAAAGAGATGGAGGTGAAGTACCGCTACGATGCGGATGGCTACCCGCTGGGCAAAACCACCGTCTCCGGGGATCAGCATTTATCGGTACAGTCGACGCCGTCTAAGGATCTGCGCAAAAGAATGGATTACTCGGCCGTGAGCCTGTTAAACGATAAGCCGCTGGGCAACGTGACGCAGAGCTGCGACTACGATCGCCACAATAACCCGGTGAGCTGCGATCTGACGATCACGGACGACAGCGTCAAACCCGCCGTTGAGCGCAAGTACACCATCAAAAACACGATTGAGTATTACTGAGAATGAAACCGCGCAGGCTACTGCGCGGTTGGTTTCAGCAGGCTGGCGCCTGACGGCTTGTGACCGGCCAGATGCTGATGCTGGAAAATGCACATGCGGATGGTATTCCGGTATTCACCGTTGATAAAGAACTCATGAATCAGCTCGCCTTCTACCATAAAGCCCAGCTTGCGGTAGATATGGATCGCTTTTTCGTTCTCTTTATCCACGATCAGATAAAGCTTGTAGAGATTCAGTACGTTGAATCCGTAATCCATCGCCAGCTTCGCCGCCCGGGAGGCCAGGCCTTTCCCCTGGTGCTCCGGCGAAATAATGATCTGGAACTCCGCCCGGCGGTGAACGTGGTTGATCTCAACCAGCTCCACCAGCCCGGCTTTGTCGCCTTCACACTCCACCACAAAACGACGTTCGCTCTGATCGTGAATGTGCTTGTCGTAAAGATCCGACAGCTCGACAAAGGCCTCGTACGGCTCTTCAAACCAGTAGCGCATCACGCTGGCGTTATTGTCGAGCTGGTGGACAAAGCGCAGGTCTTCACGCTCCAGTGGCCGGAGTTTTACGTCACAGGGCGCCGACATTATGGGGCTACCGTACGACCAGTGCGGCGATCCAGGCAGCGCAGGGTGTTCGGCTCCCAGTAGGCATTGACGTTCGCACTTTGCTGACACTTATCGCGTGCGTCAAAGGCGACATCTTCTTTGTCCCACTCTTTTTCAGCACGTTTGTTGACCTTCTGACGAAGGCTGCGGGTGTCATTCCATTGTTCTTTGTCCATCGCGGCGTTCTGGCGGCTTTGCGCGCTGTCACCAGACTCAATAATGAGCTTGCTGGTTTCCGCTGTCGCAGAGGCGGCAAAGGCGAACGATGACAGCGCCAGCAGGGCTGTCAGACAAAGGCGTTTGCTTAATGTAGTCATAGCGTTTCCTTTTAAATGGGTGCAGATGAGCAAGTTTCCCCATTCAGATTCTACACCAAAGAGCAATAACGGCATACCCGCGGCACGGGTATGGAAAAGTAAAAGATATCTTCAGGTACGCTGCCTAAATGAATCGTCACCTGAAGTGAAACAGGCACAAAATGATGGGTTTTAGGGGGACGAGCAGGCGACCGTTTTTGTGATCGTTAGCCGATTTTATGATCATCATACTTGTATGGTAGTTATGTGGGTGGGTAAATTTCCGTCATCACAACGAACGATGTAAGGAAAGGAATTATGAAGATTGTCGCGGCTGACGTGTTTGTTACCTGCCCGGGGCGGAACTTTGTCACTCTTAAAATCACTACCGATGAAGGGATCGTTGGCCTCGGTGACGCCACGCTAAACGGGCGTGAGCTCTCCGTTGCTTCCTACCTGAAAGATCATCTCTGCCCGCAGCTGATTGGCCGCGACGCGCACCGCATCGAAGATATCTGGCAATTCTTCTATAAGGGCGCCTACTGGCGCCGCGGGCCGGTCACCATGTCGGCAATTTCCGCCGTGGATATGGCGCTCTGGGACATCAAAGCCAAAGCGGCCAATATGCCGCTCTATCAGCTGCTGGGCGGCGCATCCCGTGAGGGCGTAATGGTCTACTGCCACACCACCGGGCACACCATTGACGACGTGCTGGAAGATTACGCCCGCCATAAGGAGATGGGCTTTAAGGCGATCCGCGTCCAGTGCGGCGTGCCGGGTATGAAAACCACCTACGGCATGGCTAAAGGGAAGGGGTTGGCCTACGAGCCCGCCACCAAAGGCGACTGGCCGGAAGAGCAGCTCTGGTCCACCGAGAAATACCTCGATTTCACGCCAAAACTGTTTGACGCGGTGCGCAGTAAATTTGGCTTCAATGAGCATCTCCTGCACGACATGCACCACCGCCTGACGCCCATCGAAGCGGCGCGCTTCGGCAAGAGTATCGAAGCGTTCCGCATGTTCTGGATGGAAGACCCAACGCCTGCGGAAAACCAGGAGTGCTTCCGCCTGATCCGCCAGCATACCGTCACGCCAATTGCGGTGGGCGAGGTGTTCAACAGCATCTGGGACTGCAAGCAGCTTATCGAAGAGCAGCTTATCGACTATATCCGCACCACTATCACCCATGCGGGGGGGATCACCGGGATGCGCCGCATCGCGGACTTCGCGTCGCTCTATCAGGTGCGTACCGGCTCGCACGGCCCGTCCGATCTGTCGCCGATCTGCCACGCAGCCGCGCTGCATTTCGACCTGTGGGTGCCGAACTTCGGCGTGCAGGAATATATGGGATACTCCGAACAGATGCTGGAAGTCTTCCCGCACAGCTGGCGCTTTGATAACGGCTATATGCACCCGGGCGAGAAGCCGGGGCTGGGCATTGAGTTTGATGAAAAGCTGGCGGCGAAATACCCGTACGATCCGGCCTATCTGCCGGTGGCCCGTCTCGAAGACGGCACGCTGTGGAACTGGTAACCGAGGAGCGAACGATGAAAAGCGTAGTGATTCAACAGCCGAACCAGCTGGTGATTGAAGAGCGTCCGCGCCCGAAGCCAGGCGCAGGCGAGGTCCGCGTCAAAATCAAGCTGGCCGGGATCTGCGGGTCAGACAGCCACATCTACCGCGGGCATAATCCGTTTGCAAAATATCCGCGCGTGATTGGCCACGAGTTTTTTGGCACGATCGACGCCGTGGGCGAGGGCGTAGAACCGTCCCGGTTAGGGGAGCGCGTTTCGGTGGATCCGGTGATCAGCTGCGGGCACTGCTACCCGTGTTCCGTCGGCAAGCCTAACGTCTGCACCTCGCTGGTGGTGCTGGGCGTCCACCGCGACGGCGGATTCAGCGAATATGCCGCCGTGCCCGCTAAAAATGCCTGGCGCATCCCGGATGCGATCCCGGATAAACACGCCGTGATGGTTGAACCTTTCACCATTGCCGCCAACGTGACGGGGCAGGCTAGCCCTACCGAACAGGACGTTGCGCTGATCTACGGTGCAGGGCCGATGGGACTGGTCACCGTACAGGCACTGAAGGGCGTCTACAACGTGAAGCAGGTAATCGTCGTCGACAGAATCAATGAGCGTCTGGCCATGGCCCAGCGCAGCGGCGCGGACTGGGTCTTTAATAACGGCGAAACGTCGCTGCAGGCCGCGCTGGACGAAAAAGGCATCAAGCCGACGCTGATTATTGATGCCGCCTGTCATCCGTCGATTTTGCAGGAGGCGGTCACCCTGGCTTCTCCGGCGGCGCGCATCGTGCTGATGGGCTTCTCCAGCGAGCCGAGCCAGATAGTCCAGCAGGGGATTACCGGTAAAGAGCTGGCGATCTTCTCCTCGCGCCTCAATGCCAACAAATTCCCGGTCGTCATCGACTGGCTTGAAAAAGGGCTGATCGACCCGGAAAAACTGATCACCCATACCTTTGACTATCACCATGTAACAGACGCCATCGAACTGTTTGAAAAAGACCAGCGGCAGTGCTGCAAGGTTTTACTGACGTTCGGGCAATAACCCTACACGCGGTTAAGAGCCCGCGAAGACGGGCTCTCAGTGGTACGCATCTTACCTTTAGAGATAGCCATTATGACGCAAGCACAACCTCAAAGAACCACCTCAGATCTGGTGAAAGCCGCCGTCTCCGGCTGGCTGGGCACCGCGCTGGAGTTTATGGATTTCCAGCTCTACTCGCTGGGGGCGGCGCTGGTATTTCATGAAATCTTCTTCCCGGAACAGTCGGCCGCGATGGCGCTGATTCTGGCGATGGGAACCTACGGCGCGGGCTACATCGCGCGTATCGTCGGGGCCTTTATCTTCGGCAGAATGGGCGACAGCATTGGCCGTAAAAAGGTGCTGTTTATCACCATCACCATGATGGGGATCTGCACCACGCTGATTGGCGTGCTGCCGACCTACGCGCAGATCGGCATTTTTGCGCCCGTACTGCTGGTGACGCTGCGTATCATTCAGGGGCTGGGCGCCGGGGCGGAGATCTCCGGGGCCGGGACCATGCTGGCGGAGTACGCCCCGAAAGGGAAACGCGGCATCATCTCCTCGCTGGTGGCTATGGGGACTAACTGCGGGACGCTGAGCGCCACGGCGATCTGGGCCATTATGTTCTTCGCCCTCGATCGTGAACAGCTGCTCGCCTGGGGCTGGCGCGTGCCGTTCCTTGCCAGCGTCGTGGTGATGATCTTTGCCATCTGGCTGCGAATGAACCTCAAGGAGAGCCCGGTCTTTGAGAAAGTAAACGATGCAGAAACCGTGCAGCCGGACACCTCGCTGGGTTCAATGGTGAAAAGTAAATCCTTCTGGCTGGCGACCGGCCTGCGCTTCGGTCAGGCGGGCAACTCGGGGCTGATCCAGACCTTCCTCGCGGGTTATCTGGTCCAGACGCTGCTGTTCGATAAAGCGATTCCCACCGATGCGCTGATGATAAGTTCTATTCTCGGGTTTATCTCCATCCCGCTGCTGGGCTGGCTTTCCGACAAAGTGGGGCGCAGGCTGCCGTACATTATCCTCAATATCTCGGCCATTGTTCTCGCGTACCCGATGCTGTCGATTATCGTCGATAAGAGCTATGCGCCGGGGACAATCATGCTCTCGATCATCGTTATCCATAATTTCGCCGTGCTGGGGCTGTTTGCGCTGGAAAATATCACCATGGCGGAGATGTTTGGCTCGCGAAATCGCTTTACCCGTATGGCTATCTCCAAGGAGGCGGGCGGTCTGGTGGCGGTGGGCTTTGGCCCGGTACTGGCGGGGATTTTCTGCAATATGACGGGTTCCTGGTGGCCGATTGTAGCCATGCTGGTGGCCTATTCCGTGATTGGGCTGGTTTCGGCGTTCCTGATGCCGGAAGTCCGCGACCGCGACCTCAGCGCGGCTGAAGATGCCGCAGAGGCCGCGCCGAAAGAGCGCGTGAGTTACGGCGCGGTCTCCACGCGACGCTAGCGGTTTATATCTTTCGTGACTTATCACACAACTTTTTGTTTATGTCACACCACCTGAGCAAAAGTTAATATAAATCAAAAACTCAAACGGCAGTATCAGTATGGTTGATGGCAGTAATATTTTACCCCGACTGCCATTCTAGTTGGTGTAGTCAGCAGGCGCTGCCGCTCTGGACTGGAGGCGGCAGCGATCCACAGCTTTCTAATTAGCGAGTCTTAATCATGGAAAACACCTTATTACAGGCCAACGCGACGCTGCCTCAGTACGAGCGCGACAGCCTTAAAGCACGCATTGTACATTTAGGCTTCGGTGCATTTCACCGCGCGCATCAGGCGGTGTATGCGGACATCCTCGCGGCTGAACACGGCAGCGACTGGGGCTACTGTGAGGTTAACCTGATTGGCGGCGAGCAGCAGATTGCCGACCTGAAGGCGCAGGATAACCTCTACACCGTAGCGGAAATGTCTGCCGATGCCTGGACGTCCCGCGTGGTTGGCGTAGTCAAAAAGGCCCTGCACGCGCAGGTCGACGGGCTGGAAAGCGTGTTGGCGGCAATGTGTGAACCGCAGGTGGCGATTGTCTCGCTGACCATCACCGAAAAAGGCTACTGCCACTCTCCGGCAACCGGGCAACTGATGCTCGATCATCCTTTCATCGTTGCCGACCTGCAAAACCCGCATCAGCCGAAATCCGCGCCGGGCGTGGTGGTGGAAGCGCTGTCGCGCCGTAAAGCGGCGGGGCTGCCCGCGTTTAGCGTGATGTCCTGCGACAACATGCCGGAGAACGGTCACGTGATGCGCAATGTCACCTGCGCGTACGCCCGGGCGGTAGACGGCGAGCTGGCGGACTGGATCGAGGCTAACGTCACCTTCCCGTCAACCATGGTGGACCGCATCGTGCCGGCGGTCACACCCGATACGCTGGATAAAATCGCGCAGCTGACCGGCGTACGCGATCCGGCGGCGGTGGCCTGCGAGCCGTTCCGCCAGTGGGTTATCGAGGATAACTTTGTGGCCGGGCGTCCGGAATGGGAAAAAGCCGGAGCCGAACTGGTTTCAGACGTGATCCCGTTTGAAGAGATGAAGCTACGCATGCTCAACGGCAGCCACTCTTTCCTGGCCTACCTGGGCTATCTGGCCGGTTATCAGCACATCAATGAGTGTATGGAAGACGAACACTATCGCGTCGCCGCGCACGCGCTGATGCTTAACGAGCAGGCGCCGACCCTGAAAGTGAAGGGCGTCGATTTAGAACGCTACGCTGACCTGCCGATCGCCCGTTACAGTAACCCGGCCCTGCGCCACCGTACCTGGCAAATTGCGATGGACGGCAGCCAGAAGCTTCCGCAGCGGATGC
The DNA here is from genome assembly GCF_014930585.1 of Enterobacter cloacae complex sp. P43RS. Taxonomy (NCBI): domain Bacteria; kingdom Pseudomonadati; phylum Pseudomonadota; class Gammaproteobacteria; order Enterobacterales; family Enterobacteriaceae; genus Enterobacter; species Enterobacter cloacae complex sp. P43RS. Next base: position 277,118 of record NZ_JADBRJ010000001.1, read on the forward strand.
TGGATCCTGCGCGCTGGCACCTGGTGCACCAGACGCCTTTCCCACTGCTGGCGCTGGGCGTGGCTGGGTGGATGCGCTATGTCGGCGGTGTGGACGAGCAGGGGAACGCCATCGACGTGAGCGATCCGCAGCTGGCGGTGATTCAGGCGGCGGTGAAGGGAAGTGCCGAAGGGGAAAACCGGGTTAACGCGCTGCTCGGCATTGAGGCCATTTTTGGGAAAGAGTTGCCGCGAGAAAAAGCCTTTACAGATGCCGTGATGAGCGCGTATCAGACGCTGCTGCAGAAGGGGGCAAAGACCACGGTGGCGGAGTACGTGTCGCACCTGTAATTCAACACATGCCGCCGTTCGCGGCGGCATGTTGGCGCACAATTTAGTGCATACCCAGACGAATCAGTTCAATTGGTTCGAACTTACCTTCGAATCCTTCCACTTCCACCGTTTTGCCACGGCGCACCTGCGCGGCATCCAGCCCGTCGCTGTGGATCGCCTTAATCACGCCGGTTTTGCCAGTGCCGCTAATCATGACGCGGCTGCCGGTGGTGATTGCATTGCGGTTACGGTCGTATGTCATCATGGTATTTTCTCCTCTCTAAACTTTCCGTTACGGCGCTATTTCAGGTTTTGCCGTTCACGGGGCACTATAAATACGCCTGTCTGCCAGTCATGTTTTTGTTTTTGATCAAACTCACACTTTTTTCTTTATTACATGGGGCGTTGACGCTTCACGACGGCAATTTACAAAGCAGACCGTTATTTTCACTTATTGATAGTTTCTACGGGGAAGCGTTGAGGATTGGTTTATATTCCCGATGCCATTCTGGTTGCAGGAAATAACCCTTCATCGGAATAAGGAGTCAGGCTTATGTATAAGAAGATTTTGATGCCTGTTGACGTGTTTGAAATGGATTTAAGCGACAAAGCGGTTCGCCACGCGGCTAACCTAGCAAAGGCCGAGGGCGCGTCGATTACCCTGGTCAATATTCTGCCTGCCAGCAGTCGGTCTCTGCTGCGCGGATTCAACGCCGATATTAAAAAGTTTGAAGAGTATATGAGCGTAGAATCCGGGAAGAAAATGAACGAGTTAAAACGACTGTTCGATATCTCCCCGGAGAATATTCACACTCTGGTTCGTTTTGGCAGCGTCCGCGATGAAATTATCAAGCTGAGCAAAGAAGGGGAATATGACGTGATTGTCATCGGGTCAAAAAATCCGGGTATCACCACCCATCTGCTGGGGTCAAATGCGGAATCTATTCTGCGCTACGCCACAATTCCGGTGTTAGTCGTTCGCTAATTACGGTGCCGCCCGCGAAAAGGGCGGCAAATATCACTCTTCGCTAAACCACTCGCTATTTTCCTGACGAATAAGCTGCACGGATTCGCCTATCTCCTGCAGATGCAGGGTCATCGCTTTTTCCACGCCGTCCGGGTCGCGTTTTTCCAGCGCGCTGAAAATATCGTGATGCTGGCGGAGCAGCATTTCCGGCGGGGAGACGTGATCGAGGCTCATGTAGCGCACCCGGTCAATGGTGGCCTTGATATTCTCGATGGTATCCCAGGCCAGCTGGCAGTCTGCAATTTGCGCCAGCTTCTGGTGAAACTCATCATCAAGCTGGAAGAAATCGTTGAGCTGTTTACGGTCAATCGCAATACGCTGCTGATGCAGGTTTTGCTCCAGCAGGTAACACTGGTTGTCATTAATGAGCGTCGCGGCACGGCGCACTACAGCGCATTCAATCGCCTGGCGTACGAAACAGCCGTTGCGCACCTGTGAGAGTGAAATTTTGTTCACGTAGCTGCCGCGCTGCGGGCGGATCTGAATCAGGCCGTTCTCCGCAAGCTTAATAAACGCTTCACGCACCGGCTGACGGGACACGTCAAATCGCACGGAGACCTCTTTTTCAGAAAGCGGCGTTCCCGGTGGGATCAGGCAATGGACAATATCACGTCGCAAAATGCGATAGATTTGCTGGTTTACGGGCTGGGTGGGGTTGAGTTGCGATTCAGCGGCCATGAGTTGTCATTTCTCAGAGAGTTAGCCCGAACATACTACCATTCTTTTATGACCCGAAACAGACCCGGCCCGCGGGCCGGGAAGGGCTTATTTAGCCACGATGGACGCTAAGTCCGGCAAAACTCTGGCTGACCGGCATCATTTCCACGGTATTGATGTTGACGTGTTTTGGCAGCGTTGCGACCCACCAGACCGTTTCGGTGACGTCTTCCGGCGTCAGGGCGTTGGCGTTTTCGTAGGTTTTATCCGCTTTCGCGTCATCGCCCTTGAAGCGCACGTTGGAGAATTCGGTGCCGCCTACCAGCCCCGGCTCGATATCGGTGACGCGAATGGCGGTGCCGTGCAGGTCGGTGCGCAGGTTCAGGCTGAACTGGCGCACAAACGCTTTGGTCGCGCCGTAGACATTACCGCCCGCGTAAGGCCAACTCCCGGCGGTAGAACCGATGTTGATAATGTGGCCGCGGTTGCGCTCGACCATGCCCGGCAGCACCGCGCGGGTCATGTACACCAGCCCTTTGTTGTTGGTGTCGATCATGTTTTCCCAGTCTTCAACGCTGGCTTTGTGGGCAGGCTCCATGCCCAGCGCCAGGCCGGCGTTGTTGACCAGCACGTCGATGGCACGCCACTCTGCCGGCAGGCTGGCAATCATCTCTTCAATGGCCGCACGGTTACGCACGTCCAGCTGCGCGGTCAGGATGCTATCACCTAAATCGTCCTTCAGCTCCTGCAGGCGCTCCTGACGACGGCCCGTTGCAATCACCTTATGCCCGTTGGCGACGAAGCGACGCGTGATGCTTTCACCAAAACCTGCCGTTGCCCCGGTAACTAAAATAATCATCTCACTGTTCCTCAACGCTTTTTGTGTGGTACTAACATAGCACGCCCGCAGAGGGTGCGTTAAGGCAACATTTGTATGACGGCGTTGCAGGCGATGGCGGCCTGGCCTACTCTGGGAAGATATCCGTTCGGAGGAGTGAAAGATGACGGCCACCAACCCCTTTTTTGACATCAGCCTACTGCCTTACCAGGCTCCCTATTTTGAAACCATCAAAGACGAGCATTATCGTCCGGCCTTCGATGAAGCGCTTCGCCAGAAGCGGGCGGACATAGAGGCGATAGTCTCTCACACCGCTGCGCCAGACTTCACTAACACCGTGCTGGCGCTGGAGAAAAGCGGCGTCATGCTCGCGCGCGTCAGCAGCGTTTTCTTCGCCATGACCTCCGCGCACACCAATGCGTACCTGCAGGAACTGGAGGAGCAGCTCTCCACCGAACTTGCCGCGCTGGCGAACGACATCTGGCTGAACGACACCCTTTTCGCCCGCGTCGAGAGCGTCTGGCAGGACCGCGCCGCGCTGGATGCCGAATCCCGTCGGCTGGTCGAGGAGACGTACCAGCGCTTTATTCTGGCCGGCGCGCGCCTGAATGAAGCGGAAAAAGCCGAGCTGAAGGCGCTGAATACCGAGGCCGCGTCCCTGACCAGCCAGTTTAACCAGCGCCTGCTGGCCGCTAACAACGCGGGCGGGCTGGTGGTGGATTACGCGCACCAGCTTGAAGGCCTTAGCGCCGAAGAGATTGCTGCTGCGGCGCAGGCCGCCGCGGAAAAAGGGCTTAACGACCGCTGGCTGATCCCGCTCCTGAATACGACACAGCAGCCTGCGCTAGCCGCGCTGCGCAATCGGCAGACGCGCGAAAACCTGTTCAACGCCGGCTGGACGCGCACCCAGAAAGGAGATGAAAACGACACCCGCACGCTGATCCTGCGCCTTACGGCGCTGCGGGCGCGCCAGGCCCGTCTGCTCGGCTTTGAGGATTACGCCAGCTGGAGCATCGCCGACCAGATGGCGAAAACCCCGGCCGCCGCGCTGGAATTTATGCGCGGCATTGTGCCTGCCGCCCGCGCCCGTGCGGAACGCGAGCAGGCCGATATTCAGAAGGTCATCGACGACGAGCAGGGTGGCTTCACCGTGCAGGCCTGGGACTGGGCCTTTTATGCCGAGCGCGTGCGCCAGGCGAAATACGCCCTCGATGAATCGCAGATTCGACCCTATTTTGCGCTCAATACCGTATTGCAGGACGGTGTATTCTGGGCGGCCAGCCAGCTGTTTGGCATTCATTTTGTGGAGCGTTTCGACATTCCGGTTTATCACCCTGACGTCCGCGTATGGGAAATTTTTGACCATACCGGTGAGGGCATGGCGCTGTTTTACGGCGACTTCTTCGCCCGCGATTCCAAGCAGGGCGGGGCCTGGATGGGCAATTTCATCGAGCAGTCCTTTGAGCTTGCTGCCCGCCCGGTGATCTACAACGTCTGCAACTACCAAAAGCCGGGTAACGGCGGCGTCGCGCTTCTCTCCTGGGATGACGTGATAACCCTGTTCCACGAGTTTGGCCATACCCTGCACGGTCTGTTTGCCAGCCAGCGCTTCGCCACGCTGTCCGGTACCAATACGCCGCGTGATTTCGTTGAATTCCCGTCGCAAATCAATGAGCACTGGGCCAGCCATCCTGAGGTGTTTAGCCACTATGCCCGTCATTACGAAACCGGTGACCCCATGCCGGACGCGCTGCGGGAAAGCATGCTCAACGCGACCCATTTCAACAAGGGCTATGACATGACGGAGCTGCTGAGTGCGGCGCTGCTGGACATGAACTGGCACGGCATCAGCGAGGCCGTGTCGAGCGTTGAAGAATTCGAAGCCGCCGCGTTGAAAAAAGAGGGGCTGGATCTGCCCGCTGTACCGCCGCGCTATCGCAGCAGCTACTTTGCCCATATTTTTGGCGGCGGCTACGCGGCGGGGTACTACGCTTACCTGTGGACGCAAATGCTGGCGGACGATGGCTATCAGTGGTTCGTGGAGCAGGGTGGATTGACGCGTGAAAACGGGCAGAAATTCCGTGAGGCGATTTTGTCTCGCGGCAACAGCGCTGACTTAGCCGAACTTTATCGAAACTGGCGCGGACACGATCCGAAGATTGAACCGATGCTGGAGAATCGCGGGTTGAGCGCATAAAGCCACTTTTAGCTAAGAAGATAACCGGGCCCCGCGCCCGGTTTTTTTATAGGTCTGAAAGCCCGAAAATGGTCAAAAAAAGAACTGAAATTTACATTTATTAATAGTTTGAGATATATTTATATTAAATGCGCTTAAATTTAGGCGCTTTTACCAATCTCAATTTTATAATGCTCGCAAGTTTATTTAATTATTTATGCTGACTGGTACATGGCCGTTTATTGCATATAAGAATCATCGCAAAAGATGATTATTATATTTTTACCTCAGCCTAAAGTATTAATTTTCTCTGCCGATTAGCATGGGTGTGGTCGTGGTGGAAACCCATTTCCATTAACCACAAAAAATAAGCCGTTATTAAAATTCATCTCCAGAAGATGAACCTATGCTAATTATTAAGGAAGAGTCATGTTTAAAAATCTCAACATCGGCACCCGGCTTACCATAGCATTTGGCGCAATTGTGGTTTTAATGTCAGTCGTCTGCGGGCTGCTCTATTTGAGCTTTGACAGAGTGACGGCCGTCAGCAAGCTCAACGTTCATAGCTATAAAGTGGTCGATAACCTTCGCTCCGTAACCGAAAACCTGATCAACATGGAAACCGGCATTCGCGGTTTTGCGCTCACCGGTAATCAGGACGTTCTTCAACCCTTCACGCAGGGGGATGAGAGGTTTAAAAGCAAAGTTGACGAAATTGCAGGGCTTACGCGTGATAACCCGTCGCAGCAGCAAAAATTAACCACCCTCTCCAGGCTTGAAGAAGAATGGAAAAGGTCATTTGCGCTGCCGTTAATCCAGCGAAGAGAGAGTGTATCCCGCGGGGGCGAAGAGATGGATGCGTTCATCAGTAGCCTGGAGCGTAATACCGGAAAAGAGCAAATGGACGCCATGCGGGGTGTTATTCAGCAAGCGCTGAACGACGAGTACCGCATTATGGCTGAACGTCAAACCCGACTGGCTGAAGAACGCTTCCGTACGCGCATGATGATAATCCTGGGAATGATTGCGGCGGTTGTCACCGCGCTGCTGACGGGCATTTTGCTGTCGCGCAGTATTCTCCGACCGCTAAAGCAGGCCGTGAATACGGCGAACACCATTGCCGCCGGCGATCTCACATCAACCATACATATTACCCGGATGGATGAAACCGGCACGCTGCTTGCGGCTCTGGACAACATGCAGACCCAGTTGAAAACCCTTGTCACCGAAATCAAAGAGGCCGCGACGTCGGTGGATCTGGCTGCCGGTGAGATCGAGCAGGGCAATATGGAGTTATCGTCTCGTACCGAGGAGCAGGCCGCGGCGTTGCAGCAGACTGCCGCCAGCATGGAACAGTTGACGATGACCGTTCGGAACAATACCGAGGTCGCGGAGCATACGGCAACGTCAGCAAGAAAGACGGAAGCACTGGCACGTGAAGGTGAGTCTGCCGTGGGCGAAATGAGCGAAACGATGCAGAATATCTCGGCTAACGCTCTGAAGATAAAGGAAATCACCAGCGTTATAGAAGGGATTGCTTTCCAGACTAATATTCTGGCGCTGAATGCGGCGGTCGAGGCTGCACGTGCCGGTGAGCATGGTCGTGGCTTCGCCGTGGTGGCGACGGAAGTCAGAAATCTCGCTCAGCGCAGCGCAACGGCGTCCAAAGAAATTGGGGCGCTGATTGAGCATGCCGTTGAGGATGTCGATAACGGTGTGTCGGTGGCATCCAGAACGGCAGAGACGATTTTGCGGGCTGCGAGCAACGTGGCTACGCTGGCAGAAACTATGGACAGTCTTTCAATGGCCTCGGTTGAGCAAATGCAGGGCATCATGCAAATCAGCGCTGCTGTCACCCAGATGGATGGCGTGACGCAGGGTAATGCGGCGCTCGTTGAGCAGTCCGCAGCGGCATCGCAGGCGCTGACCGAGCAGTCCAGGGCACTGAAGCAGATGACGGAAAACTTTGCTATTTGAGCAGCAAAAGCATAATTAAAAGGTAAAGCTCCGGCGTTTTAAACGCGAAATTTAATCAAACCAGCAACGGGGGCGCTAATAAAAAGGGGCGTCCCCGTGAATAATGAAGAAAATAGCCGAGCGTCAGTGACAATTTAAAAATACTGACTACGATTTCGTAAAACGAAAAATTTTAAAGGAGTTTCTGATGGCGATTGCTGTGGTGACAGTTTTACTCTTCCTGTTGATGTTCCCGGCGGCTATTCACATTTTGCTACAGCTCGTTGGAGGCTGGTGTGACGAGTAGCCTCCCCGGTTAATCCGGTCTTTTGGGCCGTCATCTGATTTTCAATAAGCAGCGCTACACTACATTTTTAATTTTATTGTACGATCGTCTGGACGCGGGTCATCGCGAAACGCGAGCCGGATAATTTACAGGCAGGAAGTATGTCTCTTCGTTCGCTGCGGGCGTTATGCCTGACAAGTTTTTTCATTGCGGATGTCCGTGATGGCCTTGGTCCTTTTCTCGGTATCTTTCTGACAGAACGCCACTGGAGCCCCGATGATATTGGCATCCTGATGACTGCCGGTGGGCTGGCGGGATTGCTGGCTACGCTCCCGGCGGGGGTAATTACTGACACTTCGCGGAACAAACGCGCCGTACTGGCGCTGCTCTGCACTTTGATCACTCTCAGCACGCTGCTGCTCTGGTTTAGCCAGCAGACCAGCGTTGTTGCCGTCTCACAAATGGTCACCGGCATCTGCGCGGCGTTTGTCGGGCCGCTCATCGCCGGGATTACGCTGGGCCTGACCGGCCAGCGCGGGTTCAGCGCGCAGATGGGCAAAAATGAGGCGTTCAATCACGGCGGCAATTTTGTCACCGCAGTGATAGCAGGGGGCATTGCCTGGTACTGGGGCGTCGGGGGGATTTTCCTGCTGATGACCTGCACGACGCTGCTGACGCTCTGCGCGCTGCTTGCCATCCGCAACGGGGACATTGATAACGATGCGGCGCGAGGGCTTTCATCCTCAGGTAGCGTTCCTGTCCCCGGCTTCGCGGTGCTGATTAAAAACCGGGCGCTGTTTGTGACCGGACTGACGCTACTGCTGTTCCACCTGGCGAATGCCGCACTGCTGCCGATGCTGAGCATGAGGGTGGCCGCGGCACCCGCCTCGATCAACCCTGGCCTGTACGCGGCAGGCACCGTCATCATCTCGCAGGCGGTGATGATCCCCGTTGCCATCTGGGTTGCAGGCCGAATAGAACGCTACGGCTACTGGCGCTTGATTATGCTGGCACTGCTGGTTATGCCGGTGCGCGCGGCGCTGGCGGCATCGACCGACGCGCCGTTAATGATGATCCCGGTACAAATTCTCGACGGTCTCGCCGCCGGGATCCTGGGTGTCGTCGTACCGTCGTTTATTGTGGTGCTGCTGCGCGGAAGCGGGCACGTTAATGCCGGGCAGAGTGTGGTGATGCTGATGCAGGGAGTGGGGGCAGCCATGAGCCCTGCGTTAACCGGGGCGATCGCCGGTCATTACTCGTTTGCGACGGCATTCAGTGTCCTGAGCGCGATTGCGCTGGCCGCCGTCCTGCTCTGGTGGCGCGTTGCTCACCGAAGCTGGGAAACAAACGCGCCGGATGAAGCTTAGCCCCACCCGGCGTAGCATTTAAGCCAGTTCGTTAGGGCACGGTTCACCCTTTTCTAACTGCTGAAGATTCCCCAGCGTGGTTTCCGAAATGCTGATCAGCGCTTCGGCAGTCAGAAACGCCTGGTGGCCGGTAAACAGGACGTTATGGCAGGCAGACAGACGGCGGAACACGTCGTCCTGGATCACATCGTTGGACTTGTCTTCAAAGAACAGATCGCGCTCGTTCTCATACACGTCCATCCCCAGCGCGCCAATTTTCTGGGTTTTCAGCGCTTCAATAGCAGCCTGAGAGTCAACCAAACCGCCGCGGCTGGTGTTGATGATCATCACGCCGTCTTTCATCTGGTCAAACGCCGCCTGGTTAAGCAGGTGGTAGTTTTCCGGCGTCAGCGGGCAGTGCAGGGAGATCACGTCGGACTGCGAGAACAGCGTCGGCAGGTCGACGTACTCCACGCCCAGATCCAACGCTGCGGCGCTCGGGTACGGATCGAATGCCAGCAGACGCATGCCGAAGCCTTTCAGAATGCGCAGGGCAGCCACGCCAATTTTACCGGTGCCGATCACGCCCGCGGTTTTGCCGTACATGGTAAAGCCGGTCAGCCCTTCCAGCGAGAAGTTGGCGTCACGCGTACGCTGATAAGCGCGGTGAATACGACGGTTGAGCGACATCATCATGCCAATCGCATGTTCTGCTACCGCTTCCGGGGAGTACGCCGGGACGCGAACCACCTTCAGACCCAGCTCTTTTGCCGCGTCGAGATCCACGTTGTTAAAGCCGGCGCAGCGCAGGGCGATATACTTCACTCCCTGCTTTTTCAACTCTTCCAGCACCGGACGACTGCCGTCATCGTTAACAAAAATGCAGACGCCTTCACAGCCGTGCGCCGTTTTGGCGGTTTTTTCGGACAGCAGAAAGTCGAAAAATTCAAGCTCAAACCCGTAAGCTTCGTTAACATGTTGCAGATACTTTTTGTCGTACTGCTTTGTGCTATATACCGCGAGTTTCATAAGACTTTCTCCAGTGATTTTGCATTCACGTTAGCATGATTAAAATTATCTTACAATTTCTAAAATATTATTGAATTCAATAAGTTCTATCAATTATTCTAGAGCATCTATCCTTAAAAATGGCATTCTCTACAACTGACTGGCTAAACATGCGACAATATTCGGCATTGCCGGCTTAATTTTTTCGAAAAATCAGGACATTAACTGCCCATGAAGGGTAAATACAAAGCCGCCATTGCGGTTTTACTGCTGTTGATTTTGGTGCCGCTGACGCTGCTGATGACGCTCGCCCAGTGGGTGCCGACGCTCGCCGGGATCTGGCTCCCCGTCGGGACGCGCATTGCTTTCGAAGAAAGCCCAAAACTGACTCGCCACGCGCTGGTGATCCCCGATCTTCGCTATCTGGTGGAAGACTGCGAAATTGCCCGCATCGATAACGTGACGCTGTCACATCCGAGCCGCTGGAAACTGGATATCGGCGCGCTGGATCTTAACACCGTCTGCCTGAGCAAAATTCCCCAGTCTGCACCCTCAACGGTCGCCCCCAAAACGCTGGCCCAGTGGCAGGCTGTGTTGCCCAATACCTGGCTCACCATTCACCGTCTGACGCTCTCGCCCTGGCAGCAGTGGCAGGGCGAGCTCAATGCGTCACTGACGCCCTCCAGCCAGGAGATCGCTTACCGAGGCGAACAGGTCAGCATCAAAGGCACGCTTCGCGGCCAGACGCTCTCGGTCAGCCAGTTTGATGTTCAGCTCCCTGACCAGCCGCAGCCGATTAAGCTGGTGGGCGAGTTCACTTTGCCGCTGGTGCCGGACGGCGTGCCGGTGAAAGGCCACGCGGTCGCGACCTTTAACGTGCCACAGTTAACGTCTCTGGTCGATGCCGATCTCGACTGGGAAGACAATCAGGGACAGCTGGTGGTGATGGCGCGGGATAACCCCGATCCGCTTCTCGACCTGCCGTGGCAGATCACGGCGGAACAGCTGAACATCAGCGACGGGCGCTGGAACTGGGATCTTTCGGGTATGCCGCTGAGCGGGCGGGTGTCCCTTCGCGCCGACAACTGGCAGCAGGGGCTGGAGAAAGCTACCCTGACCGGACGACTGAACGTGTTGACGCAAGGCGATGCGGGTAAAGGTAACGCGGTACTGAACATTGGGCCCGGCAGGCTCAGCATGGAAAACAGCAACATGCCGCTGCATCTGAGCGGCGAGGCGAAGCAAAACGATCTCATTCTTTACGCCAAATTGCCCGCCACACTGACCGGCAGCCTGTATGAACCGCAGCTTGCTTTTGAGCCCGGCGCGCTGCTCCGCTCGCGCGGGCGCATTATTGACTCACTCGATATCGATGAAATCCGCTGGCCGCTGGCGGGCGTGAAGCTCACCCAGAAGGGCGTGGACGGGCGTCTGCAGGCTATTCTGCGTGCCCATGAAAACGAGATGGGCGGTTTTGAACTCCACCTGGACGGTCAGGCCAACGACTTTTTACCTGATAACGGCTTGTGGCAGTGGCGCTACTGGGGAAAAGGCGGCTTTACGCCGATGCATGCCCGCTGGGATGTCGCCGGGAAAGGCGAGTGGCGCGACAACCTTATTGAGCTGACGGCGCTCTCCACCGGTTTTGACAAGCTCCAGTACGGCACCATGGAAGTCAGCAAGCCGCGGCTGGTGCTGGATCGGCCTGTACGCTGGCTGCGCGATGCCGAAAAACCCGCATTCAGCGGCGCGCTGTCGCTGAATGCCGGGCAAACCCGGTTCTCCGGCGGCAGCGTATTGCCGCCCTCGGTCCTGACCTTCAGCGTCGACGGTACCAACCCGACTGTTTTTCAGTTTAAGGGCGACCTCCATGCGGACAACATCGGCCCGGTACAGGTGAATGGACGCTGGGATGGCGTGCGCCTTCGCGGGCAGGCCTGGTGGCCGAAACAGTCGCTCACCGTCTTCCAGCCGCTGGTCCCGCCGGACTGGAAAATGACGCTGCGTGAAGGTGAACTCTATGCGCAGGTTGCCTTCTCGGCGGCCCCCGATCAGGGCTTTGAGGCGGGCGGACACGGCGTGCTGAAATCCGGCAGCGCCTGGATGCCGGACAACCAGATCAACGGTGTCGATTTTGTGCTGCCGTTCCGCTTCAGCGAGGGCACCTGGTCACTGGGCACGCGCGGCCCGGTCACGTTGCGGATTGGCGAAGTGGAAAATCTGGTGACCGCGCGCAACATTACCGCGGACCTGCAGGGGAATTACCCCTGGACGGAGGACAACCCGCTGCTGCTCACCAACGTTAAGGTAGAAACGCTCGGCGGGAAGATCACCATGCAGCAGCTGCGGATGCCGCAGCACGATCCGGCCCTGCTGCGCGTGGACAATATCTCCTCAAGCGAGCTGATCAGCGCCGTCAACCCGAAGCAGTTTACCCTGTCGGGCCCGGTGAGCGGGGCGCTGCCGTTCTGGCTGGACAATGAAAAATGGATCATTAAAGATGGCTGGCTGACCAACCCGGGGCCAATGACGCTGCGCATCGACAAAGATACGGCAGACGCCATCGTGAAGGATAATATGGTCGCGGGCGCAGCGATTAACTGGCTCCGCTACATGGAAATTTCGCAGTCGTGGACGAGAATCAATTTAGATAACCTGGGTGAATTAACCATGCAGGCGACCATCAAGGGGACCAGCCGCATGGACGGCAAAAGCAGCTCCGTCAATCTGAACTACACCCATGGCGAGAATGTCTTTACCCTGTGGCGCAGCCTGCGTTTTGGCGACAACCTGCAAACCTGGTTTGAGCAACACGCGGCGATTCCCGGTCTCCGCAGTTCGACTGGCAAGGAAAGTGAGGAACAACAATGAAAAAGATGGCTGGTGCGCTCACCGTTGCCGCGCTACTGACCGGCTGTACGCCGCGCATTGAAGTCGCTGCGCCAAAGGAGCCGATTACCATCAATATGAATGTCAAAATCGAACACGAGATCCACATCAAGGTCGATAAAGACGTTGAAGCCCTGCTGAAATCGCGCAGCGATCTGTTCTGAGGATGCCATGAAACGATTAGCGTTGATTTTACTGGCCCTGAGTATAAACGTGCAGGCGGCTGCGCTGACCTTAAACGATGCCCGCGCGCAGGGGCGCGTGGGGGAAACCCTGAGCGGCTATCTTGCTCCGATCCAACAGGATGCCGAAACGCTGGAGCTGGTGAATCGCATTAACGCAGCGCGCACGGAGAGCTATCAGAAGCTGGCCGACAGCAATAATTTGCCGGTTGATGAAGTGGCGAAAATGGCGGGGCAAAAGCTGGTGGCCCGCGCGCAGCCGGGCGAGTACGTGAAGGGCATTAACGGTAAGTGGCTCAAAAAATAGCTAGCGGTAGCGCTTGCGGTATTCACCCGGCGAGACGCCAAAACGCTGCTTAAAGGCCGTTGAAAAGTGGCTATGGTCGGTGAATCCCCAGCTGTAGCCAATGCCCGCCAACTTTTCATCGTCGCCGGTTGACTGCAATTCCTGCGCGCAGAGATCCAGACGACGGTTTTTAATGTACTGCGCCACCACCAGCCCCTTCTCGGCAAACATGCGGTAGAGGCTGCGCACGGACATTCCGCTCTCGGCGGCAATCCATTCCGGACGCAGCGATTCAGACTGAATATGGTTGTCAATCAGCGCCACAACGTGCTGGAACTGGCGCTCCTTGCGCGGCTGAATCACGTCGCGCTGCTGGAACGCGGGGCGCAGCAGGCAGACCATCGCCTCAAGCGCCGCTTCACTCTCCCGGTCACTCAGGTCGGGGTTGTTCATACTCTCCATCAGCAGGCGATGGCTCAGCTGTACCGTGGGTAAGGTGCGGGAAAGGGCGAGCGCGCAGCTTATTTCCTGAAAGCGGCACTGCTGCTCGATAATCTGACGGGGAACCAGCAGCGAAATCTGGCGGGACTTTTCCTGCCAGTTGATCGAGCAGGGACGAGAGGCGTCAATCAGCGTGATATCCCCGGTTCTGAGCACCGCGCGACGCTCATCCTGCTCAATTTGCGCGCTGCCTTCAAGCTGGAAGACGGTGTAGAACCAGGCATCATTACTCTGTGCGATCTCCCGTCGGGAGCGGAACAGGTTAACGCCGCCGGCGGTGACGGTACTGAGCTTCAGGCTGCGCGCGTAGCTGGTTTCCAGCTCGCCGAAGAATTTGCCTTCGGTGGGCTGGGCGTTGAAACGCCCGCAAACCTGGTTAATCTGCGCCAGCCACTGCTGATACTGTTCCTGCTCGCTTGCACACGCCATCGTTTCTCTCGCTGCACCGTCAACGTTTTCGCATTGTTGCATTTGTGTTGCATTTTGTCAGAGCTATGAGGCTGACTATAGGAAAGAACACTCACCGGTAACAGCGATATAAGCGGCGATTATCGCGATTTGCGGCACCTGTCACAGGTGGCAAAGCGAATGTCACAGAGACAAAAGCGAGAATGCAAAACCCCACATAGACTGGATGAACACCCTGCGAAGAATAACGAAGGAGTATCCTATGTCTGAATCACCGGTGGCTATTCTGCCTGCCGTGCAGCAGTTTTTAGACCGACACCACGGCCTGTGGATTGAAGGGCGTCAGGCCGCGTCGGACAGCGAAAAACAGCTGAACGTCTACAACCCGGCCACGGGCGAGGTGATTGCCTCGACCGCCGATGCCAGCGTCGATGACGTTGACCGGGCCGTTATGTCCGGCTGGCGCGCCTTTGTCGCCCGCAGCTGGGCCGGAAAATTACCGGCGGAGCGCGAGCGGATCCTGCTCCATTTCGCCGATCTGGTCGAACAGCACGGCGAGGAGCTGGCCCAGCTTGAAACGCTGGAGCAGGGCAAATCAATTAACATCTCCCGTGCTTTTGAGGTGGGCTGCACCCTCAACTGGATGCGCTATACCGCCGGGCTGACCACCAAAATTGCGGGCAAAACCCTCGATCTTTCCATCCCGCTGCCGCAGGGTGCGCGCTACCAGGCGTGGACGCGTAAAGAGCCGGTTGGCGTGGTGGCCGGGATTGTGCCCTGGAACTTCCCGCTGATGATCGGGATGTGGAAAGTGATGCCAGCGCTGGCCGCGGGCTGCTCAATTGTCATTAAGCCGTCTGAAACCACGCCGCTGACCATGCTGCGCGTGGCGGAGCTGGCCAGCGAAGCGGGCATCCCGGACGGGGTGTTCAACGTAGTAACCGGCAGCGGCGCGGTGTGTGGCGCAGCGCTGACCTCGCACCCGCATATTGCAAAGGTGAGCTTTACCGGCTCAACGGCAACGGGTAAGCAAATTGCCCGCGCGGCGGCGGACACGCTAACCGGGGTGACCCTGGAGCTGGGCGGGAAAAACCCGGCCATCGTGCTGAAGGATGCGGACCCCGCATGGGTGATAGAAGGATTAATGACCGGCAGCTTCCTGAACCAGGGGCAGGTGTGCGCGGCGAGCTCGCGCATCTACATTGAAGCCCCGCTGTTTGACACGCTGGTGAGCGGGTTCGAACAGGCGGTGAAATCCCTGAGCGTCGGGCCGGGCATGTCGCCGGAGGCGTTTATCAACCCGCTGGTGTCGCGCGCCCACTGCGATAAGGTGCAGACATTCCTCGACGAGGCGACGTCGCGCAATGCGGAGCTGATCGTCGGTAATCGCGGCCCGGAGGGCAAAGGCTATTACGTGTCGCCTACGCTGGTGGTGAACCCGGATGCCGCGCTGCGGTTAACCCGAGAAGAGGTGTTTGGTCCGGTGGTCAACCTGGTGCGGGTATCCGACGGAGAAGAGGCGCTCCAGCTGGCAAACGACACCGAATATGGCCTGACGGCCAGCGTCTGGACGCAGAATATCAGCAAGGCGCTGGAGTACACCGATCGGCTGCAGGCGGGCACCGTATGGGTGAACAGCCATACGCTGATTGACGCCAACCTGCCGTTCGGCGGGATGAAGCAGTCTGGTACAGGACGTGATTTTGGCCCGGACTGGCTGGACGGCTGGTGCGAAACCAAGTCGGTTTGCGTGCGGTACTAAAAAAAGCCGGGTGGCGGCCACGCTTACCCGGCATGCTTTCACCCGATGACTAATTCAGCGAGGCGGCGATGACGGACGGAATTGCGTCAAACGCCTGCGCAACGCCTTTAGCGCGGATCTCCTCACCGCGCGTCGCCCCTTCAGCACGCACGAATTCCACTCTGTCGATGCCCAGAAAGCCAAAAAACTTCTGCAGGTATCGCTCCTGAAAATCCATGTCTGCGATTGGCGTACCGTGATAGATCCCGCCGCGAGTAGAAACGACGATAATCCTCTTGCCGGTCGCATGTCCCACCGGGCCCGTTGGGGTATAGCTGAATGTTTTTCCCGGCTGGGCCAGCCGATCTAACCAGGCTTTAAGCTGCGTTGAAACGGAGAAGTTATACATAGGCGCGCCTATTACGATAATGTCGCTGTCGAGAAATTCGTTCACCAGCTCCCCGGACAGCTGGCGTTCGCGGACGTCTTGCGCCGTCGCGTCCGTGGCTATCCGCAGCGTTCGGAAGCCGGCGGCAACGGCGCCGGTGAGATGGGCAACGGGCGCCTTAACGACGTCGCGATAGACCACCTTGTCTGACGCGAGCTGGCGAACCACCTCTGCCGTCAGCTGACGTGAAAGTGAGAACTCGCCGTTAATGCTTGAATCTATATGCAGGATCTTCATTTTTTGGTTTCCTTTACGTTGAGCTGGGTTGCTTGTTCGATAAGCTGGCTGACGGCGTCCGGGTGGGAAATCATCGACATATGGCTACTCTTTATCCGCATGACGGTGGCGTTCATGGCACCGGCAAGCTGCTGCTGGACGCCGGGAGAGAGGGCGCGATCGTCTTCGGTCAGCAAATACCATGAGGGTTTTTCACGCCAGGCGGCGTGCTCAATCTTCTCGCTAAAGGCGCTCGCCGCGATAGGCTGCTGGGTCGCCGTAAGTACTTTTACGCGTCTGAGAGGCAGGTCATTGGCCATAACGCGCTGATAAGCCACGGGATCGTCCAGCCAGATGAATCCCTGCTTATCCGGGCGCATGTCCGCCATCGGCGCGTTAAGACGGGTCAGAAGAGAGGCGACCGATTCTCCGCTATCGGGGGCAAGGGCGGAAAGGAAAACCAGCTTCTTCACCTTCGGGTTATTGCCCGCTTGGGCGATCGCCGCGCCGGCCCAAGAGTGCCCGACAAGGACGACATCCCCTTGTTGGCGATCGATGACGCGCTCCGTGGCGGCGACGTCATCTGCCAGCGAAGTCAGGGGGTTCTGCACTGCCGTGACGTGGTAGCCCCGGGACTGCAAGCGGCCGATTACCGCCTGCCAGACGGAACCATCGGTAAAGGCTCCGTGCACGAGGATGATGTTATTAATCCGCGCCTGCACTGGCTGCGATGCGGCCAGGCACAGCAAAGTAAGAAGAACGGGCAAGCGTGTCGGTTTCATAGGCGTGACGTAATTTCCTGAGGGACGGTGAGGCACAGTGTAACGAGAGGTGTAATGACGCTTGTAGTGTCCGAAATGACGGTTATCATACGAAATCAGACATTCTGCTCAGACCTGAATCATGAAAATTGGCATTTTAGCGTTACCCGGCAGCATGAAATCCGCCGTGGCTGGGCTCTGCGATATGTTCTGGCTGGCCAACGAGGTGATTGCCCAGCAGCCGGACGGCGAGGGCATTTCTGCTTTTGAAGCGGCCATCATCACCGCGGAGGGGACGCCGGTTCCGGACGCACAGGGCCGGCTGATTGACGCCGACGGGAGTTTTACAACCGGCGGAACCTTCGATCTCGTGATTGTCAGCGGGATGAAGCTTGACGAGCAAAAGCGCCCGGTCTCGCCAGCGGCGGTCCACGAGGCTGGCGAATGGCTGCGGGGCCAGCATAGTCAGGGGGCGTTGCTGGCGGGAGCCTGTGCCGGTGGGCTGGTTCTCGCCGAAGCGGGGGTGCTAAATGGCCGGACATGCACGACGACCTGGTGGCTTTACCACACTTTCCGCCAGCGTTATCCACTCAGCAAACCGGTCTGGGGGAAGGCGCTGGTGCAGGACGCGCGGATTATCACTTCCGGAGGCCCGCTCTCGTGGGTTGACGTGGCGCTGCACATCATTCGTCTGCACGCGGGGCAGAAGCTGGCGCGCCTGACGGCCGATATGGCCGTGGCTGACAGCCAGCCGTTGTCTCAGCAGGTTTACGCGCCGGCTGGTTTTTTAAACTCAGTACACCCGATGATTATGAAAGCGGAGCACATCGTCCGGTATGAAAATCCGGCGATTACCGTGGAGCAGCTTGCGCGGGCGCTGAATATGACCACCCGTACCCTGCATCGAAAAATGGCGGAAGAGATGAATGAAAGCCCTAAAAACTTTTTGACGCGCATGCGTATTGAAAAGGCGATGCGGCTCCTGGAGCAGCCGGGAAACGTGATAGGGCAGATTGCCGAGGCTTGCGGTTACGCTGACGATACGGCATTCAGACGCGCATTCTCTGGCGTGACAGGAATGTCGCCCGGGCAATACCGTAAGTGGATCGCCGAGCGGCATAAGGAATAGCCGTCGTTCTCAGCGGCATACCCG
Organism: Enterobacter cloacae complex sp. P43RS; assembly: GCF_014930585.1. Classification (NCBI taxonomy): domain Bacteria; kingdom Pseudomonadati; phylum Pseudomonadota; class Gammaproteobacteria; order Enterobacterales; family Enterobacteriaceae; genus Enterobacter; species Enterobacter cloacae complex sp. P43RS. The sequence continues at coordinate 295,308 of NZ_JADBRJ010000001.1, forward strand.
ATCCCGCCCGGCCTCTTTCGCCCGGTACAGCGCCGCGTCGGCGCGGGCAATGATCTCGGTGCCGGCTAATCCCTCCGCCATGCTCGCAATGCCCATGCTCACGGTGACGTGGTCACTGACGGTTGAGGAGCCGTGCGGTATGGACTCCGCGCGCAGGCCGTCCTTAATACGCAGGGCGACCTTTTCCGCGATGGCTTCAGGGCAATTAAACAGAATCACCAGAAACTCTTCGCCACCGTAGCGTGACACCACATCCTCAGGTGTGCGCACCGACTGCTTCAGCACCCGCGCCACCCGCGTCAGACATTCGTCACCCGCCTGGTGACCGTAGGTGTCGTTGTAGCGTTTGAAATAGTCAATATCCAGCATAATCAGCGAGAACGGTTTCTTCTGCTCAACCGCGTTCTCCAGCACCACCTCCATCTTCCGGCGGTTGGCGGTTGTGGTTAACGGATCCTGATGCGCCAGCGCATCCAGTCGTGAGATCAGCAGCTGGTTTTGCTGGTTACGTCGCCAGGCCTCGTCAAACCAGCTTAAGAGGATGAATCGCCCGCAGATCAGGATCAGCGAAAAGACGCTCCAGATGATAACGAAGTGAAGATTAAGGCCATCATTCAGTGCCCAGCTTGCAATCGGCAGGGTTATCCAGAGCGGGAGCACGAAGGCGAGCAACCCCACAGGGTAAAAGTAGAGGGCCGTTAACCCAGCGAGTAATAAAATAACGCACAGCGGCCAGACGTGGGGCAGCAGTAAATCAGTGATGAACCAGAAGCACGCTATCGACCAGATAGCGCTACAGATACACAGCACTACGCTGATACCGGCGATGCGCCGCCAGCCCATAAGGATCAGTGCAGCCGAGAGGATAATAATGCCGAGCATCGAAGCGTCGACCATTTTCATCATATGCGGCAAGTGGGGATAAAGGGGATCGCTGGCGTTAAGCAGAACATGGCGCAGCAGAATCATCACGGCGAAGCTGATGTTGACGAAAGCCAGCCAGGGCAGGTTCATCGCCAGCCCGTGCATAACCATGGCGTGGCGCGTCGGCCAGGTTGCTCGCTCAAGTGTCGGTTTTTTTCTTTTTTCCATTGACGCTGTTTACCCCGTCCAGGGAATAAGTTAAGCAGAAAAGGGCGGACAGGCCGCCCTTACGTATGCATCGTTACGGCGTCACAATGTTAAACCAGAAATCAAATTTATCCATATAACCGAGCATGGTGTCGAGTTTTGCACCGTCGCCAGCGATTTTTACATCACCGTTGTCTTGCGCCTGTTTGAGCGTCATCTCTTTGAGGATAATTTTGTTCAGCGTATCGCGGCTAAGGGTGATGGTAGCATCAGCATCTTTTGCCTCGGCGTTCGCCGTATGGTTCAGCACGCCATTTTCCAGTTCCAGCTTATATTTCCCGCCATCATTACCCAGATCAATATTAAACACCGATTTGGCATCGCCCGCTTTTTGTCCGTTGATGTGTACGGCAAGATAATCGAAGAACATCTCCGGGGTCATTGCCCGTACGGTATCCGGGCTGGCGGTATTCGGGGTTGGCCCTTTCACCACGCCATTACGCAACTCTTGCGCTCCGGTCAGATAGAAGTTACGCCACGGGCCGGATTCTGCCTGATAGCCAAGCTGCTCAAGCGCATCCGCTTCCAGGTTGCGTGCAGCCTGGTTGTTCGGATCGGCAAAGACCACTTTGCTCACCACCTGCGCTACCCAGCGGTAATTTCCCTGATCGAAGTCGGTTTTCGCTTTGCTCAATATGGCATCCGCGCCACCCATATACTCCACGAATTTCTTCGCGGCTTCTTCCGGCGGCAGTTCGTCAAGCGTCGCCGGGTTGCCGTCGAACCAGCCCAGGTAAAGCACGTATGTGGCTTTCACGTCGTGGCTCACCGAGCCGTAATAGCCGCGGTTAGCCCAGGTATGCGCCAGCGAATCCGGGAGCTTGAAGTTAGCAGCGATTTCGTCCCGCGTTAGCCCTTCATTCGCCATACGCAGGGTCTGGTCGTTAATGTAACGATAGAGGTCACGCTGACTTTTCAGCAAGTTGACCACGTTTTCGTTGCCCCAGGTCGGCCAGTGGTGCTGTGCCATGATGATTTCGGCTTTATCACCCCAGCGTACAATCGCCTGGTTGATGTATTTCGACCATGGTAGCGGCTCGCGGATTTTGGCCCCGCGCAGCGAGTAGGTGTTATGCAGGGTGTGGGTCACATCCTCAGCGGATTCAATCAGTTTTTTCTCTTCGATATACCAGAGCATTTCTGACGGTGCTTCGGATCCCGGCGCGAGCATAAAGTCATAGGTCAGGCCGTCTATGACCTCTTTCTGGCCGTCTTTTTCAATGATGTTTGTCGGGGCAATCAGCGTCACTGTCCCGGCGGAGGTGGTGGTCCCGAGACCGGCACCCACCTGGCCTTTAGCATCGGGTTTCAGCAGGTTGCCATACATATAGCTGGCGCGGCGGCTCATCACGTTACCCGCCATGATGTTCTCGGCAACGGCCGCTTCCATAAAACCGGCCGGGGCGTAGATTTTTACCTTGCCGGACTTCACGTCAGCTTCTTCCACCACGCCGCGCACACCGCCATAGTGATCAACGTGGCTGTGGGTATAAATTATGGCGACGACAGGTTTTTTGCCGCGATTTTTAAAATAGAGCTCCATCCCGACTTTCGCCGTTTCTGCCGAAACCAGCGGGTCAACCACGGTAACACCTTCTTTCCCTTCGATGATGGTCATATTCGACAGGTCGAGATTTCGAATCTGATAAACGCCGTCGGTTACTTCAAACAGGCCGCTAATATTAATCAGCTGAGATTGACGCCATAAACTGGGGTTAACAGTCTCAGGAGCTTTATCTCCCTCTTTAATAAACGAATATTGTTGTGGATTCCAGATAACATTTCCTTGCTCCCCTTTGATAATGTCCTGAGGAAGAGGCGCAATAAAGCCTTTATGGGCATTCGTAAAATCGGTGTTATCGGAGAAGGGAAGCTGATTAAACAGGGCGTTATTGACTTGCTGTGTCGCTGCAGTGGCGTCCTTCGGGGCTTCTGCGGCAGCGGAACTGACGGAAATAACAAGTCCAGCAAGAGCAAGACTCCTGACGATCAAATTGAATTTCATCCTAAAACCTCTCAATGATGTATTACGTCGCTTGTGGAAAATTCGCGTCCTGGCTGAAAGTGATTCGAAATGAAATAAAAAAATGAAGTAGAAATAACTATAATCGGGGAGAGGTATTCAGCAAGTAAATGGATAAAGCCGGGCATTGTGCCCGGTACGTTATTTATTTCTGTTCGTCTTTTTTCTTCCCGAGCGTTGGCGTCTCGTCAAAGAAGTTCCACGGTTTAAGCAGGGTATGCACCCATTCCGTCGGCATGATCGGCCACTCTTCCGCGCGCGCCACGTGGGTGGTGCCGGTGGTCATCCACACCACGTCGTCCTGGTCGTTGAGCGACTCGTTATCCTTGCTGTACTGGCCCAGACCTGTATCGTGGATGGAGCGGTTAGGGAATTTCCCTTCCGGATACAGCTCGTCCGGGTGGTAACGCGTCACCCACAGCTGTTTATCCATAAAGCTCAGGCGATGGTAAATCCACTCGTCCGGCGCAAATTTCGCGCCGGTCGCCACTGGATGGGTACCGCCCGCGTAAGGGATAATCTGGTACGAGACCGGGTTGCCCATGCGGTTCTCCTTGCTGGTGTTGCTCAGCAGGCGGATGGTGCCCGGGTCAAACTTCTGCGCCGCCTGCTGTTCGGTATCAATGTCATACTGGTTCACCTGCATGGTGCTGGTGCGCGGGCCGCCGGCGGTATTCGGCTTCACTTCCGGGTCCATCGCCACCAGCTTGTTGTTGATGCCGTCCACGTCCATATCAAGACGGAAGTTATAGATGTGCTGGTGCGTGGTGCCCACGATATTATGATCGATCAGCGTGCCGTACTTTGTGTCGTCTTTGGCGGTGGCATCATGCATGGTTTTTGCCTGCACGCCTTTCACCGCCTCGATACCCGTTGCACCGGCGTCAATGCCGATGGTGCCGTTTTCGTGGAACACCCAGTCGAAGATGTAATCGTAGTTGCCCACGGTACTCACCCAGCGCACCACCAGCTCGCGGCGTTCGGCGCTGACGTTCGGCTTGCCCATCTCCTGATGTTTATATTCTGGCCCCGCGTAGCGTTCGAAAATGGCGATCGCGCGCGGGATCTCCATCGGCGTGCCGGTGTAGTCCGGGATGGTTTCGTTGAGCATCACGGCGTTGGACGGCACGTCTTTACCGCGCACCAGCGGCGAGGTCAGGGTGCCCATGCCGTAGTCGCCGGAGTCGAGATAGGCCTTGAAGTACCAGCCCACGTCCGGATCGCCGTACGGGACAATCATGCCGCCGAGCGATCCCTGATACATCACCTGACGCTTTTTCCCGTTGTCGTTGTAAGTGACGGTCGAAATCATCGGGCCGACGCGGGAATCCAGGCTCAGGTGGAAATCCCAGTTCTGCCAGTGCACCATGTCGCCGGTAATGGTGTAGTTCTTGCCTTCCGGCTCAATGATGTTGAGCGGTTTTTTCGGCGTCTCGACACGGTCGCGGCCGTCATAGGGGCGCGGAGTCATCGGAACCGGCACAACGGCACCTTCTTCAATCTTCTGGATTTTTTTCTGCTCAAGATCGACCACGGCCACGAGGTTCTCGATCGGGTGCGCCCAGTAGTTGCCGTCGCCGACGTCCAGATAGCTCACCACCTTAAGCAGGCGGTCTTCCTGCTTCAGGCCGTCTTTACCGTCGAAGTAGCCGACGGTAAGCGGCGTGGTGATCACTTTTTTCGGGTCGGTGATGCCGTGTTTTTTAAGCACCTCGGCAAACTCCGGGCTCTCGTTAATGATCTGCTGAACCGCGGTGAAATCATCCAGCAGCACCATGCCGTGCGCGTCCTTCACCGGCTCCCAGCGCAGGATTTTTTTATCCTTCAGGTCCACTACGCTTTCGATAACCTGCTTGCCGTCGAGCATGACGATCTTCGCCTGGCGAGGGGAGTCCACTGCCGTACCGTTGAGCACAAAGTCCCACACTTTGGCTTTCTCTGATTCCGCAAGGGCGATCTGGGTAAAGCGGGTATTGGGTTTAAAATCCGCAGAGGCTTTCACAATCCCGACAGCCTGCTTAATTTCGTCCGCCGTGAGCGCGTTTAGCGGGTGAGGGCGTTTTTCAACCTGGAAGGTCTGGTCAAGACCAGACTGGAAAACATCGTTGATGAAGGTCTCCGAGATAAAGGCTTTTTTGTCCTTCATCACTACCGGCACTTCAAGCTTGAGGGGGTGACCGTTGACGATGGCCGTCTTTGCGCCCGGTTTGACCTTCACGAAGGCGCCGTCTTTCGCAATGGTGAACATCTGTGCGTAATCATCCCACTGAACGTCCGCGCCAAAATCCTGCAGTGTTTTGTCCATCGGGACCATATGCGCCTCGCTGCCGTGGGCGAAAGCAGGGGATTGCCAGGCGCAACAGAGCGCAACGGCCATGGCCAGTGCCGTTCTACGGGCAGAAAAAGAAGAATTGCTTCCCATCGTAGACCTCATCTTGTTGTGTTTTTAGGGTTTATTGTGTTGTGACAGCCTTATCCTGACAGGCGCCTGAGAAAAGCGTTTGCCTGCATCTGCCAGGTTATTTGTTGGTCTTGCCAGGTTAAAAAAGGCGCTGAGATAAATCACAGGTCGTGCAGAGCAATCTCCTCTCCCCGTTGGGGAGAGGGGCAGGATGAGGGCGAACGTTAGCTGAAATCACCCCGCTGGCGCGCCACCAGCGTCAGAATGGAGTAGAGCGCCACGGCCTGCTGGTGCTGGTTGAAAATCTCTACCGCCCATTCCACCACGCCGGTCGGTTTTTCCTCGGCGGTACGCTGTTTCTTCAGCGTTTTGCGCTTGCAGGTCAGACGCACCTGGATGGTGTCGCCCGGCTTGACCGGCTCGATAAAGCGCAGGTTTTCCATGCCGTAGTTGGCAATCACCGGCCCGACGCCTGCATCAACGAACAGTCCCGCCGCGGCGGAGATCAGGAAGTAGCCGTGAACCACGCGCTCGCCAAAGATCGACTCTGCCGCCCCGATCTTGTCCATATGGGCGTAGAAGTGGTCACCGCTCAGGCAGGCAAAATTGACGATGTCCGCCTCCGTCAGCGTGCGGCGCGGCGTCAGCAGGCTGTCGCCCGGCTGCAGTTCCTCAAAGTATTTACGGAACGGATGGACGCGATCTTCCTGCACCGCTGCGCCACGCACCCACTGCTTGCCGATGGCGGCCAGCATCGTCGGGCTGCCTTGAATCGCGGTGCGCTGCAGGTAGTGCTTCACCGCGCGCAGGCCGCCCAGCTCTTCGCCGCCGCCCGCGCGGCCAGGGCCGCCGTGCATTAGCTGAGGAAGCGGGGAGCCGTGGCCGGTAGACTCTTTTGATGATTCTTCATTAAGAATCTGAATACGCCCGTGGGCGCGTGCCGCGCCGGCAATAAACTGGCGGGCAATGTTCAGGTCTGCGGTGACAAGCGTCCCCGCCAGGCTGCCGCCGCCCGCGCGGGCAAGCTGCATGGCGTGCTCTGCACTGCGATACGGCATCAGCGTGGCGACCGGGCCGAAGGCTTCGGTATCGTGCACCGCCGGGGTTTCATCCGGCTGCGGGCAGAACAGCAGGGTCGGCGGGAAGAACGCCCCCGCGGCCTGCAAATCCGCTTTGCCGCCCAGACGGATCTGGCAGCCTGCGGCGACCAGCCGATCCACTTTTTCCTGCACGTCTGCGCGCTGTTCAGCGTTGACCAGTGCTCCCATCTTCACCCCTTCCTGCGCCGGGTCGCCCATCACCACCTTTTCCAGACGGGCAATCAGCGCCTGGCTGACGGCATCAACCTGGCTTTGCGGGACGATAATCCGGCGAATGGCGGTACATTTCTGCCCGGCCTTGGCGGTCATTTCGCGGACCACCTCCCGAATGAACAGGGCAAACTCCGGTTGCTCCGGCGTGACGTCTTCACCCAACACGCAGCAGTTCAGGGAGTCGGCTTCCATGGTGAACGGAATCGAATTCGCCACAATATTCGGGTGCACGCGCAGGCTTTGCCCGGTGCTGGCGGAGCCGGTAAAGGTCACCACGTCCTGGCTGTCGAGCTGGTCGAGCAGATCGCCCGCGCCGCCGCAAATCAGGCTGATGGCGCCGTCCGGCACCAGCCCGCTGTCCACGATGGATTTGACCATCGCCTGCGTCACCTGCGCGGTAGCGGTGGCGGGCTTGATGATGGCGGGCATCCCGGCAAGCCAGGTCGGCGCGAGTTTTTCCAGCATTCCCCAGCAGGGGAAGTTGAAGGCGTTGATGTGTACCGCCACGCCGGATTTCGAGGTCAGAACGTGGCGCGCCGCAAAGCCGCCTTCTTTCGACAGGGGGATTAGCTCATCTTCCGGCCACAGCGTGTCGTCCGGCAGCTCGCGGCTGCCCAGGCTGGCGTAAGTGAAGAGGGTGCCGATGCCGCCTTCAATATCGACCCAGCTGTCCGCCTTCGTCGCGCCCGTCTGGGCGGACAGGGCATAAAACGCCTCTTTTTCGCCGAGCAGGTGTTTCGCCACCGCTTTCAGCATGGCGGCACGTTCAATAAAGGTCATGGCGCGCAATGCCTCGCCCCCATGCTCAATGGCATAGCGACGGGCGGCCGCCATGTCCAGCCCTTCGCTGGTCACTTCCCAGAGTGCTTCGCCGCTGATGGCGTGATGAATCGCGCGTTCGCGGCCCCGGCCAGACTGCCAGGTACCGGACAAGAAGCTGGCTAACTGCTGCATCGCTTATCTCCAAATGTTTCGTGATTTCACCATTAATAGTTTGATCGCGAATCATAAAAATCAAGCTGTGTTTTTAATGAATTGTTAACGTTGTGATCTGGCTGGACGAATCGCCTCGCGTATAGGCGCTTTGTAAAAGGCCTGGCGTAAAAGCCTTGCGAGCAGCATCACAAAACCGGGAAACAATTCTTGGGGTTATATTTAACCTTTGTGTAACTTTTAAAAAACAAAGTGATTCAACATTTCGCTTTAATTTGCAAACTAACGAATCATAAAGGTGATGACGTGACGCAAGAACAACGGTTTGAGCAGCGCATAGCGCAGGAGACGGCGATTGAGCCTCAGGACTGGATGCCGGAAGCCTACCGTAAAACGCTGATCCGCCAGATTGGTCAGCACGCGCACTCCGAAATTGTCGGCATGCTCCCGGAAGGGAACTGGATAGCCCGCGCGCCGACGCTGCGCCGAAAAGCGATCCTGCTGGCGAAAGTGCAGGACGAAGCTGGACACGGGCTTTACCTCTACAGCGCGGCGGAAACGCTGGGCTGCGCGCGGGAAGACATCTACCAGAAGATGCTCGACGGCAAGATGAAATATTCCTCCATCTTCAACTATCCGACCCTGAGCTGGGCCGATATCGGCGTGATCGGCTGGCTGGTGGACGGCGCGGCCATCGTCAACCAGGTGGCGCTGTGCCGAACCTCCTACGGCCCGTATGCACGGGCGATGGTGAAAATCTGTAAAGAAGAGAGCTTCCACCAGCGTCAGGGTTTTGAAGCCTGCATGGCGCTGGCGCAGGGCAGTGAGGCCCAGCGTCAGATGCTGCAGGACGCCATCAACCGCTTCTGGTGGCCGGCGCTGATGATGTTCGGGCCGAACGACGACAACTCGCCTAACAGCGCCCGCAGCCTGGCCTGGAAAATCAAACGCTTTGGCAACGACGAGCTGCGCCAGCGCTTTGTCGACAACACGGTGCCGCAGGTGGAGATGCTCGGCATGACGGTGCCGGATCCGGACCTGCGTTTCGATGAAGAGAGCGGTCACTACCGCTTCGGCGAGATCGACTGGCAGGAGTTTGACGAGGTCATTAACGGGCGCGGCATCTGTAACCACGAACGTCTGGCCGCGAAACGCAAAGCCTGGGACGACGGGGCGTGGGTGCGGGAAGCCGCGCTGGCGCACGCCGAAAAACAACGTACCCGTCAGGCCGCATAAGAGGAAATAACCATGAGCAATGTCTACTGGCCGCTGTACGAAGTGTTCGTACGCAGCAAACAAGGGTTATCGCACCGTCACGTGGGCAGCCTGCATGCCGCCGACGATCGCATGGCGCTGGAAAATGCCCGTGATGCCTACACCCGCCGCAGCGAAGGGTGTTCTATCTGGGTGGTGAAGGCGAGTGAAATTGTGGCCTCCCAGCCAGAAGAGAGCGGCGAGTTCTTCGACCCGGCGGAAAGCAAGGTTTACCGCCATCCGACGTTCTACACCATCCCTGACGGCATCGAGCATATGTGAGGCAAAGAATGAACTCAGTGACTGCCTATGCCCTGCGTCTGGGCGACAACGGTCTGGTGCTCTCCCAGCGTCTCGGCGCCTGGTGCGGCCACGCGCCGGAGCTGGAAATCGACCTCGCGCTCGCCAATATCGGCCTCGACCTGCTGGGGCAGGCGCGCAATTTCCTGACCTATGCCGCGGAATTAGAAGGCCAGGGCGATGAAGACACGCTGGCGTTTGGCCGCGACGAGCGCCAGTTCCGCAACGTCCTGCTGGTGGAGCAGCCGAACGGCAGCTTCGCCGACACGATTGCCCGCCAGTACCTGATGGATGCCTGGAACGTCGCGCTGTACGAACGCCTGACCCAAAGCCGCGACGGCCAGCTTGCCGCCATTGCCGCCAAAGCGATTAAAGAGGCGCGCTACCACCTGCGCTTTAGCCGCGGCTGGCTGGTACGGCTGGGCGACGGGACCGAAACGTCCGCGCAAAAAATGCAGCAGGCCATCGACAGCCTGTGGCGTTTTACGGCGGAGCTGTTTGACGCCGATGAGGTCGAGCTTGAGCTGATTGACGCCGGCGTGGCGGTTGATCCGCGCCTCCTGCGTCAGCCGTGGGAAAGCGAAGTGTTTGCTGGTCTGAAAGAAGCCTGTCTGCTGATTCCCGCAGAGGTGGCGTACCGCACCGGGGGCAAGAAGGGGCTTCATACCGAACATCTGGGTCCGATGCTGGCGGAAATGCAGTATCTCCAGCGCGCGTATCCCGGTCAGCAGTGGTAAAGGAGAACGCTATGCAACGCCTCGTCGACATCGCGCCTGCGCAAATTCCGCAGATCTGGTCGCTGTTAAGCCAGATCCCCGATCCGGAAGTGCCGGTGTTAACCATTACCGATTTAGGCATGGTGCGCAGCGTGAAGGCGCAGGGGGAAGGCTGGGTGATTGGCTTCACGCCAACCTACTCGGGCTGCCCGGCAACGGAACACCTGCTGGGGGCGATCCGCGAGGCGATGACCGCGCACGGCTTCACCCCCGTGCACATCGTGCTCCAGCTTGAACCCGCCTGGACCACCGACTGGATGACCGCCGACGCGCGCGAGCGCCTGCGGGCGTATGGCATCAGCCCACCCGTGGGGCATAGCTGCCACGCGCACGCCCCTGCAGAGGTGAGCTGCCCGCGCTGCGCCAGCACCGACACCTCCCTTATCAGTGAATTTGGCTCGACGGCCTGCAAAGCGCTCTACCGCTGCAATACCTGCCGCGAACCCTTCGACTATTTCAAATGTATTTGAGGCTGCCATGACAACGTTTCATTCATTAACAGTGGCAAAAGTGGAACCCGAAACCCGCGACGCGGTAACCATCACCTTCGCGGTGCCGCAGGCGTTGCAGGAGGCCTACCGCTTCCGCCCCGGCCAGCACCTGACCCTGAAAACGACGCTGGGCGAAGACGAGCTGCGCCGCTGCTACTCCATCTGCCGCAGCACCGCGTCGGGTGAGATCAGCGTGGCGGTCAAAGCCATCGACGGTGGGCGCTTTTCCCGCTATGCCCGGGATGAGATCAAAGCGGGTATGGCGCTGGAGGTGATGGTTCCTCAAGGGCAGTTTGGCTACCAGCCGCAGCCTGAACGTGAAGGCCACTACCTGGCAATTGCCGCAGGCTCCGGGATCACCCCGATGCTGGCGATTATCTCCGCCACGCTTTCGATCGAATCCAACAGCCATTTCACCCTGATCTACGGCAACCGCAGCAGCCAGAGCATGATGTTCCGCCAGGCGCTGGCGGACCTGAAGGACAAATACCCGCAGCGGCTGCAGCTGGTCTCCATCTTCAGCCAGGAGCGGCTGGACAGCGACCTGCTCTTTGGCCGCATCGACGGGGAAAAGCTGCAGGCGATGGCGAAAACCCTGATCAACTTCCGCCAGTATGACGAGGCCTTTATCTGCGGCCCGTCGGCGATGATGGACGACGCCGAAGCGACGCTGAAAGCGCTGGGGATGCCGGAAAAATCCATTCACCTTGAGCGCTTTAACACCTCCGGAATCACCGTTAAGCGCGCGGTGCACGTGCAGGCGGAAGGTCAAAAAGTGACCGTGCGCCAGGACGGGCGCGATCGTGAAATCACCCTGACGGCGGACGACGAAAGCATTCTTGATGCCGCCCTGCGGCAGGGAGCGGATCTGCCGTATGCCTGCAAGGGCGGCGTGTGCGCCACCTGCAAATGCAAAGTGCTGCGCGGCAAGGTGGACATGGCAACCAACTACAGCCTGGAGCCGGACGAGCTGGCCGCCGGGTACGTACTGAGCTGTCAGTCGCTGCCGTTAACCGCCGACGTGATTGTCGACTTTGACGCGAAGGGGATGGCATGAGCGAGCTGATTGTTACCCGTCATGGCCGCGTGCTGCAGCTGACGCTGAACCGTCCGGCGGCGCGCAACGCCCTTAACAACGCGCTGCTGGCGCAGCTTGCGGAACAGCTTGAGGCTGCCGCCGTGGATGCCGATATCGCCGTCTGCGTAATTTACGGTAGCGAGCGCTGCTTTGCCGCCGGGGCCGATCTCAACGAAATGGCGGAGAAGGACCTGCCCGCCACCCTGAACGATATCCGCCCGCAGCTATGGGCGCGCATTAACGCGTTTAACAAACCGCTGATTGCCGCCGTGAACGGCTTCGCGCTGGGCGCAGGCTGCGAGCTGGCGCTGCTGTGCGACGTGATCATTGCTGGCGATAACGCCCGTTTCGGCCTGCCGGAAATCACGCTGGGCATCATGCCCGGCGCGGGTGGCACCCAGCGACTGATCCGCAGCGTCGGTAAATCCCTGGCCAGCAAAATGGTGCTAACCGGCGAGAGCATTACCGCAGAGCAGGCGCTGGGCGCCGGGCTGGTGAGCGATCTCTTCCCGGCGTCTCTGACACTGGAGTACGCCCTGAAGCAGGCGGCGCTGATGGCGCGGCACTCTCCGCTGGCGCTGCAGGCGGCGAAGCAGGCGCTGCGCCAGTCCCAGGAGGTGCCGCTGCAGGCCGGGCTCGCGCAGGAGCGCCAGCTGTTTACGCTGCTTGCCGCCACCGAAGACCGCCGGGAAGGTATCGACGCCTTCTTACAAAAACGCACCCCCGACTTTAAAGGACGCTAATTGTGGAATTTATTCTCAGTCACGTAGAACAGGGCGTAATGACCATTACGCTGAACCGTCCGGAGCGTCTGAACAGCTTTAACGACGTGATGCACCAGCAGCTTGCCGAGTGCCTGAAGCAGGCCGAACGCGATGACGCCATCCGCTGCCTGCTGATCACCGGGGCAGGACGCGGGTTCTGCGCCGGTCAGGATCTGAACGACCGTAACGTCGACCCCAACGGCCCGGCGCCGGATCTGGGGATGTCTGTCGAAACCTTCTACAACCCGCTGGTGCGCCGCCTGGCAAAGCTGCCGAAGCCGGTCATCTGCGCGGTTAACGGGGTGGCGGCTGGCGCGGGAGCTACGCTGGCGCTCGGCTGTGACATGGTGATTGCCGCCCGGTCGGCCAACTTCGTGATGGCCTTCAGCAAGCTCGGTCTGGTGCCGGACTGCGGCGGCACCTGGCTGCTGCCGCGCGTGGCCGGACGCGCCCGCGCCATGGGGCTGGCGCTTCTCGGGGACAAACTCAGCGCCGAGCAGGCGCAGGCGTGGGGGATGATCTGGCAGGTGGTGGACGACGACCAGCTCTCCGCCACGGCGCAGCAGATGGCGCTGCACTTTGCCTCGCAGCCGACCTTCGGCCTGGGCCTGATCAAGCAGGCGATCAATGCTGCGGAAACCAACACCCTCGACGCGCAGCTTGACCTGGAGCGCGACTATCAGCGTCTGGCCGGTCGCAGCGACGACTACCGCGAGGGCGTCAGCGCTTTCCTCGCGAAGCGCGCGCCTAACTTTACGGGGAAATAAGATGCTCAACATACGGACTGTCGCCGTGATTGGCAGCGGCACGATGGGCGCGGGGATTGCAGAAGTGGCGGCCAGCCACGGGCATCAGGTGCTGCTCTACGATATTTCCAGCGATGCGATATCCCGCGCTATCGACGGGATCCGCCAGCGTCTGGCCTCCCGGGTGACGCGCGGAAAACTCTCCGCCGATGCCGGGAGCCAGATCCTCGCCCGGCTGCTTCCCGTCACGGATATCGACGCGCTCTCCGCGGCCGAACTGGTGATTGAAGCGGCCTCGGAACGGCTGGAGGTGAAAAAGGCGCTGTTTTCGCAGCTGGCGGAAATCTGCCCCCCGCAGACGGTGCTGACCAGCAATACCTCTTCGATCTCCGTCACGGCGATTGCTGCGGACATCCACCATCCTGAGCGCGTCGCCGGGCTGCACTTCTTCAACCCGGCGCCGGTCATGAAGCTGGTGGAGGTGGTGAGCGGGCTGGCAACCTCCCCGGAAGTGGCCGACGCGCTGTGCGAGCTGGCGCTGAACTGGGGCAAGCAGCCCGTGCGCTGCCAGTCGACGCCGGGGTTCATCGTCAACCGCGTCGCGCGTCCGTTCTATTCCGAGGCCTGGCGCGCGCTGGAAGAGCAGGTGGCTGCGCCGGAGGTGATTGACGCCGCCCTGCGCGAAGGCGGCGGCTTCCCGATGGGGCCGCTGGAGCTGACCGACATGATTGGTCAGGACGTTAACTTCGCGGTGACCTGCTCGGTATTTAACGCCTTCTGGCAGGAGCGTCGTTTTCTGCCCTCGCTGGTGCAGCAGGAGCTGGTGCTGGCTGGCAGGCTGGGCAAAAAAAGCGGGAAGGGCGTTTATGACTGGCAGGGCGACAGGCCCGGGGTGCGCTGGGCTGATACCGTGAACGACAGCTACAGCCCGATGCGCGTGGAAAAAAGACGTGACGGTGTCACGGAAATTGATGATGTGTACCTGATTGAAACGCAGGGCGAAACCGCGCAGGCCCTGGCGCTGCGGCTTAACGGCCCGGTGGTGGTGGTGGACCGCATCGAGCGCGACGTCGCGGTCATCGCCGCAGCCGCCAGCAACCCGCATACGGCGACGCAAAAGGCCATCCGCTACCTGCAGCAGCAGGGGCTTCGGGTGGTGCAGATTGCCGATTATCCCGGCCTGCTGGTCTGGCGCACGGTGGCGATGATTGCCAACGAAGCGCTGGATGCTTTGCAAAAAGGGGTCGCCAGCGAGAAGGACATCGATACCGCCATGCGCCTGGGCGTCAACTACCCGAGCGGGCCGATCGCCTGGGGCGAGCGCCTGGGCTGGCAGCGCCTGCTGACGCTGCTGGAGAACCTGCAGCGTCATTATGGCGAAGAACGCTATCGCCCCTGTTCCCTGCTGCGCCAGCGCGCGCTTCTGGAGAGTAGCTATGAGTCATAACGCCTGGCACAACGCCCGCGCCATGTACGAACGGGACGCCTGCGCGCAGGCGATGGGGATGGACATTGTCGATATGGACGACGGCTACGCGGTGGTGTCCATGACCATCACCCCGCAGATGCTCAACGGCCACCAAACCTGCCACGGCGGACAGCTGTTTTCGCTGGCAGACACCGCCTTTGCCTACGCCTGCAACAGTCAGGGGCTGGCGGCGGTGGCCTCCGGCTGTTCGATTGATTTTCTGCGTCCGGGCTTTGCCGGGGACACGCTCACCGCCACCGCGCGGGTGAAACATCAGGGCAGGCTGACCGGCGTGTACGACATTGAAATTCAGAACCAGCAACAGAAAACCGTCGCCCTTTTTCGCGGAAAATCTCACCGCATCGGCGGCAATGTGACAGGAGAGGCCTGATGCGTGACGCATTTATTTGTGATGGCGTTCGAACCCCGGTGGGGCGCTACGGCGGGGCGCTTTCCGCCGTTCGGACTGACGATCTCGGCGCCGTGCCGCTGCGCGCGCTGCTGGCCCGCTATCCGCAGCTCGATCTGGAGCGGATTGACGACGTGATCTTCGGCTGCGCGAACCAGGCGGGTGAAGATAATCGCAACGTGGCGCGTATGTCGTCGCTGCTGGCCGGGCTGCCGCAGACGGTGTCCGGAACCACCATTAACCGCCTGTGCGGGTCGGGACTGGACGCGATTGGTTTTGCCGCACGCGCCATTAAGGCGGGCGACGGCGACCTGCTGATTGCGGGCGGCGTGGAGTCCATGTCCCGCGCGCCGTTTGTGATGGGCAAAGCCACCGCCGCGTTCCAGCGACAGGCGGAGATCTTTGATACCACCATCGGCTGGCGATTTGTGAATCCGCTCATGCATCAGCAATTCGGAACTGACAGCATGCCGGAAACGGCAGAGAATGTAGCTGAATTGTTAAATATCAGCCGTGCCGATCAGGACGCGTTCGCGCTGCGCAGCCAGCAGCGTACCGCGCAGGCGCAGCAGAACGGCATTCTGGCGCAGGAGATTGTGTCGGTGCAGGTGCCGGGGAAAAAAGGGGCGGTCAACGAGTTCAGCGAGGATGAACATCCCCGCGCGGACACCACGCTTGAGCAGCTTGCCGGGCTAAAAACGCCGTTCCGCAGGAACGGGGTGGTCACGGCGGGAAATGCCTCCGGGGTCAACGACGGCGCAGCGGCGCTGATCGTTGCCAGCGAGCAGATGGCGCTGGCGCAGGGGCTGGTCCCGCGCACGCGGATCGTGGCGATGGCGACGGCAGGCGTGGAGCCACGTCTGATGGGCCTCGGCCCGGTACCGGCCACGCGCAAGGTGCTGGAGCGCGCCGGACTCAGCATTAACGAGATGGATGTGATCGAGCTTAACGAAGCTTTCGCCGCGCAGGCGCTGGGCGTGCTGCGTCAGTTGGGATTGCCGGATGATGCCGCGCACGTCAACCCGAACGGTGGCGCGATAGCGATTGGTCACCCGCTGGGGATGAGCGGCGCCAGACTGGCGCTGGCCGCGAGTAATGAACTGCACCGACGCGGCGGGCGCTACGCGCTGTGTACGATGTGCATCGGTGTGGGTCAGGGCATTGCCATGATCCTTGAGCGTGTTTGAGCATAAAAACAATGTGAGTACCCTACAATGACAAATACAACAAAGCTTGATCCGATTGAAACGGCCTCCCTTGACGAACTGCAGGCGCTGCAGACCGCGCGTCTGAAATGGACGCTGCACCACGCCTATAACAACGTGCCGATGTACAAACGCAAGTTTGACGCTGCGGGCGTTCACCCTGACGATTTCAACGAGCTGGCGGATATCCGCAAATTCCCGTGCACCACCAAGCAGGACC
The DNA here is from genome assembly GCF_014930585.1 of Enterobacter cloacae complex sp. P43RS. Lineage (NCBI taxonomy): Bacteria > Pseudomonadati > Pseudomonadota > Gammaproteobacteria > Enterobacterales > Enterobacteriaceae > Enterobacter > Enterobacter cloacae complex sp. P43RS. Next base: position 311,820 of record NZ_JADBRJ010000001.1, read on the forward strand.
TGCGGGATAACTATCCGTTTGATACCTTTGCCGTGCCGATGGAGCAGGTGGTGCGTATTCACGCGTCATCCGGCACCACCGGCAAACCGACCGTTGTCGGCTACACGCAGGGTGACATCGACAACTGGGCCAACCTGGTGGCGCGCTCCCTGCGCGCGGCGGGCGGCAGCGCGAAGGACAAAATTCACGTGGCCTATGGCTATGGCCTGTTTACCGGCGGGCTGGGCGCGCACTACGGTGCCGAGCGTTTGGGGGCGACGGTGATCCCGATGTCCGGCGGCCAGACAGAGAAACAGGCGCAGCTGATCCGTGATTTCCAGCCGGACATGATTATGGTGACGCCATCCTACTGTCTCAACCTGATTGAGGAGCTGGAGCGCCAGATGGGCGGCGACGCCAGCACCTGCTCACTGCGCGTTGGCGTTTTCGGCGCGGAGCCGTGGACGCAGGCCATGCGTCGCGAAATCGAAAAACGCTTAGGCATTACGGCGCTGGATATTTATGGCCTCTCCGAGGTGATGGGGCCGGGCGTGGCGATGGAGTGTATCGAAACCGCCGACGGCCCAACCATCTGGGAAGATCATTTCTACCCGGAGATCGTCAACCCGAACGACGGCACGCCGCTGGATGATGGCCAGCAGGGCGAACTGCTGTTCACCACGTTGACCAAAGAGGCGCTGCCGGTGATCCGCTACCGCACCCGCGACCTGACGCGTCTGCTGCCGGCAACCGCGCGCAGTATGCGCCGTATGGACCGGATCGGCGGCCGCAGCGACGATATGCTGATCATCCGCGGCGTCAACGTTTTCCCGTCGCAGCTGGAAGAGGAGATCGTGAAGTTCGAACACCTTTCTCCGCACTATCAACTGGAGGTGAATCGTCGTGGGCATCTTGATTCACTTTCCGTGAAGGTGGAGCTGAAAGAGAGCAGCTTAACGCTGACGCACGAGCAGCGTTGCCAGGTGTGCCACCAGCTGCGCCACCGCATAAAGTCGATGGTCGGGATTTCCACCGACGTGATGATTGTGAACTGCGGCAGCATCCCGCGCTCGGAGGGAAAAGCCTGCCGGGTGTTTGATCTGCGTAAAGTTGCGGCCAACGGTTAAAACACCTGGCCCTCTCCCCTTTGGGGAGAGGGCCAGGGTGAGGGGCTTATGCTATGATTCATCCAGGACAAAAATAACAACAGAATGAATCACATGAATAAACTCGACGCCTTTATCCAGCACGCGGTCAGCTCGGTTCCCGTCAGCGGAACGTCGCTTATCTCCTCGTTATACGGTGACGCGCTTTCCCACCGCGGCGGCGAGATTTGGCTCGGCAGCCTGGCCGCCTTACTGGAAGGCATGGGATTTGGCGAGCGCTTCGTGCGCACCGCGCTGTTTCGCCTCAACAAAGAGGGCTGGCTGGACGTCTCCCGCATCGGGCGGCGAAGCTTTTACCGCCTGAGCGATAAGGGGCTGCGGCTGACGCGTCGCGCGGAGAATAAGATCTATCGCGCAGAGCTGCCCGCCTGGGACGGCAAATGGCTGCTGCTGCTTTCCGAAGGGCTGGATAAAACTACGCTCGCGGATGTGAAAAAACAGCTCATCTGGCAAGGATTTGGCACGCTTGCACCGAGCCTGATGGCCTCGCCGTCGCAGCATCTGGCGGACGTGCAGTCCCTGCTTCACGATGCCGGCGTGGCGGAAAACGTGATCTTCTTCGAAGCCCACTCGCCGCTGGCGCTCTCCCGCGCCGCGCTGCGTTCGCGGGTGGAAGAGTGCTGGCAGTTAACCGAGCAAAACGCGATGTACGAGTCGTTTATCAACTCGTTCCGCCCGCTGCTGCCGCTGCTGAAGGAGGCCGCGCCGGAGGAGCTGACGCCGGAGCGCTGCTTCCAGATCCAGCTGCTGCTGATTCACTTTTATCGCCGCGTGGTGCTGAAAGACCCACTGTTGCCGGAGGAGCTACTGCCCGCGCACTGGGCGGGGCAAAGCGCCCGACAGCTCTGCATTAATATCTATCAGCGTGTCGCGCCGGGGGCGCTGGCGTTTGTCAGCGAGAAGGGCGAAACCTCCGTGGGCGAACTGCCCGTGCCCGGCACGCTCTACTATCAACGCTTTGGTGGTCTTACAAGCGCATAAGGAGTGAAGATGCCCGTTTATCAAATTGACGGTCTGACGCCGGTGGTACCTGACGAGAGCTATGTTCACCCAACGGCGGTGCTGATTGGCGACGTAATTCTGGGTAAAGGCGTATATGTTGGCCCTAATGCCAGCCTGCGCGGTGATTTTGGCCGTATCGTGGTGAAAGATGGCGCGAACATTCAGGATAATTGCGTGATGCACGGTTTCCCGGAGCAGGACACGGTGGTGGAGGAGGAGGGGCATATCGGCCACAGCGCCATCCTGCACGGCTGCATCATCCGCCGCAACGCGCTGGTGGGTATGAACGCGGTGGTGATGGACGGGGCAGTGATTGGTGAAAACAGCATCGTCGGCGCGGCGGCGTTCGTGAAGGCGAAAGCGGAGATGCCTGCCAACCACTTGATTATCGGCAGCCCGGCCAAAGCGATTCGCGAGCTGAGCGAGCAGGAGATGGCGTGGAAGCGGCAGGGCACGCGGGAGTATCAAGTGCTGGTGGAGCGCTGCAAGCTAACTATGCACCAGGTTGAGCCGCTGCGCGAGGCTGAGCCTGACCGGAAACGGCTGGCGTTTGACGAGAACTTAAGGCCGAAGTCGGCGATGTAGGGGTAAGGCCGTCTTTTTTCGCCATATCCATCAGTAGCGCGATGCCAATATAGTTGCTCCAGTTAAAGATATTCTGCAGCACCACCACCGCATTGCCTTTCTCTTTGTCATAGCCGATGAAGCTGGAGTAGCCGCCGATATAGCCGACCTGATAGGTGATTTTTTCCAGACCGATAAAGTCGGTGGTCCAGGCAATGCCCTGCACCCCGTCGGGGCGTTGAATATCGGTATTTCTGACTTCGTCAAAGACGCTGTCCAGCAAGGGATTGTGGGTCGTAGAGACGTGATAGCGGGCATAGGCCGCCAGATCTTCGGCGTTACTGTACAGGCTTGCCGCCGCCACCATGTTGTTGGAAAAATGCCAGTCTGGCGTCAGCTGCCCGCGCGGGATGAATTTTGGCTGATCGCCCGCGTGGCCAAGCGCCCGCTGGGGGTATCCTTTGAGCTTCTGGGGCGTAAAGCTGCTGTTAGCCATATGCAGCGGACGGAAAATATAGCGTGACGCTAAACTTTGTATATCTTCGCCGGTTTTGTGCTTCAGGATATAGCCAATCAGGGCGTAGCCGGTATTCGAGTATTGCGGCGTTTTATCTCTCGGCGCGCGCCAGTTCGCCAGATAACGCAGCACGTTATCGCTGTCCAGTTCACCGTAGAAATTATCACCCGTGCCTAAGTAGCGGATGAATTTTCCGAGCATCGGAACGTCCATATTCTGGCGCGGAAGGCCGGAGGTGTGGGTTACCAGCTCCAGCAGGGTGATTTTTTGTGCATCCTTACTTAGCGGCGTTCCCGGCGGTAGCAATGTCGCCAGGCTGTCGTTCCAGTTCAGTTGCCCCTCACTCACCAGACAGGCCACCACTTCCGCCGTGATCCCTTTGCTGAGCGAGCCGAGCGCAAACAGGGTATCGGGCCTGACCGGGTAGCGGTTGACCGCATCGGTAACGCCCCAAGTGTAAAACTGAGGTGAGCCGTGATTATGGATTACCGCGACCGTCATTCCTGGAACAGACTTTTGCGCCATGTAGTGACGCACCACGCTGTCAACGTCGCCATCCAGCGATTCATGGGTGAGGAGTTCCTGGGTACCTTCCGGGGAGGACATTTGCGAGAGCGTGCCACAACCGCTGAGGAATGGGATAGCAAGCAGAAGCCAGCGAATTTTTTTTGTGATGTTCTGCATACCTGATAGCGAGTGTGGTGGTCATTGGCGCGGCGGGAATGTATCACACTTAGCCTGTTTGAATGTAAACTTTCTGTACGGAGGCCGCCGCGTGGGTGGTCATAGCAGCTTTTCGGCCTGCTTTGAGGATTTCAGCATGACACGCTTTCATCAGCTTACCGCCACCCGCCTGGATGGCAGTCTTATCTCAATGGCCGACTATGCGGGGAAGGTGGTTTTGGTCGTCAATACCGCCAGCCAGTGCGGCTTTACGCCTCAGTATGCGGGTCTCGAAGCGCTATACAAGAAATACGCCGAACAAGGGTTAGTGGTGCTGGGCTTCCCCTGCAACCAGTTCGGTAAACAGGAACCCGGCGACGCCGATGAAATCTCAAAGACCTGTTACATTAACTACGGCGTCAGTTTTCCCATGTTCGGGAAAGTTGAGGTCAATGGCGCCGCAGCACATCCGATTTTTCGTTATCTGAAAAGCGAATTGCCTGGCATGCTGGGTGGGCGGATCAAGTGGAACTTTACTAAGTTTCTGATCGGACGCGACGGTAAGCCGCTCAAGCGTTTTGCACCGATGACGACGCCAGAGAAAATGGAGGGGGCAATTGTTGCGGCACTGGGAAGGTGAGTGTTTTGTCGCCAGAGCCATCCATTTGCCGGGTATAGCCGAAATTCATAATGTCCGCTCTGTGCCAGGAGCGGACGTTGGTACAGGTAGCCCAGTAGTCGCCGCGATGGATGGGGTTACTGGAGCAGCATCGCCAGTAGCACCAGGCACAGCAGTATTACATAGATTCGTGCGTGCCATATGTCAGGTAAAGCAGGTATAACCCGACGGCTAAAAACTATTCCAGCCCAGCCCGTCAGTACCAACAGGCCTAAAATTTTCAGGCTGATAAAACCGAGAAATCCGCTCACCGGAATATTTTGCCAACCAATGACTGCATACGTCACGGCACCACACAGCGCGACAGGCAGAGAAAGCGGGTTAGAAGCGCTAATACATTCACCCATCGCATAGCCGTGTCGCCGTAATAATGGCACTGTCATCACGCTGCCACCCACGCCCAGCAATGCGGCTATCATGCCGATGATCAATCCGCCGCCCGTTACCACAGAAAGTGACAAGCGACGCGGGGAACTGCAGCTAAAAAAACCTTTTCGCAACAAACAATCGCCAATGGTTACCAGCATATAAAGAATGAACAGTGCGCGAACAATATTCTCGCTGAAGACTCCCGCCAGACAGGAACCCACGACAGCCCCGATGGCGATAAACCATAATAATGGGAACAATGTCTGCGCTGAAAGTTTGCCGGCGCGCCAGTTTCGATAGCTGACCCAGCCCGCGTTAAATATCATCACCGCCGTTGAGGTAGCAACCGCGATATGCATGGCGTTTCCTGCCAGCTCAGACTGCCGCAGCATCAGTTGATAAACAAATGGCACCACGACAAAACCGCCCCCAAAACCAAAGAGCACCGTGGTGATACCGGTAGTAAAGCCTGCCAGTGCAATAATTGCGATATCGTTCAAGAGATTATCCCCGACCAGAAAATGAGCGAGCAGCTTATACCGGTAGCATCCTGCTTCCCATTTGCGCAGCGCTCAATTACCTTTGTAAATCGTTCAGACGGAGACCGGTGTGCGCAACGTAAAAATTGAAGATGTCGATAAGCTCGATCGTGAAGTGGTGGCGTTAGGCAATGACTATGCGCAGGGATTTATACTGCCACAACACCAACATCGCCGCGCGCAGCTGCTGTATGGTGCAACGGGTCTCATGTACGTCTCAACCTGTAACGGAGAGTGGGTTGTTCCCCCACAACATGCAGTATGGATCCCACCCGAAACCCCTCACGCTGTCCGGTTTGTAGGTGTGACCACGCGTAGCTTATATATTGAACCAACATGCGTGACGGGATCGATTAAGTATCGACACTGTAAGGTGATCAGCGTATCGCCATTGTTACGTCAGTTGTTGCTTGATGCCGTGGATTTGCCGCTGATGTATGACAGCGCACGCGATCGTGCGCTGGTAAATCTGCTGTTACTGGAACTGGCGGAAATGCCGGTTCGCGAATTCGATATTCCGCTGCCACAACATCCGGCTCTGTTGGCTCTTTGTCAGGCGTTTTTACTCAACCCCTCAATCCACGATCCTGCTGAGCGCTGGGCCAGTACGCTGTTTATGAGCGCCAGTACCTTTCGTCGACTTTTCTTACGGCAAACCGGCATGTCATTTTCTGCATGGCGACAGCGAGCCTGTGTCGTCAGTGCACTGACGTTGCTGATAACAGGTAAACCGGTGAATGAAGTGGCACTCACTCTCGGATACGACAATGCATCATCTTTCGCCACGATGTTCCGCCGTGTCACGGGACAGCCGCCTTCGTATTATCGGCTTGATTTCAAAAGCTTCACAGGGCACCGTTCATAACATCAGTTATGTGACCACAGCGGACGTTCTGAGCTGTGTTAGCGTTAATCAGGTTATCTTGTGCTGAGTGCAAGTTTAGCCGCAAAGCACAAAAACAATCCTCCTGTAGCTCTGTCCATTCCCCTGACAACACTGCTTTTCTTCAGTATGGCTGATGCAAAGTGCGTGGATAAAATGAGCGTGACTGACCACATTGTCCCTATTGCGACATGAATGCTGACAAGTATAAAAGTCCATACAAAAGGGGAATGCCCGGCAGGTATGAATTGAGGTAAAAAAGAGACATAGAAAATACCCATTTTAGGATTGAGTACATTTCCCAGCATTCCTTTTATAAACCAGTTCCCCGCTGAAGGATTAACGCCATCGCCGTGATTGAAAGATGAACGTGGCCGCCTCAGCAGTTGTAAACCCAGCCAGCAAAGGTAAGTCGCACCACAAATTTTCAGCATGGTATAAGCGAGCTCTGACACCGCCAGCAGCGCTCCCAGTCCCAGCGCAACAAGTGCGCCCCAGATAAAACAGCCAGTATCAATTCCAAGAGCTGCCTGAAAAGCCTTCTTTCCACCTTCAGCACATGCCGTTCTTAGAATGAGTGCCGTATCCAGGCCCGGAGTGAGGGTGAGCAGTAGTGCAGCGAGAGAGAAGGCAAGGAGAGAATCAGTAACAGACATTTTCTTTATCCGAAAGAGTGGATGTTACCCCCTTACTTTGCGCCAATCAATTAGACAAAGGCAGTTATGTGAATAAATTGTAAATTGCTTTAATGAGACAAGCCCTGCTGGCATACCGGACTACAACTCAGGACGCTTTCTCATGCACTGTCATGATGAATACCAATGGGTTCTTCTCCCGGTTTTCATAGAAATGAGGAACGTCCGTTCTGGCAGTTGCCGAACAGCCAGTATTTACCCGATACACGTGATCCTGTACGCCGAGTGTGAGCGTGCCCGACTGAACATAAAACAGTTCAAGCGTTCCTTCCGCGTGGCCGGGTGACGCAAACTTTTCCCCGGGCTGCATTTCCCACATCCAGAGCTCGGTCATATCAGGGCCACCCGACCCTGCGAGCAATCTCGCTCTCCCGCCTGTTTCACCTTGCCACAATTCTGGGATCTCATCTTCAGCAATGAGATGCACGGTCGGTTTGGCACTGACATCCACAAAATCAGCCACCGAAACCCCCATCGCGGCAGCCAGGCGACATAACAGGGCAATGCTGGGATTCGCCCGGCATCCCTCTATCTCAACCAACGCTCCCTTACTTACACCCGCCTGACGCGAGAGTTCATCAAGGGAGATTTTCTTTTGCTTACGATACAGTTTAATTCGCTGCGATACGGCTTCATTCACGGAGCTGGCGATCGAATTTGCATCGGTCATTAAATTGACTTTTTTGGTCATTGGTCATTATCATGGAATAAATTGGTCATTACAGGATTATCACGTGTTAACAGTATCTCCGTCAATTTCTCCTGAAATTTATCGTATTGCTCCCGGTTTTCGGGCGCTCAGTATCCGCGTAAAAGCTGCGCCAGTGCTTAATCCCGGCACTGGAGAAACAGCGCTGCGAGAAGCCTGTGAGGCGGTTCTGGCCGGTGAGCCTGCCTGGGCGGAATCTCATCTGGCGGCATGGGCCGACGTTTTTCAAAAATTTGGGGCTAAACCTAAACGCACCCCTTGCTCAGCGGATGCGTTACGCAAGCGCGTCTTACGTGACGGAACGATGCCAGCGCTCGATCCTGTCGTTGATCTTTATAATGCCGTCAGTCTCCGCTATGCCGTTCCGGTTGGTGGAGAGGATCTCTCTGCCTATCAGGGGGCGCCGCGTCTGACTGTGGCAAAAGGAACAGAACCTTTTGATACGGTCAAAGAGGGAGAGACCACCGTTGAGTATCCTTCACAAGGTGAGGTTATCTGGTGTGATGATATCGGCGTGACCTGCCGTCGCTGGAACTGGCGACAGGGGATCAGAACCCGCTTAGGCGTGGAAGCGCAGCAAATGTGGTTCATTCTGGAGAGTCTCCCGCAGATGCCGCTGGAGACGCTTCACGAAGCCGGAAAAATGCTGACCGACGGCCTGGAAAAAATGATGCCCGGTCTGTGGTTTGACGTTGCTCTCATCGAAGAACCACAGCAGTAATATCCTTCAGGAGAAACATGTATGTTTACTGGCTTGTCGGCATTTCCATTAACCCCAGTCACCGCCAGCGGCGTGGATGAAAAGGGTTTCAGCCATATTCTTTCCCGTCTTACAGACGCTCGGGTTGATTCTATGGGCATCCTGGGGTCAACCGGAAGCTACGCCTATCTGACCCGGGAGCAGCGCAAGCGCGTAGCAACGCTGGCCAAACAGCATGCAGGGAACATCCCCGTGATGGTGTGTGTGGGAGCGGTCAGTACCGATGCCATTCTGCATCTGGCAGATGATGCACAGGCCGCTGGTGCGAATGCGCTGTTAATCCCGGCGGTCAGCTACCAGCCACTCCGTGACGAAGAAGTCTTCTCACTCTTTGAGACCGTTACCCGGCACGTGTCTGTACCGGTGTGTATCTATGATAATCCGGGCACGACGCATTTTACCTTTACGGATGAACTCCACGGTCGTCTCTCATCACTTGAGGGTGTTCGCTCGGTCAAGATCCCTGGCGTCCCGAATAGCCCCGCTGCAGCGACTGAGCGGGTGAAGGCGTTACGTCAACATCTGCACCCTGGCGTAACAATCGGTATCAGTGGCGACGCTTATGCGGGACTGGGATTAAACGCCGGTTGTGAAGTGTGGTATTCCGTGTGTGGCGGTCTGTTCCCTGAGATGGCGAAACAAATCACTGAAGCCGCGGCGGCAAACGATCGTCAACGCGTTGCAGCCCTGACAACCCGCCTTGAGCCATTGTGGTCGCTGTTCCGTAAACATGGCGGAAGTATTCGCGTTATTGCCGCTGCGGCTGGCGTGCTTGGGCTTACCGACATGGATTGCCTGCCTCGCCCTCTGCAACCGTTGTCAGCTGGCGACATCGCGGATATTGCCCATGTGATAAGCACGCTGGAGCTGAAGTGATCTCCGCAGGACTGGGTGTCTACCGGTCCTTACCGCAAAATTTTATTATTGAAGTGACTCTTCTTCGCCTGATAGCTTATCTGCATCAGGAGAATAATGCTGGCAAACGCACGCCAGTTTATGCCCGTCAGGATCGCGCAGATAGGCAACATAAAAGTCGGGGCCGTAGGCGGTTCGTGTACCGGGCACGCCTTCATTTTTCCCACCCGCACGGAGGCCCGCTGCATGGAAGCGTCTGACAATGTCCGCGTTATCTGCTCTGAAAGCGAACATTGTCCCGTTTCCCGCCATCGCGGGTTGCTGGTCAAAAGGAGGACAAATGCAGAAGCAAAATTCGTCATCCGGATGATTTTCGTTTCCCCACATTGCCCAGCTATCAGTCCAGGCGGGCAGACGTGTATAGCCCAGCACGTTAAAAATAGCGTCATAAAAGTTCACGGCGCGCTGAAAGTCATTTGTCCCAATCGTGATATAAGCCAGCACTTTAAATATCCTCTTTTCCGTCAGTCTGAACAGAGATTATCTCAAAGTAGCTATATTCATCACCATCCAGGCCAGGATCATCGGCATACCTCAGCTGGAAGCCCCGGCGATAAAAAATGTTGGCTGACGTCATCGTGTGCCGATAATACAAAAACTGTATGATTACACCTTCCAAAAAGGGAATGTATGTCTTTACCGCCACTGTATGCGCTGCGCGCATTCGAAGTTGCCGCACGGCTGAACTCGTTCAGCAAAGCGGCTGAAGTCCTGAACATCACGCCGGGGGCGGTCAGCAGGCATGTCCGCACGCTTGAGATGTGGTTCGACTGCGAGCTGTTTAAACGGCAGGGACCTAGAGTGGAAGTCAGCGACGCCGGGCGTATTCTGGCCGGGCAGCTTAGCGAAAGTTTCTCGAATATTGAGTGGGCCTGTCGCGCATTCAAAAGTGAAAACCATCTTCTGCGCCTCAAAGCCCCCAGCACCCTGACGATGCGATGGCTTCTCAATGTGCTTAAATCCTTTCGGGAGAATCATGCGAAGCCGAAAATCGAAATCGCCAGCGTCTGGATGGACTTCGACACGGTTGACTTCAGCAGCGAGCCCTACGATTGTGCGATCCTCCTCGGTAACGGCTATTTCGGCGAGTCAACGGAGAGCAGGCTACTGTTCAGCGAATGGCTTATTCCGGTTTGTACGCCGTCTTTGCTCGAGTCTGCCCGGCATCAGCTTCCTGAGTGCGATCTTATTCATCCGTCACCGGACCGACGGGACTGGAAGCGCTGGCTGAAAAGGACGGGCTTATTCCCCGGCCTCGACATGAGCGGCGGGATCGTGTTCGACACCCTGGAGCAGGGAAGCCTTGCGGCCATGCACGGACACGGCGTGGCGATGGCCGATCTCCGGCTCACGCTCGACGCGCTGAAAAGCGGCTTGCTCGCGCTGCCCTTCCGGGAGGCGATAGCAACAGGGGACGGGTACTATCTTGTCTGGCCGAAAAATTCGCTCAGAGGACAGAGTATTGAACGGTTGCTGGCCTGGCTTAACCTCAATTCGCCGGTCGTTCCTTCGCTGGATATCGTCTGTCTTGAGTATAATGAAAAGCGGCTGTCTTAAATTAAACAGGATATTCCTTACGGACTATCCTGTTTAATAAGTTTACGCGTAGGGTATATTCGCCATCTTCTTATATCTTTCCGGCAGTGCGCTATTCAGGTTAAGTAATTTATCCAGAATATAAAGCGCTGGCGTCCCCTTTGCGCGCTCTTCGTCGATCAGCGAAGAACGTAGCACATTGGCAGCCGAGGTCACTTTACGAAAATACTCTTCTGATTCCGGTGTCTGTACTTCACCGGACTCGGCGTAACGCACCCGTGGCCAGTCCGCGAAGTCAGGCTGGGGGAAGAGTCCGACGTCTTTTGTAATATGTGCTGAGAGTAGCTCCTCGGCATTGCCAGGAGCGTTCTGGGCAAATGAGAGCAGGTGCAGTCGATGTATAAATGGCGAAAGCGCTTCTGAACGATGACTTTCTGAGGAAAGTAAGGTGATTAGCGCAGGTATTTTTTCATCAGCGGTGCTTTTTTCTGGTGAGAGGGTTTTCAATAAATGGAATAAAACATCGAGTGTCATAGGTGCTCCATATCCGCACATTATTATTTATTGTTTTTACGTCGCTATCTGTTTTTGACAGCGGTATACCAGGGGTAAATGGATGGTATTTCAGTGCGGTTATGTTTGAAAAACGATAAATAGTTGGCATTAATGTGAGTTTTACTCAATGTGGCGCTCTGGGCTCCAACATTGCAGATCCTCTCACGGCAGCGTTTTGTTTCACAAATGCCTTAGCTTATCGGCTTTTCAGGATGGTATAACGTCGTGCAGCAATCGGCTTGCCGTTAATCGCCACATTCTCAAAGGCTTATATGAAACAAATTACTTTTAGTGACATGCAGCAGCAAAGCGAGCAGGCCGCACATTCTCCTCGCTTACGCGCACACCGTAATTTACACCCTGACCTGAGCGATCCGGTGCAGCGCCTGGCCATTGCAATGGAACCCGGTACCTATGTCCGCCCCCATCGCCATCCGCACACGTTTGAACTGCTGACGGCGCTGAGCGGTCGCTTTCTGGTGCTGAATTTTGACGACAGCGGAAACGTGACCCGGCGCGTGGTGTTAGGCGAAGAGTGTAAAGTCCTGGAGATGGATGCCGGAACCTGGCATGCCGTGCTGTCGCTGGATAAAGGCGGCGTCATTTTTGAGGTAAAACACGGGGCGTATCAGCCCGTGCCTGAGCACGATACCGCCCCGTGGTCGCCTGCTGAGAACGCGCCAGGTACTGTAGAGTTGATGAAATGGTACGCCCAGGCGCAGGTGGGTGATAGGCGTTTTACCCTGTAATTTTCCTGTAGTGTTCCCGGCGCGCAGAAAAGCGCGCCAGCACCGTATGGTTTACTGGATGTCGCCGAGTCTTTGCAGGAATTCCTCAACCTGCTCAGGCGTAGCCGTGTCTGCCTGGTAAAGGATTTCGAGCTTAACGTTCTTCAACCCGCAGAAGCCAAATACCCCTTCGATTATCTGCGTCTGAATCGCCGTCGAATAGCCGTGTTTGTCGAAGCCGGTAAGATCGCTACCGCCGGTGGCAATCAGGCGGACGGGAACATCACGTAAGTTGCCCACAATCCGGCCGTCGTCGGCCACCTTATACGCCCAGTTCAGGGTTAACACGCGATCGAACCAGCCTTTCAACAGCGCGGGAACCGACCACCAGTACACCGGGAAGACGAATACCAGCATATCCGCGCGCTCGACGCGCTTTTGCTCGCGCAGAATATCGTCGGGAAGGGCGCTCGGATCGCCGTGATACAAATCGTGATCGGCGCGGGTCATCGCCGGATTAAACCCTTCAGCATGCAGATCGGCGATCTCAACCTGCGTACCTTCCTCGCGTAATTTCCCGGCAATACGAGCTGCCAGCGTATGGGACAACGAATTGTCGATCGGGTGTGCCGTCACGATCAGCGCATTTTTAATGGCATGGGTTGCAGACATAGCGACCTCCAGATGGGGGAGAAGTGATGCCTATATTACTATTGGTAACTTAGGTGTCAATCCGCCCCCGGCGATCATTTTGTGCTATTCGCGTAGGTCTCAAGCACCCCGGTCATGGCGCCGCAGAGCATATCTTCTGCCACATTCCGGGCGAGCACGCCGTTGCCCGCCGAGGTGCTGAGGGCCTCCGCCGCGCCAATGATGGCCGTCAGTACCGCTTCTCCCTGAACACCTTTTAAGACGATAAAAGGAGAAAGCGCGGTGCGCAGGCAGTCGGCGCATTCGGCCACGCATGCTTCCCGAAACGTCTGCAGCGCCCGGGAACCGGACAGCGCCGCGGCGATTGGCCCGGTTTCAGGCCCGGCGGCAATGGCACAGTCGATATAGGCCGCGCTGAAAAAGCGGATCGTCTTCTCCAGCGTTTTGCTGTCTACCGCCAGCGTCTCGCGGAATTTCGCCAGCTGCCGATCGCTATAGTCCTGATACAGTGCCATCAGCAGCCCCTCACGATCGCCAAAGTGGTCGTAGGGGATAGGCTTGGTCACGTTGGCCCGTTCTGCCAGATAGCCAAGGGTCAACGCCTCCGTGCCTTGCTGACGCACGATCCCTCGCGCAACCTCCAGCAGCTGCACGCGGCGGTCCTCTTTTCTTAAGCGCTTAACAACCATGCTTGCCTCAGGTCAGTTATCTACTGATGGTAGTTTACACGTTTTCCGTGGCATGCTGCACACGTTGTTCAACCGGGCGGATCCGGAACCAGATCGCATACATCGCGGGCAGGAAGACGAGCGTAATGATCGTCCCGCCCAGCGTGCCGCCGATCAGCGTCCAGGCCAGCGTGCCCCAGAATACCGAATGCGTCAGGGGAATGAACGCCAGCACGGCCGCCATGGCGGTGAGTAAGACCGGCCGCGCTCGCTGGACCGTCGCCTCGACCACCGCCTGGAACGGATCGAGGCCGTCCCTCTGGTTATGATCGATTTGACCGATCAGGATCAGCGTATTGCGCATCAGAATGCCAGAAAGGGCGATCAGGCCGACCAGCGCGTTGATGCCAAACGGCTGATTAAATATCAGCAGGGTCGGCACAACGCCAATCAGCCCCAGCGGCGCGGTTAAGAACACCATGACCATCGCGGAGAGTGAGCGCACCTGCAAAATGATGATCAGCAGCGTCAGGGCAATCATGATTGGGAACAGCGGTAGCATGGCCTGCGTGGCTTTGCCCGACTCCTCAATCGACCCCGCCATGTCAATGCGGTAGCCGGCCGGCAGCGTATCAACGATCGGCTGGAGCTGCTTCATGATGGCGACCGACACGTCCGGCGGCTGAAGAGTGTCGGCGATATCGCCCCGTACGGTAATCGTGGGGGTGCGATCGCGACGGCGAAGGACCGGGTCTTCCATGCCGACCTCTATCTTGCCAATTTGAGACAGTGGCACGCGCTGTCCCGCATTGCCGACCAGGGTAAATCCTTCGATTTTTGCCGGGTCAAGGCGGATATCACCCGCCGCGCGGGCAACGACCTCTACCGATCGAATATCTTCCCGCACGGAGGTGACAGGCACGCCTGAGAGCAGGAACTGAAGCTGCCCGGCAACGGCGCTGGAAGTTAAGCCGGTCGCCTGCAGGCGGTTCTGATCGAGAGTGAAATGGAGCACCGGAACGCGCGAGCCCCAGTCGGTGTTAACGGTTCGCATCATCGGGCTTGCCTGAAGCACGGCTTTCACCCGTTCGGCGATGTCCTGCACCTGTTTGACATCCGGCCCTGACACGCGCCAGGCAACCGGGAAAGGCGAGTAGGGGCCAAACACCAGCTGCGTCACCCGCACGCGGGCTTCGGGGGCAAGGCCGCTGGCGACGGCCTCCCTGAGCCTGAACTTGAGCGCCTCGCGTGACGTCTCGCTGTCCGTCAGGATCACGATTTTCGCAAAAGAGGGATCGGGCAGCTCGGGGGCCATTGCCAGATAGAAACGGGGCGAGCCCTGACCAATATAGGCCGTGACGATTTTGGCTTCTGGCTGCTTGCCCAGCCACGCTTCTATTTTTGCAGTAGCGGCGCTGGTTTGCGCAATCGAGGTACCATAAGGCATCTGTACTTCAACGAGCACTTCCGGGCGATCGGAGGTCGGGAAGAACTGTTTTTTTACCAGCCCCATGCCGAGCACGGCCAGAATGAAAATGGCGACCACGGACCCGGCCACAGGCCATTTTCTGGCGATAACGTGGCCAAGCAGCTGGCGAAAACGGTTATAGCGAGGCGTGTTATAGATGGCGGCATGGCCGCCTTCCACTTTAGGGATCGCCGGCAGGATCTTCACCCCCAGATACGGCGTGAACACCACCGCAACAAACCATGAGGCAATCAGGGCGAGGCCGACAATCCAGAACATATTGCTGGTGTATTCCCCGGCGGTCGACTGGGCAAACCCATTCGGCATAAAGCCAATCGCCGTCACCAGGGTACCGGCCAGCATCGGCGCGGCGGTGTGGCTCCAGGCGTAGGCTGAGGCTTTGATTCTGTCGTAACCTTCCTCCATCTTCACCACCATCATTTCGATGGCGATAATGGCATCGTCAACCAGCAGGCCGAGGGCGAGGATCAGGGAGCCCAGCGTGACGCGGTCAAAGTTTATTCCCGCGGCCTCCATCACCACGAAGACGACCGCCAGCGTCAGCGGGACCGCCGCCGCGACCACCACGCCCACGCGCCAGCCCATGCTGATAAAACAGACCACCATAACCACGAGCAGGGCGACGAAGAATTTGATCATAAACTCATCGACCGACGAGCGGATATTCACGGACTGGTCGGTGACCTTGGTTAGGGTCATGCCAAGCGGCAGGCTATCATTGATTTTCGCCGTCTCCGCATCCAGCGCTTTACCCAGCGCCAGGCCGTTCCAGCCCTCACGCATGACAACACCCAGCAGCAGGGCGGGTTCATGCTGATTGCGTATCAGCATCGTCGGGGGATCTTCATAGCCTCGTTCAACCGTTGCCACATCCGACAGCGTGAGCGTTTTGCCCTGAGCGACTAAAGGCGTATCGCGGATTTTCTGCAGTTCATCGAACGCGCCGTCCAGGCGGATAAAAATCTGCGCGCCCCGGGTCTCAATGGCGCCCGCCGCGGCCAGGGCATTCTGGTCGTTGAGGGCATTGAAAATATCCTGCGGTGAGAGGCCCATCGTCGCCAGACGGTCATGGGAGAAGGCGATATAAATCCGCTCGGCCTGTTCACCGATGATATTCACTTTTTTGACCCCTGGAACGTGCAGAAGCTGCTGGCGCAGGCCTTCGGCATCGCGTACCAGCTGCCGCTGCGGTTCGCCTTTTGCTTTCAGAGCAAAGAGGGCAAAGGTGACATCCGAGAATTCGTCATTGATCATCGGGCCGATGACGCCCGCCGGGAGACGCTGGGATTCATCCCCAAGCTTTTTACGCGCCTGATAGAACTCCTCCTGCACCTCAGAAGGCGGGGTTTTGTCCTGCAGTGACAGGGTGATAAACGCCATGCCGGGGCGGGTATAGGTTTCCGTACGGTCATACCATTTGAGTTCCTGCAGGCGCTTTTCCAGCGGTTCGGCCACCTGATCCTGGATCTCCTGCGCGGTTGCGCCCGGCCAGACGGCAATTGCCGTCATCTGCTTCACGGTGAAGGGCGGATCTTCCGCGCGTCCCAGTCCAAAAAAAGCGTAAATACCGGCAATCGTCACCAGAACGATCAGAAACAGCGTGACGGAACGCTCGCGGACGGCCAGCGCGGACAGGTTGAAGCGACTTTGGCTCATGGCGCGTTCTCCGCCGGAGCGGCATGGCGTTGTTCTGCCAGCCTGACAACTTCACCTTCGTGCAGAAGATGGGCGCCTAACGCAACAATTTTCTCCCCGGGCTTCACGCCGCCCGTGACCTGGACCGCATCTTCGCCCACGCTCAGCACCTTAACCGGCGTCCATGTGACCTTTGCCGGCTGGGCGGAAATACGCCAGACGCCGGGCCCTTTACCCGCATCATAGAGTGAGGCCAGCGGGACCTGCATGGCCTGACCTTCCGCTTTCGGGTCTTCAAGGCTGAGCGTGACGGTCGCCCCCAGCGGCGCGTTCGCCAGCTGGCCAGCCAGCACGTAGCGTGCTTCATACGTCCGGGTTGTGGCATCCGCGGAGTCAGACAGCAGGCGCAACGTGGCAGTGACCGGGTGTTGTTCACGGCCATAAAGCGTGGCTCGTGCTTCGCTACCGACGGCAGGGCGCAGCGTCTCCGGAAGCTGCACGAGCGCTTCGCGCTGTCCCGCTCTGGCAAGGCGGATCGCCACCTGCCCGGCGCTGACCACCTGACCGGGTTCGGCAAGCGTCTCCATCACCACGCCGTCTGAATCCGCCAGCAGGACGGCATAGCCCGTGGCGTTTTGCGCCACGTTGGCCTGCGCCCGGGCGGCGCTGAGATCCGCCCTGGCCGTATCGGCCGCCGCTTTAATCTGATCGTACTCCGCGGCGGACACCGCGCCGGATGCCAGCAGACCGCGATAACGCGCCTCATCGCTGGTGGCTTTTCTCGCCCGCGCCTGGGCAGCATCCACCGCGCGCTGCTGCGCCTGAGCCTGTAATTTCAGGTCAACCGGATCCAGGCGCAGTAAGGGCTGGCCCTGTTTGACAGTCTGCCCGGTATCCACCAGACGTTCGAGGATTTTACCCTGAACCCTGAAGCCCAGGTCGCTTTGCGTTCTTGCCACCACCACGCCCGTAAAGGTGCGAGCGGCTGGATTCGCCATCTCGACGGAGGCGGATCTGACAAGCGGTGGCCTGGTGCGCGGATCGTCACTCGCGGAAATATCGCCGCATGCCGCGAGGGCAAACGGCAGAAGACATATGGCAAGGCGGGCTGAAGTGAGCCTGAGCATGGGAAACCCTTTTGAAGTAGCAGGACAGTTTCCGCATTCTGTGATTAGTGACCAATAAAGTCAATGGTCACTAATCAGGGGGCCAGGCTTCTTAAAATCAGTGAGGAGAGGAGTACCGCTGCCGTTGGGGCAGTTTCAAGGTTGTACTGCAGCTGAACGGGGTTAATGTAAGGGCACATCACCATGTAAACGGCGCAGGTGACCTCATCCAGCGGCGTCTTCCTTTCGAACTCTCCAGCCTGTCTGCCTTCGATAATGATGCTCTCAATCAGCTTCAGGAGGCTTTCGGTATACCTTTCCGTCGAAGGCCACTTCTCCCGTGACGCGACGGCGGCGATGTCGTAGAGCTTGCGATCGTGGAAAAACAGCTCGCTTCCGGCCTCGGTAAGTGCTTTGAAGAGACGGCGGATTTTTTCGCTGGCTGACGGCGCATCCGCAATGGCGGAAAGCACGGCCGTCATGATCAGCTCCAGGCGGTTAGCGCAGATCACCTCGCCGATAGCTTGCTTGGAATCAAAGAACTTATAAATGTAGGATTTTGAAAAACCGATAGATTTCGCCAGCTCGGCGACGGTGGTTTTTTCATAGCCGTAGTGACCGAAGTGCTCAAAGGCCGCTTCGACGATTTGCTCTCTGACAGAATGGTCAAGTGGACCACGTATTGATGGGGCGTTCATAGTTTTAGTCATTATGTAAGCTTAGCGTGACGAGCTACGATTGACAACGAGTGACCATTTCGTATTTTGGTTACATCCGTTTTCGTCGTGAGCCGTTCAGACGGGACGATCAACCAGGTGGGGTAAGTGTATCACTGTTTTTCGCGCGTTATGGCATCTATCTGTCTGCGGGGACGAGGAGGCCGCAATAGCGATGCGGCCTTGTCTGTCAGGCAGCCAGTTCAGGCATTTGCTCCTTTACGAAATTCAACACCTTCTTCGCGTCCAGAGACGCGTAGGGAAGACTCTCAATGATAGCGATTGAACGTGTATTGCCCACCGTTGCGTGTATCTCGTCGAGTTTGTACTGAATGTGCGGCGCGATAAGAAAACCGTCGAAAGCGGGGCGACGCTGGCGAAGTTATCCAGCCCAACGGCGCTAATCATCAGTGGATAGCCTTCTTGTTCTGCCAGGGACTGCATTTTTTTGGCAAGAGCGTTTGCGGTATTACCGAACAAACAACATATCAGAAGCTTTTTCATATTTTGTTCCTCCTGAAAACCGCTCATAGGGTAGTCCTGAGGTGGTCACCGAAATGCGCGCTATCTCTGATTTTGGTGACAAAACTATAACCCCAGATCGCTCAATGAGGGATGATCGTCCGGGCGTCTACCCAACGGCCAGTGGAACAGTCGCTCGGATTCTTTTATCGGCATATCGTTAACGCAGGCAAAACGGCGCTTCATCAGTCCGTCCGGTTCAAACTCCCAGTTTTCATTGCCGTACGAGCGGAACCAGTTGCCGGAATCATCATGCCATTCATAGGCATAGCGCACCGCGATCCGGTTGCTCGTAAATGCCCAGAGCTCTTTAATCAGACGATAGTCGAGCTCTTTTTTCCATTTCCGCGCCAGAAACGCCTGGGCTTCTTCACGGCCATTGGCGAATTCCGCACGGTTGCGCCATTGGGTATCCAGCGAATAGGCCAGCGCGACTTTCGCCGGATCCCGACTGTTCCAGCCATCTTCGGCCAGTCTGACTTTTTCGATGGCGCTTTCGCGAGTGAAGGGCGGTAATGGAGGACGAGTGTTCATAGCGATAACCTCTGTGTGATGATGTAGACAGGTCTGTCTACTTGCGCTAATCTATGCCTGAAAAATAACGCTGTCAACATCCGTTTTGAGGCTACCGAAAAGTGAAAACCGAGCACGCAGGCAACGAAGCAAAAATCAGCGTCAGGGATAAAATATTACTGACGGCGCACGATCTGTTTTATTCTAATGGCTTTAGGGCGACGGGGGTGGATACGCTGATTAAAGAGGCGAAGGTGACCAAGGTGACGTTTTATCGCTATTTTCCGAGTAAAAGTTTACTGATTCTCGCCTACCTGCACTATCGACATGAAATATGGATTAACTGGTTTGAGACCACGCTGCGTCGACATCTTGATGAAGGCGAAATACCTTCTGATGCGATATCTGCAACCCTTTATGAATGGTTTATTTCGCCCGAGTTCCACGGCTGCGCGTTTATTAATGCCAGCGCAGAAGCCAAATCCGAAGATATAGAAAGCGAAATAAAAGCGATATGCCGCGGTCATAAAATCGAAACTAAGAATATGATTGCGTTGCTGACGAAGATCGCTGATGAGCGCGTCGTCAATGAAATCATGCTGCTTATTGACGGCGCCATTATTCATGCACAGATGGGCATGGATTCAGAGACGGTAATAAATGTGCTAAAAAGGGGATTAGAGGCGTTGACCGGTCAGAAATAAGTCCTGAATCTGCCGCAAGTATTACGGTAGCTGGAATATCGACTCACCGAATCGGTAAGCTATTTATCCAAAGGAAACGAAAAATATGAGAACGCAGAAACGATGCCTGGGATGCGTGGCTATCGTGGTTGATGACTACGATCGCGCCATTGAATACTACACCGACAGGCTGGGTTTTACCCTCGTAGAGGATACGCCCCAACCGGGGAAACGCTGGGTCGTCGTCTCACCCAACCCGGAAAGCGACTGCAATATCCTGCTGGCTCGTGCCTCCAACGAAAGGCAGGAAGGTTTTATCGGTAATCAAAGCGGTGGAAGAGTTTTCCTGTTCCTTCAGACGGATGACTTTTGGCGCGATTACCATGCCATGAAAGCAAAAGGCGTTCATTTCTGCGAAGAACCGCGTGAGGAAGAGTACGGTACGGTGGTGGTGTTTGAAGATATTTACGGCAACCGCTGGGATCTTTATCAGAATGCGCAACCGTGAATATCACCATAAATGATGTGTCATTCGCCTTTCGTCGTGCACGCTTCCCAGCAGAGCGTACTCAACATTATGGGGACGTCTGGCTCTCGTCCCGCTGTGCAAGCGACAGCGCGCTGGCGCTGGCAGGATCGAACAGCGATATGCTCTCAATCTGATTAAGCAAAATCACCTTGCGGAATGACATGGCGCTGCGGGGTTCAGAGTCGAGCGTAATGTCATGCTCCGCATACCACCTGCTGTAATTATTCTCGATACGCAGATTCATCGTCTTCGCATCCCGGTACCCGCTCAACATTGGGATCAGCACGATATTGGCCGTTTTTTCATATTCCAGCGTCGCGGTGTGGATCATGCCGACGTAAATCCGCCGCGACCGGAGTGTGACCTGCGCCAGCTCGCCTTGCTCCATACACTGATAGAGCAGTTGTTCAATCCCGCTCGCCTGCGCAAGCCGTTTGTAGAGCTTTTTCCGGCTCTCGCCGTCCAGCCTGGCGCTGCCTGCCCAGTTAGAGCGGTAGAGGCAAAACAGGATAGCAAACGCCAGCATCACGACCACCGGAGCCTGAATGCCTAAAAAACTCCAGTTCATAAAGTCGATTTGCCAGTCGGTGTATTTCGGTGAGGCAAAGTGAAAAGCGTTGTTGGCGGCGGAAAGGGCGAACAGCAGCAGCCAGAGCAATCCCGTGGCGATTACGCCCTGCAGAACGAAAATACAGCCGTAAAGCGCGACGAGAAAATAGACGTCCCAGCCAAAGGAACGCTTGATTTTAAAGCGGGTCGACAGGTCGCGGCTGGTGTACCAGTACCCGCAGACCATGAGCACCATAAATATCGCCGTTCCCATATCAGGCCCTCTTCAGCGCGTTAACGTGACGCAGAAAGTCCTGCCGCACCTCGTTGCTCTTGTAGTTCACCGAGGCGTTCCCGTCCTGGTCGATAATGATGCGATCGCCATCTTCCACGGCTTCAATAATTTCCTGCTGACTCATCACCTGCAGTAAGGATTCCGGGCTTGAGAATAGGGAGAGAAAGAAACGTTTCATGTCAGGCATCCTTATGAATAAAAAGGATAAGCCTGGAAGATGACGGCTGAATTTGCCTTAAGGATAACCTGAAAGTGAAAGCCGGGTGGCGGCTACACCTTAGCCGGTCTACAAAACCGTCAAGTGATTGTGTTTTCAAATTATTGATATTTATGGGTAATAAAAAATAAACTTGCACAAACTTGGACAAATAACGTTAATTGTGTAAGTTTTAATTATGCGATTACGCCACGTTGTTTACAGCCAGGATGTGACCCATGAGCACTTTGCCCTCTGTCGTGAGTCGGTTTATTGAGTACTACGCCGCACTGGATAGCCAGCCGCCGACCGCGCTGGTCGGGCTTTACCATTCGAATGCCACCCTTATCGATCCGTTCGGCGAGCACAACGGTATTTTCGCGCTTCAGCGCTATTTCACCCATCTGCTGGCAAACGTCGAGAAGTGCCGTTTTGTCATCGATCCGCCGCTCTGCAGCGGGAACCGGTTTGTTGTCACCTGGGTAATGCACTGGTCGCATCCGCGCATTGCCGGAGGCGAGCCGCTTGAACTGCCCGGATGTTCGGTGGTGGACACCGAAAACAATCTCATCACGCGTCAGCGGGACTTTTACGATGCGGGAGAGATGATCTACGAACACCTCCCTCTGCTGGGCTGGGCGGTACGCGGCGTGAAGCGGAGGGTCAAATCATGAAGACGGTGCTGATTACCGGCGCAAGCTCGGGCATCGGCGCGGGGCTGGCGAAGTCCTTTGCCGCTGACGGCTACCACGTGATTGCCTGCGGGCGCGATCCGGCGAGGCTTGAAGCGCTACATCAGACCTGCCCCAATCTCACCGTTCGCCCGTTCGATATGACAGACAGGGACGCCTGTCGCCAGGCGCTGGGCGGCGTTTACGCCGATCTGGTTATTCTCTGCGCCGGTACCTGCGAATATCTCGACGGCGGCGTGGTGGATGCGGCGCTGGTGGAGCGGGTCATGACCACCAATTTTCTCGGGCCAGTGAACTGCCTGGCCGCGCTGCAGCCGCAGCTGGTTGCCGGTAACCGCGTGGTGCTGGTGAGCTCGATGGCCCACTGGCTTCCCTTCCCGCGGGCAGAGGCCTACGGCGCGTCCAAAGCGGCGCTGAGCTGGTTTGCCGACAGTCTGCGCCTGGACTGGGAGCCAAAGGGGATTGCCGTGACGGTCGTCTCTCCGGGATTTGTCGATACCCCGCTGACGCGCAAAAACGATTTTGCCATGCCGGGCAGGGTGAGCGTTGACGAAGCGGTCAAGGCGATCCGTACCGGGCTGGCAAAGGGCAAAATGCATATCGCGTTTCCGGCCGGGTTTGGCCTTATTTTGCGGCTGCTCTCCGGGCTGCCCGCGTTTTTGCAGCGCACGCTGCTGCGCAGGATGGTGCGCTCATGAACATTGCAATTATCGGCAGCGGCATCGCCGGGCTGACCTGCGCCTGGCGGCTGGCAGGGCATCATCAGGTAACCCTGTTTGAAGCGGGCACCACGCCCGGCGGCCATACCGCGACGGTTGACGTCTCAACGCCCCAGGGCACATACGCGATCGATACCGGGTTTATTGTCTACAACGACCGCACCTACCCGCGCTTTATGGGCCTGCTCAGCGAGCTCGGCATCAGCGGGCAAAAAACACAGATGAGCTTTTCAGTACACAACCCCGAGACGGGGCTTGAGTACAACGGCCACACCCTGACATCGCTGTTTGCCCAGCGCCGAAACCTGGTAAATCCGGCATTCTGGCGTCTGCTGGGCGAAATCGTTCGCTTTAACCGCCTGGCGAAACAGGCGCTTGAAGGGAAGGTCGATCCGAACGCCACGCTGCAGACGTTTCTGGACCAGCACGGCTTCACGCCGTTTTTTGCGCGCCACTACATTCTGCCGATGGGGGCCGCGATCTGGTCGTCGTCACTGCAGGAGATGAAGCGTTTCCCGCTGCCGCTCTTCCTGCGCTTCTTTCACCATCACGGCCTGCTGGATATTACCCAGCGTCCGCAGTGGTACGTGGTGCCGGGCGGCTCGCGGGAGTATATCCGCGCCATGCTGGAAAAACTGGGCGACCGCCTGACGCTGCACCTGAACGCGCCTGTTCTGCGGGTGAGCCGCCACGCGCACGGGGTCACGCTTCAGCTTGAAAACGGCAGCCACACCTTCGACCAGGTGATATTTGCCTGCCACTCCGCCCAGGCGCTGGCCATGCTTGAGGATCCTACGCCCGCGGAGCGCGAAGTGCTGGGCGATATCGGCTGGCAGCGCAACGAGGTTGTTTTGCACAGCGATCCGCGCTGGCTGCCGGTGCGGCAGCGCGCCTGGGCCAGCTGGAACTACCGCCTGAGCGCGCAGGAGCAGGCCAGCGCCTGCGTCACCTACAACATGAACATTCTGCAGGGTCTGCCTGCGGGCAGCCCACTGTTCTGCGTCACCCTGAACCCGGACGCGCCGGTGGATGAACGCTTCGTCCTGCAACGCTTTGTCTATGAGCATCCGCTGTTTAACCCGCAAAGCTGGCGTGCGCAGGCGCGCCGTGGGGAGATCAACGGTCATCACCGGAGCTGGTTCTGCGGCGCTTACTGGTACAACGGTTTTCATGAAGACGGCGTGCGCAGCGCGCTGGACGTGGTCAATGAAATAGCCGCCGGGGAGGGGAACTGACATGAACAGCTGCCTCTATCACGGCGTATTGCGCCACCGCCGCCTTCAGCCGAAAACGCATGAATTCAGCTACGGCGTTTTTATGGCCTGGCTGGATCTTGATGAACTGCCGCTGCTGGCGTCCGTCGGCGTGCGGCGCAACCGCTTTGCCGCCGCCGCGTTCCATGACGCGGACTATCCCCTCGGCACGCCGCTTAAAGAGAACGTGCTGAACAGGCTGGAGAGCCTGACCGGGGAACGTCCCGCAGGGCGGGTCATGCTTCTGACGCAGCTGCGCTACTTCGGGTTTCATTTCAATCCGGTCAATTTTTACTACTGCTATGACCAGGAAAACACGCTTCGCTGGGTGTTGGCGGAGGTGCGCAACACGCCGTGGAACGAGCGCCATTATTACGCGGTCGACGGGCAAAATGCCCGGCCCACGGAAAAAGCGTTTCACGTTTCCCCCTTCAACCCGATGGACATGGTCTACCACTGGCGCTTCAACAACCCGGACAACACGCTGCATATGCACATTGAAAATCATCAGGAAGCGAAGGTCTTTGACGCCACGCTGGCCCTGCGCCGGGAGCCTCTGACCCGTCCGGCGCTGCGCGCGCTGCTGCTGCGCATCCCGCTGATGACTCTG
This sequence comes from Enterobacter cloacae complex sp. P43RS, assembly GCF_014930585.1. Classification (NCBI taxonomy): domain Bacteria; kingdom Pseudomonadati; phylum Pseudomonadota; class Gammaproteobacteria; order Enterobacterales; family Enterobacteriaceae; genus Enterobacter; species Enterobacter cloacae complex sp. P43RS. The sequence goes on from NZ_JADBRJ010000001.1 coordinate 336,905, forward strand.
AAAACCGTTTTCGCGATTTACTGGCAAGCGCTGAGGTTGTGGCTCAAGCGCGTGCCGCTTTATAACCATCCCGTCAGCAGGAGTGAACGCTCATGACCGATCCCGTCTTTGCGCTAGAACCCGATATCCCGCGCAACGTCCGCATCGCACGATGGCTGCTGTTTCGTCTGTTAAGCGGCATTCGCGGCGGCTCACTCACCCTGCGTGAAGGGGCGCAGACCTTCCATTTTGGCGAGACATCCTCCGCGCTGCACGCCGACGTGCAGATCCTCACGCCCGGCGTCTACTGGCGCGTCTTAACGGGCGGTAGCCTTGCCGCCGCAGAAGCCTGGATGGACGGCGAATGGGAGACCGCGCAGCTTACGCCGCTTCTGCAAATCCTGGCCCTCAACGGCGAGGTGCTTGGTCGTCTGGAGAACGGGTTCCGGCTGCTTGGCCGACCGCTGGAGCGGCTGCGCCACTGGACGCGGCGCAACTCTCGTGCCCAGGCCCGCGAAAATATTGCCGCCCATTACGATCTGGGCAACGCTTTCTATGCCCATTTTCTGGATAAGGAACTGCTTTACTCCAGCGCGCTGTTTACCGCGGACGAGCAGGATCTGACGGCGGCTCAGCAGGCCAAAATGGCGCGCCTGTGCGAGCAACTGGCGCTAAACCCGGGTGATCACCTGCTGGAAATTGGCACCGGCTGGGGGGCGATGGCGGAATACGCCGCCCGTCACTACGGCTGTCGGGTGACCACTACCACGCTGTCGCAGGAGCAATATATCTGGGCGACCGAGCGCATTGCCCGCGCCGGGCTGCAGGATCGGGTTGAGGTACTGCTCTGCGACTATCGCGACCTCACCGGGCAGTACGACAAGCTGGTCTCGATAGAGATGATTGAAGCCGTCGGGCAACGCTATCTGCCTACGTTCTTCCGTACCTGTCAGGCGCGGCTGCGCCCCGGTGGACGGATGGCGATTCAGGCCATCACCATTCAGGACCAGCGCTACCGCGACTACAGCAAAAGCGTCGATTTTATCCAGCGCTACATTTTCCCCGGCGGCTTCCTGCCGAGCATTACGGCGATGAACGAGCTGATGACGCGCCACACCGATTTCGTGGTGCGCAATCTCTTCGACATGGGACCGGACTACGCCCGCACGCTGGCCCACTGGCGGCAGCGCTTTGTCCACGCCTGGCAGGAGATTGAAAAGCTTGGCTTTGATGAACGGTTCCGCCGCATGTGGCTGTACTACTTCGGCTACTGCGAAGCCGGGTTTAACGCCCGCACCATCAGCGTGGTGCAGCTGACCGCCGAGCGCGTATGAGACGCTACCTTCAGGTCTTTCTGCTGGCCGTCGCGTTCGATCTCTACTGGGCGCTGGTAGTGCTTTTTCGCGAACAGGGCCTGATTATCTGGCTCGGGCTGGCGATCCTGGCGTGCCTGCTCTTGCCGACAGCATACCGTCTTTACGCCATTGGGCTGGCCGCGGCGGGCAGCCTGCTGGATGCGCTCTGGGCGCTGACGGGGCTGATTGCCTTCACGGGCGACTCCCTGATGCCGCTTTGGATGGTGGCATTGTGGCTGATGTTCGCCGTGGTCTGGACGCAGCTTGCGCGTACCACCACGTTACCCGGCTGGCTGCTGACCCTGCTGGCGGCCGTGGGAGGCCCGCTGGCCTACCTGATTGGCGAGCGGTTGGGCGCCATCACGTTTCTGGAGCCGACCTTTATCGTCGTCAGCTGGATGGCGCCGGGCTGGCTGGTGCTGATGCTGTTTTTCCACCTGCTAATGGGGAGACAAAAATGAGGACTGCGGTTCTGCTGTTTTGGCTCATGCTGGTTGTTACTGGTGCTCAGGCAGCCGACTGGCTGGCCTGGCGCAAGGTGGGCGACGCCACGCTGACCTGGGGGCCGTTCACGGTCTATACCTCTCAGCTCCGCACGCCGGATGGCCGTTACAGCCGGGACGATCAGGATCAGGCGCTGATTATTACCTACGCGCGCGACATAGATCGCGATGAACTGGTTGAGGCGACCCGCGACCAGTGGCAGGCGCAGGGGATCCTGACGCAGGAACCGCAAAGTGAAGCCTGGCTAAGGATGCTCCAGTCCCTGTGGCCGGATGTCCGACCGGGTTCACAGCTGGCTTTTGTTCTCAACGATAAGCAGGGGCAGTTCTGGTACCGCGCGTCGTCGGCGCAAAAATCTTTTATTCCGCTCGGTCCGCGCCAGTCAGAAGCGTTCAGCACCCGCTTTCTGGCCATCTGGCTCGATCCCCGCACGCAATATCCTGAGCTGCGTCAGCAGCTAATCGGAGGCAAAAAATGAAACGAATCCTGACGCTGGCGCTGGCATTCACGATGCTGCTGGCCGGCTGCAGTACGGAGGTGTCCGAGTATCGCCAGCAGCAGCCGCGGCTAGATATCTTCCACTACTTCCAGGGCAAAACCGAAGCGTGGGGCATGGTGCAGGATCGCAGCGGCAAGCAGATCCGCCGCTTTCACGTTGAGATTGCCGGGGACGTGATCGGCGATACGCTGACGCTGAACGAGCGCTTCGTTTACGACGACGGCGAGAAGCAGCAGCGGGTATGGCACATTCGCCGCGTGGGGAACGACCGCTACGAGGGAACGGCAGGTGATATTGAAGGGATTGCCACCGGGCAGGCCGCAGGCAACGCCTTTAACTGGCATTACAGCATGAACGTGAAGGCCAACGGCAAAACGTGGCTGCTAAACTTTGATGACTGGATGTACCTGCAGGATGAGACGCATCTGTTCAATAAAACCGAGATGAAGAAATTTGGCGTCACCGTCGCCACGGTGACGCTGTTCTTTACCCGGAATACGGAAGCTTAGTCGCGAACATCGCCGGTTTTGCTGCTGGAGTAAATGAAGTACAGGGCAATCCCCAGGCACACCACCGCGCCCAGACGGCTCGGTGAAAACGGAATAGCGGGATTGTTCAACCAGCCAAAGTTATCTATCAGCATGCTCATGGCGAGCTGGCCGAATATCACCGCCACCGTGGCGACGGCGGTGCCGATGCGCTGCACGGCGAGCACCATGATCACAATGTAGGGCACGCCGAACATCGCCCCGAGGAGCTGCCATTTCGGCACGTCCAGCAGCGTGACCGTCTGCTTAGGCTCAAAGAAGAAAATGAGCAGGGCGGTCACCAGCGCGCCGACGGAAAACGTCAGAAACGCGCTCTTGAAAACGCCCACGCTGCTGCCGAGCTGTCCGTTAATTGCGGCCTGTATGCTCAGCGTCGCGCCGCCGCAGATGGCCAGAATTATCATCATCAGTGTCATGTGCTTACCCCTTTGCGACCAGTACCAGTGCGGCAATAATAAAAACCAGCGCCACGATGCGTCTTGCGTTTATCTTCCTGTGCGGCGTACCCAGCAGGCCAAAGTGGTCAATGATCAGGCTTTTAAAAACCTGACCTGCCAGAATGCCGATCATCGTCAGAGCGATGCCGATAGCGGGGGTGGCGATAGTCAGAATGACAACGTAAACAGGACCCAGCACGCCGCCAAGCAGCTGCCAGCCGGGCTGTGCGAAAAACGACGGACCGTTGCGCGGGCTGAAAAACAGCATCAGCAGAAAGGTCAGCGCGGCGCCGACCCCGAAAATGCTGAACGTGGCCCATAAATCGCCTACTTCTCCCCCTAACGGCCCCAGCAAACCCGCCTCGACGGAGAGGCCCATCCCGCCGGCAATCACCAGTAAAATCAATACAAACTGCATTATGCTTCCTCCGTTTTCAGGCGAAGAAGATTACGTCGGTAGACATGTGAGAAAAATGCCATAATGCAGGAAACACCTTTGCAGGAAATGCATTAATGTCAGATGCCGGAAGCATGAACCTTCGCTCACTGCTGCTGTTTATTGCCGTCTATGAAACGCAGAACTTTTCCGTCGTTGCGCGACGGGAGGGAATTTCTGCCTCGCAGGTGTCGCGGATTATTCATCAGCTTGAGGACGCGCTCGGCCAGCAGCTGTTCTATCGCAATACCCGGGCGGTGATCCCCACGGAAAACGGGCATCTTTTTATCCGCTATGCCCGGGCGATGGTCGATAACTTCGAAGAGGCGCGTCGGGAGCTGGATGAACGTTCGACCGAACCCTCCGGCACGGTACGCATTAATGGGCCGGTATTTTTTGGACAGAGGCACGTTGCACCCGGCCTGGCAGGCCTGGCCGAGCGTTATCCACGGTTAACCATAGAGCTGACGCTGACCGATGACTTTATCGACCCGCACCGGGATGCCGCCGACCTCATTTTTCGCATCGGCACGCTGACGGACTCGACGTTCCACGCCCGCATCTTCGGGCAGCAGCGCTACCATCTTGCCGCGTCGCCCGCGTATCTGCGTCAACACGGCGTACCGGCCGACCCGGCCGAGCTGAGCCAGCATAAATGCCTGGTGTATCGCGGTTCGTCTGGCCCTAATCGCTGGCTTGTGCGACGCAAGGGGGAGAATTGGGTGCACTATCCCGTCGCGCCGCTGATGACGTCCAATAATGCGGAGTCGCTGCTCATTGCCGCGCTGGGTGGAATGGGGATCGTCCTGTTTCCGGACTGGCTGATTGGCGACAGGCTGCAGCGGGGGGAGCTGGTCGCACTTATGCCGGAAATGGCGTGCGCTATCAATACGGAGCCGCTGAATATTGCGGCGATCTATCCTCACGCACGTCATCCGCCCCTGAACGTCAGGGCGGTGATTGATTATTACGTGGCGTTTTTCGGCTCGCCGCCGTACTGGCAAACGTAAGGCAATTACGCGCCGAGCTCCTTGCGGATAATTTCTGCGCCGGCGCTGAGCGCTTTCAGCTTACCGTTAGCCACCTGACGGGAGAGGGGAGCCATGCCGCAGTTGGTTGAGGGGTAAAGCTTGTCGGCGTCGACGAACTGCAGCGCTTTACGCAGGGTGTCGGCGACCTCTTCTGGCGCTTCGACGGTGTTGGTTGCCACGTCAATCGCCCCAACCATCACCTTTTTACCGCGAATCAGCTCCAGCAGATCCATCGGTACGCGGGAGTTGTGGCACTCCAGGGAGATGATGTCGATGTTAGAGGTTTGCAGCTTAGGGAAGGCCTCTTCATACTGGCGCCATTCTGAGCCGAGCGTCTTTTTCCAGTCAGTATTGGCCTTGATGCCGTAGCCGTAGCAGATGTGTACCGCGGTTTCGCATTTCAGACCCTCAATGGCGCGCTCGAGCGCGGCGATACCCCAGTCGTTGACCTCATCAAAAAAGACGTTAAACGCCGGCTCGTCGAACTGGATAATATCCACGCCCGCGGCTTCTAATTCGCGCGCTTCCTGGTTGAGGATTTTGGCGAATTCCCAGGCCAGCTTTTCGCGGCTTTTATAATGCGCGTCGTAAAGGGTGTCGATCATGGTCATTGGCCCAGGCAGGGCCCATTTGATCGGCTTGTCCGTGAGCTGGCGCAGGTACTTTGCATCGTCCACGAATACCGGCTTCTGACGCGCAACGGCAGAAACCACGGTCGGCACGCTGGCGTCGTAGCGGTTACGAATGCGCACCGTCTGGCGATTTTCAAAATCGACGCCGCTCAGATGTTCAATAAAGGTGGTGACGAAGTGCTGACGGGTCTGTTCCCCGTCGCTGACAATATCGATTCCCGCACGGATCTGCTCGTCAAGGGACAGGCGCAGTGCATCCTGTTTACCTGCCAGTAATTCCTGATCCTGCAATTTCCACGGAGACCAGAGCGTTTCAGGTTGCGCAAGCCAGGTCGGCTTAGGCAGGCTGCCAGCCGTAGACGTCGGGAGCAATGTTTTCATAATAAAAGACCTTTTTTGATGAATTAAAGCGTGTAGTTATCAGACCACTGCTCGAGAATGTGTTTATAAGGCTTAATGAAATATTCTTCGGTAAATCGACCCTGTTCAATCGCCAACCGGCTTCGCTCTTCGCGGTCATAAACAATTTTGGTTAATGAATGATCCTGCTGGTTCAGGTCCGGGCGATAAAACAGTCCCGCCGCCGAGTTCGCGTTATAAATTTCCGGGCGATAGATTTTCTGGAACGTCTCCATCGTGCTGATGGTGCCGATCAGTTCCAGATCGGTGTAATCGCTCAGCAAGTCTCCGGTAAAGAAGAACGCGAAAGGCGCCACGCTGTTCTCAGGCATGAAGTAGCGGACCTTCAGGCCCATTTTGGCGAAGTACAGTTCCGTTAACGACTCGCCATCCGGCGCGTACTCAATACCCAGAACAGGGTGCTGGTTACCGGTGCGGCGATAGGTGTCTTTGCTCGAGACGCTCAGGCAGATCACCGGGCCCTTTCTGAAGTTCTCTTTGTATTCCGGCGAGTTCACAAAATGGCGGAAAATATTGCCGTGCAGTTCGCCAAACCTTTCCGGAATACTGAAGTGCTGCTGGTTCTTGTTGTGCTCCAGCAGCAGGACGCTGAAATCATAATCCCGCACGTAAGAGGAGAAGTTATTCCCGACAATGCCTGCGATACGCTGGTTATTTTTTTTGTCGACAATATACGTCTGCAAAATCTCAATGGCCGGGAACGGCTTTTCCGCGCCAATGTTCAAATCGACAGAGATGATTTCAAGCTCAACCGCGTAGCGATCGGCGGTCGGGTTATCCCAGCGCGCCAGGGCGTTAAAGCGGTTGTTGATCATCACCAGCGTATTGCGCAGGTTTTCCTGACGTTTTTCCCCACGCGCCAGGTTGGCAAAGTTGGTGGTCGTACGCGTATTTTCTGACGGGTTGTAATTCTCATCGAAGCAACTGCGCTTAAGGGTATATGTGAAAGCTTTGCTCATTGTGGTTATGCATCCTAAGTTCATGTTGCTAAGAAGTTACCAATGCATAATTTATGCCTGAGCCCGCAGCGCAGGGGAAGTGACTTAATTTCAATGCAACATGAGGGAAGTTCATGAACAGGGAGACGTTGAGTGGAAACTTCAGATTGCTTCAGGCAGGGAAGTGAAAGAGTAAGGGGCATCGGGCCCCTTTGGGCTATGCTGTAGGACGTTCGTCCCAGGCGTCGCTGTGCATGATGTTCCCATCGACGATGCGCCAGGTAATTTTTTCATACTGCAGGCTTACGCTTTCAACCACACTTTATTCGGGGCGAACCAACCGCGTTTTGAGGGTGCCAGGAATGAAATAACTCTTTAGCTGAGCGGGTAGCAAAGCAGGCATTGCTATTGTTCTTCCTTCCTCGTCGCAAAATTCGACAAGATAGCCCAGTGTCGGGGTATCGAAAACCATAACAATCGTACCAACAGCCCCTTTTACCAGTCCTTCATCCGGTAAATCCTCGTCTAAAACCACAACGTCTAATTCGGCTCTTTTCATTTTTGTTTTCTCATTTAACGAATAGGGTTGTCAGGCGAGGAACTAGCGCGTCAGTTTCATACATCCAGCCTGTACGCACGAGCGCTGTTTCACCGTTGACGCCTAAAATGGGCATATCGACAGCCATTGTTTGACCGTAATTGTTGGCCTGCAACACTTTTGCTGGGACCGATAATACGCCTTCCTTAATTCTTGCTGCTAAAACATCTGCATTAGTTGGGTTGTATCCCAGCGCTGACTCAAACACCCTGGCTTTGTGCCCACCTGCAGGATGTGTTGAATCTAAAGCATAGGTTGCGAGCTTTTTCGGATCGATTATGGCGTGTTCAGCGTTCACTAACGTACCGCTTTCAGATATGAAACCTTTTACATATGGACTTTCAAACGTTGGTATTTTACTGAGACCCGATATTTCATCTATCTCGCTTAGAGGATTCAACCTGCCCATTGTTAATCCTGCTGCAACAGAGGCACCCGTAATAATTAACCCTTTGTTATTCATGACTTGATCGTAACCCGCTGGAGCATCCCCGCCAAGCTGCTGCGCGGTTTCATGAAACCCTTCAATGTTGCCGTTATATACACCGCCAGCGGCCAGCAGGCGGCCAACGGTTTTACTGTTCAGCGTTTTCCCCGATCGTGCAGTTGTTGGTCCGTAATAATCATAATGTATCCGTTGAGTGGGGGCAGGCTTCCTGCCTTGCCGATCGGCAATAACGTGCCGGTAGGCACTCATGATTTCGTCCTTATACCATGCATGCCAGGATGAGGCTGTAGAAGTAAACATCAGATCGCCGTTGCCGTCGATGTAAAATGGATTCCGGTCGCTGCTCCAGCGCCTGGAGGTATCTACACCAACAAGCCAGCCAATTTGCAGCTCGTGCTCAACCTCATCATAAATCGGATCTGCGTAGCCGCGACCTTTTCGCTCATACGGCCTTTTATATGGGAACACGCTGTATATTTTTTTGGGAAGACCAAAAGAGAGGCTTTGACCGTTCGCTTCATAAGACAGATCATAATGTATACATGCCTCTTTCAGCGAACCTGCTGGCGTGAGAATGTATTGAAAATCTCCAGGGCTTAATTGCCGTGTTAAATCATGTGACCGGTAGAGTCGGAACATGCCGAATCCTTATCGTTAAGCAACATTGTTTCTTTCAAGGGCATATTTTTTCATTCTTTAATAAGAAAAAGCAGCCTACGCCTGAAGCGAACACAGATATTCAACCCACATCATATTTATGAACTGCTCATTTTTTTTAAGAAAATAACCTGGCAATTTTTAACCATTTTTTTAGGCGTTAGCGTGAGTATATGTTGAATCAATAATGAACCAGATTCAGGCAGCTAAACGCCATATCTGCTTCTCTGGTACACCATCCCCAATTCCCGCTATAATCCCCAAAATTTCCAACCGGTTTAGAAACGATCATGACAAAACTCACCTTACAAGAGCAGATGCTGAAAGCAGGCCTGGTCAGCAGCAAGAAAGCGGCGAAAGTGCAGCGCACGGCAAAGAAATCACGCGTTCAGGCACGTGAGGCTCGGGAAGCGGTAGAAGAGAACAAGAAGGCGCAGATCGAGCGTGACAAGCTGCTGAGCGAGCAGCAGAAGCAGGCCGTACTCGCTAAAGAGTTTAAAGCGCAGGTGAAGCAGCTGATCGAGATGAACCGCATCACCGTGGCGAAGGGCAACATCACCTTTAACTTCACCGACGGTAATCTGATCAAAAAAATTGAGGTCGACAAGCAGACGCAAACCCAGCTGATCAACGGCCGTCTGGCCATTGCGCGCCTGGTGCTCAATGCAAACGGCGATTGTGAATACGCGATCATTCCGGCGGTGGTGGCTGATAAAATTGCCCAGCGCGATGCCGACAGCATCGTGTTAAACAGCGCGCTCAGTCAGGAAGAGCAGGACGAAGACGATCCGTACGCGGACTTCAAAATTCCTGACGATTTGATGTGGTAAACCGCGTTCAAAACGGGGCGGCGTGGCGGGCGTTAACCGTCTCTCCGCTCACGGGATGAATAAAATTCAGCTCGCTGGCATGCAGCATCAGCCGGGGCGTTTCCTCAGCCCCCGGCGCGTCAAGACCGCCATACAGATCGCAGCCCAGAATAGGGTGCCCCAGCTGTTGGCAGTGGATGCGCAGCTGGTGGGTTCGCCCGGTTTCCGGCGTCAGTTCCACCCGCGTTAACGGCACTCCTGTCCCCCGAAAAAAACGTTCCACCACCCGATAGCGGGAACGGGCGGGTTTACCGTTGATGGCGCAGATCGACATCAGAGGGAACAGCGCCGGGTCTTTGGCAATGGGCGCATCTATTATTCCCTCGTCGTTTTCCAGATGCCCATAAAGCAGGGCGCTGTAGACTTTCTCCACGCTGCGCTGGATGAACTGCTGGCAAAGCGCCGCGTTGATGGCCTTATTGCGCGCAACCACCATCAGCCCGGACGTGCCGAAATCCAGACGGTGTACCAGCGTGCAGCCGGGGAACGTCTGCACCAGACGATAATGGACAGAATCGAGGTTTTGCGGGTTTTTGCCCGAGAGGCTGAGCAGGCCAGAAGGCTTATTAATCAGCAGCAGATGTTCATCCTGCCAGAGGATCTCAATGTCGTCGTGACACGGTGGGGCAATAAAAGAATCGATAATCGCAGACATCAGGCCGCCCGGCTGGAGAGTGGATGCGGATGATAGCGAAATGCGGGGAAAAGAAAAACCCTCCCACCGGGCGGTGAGAGGGAGAAATCTTACGCGGCTACCAGGCTGTCGATGGCGGCTTTCGCGTCGGACTGTGCTTTGGTCGCCACTTCCGGACCGTAAGCGATACCTTCCGCGAACACGAAGTTCACGTCGGTAATGCCGATGAAGCCCAGGAACAGGCTCAGGTACGGCGCAACCAGGTCAGTTGGGGTATCTTTATGGATACCGCCACGGCTGGTCAGGACGATCGCACGCTTGCCTTTTACCAGACCTTCCGGGCCGTTCTCGGTGTAGCGGAAGGTTACGCCAGCGCGCGCCACCAGGTCGAAGTAGTTCTTCAGCTGGGTAGGAATGTTGAAGTTGTACATTGGGGCGTTGATGACGATAACGTCGTGCGCCTGCAGCTCAGCAATCAGCTCGTCGGACAGGGCCAGGGCTTCCTGCTGACGCGGGGACAGTGGCGCATCGCTTGGGCGCAGCGCGCCAACCAGCTCGCCGTCCAGCACAGGAATGGGGTTTGCTGCCAGGTCACGCACGGTGATTTCGTCTGCAGAATGCTGTTCACGCCACTGTTCAACGAAGTAATCAGACAGCTGACCAGACTGAGAGTACCCTGCCAGAATACTGGATTTCAAAACTAATACTTTGCTCATGGGTGATTCCTGTTGTTGCATTTGATTGAAGGGGGGGTGCCCCGTTGCTTGTTGACACTTTATTCACAATCCTGCCACAGAGATAGCGCAATATATCGAAGCCTATGTTCGAATTTTTTGAATAAGGCGCTAAAAGCGTCAATGTGGTACTCTATAGCAATCATTAAAAAGAGATTTTATCCGGCAGAGCACTGCCCGTTAACGCTATGACAGAACAACAAAAATTCGCCTTCCCGATGCTCCTGCAACAGCTCGATTCTCTGATGCTGCGCGATAAACAGCGCTTCGCCCGCCGTCTGCACGGCGTGAAGAAGGTTAAAAATCCTGATGCACAACAGGCCATTTACCAGGAGATGGCCAAAGAGATTGAACAGGCGGCAGGGAAGGTTGTGCTGCGCGAAGCCGCGCGTCCTGCGATCACCTACCCGGAAAACCTGCCCGTCAGTCAGAAGAAACAGGATATCCTTGAGGCCGTCCGCGATCACCAGGTGGTGATTGTCGCGGGGGAAACCGGTTCAGGTAAAACCACCCAGCTGCCGAAAATCTGTATGGAGCTGGGCCGCGGGGTGAAGGGGCTGATTGGCCACACCCAGCCGCGTCGTCTGGCGGCGCGCACCGTGGCGAACCGTATTGCCGAAGAGCTGCAGACGGAGCCGGGCGGCTGCATCGGCTACAAGGTGCGATTCAGCGACCACGTCAGCGACAACACCATGGTCAAGCTGATGACGGACGGTATCCTGCTGGCGGAAATACAGCAGGACCGCCTGCTGATGCAGTACGACACCATCATCATCGATGAAGCGCACGAGCGCAGCCTGAACATCGACTTCCTGCTTGGCTATCTTAAAGAACTGCTGCCGCGTCGCCCTGATCTGAAAATCATCATTACCTCCGCGACCATCGACCCGGAGCGCTTCTCAAAACACTTCAATAATGCGCCGATTATTGAAGTGTCGGGCCGCACCTATCCGGTGGAAGTGCGCTATCGCCCGATTGTGGAAGAGGCGGATGATACCGAGCGCGATCAGCTGCAGGCCATCTTCGACGCCGTTGACGAACTGGGCAACGAGAGCGCGGGCGACATCCTGATCTTCATGAGCGGCGAGCGCGAAATTCGCGATACTGCCGATGCGCTCAGCAAGCGCGACCTGCGCCACACCGAGATCCTGCCGCTGTACGCGCGCCTGTCGAACAGCGAGCAAAACCGCGTCTTCCAGCCACACAGCGGACGCCGCATCGTGCTGGCGACCAACGTGGCGGAGACCTCACTGACCGTACCGGGGATTAAATACGTTATCGACCCGGGCACGGCGCGCATCAGCCGCTACAGCTACCGCACCAAGGTTCAGCGCCTGCCGATTGAGCCGGTCTCCCAGGCGTCTGCTAACCAGCGTAAGGGCCGCTGCGGCCGCGTGTCGGAAGGGATCTGTATTCGTCTTTATTCCGAAGACGATTTCCTGTCGCGCCCGGAGTTTACCGACCCGGAAATTCTGCGCACCAACCTGGCGTCCGTTATCCTGCAGATGACAGCGCTGGGGCTGGGCGACATCGCGGCGTTCCCGTTCGTGGAAGCGCCGGACAAGCGCAACATTCAGGACGGCGTGCGTCTGCTGGAAGAGCTCGGGGCGATTACCACCGACGAGCAGGCGAGCATCTATAAGCTGACACCGCTGGGCCGCCAGCTCAGCCAGCTGCCGGTCGACCCGCGCCTGGCGCGCATGGTGTTGGAAGCGCAAAAGCACGGTTGCGTGCGCGAGGCGATGATCATCACCTCGGCGCTCTCCATTCAGGACCCGCGCGAGCGTCCGATGGACAAACAGCAGGCGTCGGACGAAAAGCACCGTCGCTTCCACGACAAAGAGTCCGATTTCCTCGCCTTTGTGAACCTGTGGAACTACCTCGGCGAGCAGCAGAAAGCACTCTCCTCGAACCAGTTCCGCCGCCAGTGCCGCGTGGATTTCCTTAACTACCTGCGCGTGCGTGAATGGCAGGATATCTACACCCAGCTGCGCCAGGTGGTGAAAGAGCTGGGCATTCCGGTGAACAGTGAACCGGCGGAGTACCGCGAAATTCACATCGCGCTGCTGACCGGCCTGCTGTCCCATATCGGGATGAAGGATGCGGATAAGCAGGAATATACCGGCGCGCGTAACGCGCGTTTCTCCATCTTCCCGGGTTCCGGCTTGTTCAAGAAACCGCCGAAGTGGACCATGGTCGCGGAGCTTGTGGAAACCAGCCGCCTGTGGGGACGCATTGCCGCGCGAATCGACCCGGAATGGGTTGAGCCGGTGGCTCAGCACCTGCTGAAACGCTCGTACAGCGAGCCGCACTGGGAGCGCGCGCAGGGCGCGGTGATGGCGACCGAAAAAGTGACCGTTTACGGCCTGCCGGTGGTCGCCGCGCGTAAGGTCAACTACAGCCAGATCGATCCGGCGCTCAGCCGCGAGCTGTTTATCCGTCACGCGCTGGTGGAGGGGGACTGGCAGACGCGCCACGCGTTCTTCCGTGAAAACCTGAAGCTGCGCGCCGAGGTGGAAGAGCTTGAGCACAAGTCCCGACGCCGCGACATTCTGGTGGACGATGAGGCGCTGTTTGAGTTTTACGACCAGCGCATCAGCCATGATGTTATCTCCGCCCGCCACTTTGACAGCTGGTGGAAGAAGGCCAGCAAAGCGACGCCGGACCTGCTCAACTTCGAAAAGAGCATGCTGATTAAAGAGGGGGCGGAGTCGGTCAGCAAGCTCGACTACCCGAACTTCTGGCATCAGGGCAACCTCAAGCTGCGTCTGACCTATCAGTTTGAACCGGGCACCGACGCGGACGGCGTAACCGTCCACATTCCGCTGCCGCTGTTAAACCAGGTCGACGAGAGCGGGTTTGAGTGGCAAATTCCCGGCCTGCGCCGCGAGCTGGTGATTGCGCTGATCAAATCCCTGCCGAAACCGGTGCGGCGCAATTTTGTGCCAGCGCCAAACTATGCGGAAGCGTTTCTGGGCCGCGTCACGCCGCTGGAACTGCCGCTGCTGGACGCGCTGGAGCGTGAGTTCCGCCGCATGACCGGCACCACCATCGACCGCGAAGACTGGAACTGGGATCAGGTGCCCGATCACCTGAAAATCAGCTTCCGCGTGGTGGATGATAAAAACAAAAAGCTGCTGGAAGGGCGTTCCCTCAGCGAGCTGAAAGAGGCGCTGAAAGGCAAAGTTCAGGAGACGCTTTCTGCGGTGGCGGACGACGGCATCGAGCAGAGCGGGCTGCATATCTGGAGCTTTGGCCAGCTTCCGGAAAGCTACGAGCAGAAGCGCGGCAACTATAAGGTCAAAGCCTGGCCGGCGCTGGTGGACGAACGTGACAGCGTGGCGATCAAACTGTTTGATAACCCGCAGGAACAGCAGCAGATGATGTGGCGCGGGCTGCGCCGCCTTCTGCTGCTCAACATCCCGTCGCCGATCAAGTATCTGCACGAGAAGCTGCCGAACAAAGCCAAGCTGGGGCTCTACTTTAACCCGTACGGCAAAGTGCTGGATCTGATTGACGACTGCATCTCCTGCGGCGTGGACAAGCTGATCCACGAGGCGGGCGGCCCGGTCTGGACGGAAGAAGGTTTTGCGAAGCTGCATGACAAGGTTCGCGCCGAGCTGAACGACACCGTGGTGGAGATTGCCAAACAGGTCGAGCAGATCCTCACTGCCGTGTTCAACATCAACAAGCGCCTGAAGGGGCGCGTGGATATGACCATGGCGCTGGGGCTGTCGGACGTGAAGGCGCAGATGGCGGGACTGGTGTACCGCGGCTTTGTCACCGGCAACGGCTTTAAGCGTCTGGGCGATACGCTGCGCTATCTGCAGGCGATTGAAAAACGTCTGGAGAAAATGGCGATCGATCCGCACCGCGATCGCGCGCAGATGCTGAAGGTCGAAAGCGTGCTGCAGGCGTGGCAGCAGTGGTTAAACAAGCTGCCGCCGGCGCGCCGCGACGATGAAGATGTGCAGGAGATCCGCTGGATGATCGAGGAGCTGCGCGTCAGCTTCTTTGCTCAACAGCTCGGTACGCCGTATCCGATTTCGGATAAACGTATATTGCAGGCGATGGAGCAGATTTCCGCTTAACGTCCTTGCCCGGTTTTCTCCCTCTCCCTGTGGGGATGTTCTGAAATCAGCAAGTGTATTGATAATAAAAGATATTATTTTTTCTTCTGATTTTTTAGCCCCCAAATTGGCCCCCGGAAGGCGAAAATGAGGCTGTTACAGATGCTTACATTTCGGAGAGGGAGACGCAGTATACCACGATACGGGAAGCACGGGCCGGGAGAATATCCCGCCCGTAGCAAGGGCGATAAAAACGAAACTCAGACCCGCTTCTTTTTCGGTCCCATTTCTGGAAGACCACGAAACAGAGCGCCCATCATCTGGCGGATGGAATAAAGCGCCTCCCACGCGTCATTCGTTCCCAGCGGCTCATACGCTGACAGCATCGCTTTCACGTCATCCGGTTTAAGCCCTGCATCGCGGGCAATCTCTTTGTAAGAGATTTAATGTGATAAGGCTTGCGAATGTCATTATAACAGCTTATAGGGCACTGAAGTTTCAGCGCCCTTTGTTTGATTAAAAACTAGTTATTGACAAAGTGTAGGTAAAAAGTTTCGCCATTTGTGGTGTCCTTGATATCATGATTAGAAAGCGGTTTGTCTCTCACGATATAGAACAGCCTTTCATTTCTAGATATGCATTTCCCTGCACCCAATTTACCTTCTAAACATATTTGTTCTTCTCCCATCCATTCTTTCATCCCCATGCTATCAATTACTGGTTCTACATTGTTGTTCACAAATAAAATGTCATCGCATTTATTATTGTTTAGTGGGGTCCATTTTTTTAAAATGTCATGTTTGCTTGAGTTCCATAATCCAATTTTTTGTTGTTGGGTTATAGGGGCATGTTCAACCAGAACAACAGTTGATTTACATTCGCCACGCCCCCATTGAGGATCGTAATAGCTCTTTTGATATATAGCAGAAATAGCCGGACTTAATGTTAAGTACCTGACAACAATCACCAGTAAGCCAAAAAGAATAATTAATAATTTATAGTTTTTCATATTTCACCCATTTATATGAATGATGAAGCTTGCTTCATTAATAAATGGTTTAAAATCATAATGTTTATAGCGTTGCAAAATGAACCATGAGCAAAACCAGGGAATATTCTCAAATCCTTTGCCGTTAAGGTCTGGAACATCCAGCCCAAAATGATCCTGTATCTGAAAACGCAGGCCTGCACGGTATCGGCGCGGGCCGTAGGTATCCGACGGCACATCTATATCCAGATAATCAAGATAAATCTTCGTTGAATAGGTATCGTGAATGGTGATCCCCAAACCGTTAAACCAGTCCCAATCATTGAACTTAGGCAATGTGATTCTAGCAGTGATTTTATTGTTAATGTCATTAAGGTTATCTATTGATAATCTAGAAAAGTCATTATCATCGAGCGTTTCTGATATGATTTTATTTATTTCAATAACACACTCTTTTGTCGTCTTGTGATCCAGAAATGCTTTATTCAACAACTCGTGTCGAAAAATGCCACCTTCATTTTTGCCGAATTTCTTAATCATAATCTGAATGAGCGGGGCATACTCTCCCCATGCAGTCCAGAAGGCCATTTGTTCCATGCTGGCAAAATGTTCATCAACGGATTTATTAAAATCGAAGAGATTGGTTCTTAACTCATGTCCGAACAGATTGATTTTATTTAGCTGACCCTGAGCCAGTATCTGCTCCTGCGTCAGGTCACCGTGCCGCATATCATCGGTAATAAAATCGTTAAGCTGTCGTTTTGAACGTCCGTTCGCGCTGTAATATATCAGGCGCGGCTCTGCTTTTTGCAATAACGTAATAAACGTACGTGGCTCAAAATGCCAGATTTCACCGCTCAGTTCTGCCTGAACCTCCGGGGAAAGTTTATCAAAAAAGCACAGTGCTTTTGCGTGGGCTTTCAATTCACTGTAATCCGTTCCGCTGAGTTCACGCGGGGAACCGGGGGCGGTCACCCACGCAAAACGGGTGTCAAAGGTCGAAAAATCCCATTCAAACGGAAATTTACAGATGAAATGTGTAAGCAGGTCCTGCGGGCTGTTCAGATGCTTTTTGACCATTTCAGAATTGCACTGGCTGTCTTTTGTCGGATCATCATCAGCTATACGCCAGCCAGCCCAGTCGGGCATATCTGCATCGCTGTAGGATTTTACATTAATATCGGATACATCCACCCAGAAGGGACCCGTTGCCGTTTCGATGTTTACCCATTCGCTGTATTTTTTAGTCAATACTCCCGCAGAGGCGGGTTCGCTGACAAAATTCACCGTCACGGCAATGTCACCCACACTCTCGTATCCGTCCTGGATTTTACGCAGAGTCCGGGTCTTTGTCCCTTCATGGATGACGAACAGGGCTTCAGTGGTAGTCAGCGCGGAAATATTTATCTTGTGAACGTTATCAAATACGGGCAGCCCTGCCGGGAGATAGTAATAGCGATTTCCGTATACAGGTAATTCCCGCCCGTTGCTCAGCAGATCAAGAACACCGTTTGCACGCCCGCTGAGCGCTTCAAGCGCTGAAGGGGCGCAACAAATCTGGAAGTGATAACCGTTTCTTCCGCTAACCATTCCTGATGTACCGATCACCTGTCCACGGCGAACAGACACGCCGTTCTTTACCCGGAGTTCAGACCTTACCTGCTTCATGTGCATGGTCAGCGAGTAAAAAGTGAATGCTTCGGGTTCTTCACCAATCAGCATTTCATGACGGATCAGTACGCAGCCGTTATCCGTCGCGCCGCCATAGTTTAACGGCTTCTGGTCGCGTTTATCCGATGATGCCGGGTAATTGGCATAGACAACAACCCCATCTGCAATGGCCCTCAACGGATTTGCCTGCTCCCCGGTATCGGTATGGGGAATATGGATCCCCCCATGCCATGATCCTTCACGGTTTACCGGATAGCTCCGCTGTGTATCAACGGGCATACAACGGGTAACCCACTCACCAAACGTTTCGTTATCAGCATGCGGGAAATGGATCGGAGGTGAAATTTGCATGAATACGTTCCTTGTTTATGAAAATAAAAGATTATCCGTATGGGGAGCGGGGTCACCTGCTTCAGGGTGTGAAGGGAAACTAATTTCTGTTGCAGCGGGGCCGGACGTAGCAGTCCGTTTGGCATAGCGGGTATATATCTCCATTGTGCCGTACTCAATCCCCGCTGCATCGATCCGCACGTAGCTGCCGCCGCCAATCAGCGTTACCTGTTTTTTTCCCGCAAACAGTATTTCGCTCAGGCTGGTGATACTGACTTTCTGCTCTGCACTCAGGTGCATCGCACCATTTTGTGCCTGAACCTGTACCGGACCTTCAGCCGAAACCACACTGAGTTTTCCGGTATGTGAAAACATGCCAATAGACTCTCCGGCGAGCAGAGTGGTATTGCCCATTGACCCGGTGCAGATATCACCTCCCGCATTGACGGCAATATTGTCCGTCGCCGCCAGCTGCATGTGTTCACCGCTGGTGAATGCCACTCCTTCAGGGCCGTGAAAATGAATCATCTCGTTCAGCTCGCGGAATCGTTCCGCAAACATCGCCTGCTGGCTGGCAATATCCGCTTCCATTGCCCGCGCCTGCACAGCGGCAGAGTGCAGTGCTTTGAGTTGCTGCTGGCAGAGTTCAATCTCGTGCAGGGCGGTGTCCATATCCAGTATGTCACCCACGGCTTTCTGCTGCCCGTCAGCGGTGACAAACAGGCCCTTTGCCACACTTATCACGCCGTGCTCGTCGGTGCGCAGTTCAAAGCCGCTGCCGCGCTGTTCTCCCTGCGTGTTGGTGATATACCCCTGATTAAGCTGCGTTGCGCCAGACGGGGTGGACAGGGCAATGTGTTCTTCCTGCCGCTTATCCTCCATCCGGAGTTCATTCGCGCCCGCCGTGCGCAGAATGTTCTGACTGCGGTTGTTGCGGTTCACCACGTCAGCATGTTCTGAGTCGTGGAAGACATGGGCGATATACGGTTTATCCGGGTCACTATGATGGAAGGCAATCCCGACCTCCGTACCGTCCACCAGCGGCATATGCCACCCGTAAGTATCCCCGGCATACGGTTTTGCCTGACGTACCCACAGGTAGTTAAAACCGGGCTCTGCATCTTCGCGGCTGAAATCCAGTTTTACGCGATAGCATCCCGTATCATCGAGGTACGAATACGGGTCATGAGCATCACGGCTTTCCACCCGCGCAGGCAGCGTGCCGGAAATTTCCGGGCGCGGGATGGCGGGCGGGCGATAGCAGTAGCGCTCGGTGTAAGGAATGCCCCATACGGACGTATGCAGACGCGAATCACGTGAGGCGATAAAGGTCGTGAGCGTGATAACCATCCCTTCCCGCAAATCCTTAAGCCCGCAGCCTGGCGTTTCCAGCACCTGTCCGGGCATCAGATGTGAGGCGTTACTGAAGACGTGAAGCCGGGTGGATTTATTGAGTTCGCGCTCATGATGAAGCCGGGCATAAAACGCGCCGCTTTCGGTTTCCGGTATGGCGGCAGGGTGGTTGTCTCCGGGGTTCAGAAAATTATCACCGTAGCGGTAATCCTCCCCGGTGGTTGTAGCCTCGTTGCGCACGGCAACGACGGAATCCATCGGCATGGCAGCATCCCGGTAATTGTGGCTGCGGGTGTGCACCTGCCCGGTGACGACCTTATGCCACGTTCGCAGCCCCCAGACGGACTCCTCTGCGCCGTCATACAGTCCGGAGGGCTCGTTAAATGGCAGGGGGACGTTAAAGGTGTAATAAAGCTGACTGTCGGCAAAAATGACCGTATCCAGCCCGGTGGAGCCATTGAGGCCGCAACGGAACCATATGCTCACTTCAGACAGCAGACGCTGGATAAACTGAAGGTCAGTTTCACGCCACTGGGTAATCAGCTCGCGGGCCGGATAAGTATGTTCAAGACGAAACTCAAAATCGCTGCCTTCAAGCCCGTGCGCCAGTAACAGCGTTTCCACAAGCTCAGGTACGGAAACATTCTGGTAAACGGCGCAGCGGCGGGTGTGAGACAGCAGGGCAAGGCGGGAACTGAGGGTAACGCTGTAATGAGACTGGTCTGCCGTTGTCCCCAGCACTTCAAAGTCGGTAATCACGCCCTCCACCGTTTTACCGCTGCGCATACGAAAGGTGGCGTATTTTTTCAGTACATCCGTTCCGTCAATATCGTCCTGTGATGTGGTGAACTCAATACGCCAGCTAAAGGGGGCACTGAGCGCCTCACGTCCTCGAAAACGCAGCACATCAGACTCTGCGCGGCTGTCGTTTATGTGCAGGCTGTAGCGGGATTGCCCCGTGTCGGTAATGGCCTCTGCGAAATCCATATCAGTATTCCTTTTAAAGACTTTCAGGGCATCACTTTGCCCCTGCTGAAGGAATATACAATATTGAATATGTAATGCAAATTAGCCCTGATAGCGATATGGATATTGTTTTTGAGCGGGGACTTTTTTTGATTTTGCTCGGACCGGACTGATTTTTTAATTTCGCGGGTACAAAAATTTGAAATACGTCGGGAGACACAGGGAGAAAACGGAATACTTTATCAGATCCTCCCTGTGGGAGAGGGTCGGGGTGAGGGCATCGGCCCGCACATTTTTTCACCCATTCACAATCGCCAGCGTAAACCCATCCCATCCCTTAACCCCCACCGTTTGCAGCGCGGTGGCGGTTAAGCGCGGGTTATCCCCCGTCATCTCGATAAAACGCCGCACGCCCAGCACGCGCGCGTCGTCGCTTTGCCCGTTAATGACCTCGCCGTCGCGGACCACGTTATCCCCGATGATCACCGTGCCGGGACGGGAATAGTGCAGCGCCCACTCCAGATAGCCGGGATTGTTTGGCTTATCGGCATCAATAAAGATCAGGTCGAACGGTGGAACGTCACCGAAATTCTCCAGCGAGTTCAGTGCTGGGCCTTCAATTAATTCAATACGATCGTTCAGCCCCGCGAGGCGAATATTCTGGCGGGCAACATCGGCATGCGTTGGGTCCGCCTCGAGCGTAATCAGCTTTCCGTCCGGCGGCAGGGCGCGCGCCATCCAGATAGAGCTATAGGCACCCAGCGTACCGATCTCAAGAATGCGTCTTGCCTGCGTCATGCGCACGAACAGCGCCAGCAGCTGTCCCTGATTGGCCGCAACATCGTGTTCGGGTAGCCCGGCGCGTTTATTGTTCTCAAGAACCTTCTGTAGAACCTCATCCTCAGGGATAAGCGAAGAAATCATGTAATTATCTACTGCAGACCATTGTTGTTGCATAGATTGACTCCTTAAGAGGGATTGCCGGGTGGCGGCTACGCCTTACCCGGCCTACGGGTGCGAAATGCAGGTCCGGTAAGCAAAGCGCCACCGGGCAGGTTTTCAGGCACTGACCCATCCTCCGCCCAGTGCTTTATACAAATCAATCTGCGCCAGCAGCAGGTTATTTTTGACCTGCACCACGCTGGTCTGGACCGAGTACAGCGTGCGCTGCGCGTCCAGCACGTCAAGATAGGATGAATAACCGTTGCGATAGCGGTTCTGCGCAATGCGCAGCGTCTCCCGGGCCACATCCTGCTGGGCAAGCAGCTCCGTCAGCTGTTCCTGATAGCGCGTAATGGCATCAAGGCTGTTGTTCACTTCGGCAAACGCGTTACGCACGGTTTTTTCATACGCATACAGCGCCTGGTTACGCTGGGACTGGGAAATATCCACCTGCGCGTTCAGCGCCTGGCGGTTCAGCAGCGGGGCGAGAATGCTGCCGCCTGCGCTCCATAGCTGGAGCGGGTTATCCAGCAGGCCGGAAAGGGTGCGATCCTGGATCGATCCGGTTGCGGTCAGATTGATCGACGGCAGCAGGCTGGCGCGTGACGCGGCAAGCGAGGCATCAGCCGCGACCAGCTGTCGCTCGGCCTGCACGATATCCGGCCGACGATTCAGGAGCGTGGAGGGCAGCTGTGACGGCAGCGTGAGCGGCGTTAGCGCCGCAAAGCTTTCGCTACGCGCTACCGCACCGGGATTGCTTCCCAGCAGCAGGCTCAGGGCATTCTCCTGCTGCGCAATCTGATGCCGCAGCACGGGCACCTGCGCTCGCGTTGAGCGAAGCTCGGAATCCGACTGCATCAGCTCCAGGCGCGAACTGTAGCCCGTCTCAAGCTGGCGTTTGGCAAGATTAAACGCCTCTTCGCGCGATTTCAGCGTGGATTCGGTCACGCGCAGCTGTTCATCAAGCGAGAGCAGGGTGACGTACCCGGAGGCAACGGACGAGGCGACAGTGAGATCCGCAGCCGCGGCGGCGGCTTTTTGCGCCTCCAGCGAGGCTTCGGCGGCATTGGACGTGCTGCGGTTGACGCCCCAGATATCAACGTCATAGCTCGCCGTCAGGCTGCCTCTGTACAGCGTGCTGTAAACCGGAAGCCCAGTGGCGGCGGATTGAGAACGGGCGCGCGTCCCGGTTACGCCCGCGTCGAGCGAAGGAAACAGGCTGCCGTCGGCGGCAAAGACCCGCGCCTGATATTCGTTTATCCGCTCGCGGGCAATCAGCACATCGCTGTTATTTTTAAGCGCCCGATCCACGTAGCGGTTCAGGTCGTTGTCATGGAAGTTGCGCCACCAGAGTTGCTCCGCCGGGCTGGTTGGCCCTGAGACGGTGCGCCATTGAGCCGGAATTTGCAGGGTCGGCTGCGCCGGCTTGACGTCAACGGACTGGCATCCGGCCAGCATGAGCGCCCCCACCAGCGCGGCTATCGGGCGAAGGATCATCACTTCGCCTCCCGCGTATCAATCGTCACCTGTACCGACATACCCGGACGCAGCAGCGCAGACTCTTCAGGCTTACCGAGCACCTCAATGCGCACCGGAATACGCTGGGCGATTTTGACAAAGTTGCCGGTGGCGTTGTCCGGCGTGATAGCGCTGAATTCAACCCCGGTCGCCGGCGAGATGCTCTCTACGCGGCCCTGATACGCTTTGTTGTTTAAGGCATCGACGGTAAACTTCACCGGCTGACCGACGCGCAGCTCCGCCAGCTGGGTCTCTTTGATGTTGGCAATCACCCAGTGCTGCGGCGGTACCAGCGTAGTGAGGTGCGTTCCGGCGGTCACGTACGCGCCGAGACGCACGGCAATCTGGCCGAGCTGGCCGTCGCGCGGGGCGATAATGCGGGTGTTTTGCAGGTCAATCTGCGCCAGCTCCAGCGCCGCTTTGGCGTTTTCAACATCTGCCTCCAGCGCGCCGCGGTTCACAATCACCGTCTGCAGATCCTGACGCGACATCTCAAGCGTGGCTTTCGCCTGGTCGATATCTGCGCTGCCCTGAGCCGCACTGGCCAGCGCGGCATCGCGCTCGCGTATGGAAAGCGACCCATCCGCCGTCAGATCCTTCACGCGCTTTAAATCCGCCTGGGTTTTCAGGCTCTGGGCGCGGGCATTTTTCAGCGCGGCTTCATTTTTGGCAATGGTCGCTTCGGCGCTTTTCCGCTGCTGCAGGTTGTTATTCAGCGCGGCAATTTTCATCGCCAGCTGCGCCTCGGCCTGATGGACGCGCTGGCGATAGATGCGGTCATCGATCTGCAACAGCAGATCGCCTTTTTTGACCTGCACAAAGTCCTGCACCTTCACCTCGGTGATATAGCCATTAACCTGGGGGCTAATGAACGTCGTCTGGCCGCGCACGTAGGCGTTGTCGGTAAACTGCGCGTGGCGGGTAAACGGCGGCAGCTGCCAGGCGTAAAGAATGACCAGCACGCCAACAATACCGATGGCAGCGGCGGTGAAAACGGAAACAATGCGCACATTTTTGCGGGTGTTGGCCTGCTCTTTGGCGGCATCCTGCTGACTCATAAACTCTCCAGAAATATTACAATTATTTGTTGCCGGTGGCGTTCTTCAGCGCCATACGGGCAGTAATGCGCAGGCGCAGCAAGCGCCATAAAATCCAGACCAGCGTGGCGGCAGCGATGCTTGCCGTCAGCAGATAAGTATCGTTGTAGGCCAGAATATTTGCCTCAAGGGTGGTCACCGTCTGTAGCTGGGTAATGGCCTGCGTTCCCAGCAGCGTACTGTCGCCAATCAGGCTTTTATACATCTGGGTATAAAGCTGAATCCGCTCGTTGACCAGCGGGTTAAGCGTGGTGAGCTGATCCGCCAGCAGGCTGGAGTGGTATTTCTCGCGCCAGGTCTGGAAGGTGCCGAGAATCGCCGATCCCAGCAGGCCGCCGAGGTTCTGGCTCATGCCAAACATGACCGAAAAGCTGACCAGGTTACGCGGGTCGGCAATTACCCCGCCAATGGCGGCCAGCATGGCGGGCGCCAGGAAGAAGGCGCTGCCGAAGCCCAGCAGAAACTGGCTGACCATCAGCTGATCCGGGCGGGTCAGGTTATTGGACTGGCTGTCCAGCAGCGAGGCAACAATCATCAGCGCCAGAGAGGTGATAATCGGCCACGCCAGCTTTGTGGGCTTGATGGTGAGGCAACTGGTGACGATCCCGCAGACGATCCCGGCGAAAATGGACCACGCCAGATGGGTCATCTGCTCATTCTGTAACCCCACGTACTGCAGCCAGCCGATGACGCCGGTATTTTGCTCCGCCAGCACGATGCGGATCAGCAGCATGATCAGCCCCAGGCGAACGATGCTGCCGCTCGACAGCCAGCGGGTGTTCAGCAGCGGGTTGGCGCGGTTATGTTCAAACACGATGGCGGAAACAATCAGCACCAGCGATAGCGCCAGCGACCAGCCGATCCACGGCGCCTCGAACCACCAGTCAAGACGGCCTAAAGAGAGCACGGCGCAGAGCAGGGCCATTCCGGGAGCCAGTAAAAAGAAGGTGACAAAGTCTTTCTTCTCGAAGACCTTGCGTCGGTCACCCGGCGGCAGTTTTAAGGCGATTACGCAGGCCAGGGAGATCAGCGCCAGCCCCAGCTCAAAGAAATAGAGCCCGCGCCACTCGTCCAGCTGGAGAAGCTCAGTGGAAAACAGACGCGCCAGCGGAATAGCGAGCGACGATCCGGTGATCCCGATGGTAAGCGCCTTCAGGCGATGCTTCGCAGGCCAGGCCTGGATTTGGTAGTAAATCCCCAGCGAGCTGAGCGCGGCGGCCACCATCCCGTGCGCGGCGCGTACCATCAGCGCGGAGCTGAGGTCGTTAACGAACAGGTGGAAAAAGGTGACCAGCACGTACAGCACCAGAAAACCTTCCGTAAAGGCGCGCAGGCCGTACTGTTGACGAAATTTGACCAGCAGCAGGTTAATGGAGATGTTGGTCATCACATAGACTGCGGGCAGCCAGGCGATTTCGGTCGACCAGGCCCCGAAGGTCCCCTGCAGGTTTTGCAGGTTGGCGGTGACCACCGCATTGCCCAGCGCCCCCGTCAGGCAAACCAGCAGCCCAACGACGCCATAGGCGACGCGTTTTGGCGTACTGTGCTCGGGGGTGGAAGGCGAACCCAGCAGGGCGGGTTTCTCATGGGGCTGCCACTCGCGAGGAGCATAAGGGTCGCGTTCGGGCAGGCGCATAACGTCATTACCTTAGAAATGATTGAATAATTAGCGGGCTAGCGATTCTACGTCTGCCGCAAATGATAATTCAAGTGAATATGATTTGCGCATGTTAATCAAATGTACGAGAGAAATTTAAGGAAAAAGAGCGGCCCGATGTCGCCGTTGTGTTGAGAACCTGAAGTCGCTACCCTGCAGGGATAGCGAGAAGGAGTTCATCATGGAACAGACCCATTTTCCCATCCTGCCGGATGCCACTCTGGCGGCTATCAATACTGTCGGTGAATGGCTGGCGCAGGACGACCTGAGCGGCAGCCGCCAGCCCCCGGACGTCGATGCGGTAATTCTGGCAGGGAACGCGGTGATCCCGACCATTGAGGCAGCCTGCCGTATTGCCGCGCAGCGAGAAATCCCGCTCCTGATTAGCGGCGGTATTGGTCATTCAACCGCGTTTTTATATTCAGCTATCGGCAATCATCCGCGTTATCACACCTTACAAGTCGAAGGGCGGGCCGAAGCGAGCATTCTTGCCGACATTGCGCGGGCGTTCTGGCAGATCCCCGAGGCGCGCCTGTGGGTTGAAGATCGCTCCACCAACTGCGGTGAAAACGCGCGCTTTAGCTGGAACATGCTGAAAGAGCGTCAGCGGACAAGCGGGCGCATGCTGGTGGTACAGGACCCAACGATGCAGCGCCGCACGATGGCGACGTTTGCCCGCGTGTGCCGCGATGAACCCGCATCACCGCAGTGGATCAGCCATCCCGGGTTTACGCCAGCGCTGCAAAACGGCACAGAGGGCGTGGAGTTTAGTGGGGTCAACGCCGGGCTGTGGCCCGTTGACCGGTATCTGTCGCTGGTTATGGGGGAACTGCCGCGCCTGTATGATGACGTTAACGGCTATGGCCCGGCCGGGCGGGATTTTATCGCCCACGTTGCCTTTCCGGAGGCGGTGACTGTCGCGTGGGAACAACTACAGCAGGATCCTGTCCTGAAGGGCGCACGTAAAATAATTTAGGCACGGAACAATCCCCTCGCCCCATTGGGGAGAGGGTTAGAGTGCGGGGAAAATCACAGCGCCGCAAACTTATCCAGCGTTCGCACCAGTTGCGTCACAAATCCATACTCGTTGTCATACCAGGCAACGGCTTTCACCAGTTGCAGGTCTCCCGCTTCTGACACCTCCGTCTGCGTGGCGTCAAACACCGAACCATAGTGCGAGCCAATCACATCTGAAGAAACAATCTCGTCATCGGTATACCCGAACGATTTATTCCCCTGGGTCGCCTTTTTCAACGCGGCGTTGATCTCCTCGACCGTCACCTTTTTACCCAGAATCGCTACCAGCTCGGTTACCGATCCGGTTTTCACCGGCACGCGCTGGGCATGACCCTTTAGTTTGCCGCTGAGCGCGGGGATCACAAGGCCGATGGCTTTCGCCGCGCCGGTGGTATGCGGAATAATATTTTCTGCCGCCGCCCGCGAGGCGCGCAGATCTTTCCCGCGCGGGCCATCCACCAGCGCCTGGGTGCCGGTATAGGCATGAATGGTGGTCATGGTGCCCACTTTAATTTCAAACGCGTCGTTCAGGGCTTTTGCCAGCGGGGCGAGGCAGTTGGTGGTGCAGGACGCGACGGAAATAATGGTATCACTGGCGTCAATGGTATCGTCATTCACGCTATAGACGATGGTCTTCATCTCACCCGCGGGCGCCGAAATCAGCACTTTCTTCGCACCGGCGTCCAGGTGCGCCCGCGATTTTTCTTCTGAGGTATAAAAGCCGGTGCACTCCACGACGATATCCACGCCCGCGGCTTTCCACGGAATGTGCTTTGCCTCTTTTTCGGCGTACACCGCGATGGTTTTACCGTCGACAATCAGCGCATCCTCGGTGAAGTCCACGCTCCAGGGGAAGCCACCGTAGTTGGAATCATGCCTGAGCAGGTAGGCCAGGACTTTCGGGGAGGTGAGGTCGTTGATGGCGACGACGGTATTACTGTCCTGGGTTTCAAGAAGGCGGCGCAGCACAAGGCGTCCAATGCGTCCAAATCCGTTAATGCCAATTTTACTCATGGTGTTCTCCTGTGAACGTGTCGATACGACAGTTTGAACTCATCCAGGCTTAGACCATCACGGGCAGGGCAGCAATTGAAGATGCTTCATGCGAGGGGAAGTATTTGAAAAACCATACAGAAAAGTTAATGAATTTTTAAGGAAAGGAGATTATGTTGGCGCGGTGACTGTTTTTTTTCAGGAAATCCCATGCGCACTAAATATACAAGCCTGCAAATCACGATTCACTGGCTGGTGTTTTTGTTAATCGTCGTCGCCTACTGCGCGATGGAATTCAGGGGCTTTTTCCCGCGTTCCGACCGACCGCTTATTAACATGATCCACGTCTCCTGCGGCATATCGGTTCTGGTGCTGATGGTGGCGAGATTGCTGATCCGCCTGAAGTTTCCCGCACCGCCCATTCAACCTAAACCTAAAGCGATGATTACCGGTATGTCCCACCTTGGGCATCTGATCGTCTATCTGCTGTTTATTGCGCTGCCGCTGATTGGCATTGTAATGATGTATAACCGTGGAAACGACTGGTTCGCCTTTGGTCTGGCGATGCCTCACGCGGCGGAGGGGAATTTTGACCTGGTGGATGTGCTGAAGGAGTGGCACGTTACGCTGGCAAACCTGGGCTATTTTGTGATTGGTCTGCACGCCTTTGCGGCGCTGATGCACCACTATTTCTGGAAAGATAATACTCTTTTGCGCATGATGCCGAATAAGCGTCAGTAGTCTTTAACTCGTGCCGGGCGGCGCAGCGCCACCCGGCTTGTTTTTTAACCCAGAAGAACACGCTCTTCATCAGTTAACGCCAGCGTCTGCGTTGACCCCGTCTCTGACGATTTCACCGCCGCTTCCAGAACAGCCATGACCGCTAACGCCTCGACAGGATGAACGGGATTGGCGATCTTCCCGAGCATCGCATCCCGCACGTTGATGTAGTACTGCCGCTGATCGCCCTTTGGGGTGGCAATCGTTTGGGGTTCACCATCAGCTCCGAAGAACACCATGCTGTCGTCGTCTTCGCCCCAGGCGTCGCTGCCGGGGATTACGCCAGCCAGCAGCTGCGCTTCCTGCTGATCGATTCTGGCTTTCACCACGCTGCCTTTGTCCCCGTGAACGGTAAAGCGCGCCGTACCGCCAGCCACCAGCATGCTGGCGTGCAGAACCACCTTATGATCCGGGTAATTGAGGACCACGTGCGCCCAGTCGTTAACCTCTGCGCCGTCGCGCAGCGTGGCGATATTTCCCTGAACAGACTCTGGCAGGCCAAACAGCTGAAGCGTCTGGTCGATCAGGTGAGGGCCCAGGTCAAACCACAGACCGCTGCCGGGGACGTTCTGCTCGCGCCAGCGCACGCGCACTTCCGGGCGGAAGCGGTCAATATGCGACTCCAGATGTTTAACCTTGCCAACCGTGCCTTGCTCAATAATCTGCTTAATGCCGAGGAAATCGCTGTCCCAGCGGCGGTTATGGAAAACGGAGAGCAGAAGCTGCTTTTCATCCGCCAGGGCAATCAGGTCCCGGGCTTCCTGCATATCCAGGGTGAAAGGCTTATCCACGACCACGTGTTTTCCCGAGTTCAGGGCCAGCGTCGCCAGCGGCGCGTGGGTGGCGTTAGGGGAGGCTATGACCACCAGGTCGACATCAGGATGTTGAATGGCTTCTTCGGGCGTGGCTACCACCAGCACATCCGGAAGATCGCGCTTCACTTTCTCTTCATCACGGGAAGAGACCACCGCCAGCTTGAGCCCGTCCACGGACTGGATCAGCGGGGCATGGAAGGTTTTACCGACAAAACCATACCCGATCAGCGCAATGTTGATTGTTTGAACTTTATTCATGACCTTCTCCACGTTATTGCGCGCACACCGTGACCCGTAATGCGCCAGGGTCCCCAAGCTCAGGCCAGGGACGATCTAAAAAGAGTTGATGAATATCTGTTAGCCCGGAGACCAGATACGGCTCGCAGCGGTTAACTTTCAGGTGATCGGCAACAATCCAGTGCGCATGGCTTGCGGCGAGCATCGCGCGTTTCACCTCGGCATCCGCTTCTTTACCGGCACTCAAACCGAGTTCGGCATGAAGGGCGCACGCACCGAGAATGGCGATATCGGCCCGATAGCGTGACAGCAGGGACAACGTGGCGCTGCCAGCAAACAGGCGCTGCTTCGGGTCCCATTTTCCACCGAGCAGAATAAGCTCAATGTCTTCCCGGTCGCTAAAATGCTGGGCGATATCCAGCGAGGTAGTGATCACGGTGTGAGGTCCCTGCAGAAAAGTAGCGACGGCCATCACCGTACTGCCGGCATCCAGAAACAGGGTGGAACCCGGCGGAACCGCCTGCGCAACCTGTTTCCCCAGGCGCTGCTTGGTTTCCGGCAGCAGGGTATTGCGGCCCTGACGATTCATGGCCGAAAGATTCAGAGCAATAGCCCCGCCGTGATTCTTCTGGGCAAGCCCCTGATTTTCCAGATCGGTCAGATCCCGACGAACGGTATCCGCTGAAACCTGCAGCTTTTCTGCCAGCTCGGTGATGCTGGCCTGACCTTGTTCACTGAGAATATCAAGGACATAGCGTTGACGTGCGGTTTTGTGCATGGGCAGCAATCCTGCAAAATGTCGCAATAAATCGCATAATACAGCATTTTGACGCAGAAGGAAGGAGTATCGTAAACCAGGTTGATGTTTAATTATTGGAATTATATTAAGCGGATATCATTAAGCCGTTCTGAATGTTAACCACAGTGTTAATGTTATGTTTTAATCAACGATTTGGGTTATGTAACCAACGCATTGTCATTAACTGGTGTAATATGCTGATATGTAATTAAAATAAAGCATTTAATGTCTTATTTATGTTTTTTATTAGAATTATTTTTCAACAAATCGATGGCTCTTACTTAAGTTGACACTTCTTTGAAAATCTTTGTGTCTGACCCGCTCAGAAATTAACGCAAAAATGTGCGCAGAGGAGATTAAGAATTTTCCTTAAATTACAGTGTGTTTTGATGTTTCATCTGAAAGGCTATTTTCGGAGTTTTGTCCAGAAACCCCATGTTTTTTCTTATATGTAACACTGCATTAACATTGTGGGTGTAGTGGCCTATACCACATTTTGTTATGCTGCAAATCAACTTATGAAATAAGTAATTTCTTAAATTTAATAAGACAAAGGCGGATCTCATCTCCATCGGAAATGGGTATGGGGAGCTTTACCTGAAATTTAGCGAGGAAGTTAAATACGATATTTGTCTAATTATCTGTACCTCTTTTTGGGTAATTGCTTGAGTATCACTCAGAGTCAGGGAGATAAAATGACGATATTACGCAAGCCTGTTTCACGCCAATTTATAGCTACGCTGGCGTTAATTTCACTAGCACTAAATACGGCTTATGCCAATAGTGGCGCAGTGGGTATTGCCCCGATGGCAACGACGACCTTAAAGGAAAGTATTCTTTTCGCTATCGATCGCGATCCGTCAATTAGCCAGCAAGCCGCGCAGTTAGGTATTGGTCAGGCGCAAATAGACGAGGCGCGCAGCGGCTGGATGCCGCAAATAGCATTGAACGGAAGTACGGGGCATAGCCAGACCACCGATTCCAGCGGTTCGCTGAAGAATTCTGCGGCCTGGGGGGTGAGCCTGACCCAGCTGATATACGATTTTGGCAAGACCAACAACAGCATCAGCCAGTCTTCCGCCCAGCGCGATAGCTACCGCTACCAGCTGATGAGCACGCTTTCTGACGTGGCGGAAAAAACGGCGCTCGGCTACGTGGAGGTCAAACGTTATTCCGACCTGCTACAGGCGGCAAAAGAGAATGTTCAGGCACTGAAAAACGTGGAGCAGCTGGCAAAACTGCGCGCCGATGCGGGCGTGAGTTCCACCTCCGATGAACTCCAGACCCGCACGCGTATTGCCGGCATGCAGGCGACGGTGGCGCAGTATAACGCCGCATTGAACAGCGCCCGCGCAAGGCTCGCGGTATTAACCGGAATGCAGGCAGATCATTATTCGCCGGTACCCGCAAACCTCGCCGTTGAGCCGGATTCGCTCAACCGCATTGATTATTCGTTAATACCGGCGGTAATGGCCGCGCAGAATATGGAACGTTCGGCCCAGTATGGTGTTGAAACGGCGAAGTCCCAGCACTGGCCAACCCTGAGCCTGAAGGGGGGACGCACGCGTTACGAGTCGGACAACCGCTCATACTGGGACGACCAGATCCAGCTCAATATTGACGCACCGCTTTATCAGGGCGGCGCGGTATCCGCACGCGTGCGTCAGGCTGAGGGCGCCCGGGCGATGGCGTCCTCTCAGGTCGATCAGGCGCGTTTCGACGTGCTGCAAAAGGCCTCCGTCGCGCAAGCTGACTGGACCGGCGCACGGGGAAGAATGGAGGCCGGGAAGCGGCAGCTGGAAAATGCGCTGCGGGCCCGCGAGGTTTATAAAAATGAATACACCCTGAGCAAGCGGAGCATTAATGATTTGCTCAGCGTTGAGCAGGATGTCTGGCAGGCCACGTCGGCGAAAATAATCGCCGAGTATGATGGCTGGAGTTCGGCAATTAATTATGCTTCCGCGGTTGATAATTTAATGCCGCTTATTGGAATAGAGAAAAACGCTGCCGCAAAATTACCCGATTTGAGTTAACAAAAGCCACGCATAGCTGCACGAAATAAGTCTGAAAATAATGGGTGTTTTTTCCCAGGGATAGCTACATCCGTCTGGTGGATATATCCACAGGGATCCGTACACCTGCAAGGAGAGGAATATGAGTAACGTAAAGGTTGTTGATGTCATCATTCGCAAAACGGCGGAGAAAACGAAATTAACCGGCGAAGGAAATCTGTCGGTCTCTATTTCATCGCCGAGCGTGATTGAAATTCAGGGCTCTGCTCAGGACGTGGTGCGTTATGTCCGCCAGGGTAAAGACCTTCTCATTTATATGAAGGACGGCAGCGTTATTCGCTGCAATAACTATTTTGTTGAAGATCCTGAAACCCAACATCAGTCAGAGCTGGTGTTCAACGACGGGCAGGAACTGACTCATCTCTCTTTTGCCGATGCCGGGGAAGCATCAGGCGTTGCCGCTACTGAATTAACCGCGCAGGCCACACCCATTAGCAGCATTGAACCCTTCCTGGAGCAAGGAAGCGCCCTGAGCGATGCCCCGTGGGGCTGGATTGCAGGGGCGGCGTTAGGCGGCGGTGCTATCGGCGCACTGCTGGCCCACGGCGGTGACGGCGAAACCAAAACGAAAGTCATTGATAACACCAAAGAAGTGGAAAGCGCCACGCCGACCTTCCTGCTGTCGGACAAGGTGGGCGACAAGCAGGGAGTGCTGAGCGCAAACGCCCTCACGGACGATAACGCGCCGACCTTCAGCGGTACCGGTCAGCCGGGCGCGACCATCCAGATTAAAGACGGCAGCGGCAGCACCATCGCCAGCGCGATGGTCGGTAAAGACGGCACCTGGACGGTAAAACTCCCGACCCAGGCCGACGGAGAGCACACCTGGTCGGTGGTGCAGATCGACGGCAGTAAAACCACGTCAGCGGGCAACATCACCGTGACCGTCTCTACGTCCGAGGCCACGCTTACGCTGGCGACAACGGCGGGTGACAACGTGATTAACGCCAGCGAAAAGTCCGCAGGCTTTACGCTGTCCGGCAGCAGCCAGCATCTGGCGCAGGGAACCGACGTTTCCGTAACGCTGAACGGCAAAACCTACACCGCTCAGGTGGGAGCAGACGGCGCGTGGAGCGTTAACGTGCCTGCGGCAGACGCGCAGGCGCTCAGCGACGGTACCTGGACCGTCAGCGTCAGCGGCAAAGACGCGGCGGGTAACACCGTGAGCGGAAGCCAGACGATTGGCGTGGATACCGCTGCGCCAACGCTCTCCGTCGATACGCTCGCACAGGACAACATCATCAATGCCGCTGAGCACAACCAGCCGCTGACGCTGAGTGGTAAAACCAACGCGGAAGCCGGGCAGATTGTGACGGTGACGCTGAACGGCAAAAATTATAACGCCACGGTGGGCAGCGACGGCACCTGGTCCGTCACGCTGGCGGCCAGCGAGGTGCAGGCCCTTAATGAGGGTCACCACACCCTGACGGTGAACGTCAGCGACAAAGCGGGCAACGGCTCGTCCGTGACCGCGGATTTCACGGTAGATACCAACGCGCCGGTCGTCACCATCAACACCGTCGCGGGCGACGATATCCTCAACACCAGCGAGCAGGGCCAGGCGCAGATTATTTCCGGGCAGGTGAGCGGCGCGGCGGCAGGCGATGTCGTCACCGTGACCGTTGGTGGCCAGACCTTCACCGGCGTCGTACAGGCAGACGGCAGCTGGAGCGTGGGCGTTCCTGCCTCCGTCGTCGGCGCGCTGGGTGAGGGCAATCACACCATTGCCGTCTCCGTCACCGACGCAGCGGGGAACACCGGTAGCGCCACGCACGGCATTGCGCTGAGCGGCAACCCGCCGGAATTTACGATTGACGCCATCAGCCAGGACAACGTGCTGAATGCACGGGAGGCGATGCAGCCGCTGAGCCTGAGCGGCACCAGCAACCTGCCGGACGGCAGCGCCGTTACCGTGACGCTAAACAACGTCAGCTATCAGGCGACCGTCGAAAACGGTATCTGGGCGGTTCAGGTGCCGGTATCCGACGTCCTGAATCTGGCGAACACCCTTTATAGCGTCAGCGTCAGCGGCACCGACAGCGTGGGTAACAGCGGCTCCGCAGAGGCGAATCTGCTGGTCGATACCGTGCTGCCGAAGGTGATCATTAACACCTTTGCGGGGGATAACCTGGTTAATAGCGCCGAAGCGGGCGTGGACCAAACCCTCAGTGGCCGCGTTACCGGCGCGGCGGCGGGCGATACGGTGTCTGTTACCGTTGGCGGTAAGAGTTACAGCGCCACGGTGGGCAGCGATCTGACCTGGAACGTCACGATCCCTTCAGCGGATCTTCAGGCGTTCGGCGACGGGGATTTGACCTTTACCGCCTCCGTGACCAACGGGCACGGTAATACCGGCACCGGCGAGCGCGATATCAATATCAACGCGGAACTGCCGGGTCTGCGCGTAAACACCATTTCCGGCGATGACGTAATCAATGCCATCGAGCAACAGCAGGATCTGACCGTCACCGGCGCCAGCACCCATCTGGCCGCAGGTACGCCGATTGTCGTCACCATCAACAATGTCGAATATCAGGCAGTTGTGACCGCCAGCGGCGGCTGGAGCATTGGCGTTCCTGCTGCGGATCTGCAGGCCTGGACGGCCGGAGGTATGACGGTCAGCGTCAGCGCGGAAGATGCCTGGGGCAACACCGTTGCGGCTGAACACCCGATTGAACTCGATCTCAACGCCGTGGCGGTCACCATTGATACCGTCTCCGGCGATGACCTGCTGAACGCGGCAGAAAAAGGGAGCGATTTAACCCTTTCCGGCCAGACGCAGGGCGTGGAGGCGGGGCAAACCGTGGTGGTGAAATTTGCCGACCAGACTTTTACCGCGCAGGTGCAGCAGGATGGCTCCTGGAGCCTGACCGTCCCGGCGAACGCCATGGAAACGCTGATTGACGGGCGGGCGCAGGTAAGCGTCAGCGTGACCAACGTCAGCGGCAACAGCGCGGACGCCTCACGCGTGGTGACCGTCGATACGCAGCCGCCGACCATTACGCTCGATAATCTGACCGACGACAACATCATCAATGCGGCAGAAGCGCAGCAGGATCTGGTGCTCAGCGGCAGCACAACCGCTGAAGCGGGCCAGACGGTCACCGTGACGCTGAACGGCAAAAACTATCAAACTACCGTACAAGCTGACGGCACCTGGACGCTGAACGTGCCTGCCGCCGACGTTGGCGCGCTGGCAGACGGCACTGTCACCGTGACGGCCTCCGTCAGCGACGTGGCAGGTAACAGCAGCAGTGCGGACCGCGTTGGTCTGGTGGATGCCACCGTGCCGCAGGTGACCATTAATGACTTTGTCACCGACACAAACACCGTTAACCAGCTGGCCCATTCTCAGGCACAGATCCTGAGCGGCTCCGTCACCGGCGCGGCGGCGGGCGATTTGGTCACCATCACTATTAATAACGTGGACTACACCACCGCGGTGGACGCGGCGGGCAACTGGAGCCTCGGCCTGCCTGCATCCGTCGTTCAGGGGCTGACGGACGGCACCTGGACCATTAACGTCTCTGTGACCGATCGGTCCGGCAACACCGGCAGCAGTTCTCTGGATGTGGTGGTGAATACCGTGACGCCTGTTATCGGTATTAACACCCTGGCCGAAGATGACGTGATCAATGCGGCAGAGAAGGGTGAAGATCTGCTGCTTTCCGGTACCAGCAACCAGCCGGAAGGGACCACCATCACTGTAAACCTGAACGGTATCAACTACACCACCACCACTAACGCCAGCGGCAGCTGGAGCGTCACCGTGCCAGCCTCTGCGGTGAGCGCGCTGGGCGAAGCCAATTACACCGTGACGGCGAGCGTTACCGATAATGTGGGCAACAGCGCCTCAACCTCGCACGATGTGCTGGTGGACAGCGCGTTGCCGGTCGTCACTATCAACACTTTCGCGACCGACAATATCGTCAACGCGGCGGAAGTCACCGCAGGGCAAACCCTGACCGGGAAGGTCTCTAACGCGGCATCGAGCGATACCGTCACGATTATCCTCGGCGGTCAAACATACACCGCTACCGTGCAGGACGATCTCTCATGGAGCCTGCCGTTAACCGAGAGCCAGTTAACCGCGCTCGGCAACGGCGAACTGACCGTATCGGCCAGCGTCACCAACGCACACGGCAACACCGGTTCGTCTTCGCTGGACTTTACCATCGACGCCCAACTGCCGGGCCTGCGTATTGATACCGTGGCGGGTGATGACGTCATTAACGTCATTGAGCACGCTCAGAACCTGATTGTTTCCGGTTCAAGCACCGATCTGGCAGCGGGCAGCACCGTCACGGTGACCATTAACGGTAAGATCTATTCCGCAACCGTACTGGCGGACGGTACCTGGCAGGCGGCGGTTCCGGCAGCGGACGTGTCCCAGTGGGCGGACGGTTCGCTGGATATCAAGGCAAGCGCGCAGGATCCTTCCGGCAACCCGGTGACTATCGGCACCGTCGTGGACGTCGATCTCGCGCCGGTCGCCGTCAGCATCAACAGCGTGACCTCGGACAACGTGCTCAACGCGGCAGAAAAAGGTCAGGATCTTGTGCTTTCCGGCTCCTCCGCGAACGTAGAAGCAGGCCAGACCGTCACCATCACCTTTGCGGGTAAAACCTACACCACGACGGTGAACGCCAACGGCGACTGGACGTACACCGTACCGGCAGCCGATTTGAGCGGCCTGAAGGACGGCGAAGCCAGCGTGCAGGTCAGCGTGAGCAACGTGAACGGCAACGCGGCGTCGTCTGCGCAGGAGTTCAGCGTCGATACCGCCGCGCCAACGGTGACCATCAATACCATCAGCGGCGATAACATGCTGAACGCGGCTGAGGCAGCGCAGGATCTGACCCTGAGCGGGACGTCCACTGCCGAAGCAGGCCAGACGGTCACCGTAACCTTCAACGGCAAGCAGTACACCGCGCAGGTGCAGGCTGACGGTAGCTGGACGCTGGACGTGCCGGCAGCCGATCTGGCGGGCATCACAGACGGTAACGCCACGGTCACGGCTTCCGTATCCGACAAAGCGGGCAACCCGGCCAGCGCGGATGCCTCCGTGCTCGTGGATACCACCGTGCCGCAGATTAGTTTTAACATCGTTGCGGGCGACGACATCGTGAATATTGCCGAGCACGGCCAGGCGCTGATCGTCTCCGGCAAGGTCACGGGCGCGCAGGCGGGTGACGTCATTACCGTCACCCTGAACGGCAAAGACTACACCGCGATGCTGGACGGTGCCGGAAGCTGGAGCGTGGGCGTTCCGGCGGCAGACGTGGGCGCGCTGGCTAACGGCGAGCAGACGATCTCCGCGACCCTCACCGACAAAGCGGGTAACAGCACCACCGCCACGCATGAATTTGACGTCTCCCTGGCCGCGCCGGAGATTGCCATCAATACCCTGGCGCTTGACGACGTGATTAACGCGGTCGAGAAAGGCCAGGATCTGCTGATTTCGGGCACCAGCAACCAGCCGGAAGGTACAGCCATTACGGTGACCCTGAACGGCATCAGCTACGCCGCGACCACCAACGCCAGCGGCGGCTGGAGCGTGACCGTTCCGGCGGCGAACGTCTCTGCGCTGGGCGAAGCGAGCTATACCGTCACGGCAAGCGTGACCGATAGCGCAGGCAACGGTGCGAACGCCAGCCATAGCGTGCTGGTCGACAGCGCGCTGCCGCAGGTCACCATTAACGCAATCGCCATCGATGACGTGATTAACGCGGCGGAAGTCGCTTCCGGACAAACCCTGAGCGGGAAGGTGAGCGGCGCGGCGAGCGGTGACACTGTCACCCTTTCAATCGGCGGCAATACGTATACCGCGACGGTTCAGGACGATCTGAGCTGGTCGGTCAACGTGCCTTCCGCGGTCTTAACCGCTATCGGTAACGGCGATCTGACGGTGTCAGCCAGCGTCACTAACGGCCACGGCAACACCGGCTTCGGCGAGCGCGAAATCGTTATAGACGCCAATCTGCCGGGCCTGCGCGTCGATACCGTGGCGGGCGACGACGTGATTAACAGCATTGAGCATGCGCAAAACCTGATTATTACCGGCTCCAGCGACGGCCTGGCAGCGGGCGCGGCGCTGAGCGTGATCGTCAACGGCAAAACCTACGCGGCCACGGTGCTGGCAGACGGTACCTGGACGGCGGCCATTCCGGCGGCAGACGTCAGCGCGCTCGGCGCAGGCACGGTCACCGTGAAGGTCGAGGGAAATAGCGCAGCAGGCAACCCGGTCTCCATCAGCCACGACGTGAAGGTCGATCTGGCGACGGTTGCTATCAGCATTGACGCGATTGCCACCGACGACGTGATTAATGCGGCAGAAAAAGGCGCAGATTTGGTGCTTTCAGGTACCACCAGCAACGTGGAAGAGAACCAGACGGTTTACATCACGTTCGGCGGCAAGTCCTACACGGCGAAAGTGGATGCCAGCGGCAACTGGACGGCGACCGTGCCGTCGGCAGATCTGGCTGGCCTGAAGGATGGCGACGCCAGCGTGCAGGTGAGCGTCACCAACGTGAACGGCAACAGCGCCTCGGCGGGACGCGAGTACGGCGTGGACGCCACCGCGCCGACGGTCTCCATCGAAATCGTCAGCGACAACAACATCATCAATGCCGCCGAAGCGCAGCAGGATCTGGTCATCAACGGCGTCTCTAACGCCGAAGCGGGCCAGACCGTGACCGTCACGCTGAACGGCGTGGATTACACCACCACCGTGCAGGCAAACGGCAGCTGGAGCGTGACCGTGCCTTCTGCGGATGTGGGCGCGATTACCGACGGGAACTATACCGTCAGCGCCGCCGTGTCGGACAAAGCGGGCAACCCGGCCTCCGCGGCTCGCGATGTGCTGGTCGATACCACCGTGCCACAGCTGACCATCAACACCGTTTCCGATGACGACGTGATCAACAGCGCCGAGCACGGGCAGGCTCTGATCGTTACCGGCTCAGTGACCGGCGCGGCGGCGGGCGACGTGGTGACCGTCACCATCAATAACAAAGATTACACGGCGACGCTGGATGCGTCCGGCAACTGGAGCGTGGGCGTGCCTGCGGCGGACGTCGGTGCCCTGACCGCCGGGGATTACACCATCACCGCGGCG
This sequence comes from Enterobacter cloacae complex sp. P43RS, assembly GCF_014930585.1. Classification (NCBI taxonomy): domain Bacteria; kingdom Pseudomonadati; phylum Pseudomonadota; class Gammaproteobacteria; order Enterobacterales; family Enterobacteriaceae; genus Enterobacter; species Enterobacter cloacae complex sp. P43RS. The sequence continues at coordinate 376,046 of NZ_JADBRJ010000001.1, forward strand.
CTGACCGACAAAGCCGGAAACAGCAACAGCGCGACGCGCGAGGTGGAAGTCAACCTGAGCGCGCCGGTGCTGACCATTGACACCGTCTCCGGTGACGATGTGATCAACAGCAGCGAGAAAATGCAGGATCTGACCATCAACGGTACGGCTTCCGGACTGGCGGCGGGCGCGGTGGTGACCGTGATGCTCAACGGCAAAGCCTACAGCGCCACGGTTGAGGCCAACGGCCAATGGTCCACGACGGTTCCGGCGAGCGAGGTGGGGCAGCTGGGTGAAGCGCTTTACACCATCACTGCCTCGGCAACGGACAGCGTCGGCAACGGCACCAGCACCTCGCACACCGTCAACGTGGAGTCCGTTCTGCCGGGGGTGATTATCAACACCGTCGCCGGTGACGACGTGATTAACGCGGCGGAGCTGGCTGCCGGCCAGACCATTAGCGGTAAGGTGGTGAATGCCGAGGCGGGCAACACCGTAACCGTAACGATTGGCGGCAACAGCTACACCGCAACGGTGCAGAGCGATCTGACCTGGTCCGTCGATGTACCGCAATCGGTCCTGACGGCGCTGGGCAACGGCGATCTGACTGTAACCGCCAGCGTGACGAACGGCGTGGGCAACAGCGGCAGCGGCGAGCGTGAGATCGCGATAGACGCCAGCCTGCCGGGCCTGCGTGTGGACACCGTGGCGGGCGACGACGTGATCAACAGCATCGAACACGGACAGAACCTGATTATTACCGGTTCCAGCAATGGTCTGAGCGCAGGCACGGCGCTGACCGTTACCGTCAACGGCAAAACCTATCCCGCGACGGTACTGGCGGATGGTACATGGAGCGCGGCTCTCCCTTCTGCGGACGTAAGTGCCCTGGCAGCGGGCACGGTCACCGTGACCGTTGAGGGCCAGAGCAGCGCGGGCAATCCGGTTTCCATCAGCCACGATGTGACGGTGGATCTGGCGAACGTCGCTATCAGCATCGACGCCATTGCCACCGACGACGTGATTAACGCGGCGGAGAAAGGGGCGGATCTGGAGCTCTCCGGCACCACCTCAAACGTGGAGGAAAATCAAACCGTCACCATCACCTTCGGCGGCAAGAACTACACCGCCACGGTGGACGCTGAGGGTAAATGGACCGCCACGGTGCCGGCTGCGGATCTGGCGGGCCTGAAGGACGGTGACGCCAGCGTGCAGGTAAGCGTCACCAACGTCAACGGCAACAGCGCCTCTGCGGGCCGCGAGTACAGCGTGGATGCCACCGCGCCATCCGTCACCATTAATACGATGGCGACTGACGACATCCTGAACGCGACGGAAGCGCAGTCTGACCTGGCGATTTCCGGCAGCAGCACCGCCGAAGCGGGTCAGACCGTGACCGTGACGCTGAACGGCAAAGACTACACCACAACCGTCAGCGCGGACGGCAGCTGGACGCTGAACGTTCCGTCGGCGGATCTGGCCGCGCTTAATGACGGCAGCGTCACCGTTACCGCATCGGTCAGCGACAAGGCGGGCAACCCGGCATCCGTAAACCATAACCTGACGGTGGACGTGACCGTTCCTGCGGTCACCATCAACGCCGTGGCGGGCGACGACGTGATTAACGTCGCCGAACACGGTCAGGCGCAGATTATCAGCGGCACCGCCACCGGCGCGGCAGCGGGCGATAAGGTCACCGTTACCATCGGCGGCCAGACTTACACCACCGTACTGGACGCGGCAGGTAACTGGAGCGTGGGCGTCCCGGCGAGCGTGATTTCTGGCCTCAGCGACGGCACCGTGACCGTCACTGCGTCTGTTACCGACGCGGCGGGCAACACCGGCAGCGGCACCCATAACGTGACCGTCGATACCGGTCTGCCATCGGTCAACTTCAACGCCATCAGCGGCGATAACGTTCTGAATGCGGTGGAAAAAGGTCAGGATCTGAGCGTCAGCGGCACCAGCGCCAACCTGGCGGAAGGCACCGTGGTGACCGTGACCCTGAACGGTAAAAACTACACCGCAACGACCGCCGCGGACGGCACATGGAGCCTGACGGTTCCGGCTGCGGATCTGGCCGGTCTCGGTCAGGCCAGTTACACCCTCAATGCGACCGCCACCAACGGGGTGGGCAACAGCGTGAGCAGCGCTGCGAACCTGCTGGTCGACACCGCGCTGCCGACCGTCACGATCAACACCGTGGCGGGCGATAACGTTATCAACGCGGCGGAAGTGGCGGCAGGCCAGACCCTGAGCGGTACCGTGGCGAATGCCGAAGCGGGCAATACCGTAACCGTGACCATTGGCGGCAACAGCTATACCTCAACGGTGCAGAACGATCTGAGCTGGTCCGTGAACGTGCCGTCTGATGTGCTGACCGCACTCGGCAACGGCAGCCTGAGCGTGACGGCAACCGTCACCAACGGCCACGGCAACACCGGCAGCGGCGAGCGTGAGATCGCGATCGACGCTAACCTGCCGGGCCTGCGCGTGAACACCGTGGCGGGCGACGACGTGGTCAACAGCATTGAGCATGCGCAGAACCTGATCGTCACCGGCTCCAGCGACGGGCTGGCGGCGGGCACGGCGCTGACCGTTACCGTGAACGGCAAAGACTATGCGGCGACGGTGCTGGCGGACGGCACCTGGAGCGCGGCGGTTCCGTCTGCGGACGTGAGCGCGTGGCCGGAAGGCACAGTAAAAATCAGCGTCACCGGCGACAGCGCGGCGGGTAACCCGATCACCATCAGCCACGACGTTACCGTGGATCTGGCTACCGTTGCCATCAGCATCAACGCCATTGCCACCGACGACGTGATCAACGCGGCGGAGAAAGGTGCGGATCTGGTGCTGTCCGGCGCGACCACTAACGTGGAAGCCGGGCAGACCGTCACCCTGAGCCTGAACGGTAAAATCTACACCACTACTGTAGACGCAGACGGCAACTGGACCTATACCGTGCCGGCTGCGGATCTGGCGGGCCTCAAGGACGGCGACGCCAGCCTGCAGGTGAGCGTCACCAACGTGAACGGCAACAGCGCCTCGGCGGGCCGCGAGTACAGCGTGGATGCCACCGCGCCATCCGTCACCATTAATACGATGGCGACTGACGACATCCTGAACGCCACGGAAGCGCAGTCTGACCTGACGGTTTCCGGCACCAGCACCGCCGAAGCGGGCCAGACCGTGACCGTGTCGCTGAACGGCAAAGACTACACCACAACCGTCGGCGCGGACGGCAGCTGGACGCTGAACGTTCCGGCAGCGGATCTGGCGTCGCTCAGCGACGGCAGCGTCACCGTGACCGCGAGCGTAAGCGACAAGGCGGGCAACCCGGCATCCGTAAACCATAACCTGACGGTGGACGTGACCGTACCTGCGGTGACCATCAACACCGTGGCGGGCGATGACGTGATCAACCTCGCCGAGCACGCGCAGGCGCAAATCATCAGCGGCACCGCCACCGGCGCAGCAGCGGGCGATAAGGTCACCGTCACGATTGGCGGCCAGACGTACACTACCGTGCTGGACGCGGCGGGGAACTGGAGCGTGGGCGTTCCGGCCAGCGTGATTTCCGGTCTCAGCGACGGCACCGTGACCGTCACTGCATCTGTTACCGACGCGGCGGGCAACACCGGCAGCGGCAGCCATAACGTCACCGTGGACACCGGGCTGCCGTCCGTGGGCTTTAACGCCATCAGCGGCGATAACGTCCTGAACGCGGTGGAAAAAGGTCAGGAACTAAGCGTCAGCGGCACCAGCGCCAACCTCGCGGAAGGCACCCTGGTGACCGTGACCCTCAACGGAAAAAGCTACACTGCAACGACCGCCGCAGACGGCACCTGGAGCCTGACGGTTCCGGCGGTGGATCTGGCGGGTCTGGGCGAAGCGAATTACACCCTGAGCGCAGCCGCGACCAACGGCGTGGGCAATAGCGTCAGCAATACGGCGAACCTGCTGGTCGACACCGCGCTGCCGACCGTCACCATCAACACCGTGGCGGGTGATAACGTCATCAACGCGGCAGAAGTGGCGGCAGGCCAGACCATCACCGGTAAGGTGGCGAACGCGGAAGCCGGTAACATGGTGACGGTGAACATTGGCGGCAACAGCTACACCGCGACGGTGCAGAGCGATCTGACCTGGTCCGTGAGCGTGCCGGAGTCCGTCCTGACGGCGCTGGGCAACGGCGATTTGACCGTGTCGGCGACCGTCACCAACGGCCACGGCAATACCGGCGCGGGCGAGCGCGAAATCGTTATAGACGCCAGCCTGCCGGGTCTGCGTATCAATACCGTGGCGGGCGATGATGTGATCAACAGCATCGAGCACGGACAGAACCTGATCGTCACCGGTTCCAGCGACGGGCTGGCGGCGGGCACCACGCTCACCGTGACCGTTAACGGCAAAACTTATGCGGCCTCCGTGCTGGCGAACGGTACCTGGAGCGCGGCGATCCCGGCCGCAGACGTGGGTGCCCTGGCAGCAGGCGCGGTGACCGTCACCGTGGCAGGCCAGAGCAGCGCGGGTAACCCGGTCTCCATCAGTCACGACGTCACCGTCGATCTGGCGGCCGTGGCGATCAGCATCGATGCGATCGCCACCGACGACGTGATTAACGCGGCGGAGAAAGGCGCGGATCTGGTGCTCTCGGGCAGCACCTCGAACGTGGAGGAAAACCAGACCGTCACAATCGCCTTCGGCGGAAAAACCTACACCGCGAAAGTGGATGCCGACGGCAACTGGACGGCCACCGTGCCTTCCGCGGATCTCGCGGGCCTGAAGGACGGCGACGCCAGCGTGCAGGTGAGCGTCACCAACGTGCACGGCAACAGCGCGACGGCAGGCCGCGAGTACAGCGTGGATGCGACCGCGCCGACCGTGACGATTGATACGGTGGCAGGTGATAACGTGATTAACGGCAGCGAAGCGGCTGCGGGCGTGGCCATCTCCGGCACCACCACGGCGGAAGCCGGGCAGACGGTCACCGTGACGCTGGGCGGCAAGAGCTATAGCGCTCAGGTGCAGCAGGGCGGTATCTGGAGCGTCAACGTACCGGGCACTGACCTCTCCGCACTGGCCGATAACGGCTACACCGTGCAGGTCAGCGTGAGCGACGCCGCGGGTAACCCGGGCAGCGCGGGCAAAGCGATTACGCTTGATACCACACCGCCGTCCGTCAGCTTTAAGGCTGTGGCGGGCGATGACGTCATAAACAGCGTGGAGCACGGGCAGGCGCAGATCGTGAGCGGAACGGCAACCGGCGCGAGCGTCGGCGATAAGCTGGTCATCACCATCGGTTCAAACCAGTACACCACCACCGTTGACGCCAGCGGCAACTGGAGCGTGGGCGTTCCGGCCAGCGTGATTTCTGCCCTGACCGACGGCACCGTGACCATTAGCGCGACCATTACTGACAGTGCGGGCAACAGCAGCACCCAGACTCACGATGTGGTGGTGAACACGGCTTCCGTGGCGCTGACGGTGAATACCCTCAGCGGTGACGACATCATCAACGCGACAGAAGCGGGTAGTTCGCTGGTGATTAACGGCTCCAGCGCCCAGTTCGCCAGCGGGACGCAGGTCACCGTGACGCTGAACGGCAAGACCTATACAGCCACCATCCAGAACGACGGCAGCTGGACGACCACCGTTCCGGCCGCAGACGTGGGTGCCCTGGCCGATGGCGCGAGCTATCAGGTATCCGTGTCGGCGCAGGACAGCGCGGGCAACAGCGCCTCGGCGACGCACGGCATCAGCGTGGATACCACCGCGCCTGTCGTGAGCATTGCGACGCTGTCGGGTGACGACATGCTGAACGCGCTGGAAGCGCAGCAGCCGCTGACGGTACACGGATCGTCCAGCGCGGAGGCGGGCCAGACCGTCACCGTGACGCTGGGCGGCAAAACCTACACTGCGCTTGTGGGCAGCGACGGCACCTGGACGCTCGATGTGCCGGCGGCAGATCTGGCTACTCTGAGCCAGGGGGCGCTGACGGTCACCGCGTCGGTCAACGACAAAGCCGGTAACGGCGGCCAGACCACGCACACCTTAACGGTGGATACCGCTGCGCCGACCGTGACCATCAGCACCGTGGCGGATGACGATATCGTCAACAACGCGGAGCAGCTGGCGGGTCAGACCATCCGCGGCACCACCACGGCAGAACAGGGCCAGACGGTAACCGTTTCCTTCAGCGGGCACAGCTATCAGGCGACCGTCGGGGCGGACGGAACGTGGTCGGTCTTCGTGCCGGGGCGTGATTTCCTCGGCCTGAGCGACGGGGATTACACCATTACCGCGTCGGTAAGCGACAGGGCGGGCAACCCGGGTAGCGCAACCCATGACGTGACGCTGAACGGCGATGTCCCAACCATCACCATTAACACCTTTGCGCAGGACGATATCGTCAACGCGGCCGAACACGGCACGCCGCTGGTCGTCAGCGGCACCACCGACGCGCCTGCGGGCCAGACGGTGACCATCACCCTGAACGGCAAAACCTACGCGGCGACCGTGCAGAATGACGGCACCTGGAGCTACACGGTGGGCAGCGCAGACGTCACCGCCCTGGCAGACGGCGGTTCGTACGTGATTAAGGCGCAGGTCAGCAACGCCATCGGCAACAGCGCCAGCGATAACCACACCGTCACCGTCGATCTCACCGCGCCGTCGATGGGCATCAGCATTGATTCGCTGCAAAACGACACCGGCCTGAGCGCGACGGATTTCATCACCAACGATAAGCAGGTAGTGGTCAACGGCTCCCTGACCGCGCAGCTCGGTAATAACGAGAAGGCGCAGATCAGCCTCGACGGCGGCACCACCTGGATTGACCTGACGGTGACCGGCACCACGTGGCGCTACACCGATGGCCGCACCCTGACGGACGGTACGTATCAGTACCAGGTGCGGGTGATCGATAGCGCGGGCAACGTGGGGGCAACGGACAGCCAAAACGTAGTGATTGACCTGACGAAGCCTGCGGCAACGACCATTACCGTGGATTCCGTTACCCAGGATACCGGCCTGTCCGGCAGCGACTTTATCACCAGCGACAACCAGATCAGCCTGAAAGGGACGCTCGGCGCGGCGCTGGGCAGCGGCGACCACGCGCAGATCAGCCTCGACGGCGGCGTCACCTGGACCGACGTCAGCGTGAGCGGCCTGACCTGGACCTACGTGGACGGTCGTACGCTGGCCGACGGGGATTACAACTACCAGCTGCGCGTGATTGACGACGCGGGCAACATCAGCGCCACCGCCAGCCAGGTCGTGACGATTGATACGGTTGCGCCGGACGCCAGCAAAACGATCGCTATCGACAGCATCAGCGACGATACCGGCCTGAGCAGCAGCGACTTTATCACCAACGATACGTCCCTGACGCTGCACGGCTCGCTCGGCGCGACGCTGGCCGACGGCGAGTATGCCCAGATCAGCATCGACGGCGGCGTCACCTGGCAGAACGTGATTGTCACCGGCAACAGCTGGTACTACGTGGACGGACGTACGCTGGGTAACCAGACCTATGACTACTACGTGCGCGTGGTGGATGCGGCGGGCAACGTGGGCGCCAGCGCCCATCAGCAGGTGACCGTCGATACGGTCGCCCCGGATGCGGCGATTACGGTGACGGTGGATAACATCACCGTGGATACTGGCTTCGACAATAACGACTTCCTGACCAGTTCGACCTCGTACACCCTGCATGGCACGCTTGGCGCAGAGCTAGGTGCGGGTGAGTACGTGCAGGTGAGCATGGACGGCGGCAGCACCTGGGTGTATGCCACGGTAAGCGGTACCCAGTGGCGCTATAACGACACGCGCACCCTGGCCGACGGCGATTACAGCTATCAGGTGCGGGTAGTCGATCAGGCGGGCAACGTTGGTGCCACTACCACCCAGACCGTGACGGTGGATACCCAGGCGCCGCAGTACGGCATCACCATCGACAGCATCAGCGATGATACCGGGCAGTCAGGGAGTGATTTCATCACTATGGACACCACCCTGACCATCAACGGCTCGCTGGGCAGCGCGCTGGCGAGCGACGAACGGGTGCAGATCAGCCTCGACGGCGGGAATACCTGGTCAGACGCTACCGTCACTAACCAGCGCTGGAGCTATACGGATACCCGCAATCTGGCGGACGGGGATTACACCTACCAGGTGCGGATCATCGACCAGGCGGGCAACGTCGGCTCCACCGCCTCTCAGGTGGTGACGGTGGACACCACGCCGCCAGCTACGGTAGGCACGGTAGTGAGCTATACCGACGGTGAAGGCGAGCGTCAGGGCACCTTTGGCAGCACGGTGGCCACGGACGATAACGCACCGCTGATCAACGGTACGCTCAACCGCGCCCCTGAAGACGGCGAGATCGTCCAGCTATACCGCGACGGCGTTCTGCTCGGTCAGGTGACCATGAACGGCAGCGCAAGCTGGTCCTTCCAGGATAACGGCCTGAGCGATGGCAACCACACGTACATCGTGCGTGTGACCGACAAAGCCGGTAACTACACGGAATCCGACGGTTTCGTGCTGAACGTTGATACCAGTATCCCGACCACCACGGCGGCGATTACCGCCCAGACCACGTCAGATACCACCCCAATCGTCAGCGGTACCGTCTCCGCCGACCTGGTGAACGGTGAACACCTGGTGGTGACGGTGAACGGGAAAACCTACACCTCCCAGACGGGTGGTGCCGTGGTAGTCGACCCGGATCACAATACCTGGTACCTGCAGATCCCGGACGGCGATGCCCTGAGCGTGGCGGGCTACAGCGTGACGGCGCAGGTGAAGAGCAGCGCGGGGAACGGCAATACCACCGGTACGGCGACCGGCAGCCTGGTGATTGATACCACCACGGTGAATACTGACTGGGCGACCACGGCGGGGAACAGCAACAACTCCACCATGACCCTCGGCATGAACAGCAGCGGTCTGTGGAATATCATTGCTAACACTCAGGCTTACTCCAGCAGCGATAGCTCGACCTATGCCGGCAATACGCTGACCAACACCCGCGGCTACTACGTGGTGAGCCAGACCGCCGCCGACTTTGACCGTAACGGCACGCAGGATATCTTCGCGACCGAGAATACCTACGCCGGGTCTACTCAGGTGATGTGGACCTACGATGGCAGCACCTATAACGCCAACCAGCTGGCGATGGGGACCACCATCTGGTACGGCGGCGTGATTGCGTACGATAAAACCGGCGATGGCTATCTGGATCTGGCGTACGGCGATGCCGGTATGGACTCTCTGACCTACCTGGTGAACAACAACGGCGTTCTGTCGCCGGACGGCACCGGCGGGGAGGGCGGTTTCTACGGTCAGTTCGATTCCGGACGTGAAATCTCCGGCGTCGACCTGAACAACGACGGTACGGTGGATATCGTTCAGCACACCAACCGCAGTGGCGCGTACTCGCTCACCGTGATCAACAACAACGGCAACGGCACGCTCTCCATCGGCCAGAACCTGACCAACGTGTTTGTGGTAAACGCCGCGAATACCACCACGGCGGCGTCCATGACGTGGGCGGATTTCAACGGCGATGGCTACATGGATCTGTACCTGGGCAGCAGCTACAACAACAACGGCGGGGTGATCTACTACAACGACGGTACCGGGAAGCTCTCAACCACCAAGAGCGCGGTGGAAGCCTCTAACGCCACGGCGGGGTATCTCTCGGTGGCGGTGGACTGGAACGGTGACGGGCAGATGGACATCATCAAGCTCAGTACCTACGGCGGTTCACAGACGGCGACGCTGTTCACCAACAACGGCTACGGTTCCAGCTGGACCGCCAGCCAGCTTAAAACTGGCCTGGCCTACGCCACCGGCGTGGCGGCAGTGGACTACAACTGGGACGGCGCGAAGGATCTGCTGGTGTCGCAGCAGAACGGCAAGGTGATGCTGGTGCAAAACAGCGCCAAAATTGCTGACGGTACCGCGATGCACCTGCACATTGTCGACAGCGAGGGCATCAACGCCTACTACGGCAACACGGTCAATCTGTACAACGCCGCGGGCGTGTTGGTGGCTTCGCAGATCATTAACGCCCAGTCTGGTATTGGTTCGAACGATACCTCTGCGCTGGTGAGCTTCTACGGGCTGGATCCGAATGAAACCTATTCGGCCGAGATCCTGAAGATCACCAACGGCGTGTCGGATAACGTCACCTGGAGCGGTCTGGAGGCGGGCAACGGCAAAGAGGGCTACGTCCTGACGGCTGAAGCAGCTACAGGCGGCCACAGCGGGACCCTCACCGGGACCGGGTATAACGACACCTTTATCGCAGAGGATGGCACCTATACCTACAACGGTTCCGGCGGCTGGAATACCCATTCTGACTACGACACCTGGAGCAACACCGGCGGGATGGACGTGGTGGATTACCGCAATGCGACTTCCGGCGTAACCGTTGATTTGCGTCTCTCTACCGCGCAGGACACCGGGTTCGGTACGTCGCGACTGCTCAACATTGAGGGCATCAACGGCTCGAACTTCGACGACGTCATTACCGGCAACAGCGGTGATAACCAGTTCGAAGGCCGAGGCGGGAACGACACCTTCAACATCGGCAGCGGCGGTCACGATACGTTGCTCTACAAGCTGATCAACGCGTCGGACGCGACGGGCGGTAACGGTCACGACGTGGTGAACGGCTTCACCGTCGGCACCTGGGAAGGGACTGCGGACACGGATCGTATTGACCTGCGCGATCTGCTCTCTGGCAGCGGCTATACCGGCACGGGCTCGGCGAGCTACGTGAACGGCGTGGCCACGCTGGACAGCAGCGCGGGCAACATCACCGATTACGTCCGCGTGGTGCAGAACGGCAGCAATACCGAAATCCAGGTGGATCTGGACGGTACCGGCGGCCAGTTCTCGCCAACCACCCTGGTGACGCTGAACGGCGTGCAGACGGACCTGGCGACGCTGCTGGCGAATCATCAGCTGTTAATTGCGTAAACCAACGCCGCGGGGAGCAATCCTCGCGGCCTTTTGGCGTTTCTTTACACGAATGGCGTTAACCCGGAGATTATGAAGACACATCCACAGTACGAACCCTGGCTGCAGGGCATGCTCATCATCGCGAAGCACTACCGGCTGGACTTTTCGGTGGAGCACGTTCGGGTCACGATTAACCATGAAAGTCAGTCTCCGCGCCAGCTGGTGCTGGAGGAGATGGCGCGCCAGCTAGGGCTGGGAATGCGCGTGGCGACGGATGCAGCATCTCTCGATCCGTGGCGCCTGCCGCTGCTGGCGGAATTCACTGGCGGTCAAATCGCGGTCATTAACCGCATGGACAACGAAGGCAACGTCAGCCTGCAGTTCAGCGGCGACGGCGGGCTGGAGACGACGCTAACGCGGGACGCGCTCGGCTCACGGTTGAAAACGCTGCTGGTGCTGCGCCCGCTTGAGTCCACGCCGGATGCCCGCGTGGACGACTACATCAAACCGTATGAGAAAAACTGGTTCTGGCAGCTGGCGCTGAAGGACTGGCGCCGCTACAGCGACATCATGCTGGTGGCGCTGGTCGCTAACGTGCTGGCGCTCTCCGGTATGGTTTTCTCCATGCAGGTGTACGACAGGGTGGTACCGTCGCAGTCGGAGGCCACGCTGTGGGTGCTGTTTGGCGGCGTCATGCTCGCCATCGTGTTTGAATTCATCATGCGCATGCTGCGCGTGCATATTTCGGACGTGGTGGGGAAACGCGCCGACCTGCGCATCTCAGAACGCGTCTTTGCCCACGCGCTGCGGATTAAAAACGGGGCGCGCTCCAAATCGACCGGATCGTTTATCGCCCAGATCCGCGAGCTGGAGTCGGTGCGCGAGCTCATCACCTCGACCACCATTGCGGCGATCTCCGACCTGCCGTTCTTCCTGCTCTTCGTCTTTATTCTGTGGATGATTGGCGGCCCACTGGTGCTGGTGGTCCTGCTCGCCGTGCCGCTGCTGCTCATTCCGGGCCTGCTGGTGCAGCGCCCGCTGGGGAAACTCTCCAGCGAAGGGATGCGTGAATCCGCCATTCGTAACGCGACGCTGGTAGAAGCGGTGCAGGGCATTGAAGACATCAAGCTGATGCGCGCCGAGCAGCGTTTCCAGAACCAGTGGAACAACACCAACGACGTGGCCGCCAGCGTCGGCATGAAGCAGCGCTGGCTGACGGGGCTGCTGTTGACCTGGACCCAGGAGGTACAGTCCATCGTCTATGCGGTAGTCCTGCTGGTGGGCTGTTACCTGGTCATCAGTGGCGACATGACCACCGGTGCGCTGGTGGGAACCTCGATTCTGGCATCGCGTACCATCGCGCCGCTGTCGCAGATCTCTGGCGTGCTCTCGCGCTGGCAGTCGGCAAAAGTGGCCCGCAAGGGGCTGGACGACCTGATGCAGCGCCCGATTGACGATCCGCAGCACGGGAAGAAGGTGCATAAAGCGCACCTGCGCGGGGATTACCGGCTGGAAGACGTCGGCTTCTACTATGACGAAGAAGAGAAACTCACCGTGCTGAACATCGGCAAACTGCACATTCGCGCCGGTGAGCGCGTGGCGGTGCTCGGGCGTAACGGCTCCGGTAAAAGCACGCTGCTGCAGCTTCTGGCGGGCATGCAGGAGCCGCAGCAGGGGAGCATTCTGCTGGACGATATTGCTCTCAATCATCTGGACCCGGCCGACCTGCGTCGCGACATGCAGCTGCTTAGCCAGCAGGCGCGGCTGTTCTTTGGCTCCGTGCGGGACAATATCCTGATGGGGAACCCGCTCGCCACCGACGATGAAATTCATCAGGCGCTGGTCAATAGCGGCGCGCTGGAGTATGTGCGTAAGCAGAAAATGGGGCTGAACACCATCATCAACGAGGGCGGAACGGGCCTCTCCGGCGGACAGCGTCAGGCGCTGCTGCTGGCGCGCGCGCTGATCACTGCCCCGAATATCCTGCTGCTGGATGAGCCTACCGCCTGGCTGGACGAGATGAGCGAGAAGCAGTTTATTCAGCATCTTCACAAATGGCTGGGCAAGCGCCGGACGCTGGTGGTAGCAACGCATCGCCTGCCGATTCTGGATTTGGTCGACCGCATTATTGTGCTGGAAAACGGCAAGGTGGTGATGGACGGCCCGCGCGACGCGATCCTGCATCAGCACGGGCTGGCACCGCAAAAGGCGGCACAGCGCACCGTGACCATGAAGCCGGCGGCTGTAGCAGAGGAGGGTGCGGCATGAACGATTTCTCCCGTTATAACAGCCGTCTGAAAGAGCCGCGCCTGCCGCGATCCTCGCTGGTGGCATGGTCGCTGTTCGCCCTGCTGGCGGTGTTTATCGCCTGGGCGAGCCTGTTCCAGCTGGACGAAGTCACGACCGGCAGCGGCAAGGTGATCCCGTCCTCCCATGAGCAGGTGATTCAGTCCCTGGAAGGGGGGATTATCCACAGCCTGCTGGTTCGCGAAGGCGATATCGTTGAGCGCGGTCAGCAGCTGGCACAGCTTGACCGGACTAAAACCGAGTCCAGCGTGCTGGAGAGCGAGTCTCGTCTGAACGCGGCGCTGGCAACGGCTGCGCGACTGAAGGCCGAAGTTAACGACACGGAACTCGCGTTTCCCGAGGAGCTGGACGATGACGTTGAGCTGGTCAAACAGGAAACGGCGCTCTATCAGTCCCGTCGCGAGAGCCTTGAAAAAGGGCTGGCCGGCTTACGTCAGGGCGCCGAGCTGGTGCAGCGCGAGCTGTCGTTGACTCGTCCGCTGGTGACCCAGGGGGCGGCCAGCAAGGTTGAGGTGTTACGTCTTGAGCGTCAAAAAAATGAGCTTGAGAATAAAATCACCGAGATGAAAAATCAGTATTACGTCCGCGCCCGTGAAGAGCTGGCGAAAGCCAACGCGGAGATTGAAGCCCAGCGTTCGGTGATGAAAGGGCGTGAGGACTCCCTGACCCGGCTGACCTTCAACGCGCCGGTGCGTGGGATTGTGAAGGATATTGACGTGACGACCGTGGGCGGCGTTATTCCCCCGAACGGCAAGCTGATGAGCCTGGTCCCGCTGGACGACCAGATGGTGGTTGAGGCGAAAATCTCGCCGCGCGATGTCGCGTTTATCCACCCCGGGCAGAAAGCGCTGGTGAAAATTACGGCCTATGACTACTCCATCTATGGCGGGCTGGAGGGCGAGGTGACCATGATTTCGCCGGACACCCTGCAGGACGAGGTGAAAAGAGATGTCTACTACTACCGCGTCTATATCCGCACCGACAGTAACCACCTGACCAATAAGCAGGGCAAAGACTTTCCGGTCTTTCCAGGGATGATTGCAACGGTAGATATTAAAACCGGCAGCAAAACCATCCTGGATTATCTGTTGAAACCGCTGAACAAGGCAAAAGAGGCGCTGCGCGAAAGATAAAGATTGGCGTTCGGGATACCGAACGCCATTTGTATTATACCGTTGACGTTACGTTGTTTGGGTGGCGTCGCTCCTTCGGCACCACGTTAATGTAATGAGTAACATAGGCGAAATATAATCCGGCATAGTTTTCGACCAGTTCGAAAAACGCCGGATACACCGACAGGCGACCGTCACCGCGATCTTTAAGATAACCTGCCTCATGCGCCGATTTGATAATCCGGTTGACGTGGATCCGGGAGACAAAGAATTCTTTAGCGAGCGTGCTGGCGGAGTATTGAATAACCGCGCCGTGGGCGGATTTGTTTTTTATGGCCTGCAGGTAAAGATACAGCATAATCATGCGGCCTCCATCCTTATCAATAAATAACCCCACTTCCGGTAAAACTTTTCTGAACGTTAATCCCCGAAAAAGATATTCTGCCGCGCGGCGGAAGAAATTATTTCTCAATGTGTCATTATCCAGCAGGTTAACATCAATATTAAACGTCGGGTAAAGAATGCTGACGGGTAAAAATGCACCGGACATATAGCGTTTGAGTTCATTCAATCCTTTTTCGGTTGGGGCAATTCTCGTTTTTCGCCGGTCTTCCGTACAGCGCCAGGTCCTGATGCGTCCCGTGGTTCTGAGTAACGTAATGATCGCAATAACGCTGTTGGGGCTGGCTATTTTATAGCGGGAACATAACTCTTTTATCTCTGAGACGGATTCGGCCTGATTGCCAAATATAAAACAACACATGGAAAGAATAATGTTAAACCGTGATTCCTGAAGCATTGTCTTGTAGAACAAGGGTTGTTTTTTGTAGATGGCGTCATTGATTGTGTAGTGCTCTAATATTGCCTCACTAAACCGCGGGTTGCTTTTTATAACATCCCTTCGATGTAGCAAGGCCCTGGATGAGATGTGATTATCCATAGCATTTTTCTCGTATTTGATGAGCCGATAGATGAAGTATCCAGCCTTCTTTTTCGGAATTTTCATTATACCTGAGAAAAAGTGGCTTGCGGTCGGTATTTTAAAAGAAATATAGAGTTATATTTATGTGTGGAAAAAAAAGGTGATTAACGCAAAGATGTTACAGTGCATGGCGTTGATAACAGTATCTTAACTTGATGGTGTATTGTAAAATTATTATAAACACCGCTGTTGGTTTACATACTCATAATAATAATGGCGCTTTCGTGCCCAGGAGCAGGTTATGATCCACCCAATTTCTCTCAGGAATGATGCGCGCAACGAGCAAAGATTTGTCATTTCAACCTGCGGCTTTACGTTTCAGGGATATCACCTGCTGCTCAAAAAGTACGGCATAGAGACTGCGCATATTCACTTTGATGGAGATGAGTTATCTGATCCTGACAAGGAAAATATCCTTATTCATCAAAACGCTCACATCGTAGTGTTCCTGGGAAAAGGTACGGTAGCTCTCCTGGAGAGCCTGACGCGACTGGCATCCGTACTCAATTCACTTCCTGTTATTCGTCGTGTTACCCTGTATGGTGATATACCGGACAGCTGGCTGTATCGAACCCTGGGTAGTCTTCTAAATAACAGTCATCAATTATCATTGATTCGCATAGCCAGCGTATCTGATGTAATAACCTGTTTCCACACCCACAATAATGGCTTTAAGGACCGCTCGCGCTTATTACGCGATTACTATCTGGACTGTTCTTCGTCAGAAAAGCTCAAATGGCTGACAAGAAGAGAGGTTGATGTTTTATTGAACTTCTATCGCGGCATGTCTATAAAAGACCTGTGCGACAAACTGAGGCTTTCTAATAAAACGGTTTACACCCATCGTAAAGAAGGTCTGCAGAAATTACATTGTATTAAGCGATGGTTGAATGAACCGCGCAATGTAAAAGTGGAAAGGCGGATTAAAAGCCAAAATCAAAGAGTGGACTTCACGGATAAAGAAGCGGAAGTTTTTAATGCGCTGGTGAAAAGGGAGATATTCCCCGCCTACCAGATCATTACCGATCGTGACAAGAAAGGAGTGGGGTTTGAGATACTTATTCGCTGGAATAAGAACGGTAAAATAGTCAAGCCAGCCCGTTTTCTGAATGACATCGCTAATTATGAAGTATGGCTAAAGATTACGGCTATGGTGATCCACGCCGCCGTGTCCGGGATTAATAAATATAACGGTAAATTCTATTTTTCCGTTAATATTCCGCCTCGCCTGGCGTCCGGGAACGCGTTGCCAGAGATGGCCAGGAAAGCCATCGGCATGCTGCTTAACCCCCAGTGGGCAGAAAAGCTGGTCTTTGAATTCGCGGAAGATATTGATGTAACGAAAGATAAAAGCATCCCAGAAACCATGCGGCACCTGCGTAAAACGGGGTGCAGACTGTTTCTTGACGACTGCTTCTCAAGCCATCATGCCATGTTCCCCGTGAGGCAGGTGCATTTTGATGGGCTGAAACTGGATCGGGACATCGTCGATCATTTTGTGGCGAACGACAACGATTATAATCTGATTAAAGCGATACAGATTTACAGCGATATGACCGGAACAGCTTGCATTGCAGAGGGCGTTGACAGTGAGGAGAAGTTTGAAAAATTAGTCGAGCTGGGTGTGAAAAACTTTCAGGGATATTATCTCTCGCGCGCCGTGAAAGAGGAGGAATTAGACCGCATGGTGAGATTGTTCAGCTAAAAAATAAAGCCCCGAAGGGCCTTGTTTATTTGCGTCCCAGCAACAGGCCAAGCACAATACCAACCGCACCCGCGGCGATAAGACCGGTGAGCGGGTTATTTCTGACCGCTTCAGTCACGTCAGAGACAGCATCGCTGGCCTGTGCGGCATATTTTTTCGCAGCGCCTTTTACCTGATGCTTCGGTGAATCAACGAATTCACCGAACTGCTGCTGGGCTGAACCTGAAAGTTCATCAAATTTATTTTTTGCTTTGTCTTCAGCAAACTGGGTGTTTTTATCAGTACCGAAATCAGACATTTTTGCCTCCTTTTGTTGATAGTTAAAGGATAGCCCCTCTTTGAAAAGATGAGAGGCGGAACGCTAAATTTCGGAGGGAATTGGCCGGTTTTCGGATATATCTACACCAGAAGAGGCCGTTATTTTTCGTTCTCATCATGGCCGTAATACAGTTTGCCAATGCGGATAAGCGGGCGGCCCTGCGACTTGCGGTGCAGGTTGCTGTCCCGAAGGGAATACACGCAGCCGCAATATTCCTGCTGGTAAAACTGTTCCCGCTTGCTGATCTCAATCATGCGTGATGAGCCGCCCTGTTTGCGCCAGTTGTAGTCCCAGTAGACCATCCCCGGATAGCGCGCTGCCGCACGCTGGCCGCAGTCATTGATCTGCTGCATATTCTTCCAGCGAGAGATCCCCAGCGAGCTGCTGATTACGCTGAAACCATTTTCCGCCGCGTAGAGCGCCGTACGCTCGAAGCGCATATCGAAGCACATGGTGCAGCGGACGCCGCGCTCGGGCTCCCACTCCATGCCTTTGGCACGCTCGAACCAGTTATCGGTATCGTAATCGGCATCAACAAACGGCACGCCGTGTTTTTCTGCAAAACGAATGTTTTCTTCCTTACGGATGAGGTATTCCTTTTGCGGATGGATGTTGGGGTTATAGAAGAAAATGGTGTAGTCAATGCCCGAGGCCTGGATAGCTTCCATGACTTCACCGGAGCAGGGGGCGCAGCAGGAGTGCAGCAGAAGTTTATCGGCGCCGTTTGGCAGGGTGAGCTGCGGGCGGATGAAGGGAGTTGTACTCATGTTGTTCTACAATATGTTAATGAAATTTATGGAATTGTAGCACAAGTTATTAATGTCTTCAGACGGTACTGGCGGGAATCGAGGATCCGCCTGGTCGGGATCCTCGCGCTGAGCGGTGCCGCTATTCGGCAAATTTGAGCAGCGCTTCGCCGTCAAGACGGTAGCGCACCCATTCGGACTGCGGCAGCGCGCCAATGCTCAGATAAAAATCGATGGCGGGCTGGTTCCAGTCCAGCACGCTCCATTCAAGGCGGCCACATTGCCGTTTTACCGCGAGTTGAGCGATATGTTTCAGCAGCGCTCTGCCCGCGCCTTTACCGCGGTAGTCCGGGGAAATGTACAGGTCTTCCATATAAATCCCGTTGCGTCCAAGCCAGGTCGAATAGCTGGTGAAGAACACGGCATAGCCGGCGATCCTGCCGTCAAACTCAGCGATCAACGCCTCGGTTTTACTGCCCGCACCAAAGAGGGTTTCCCGGATCTCGTCCGGCGTGGTTACGACCTCTTCGGGGGCTTTTTCATATACCGCCAGCTCATAGATCATGGCGTAAATAGCCGCTGCATCTTCGGGACGGGCCTGACGAAGGGTTATGCTCATTGTTTTTCCTGTTATTTGCACGGTTCGCGATTGATGGCGTTAAGCATACGGAGTATTGTCCGAAGAATTAAGTGCAATGAAATCAACAAATGATGAATATTACGCATCCGGCGCTGAGACGTCTTGATTTAAACCTGCTGCCCGTTTTTGACGCCATTTACCGCCACCGTTCTGTTCGCCTTGCAGCCGACGAGCTGGCGATGAGCACCTCGGCGCTGAGCCATGCGCTGTCGCGTCTGCGCACGGCCCTTAACGATCCGCTCTTTTTTCGGGAAGGGCATCGTATGTCCCCCAGCGTGTACGCCTCTCAGCTTGCGCCTTCTATTGCTTCCGCATTGTCGTTCCTTAATCAGGAGCTGACCCCGCAGCCGGAGTTTGACGCCACCAGCAGTACCGAAAGCTTGCAAATTGGGATTACGGATTTTACCGCGCTATGTATTTTTCCCGCCCTGATGCACAAGCTGCAGACTGCTGCCCCGGGCTTGCGTTTCGAATTGCGCTATCTGCCGCACAGCCCGGCGCTGACGGAACTCCTGGCCGGTGAAGTGGATCTGGCGCTCGGTTTCAGCACCCCGGAGGACAATCGCCATCCTGAGCTGGAGGAGATCGGCTGGTTTGAAGATGAGTATGTGGTTATCAGCAACGCACGCCGGACCCGGCTGACGCTGGAGGATTATCTCGCTGCCCGACACCTGGTGGTGACGCCGTGGAATGAAAAGCAGGGCGTGCTGGACGTGCGGCTCGAGCAACTGGGCTATACGCGGTACATTGCGATCAAAACGCCGTCGATGCTGAGCGCGCCATTTATCGTTGCGGAAAGCGACCTGCTGATGGCCATTCCTCGTTACGCCGCCGAGAAGCTGGTGGCGGCGGCGGAACTGAGGATTTTTGCCTTGCCGTTCTCTATTCCCAAATTTGAGGTGAAAATTTACTCGCATAAGCGCAGCGGCCAGCGGGGGGCGACCCGATGGCTTCAGGAGGAGCTGCAAATGCTGGCGCAAGATGGCAGGGGGGTGAGTGCCGGATAAGCTCAGCGCGATCTAGATTTCATGTTAAAAGTAAGTTTACATATGTAAGATAACTCCTATACCATACCCCCCTATAGTATCAGGAGGGCATATGCCGCACTCACCCGAAGATAAAAAACGTATTCTTACCCGCGTCCGCCGCATTCGGGGCCAGGTTGATGCCCTTGAACGCGCGCTGGAGTCGGGCGACCCCTGTCTGGCCATCCTGCAGCAAATTGCCGCCGTGCGCGGGGCTGCCAATGGCCTGATGGGCGAAATGGTTGAAATACATCTCAAAGACGAGCTGGTGACGGGAGACACAACGCCGGATCAGCGAGCCGTACGCATGGCGGAAGTCGGCCATTTGCTGCGCTCTTATCTAAAATAAATCCACACACCTGACAAAAAGGGAAGACATGATGAAATCTCGCGCAGCTGTTGCATTTGGCCCCGGCCAGCCGCTGAAAATCGTCGACATCGACGTCGCACCGCCGAAAAAAGGCGAAGTGCTGATCAAAATCACCCATACCGGCGTGTGCCATACCGATGCGTTTACCCTCTCCGGTGACGATCCGGAAGGCGTCTTCCCGGCGGTGCTGGGTCATGAAGGCGGCGGGATTGTGGTGGAAGTGGGCGAGGGCGTGACCAGCCTGAAGCCAGGCGATCACGTTATCCCGCTGTACACGGCGGAATGCGGAGAGTGTAAGTTCTGTAAATCCGGTAAAACTAACCTCTGCCAGGCCGTGCGCGCCACTCAGGGGAAAGGGCTGATGCCGGACGGCACCACCCGTTTCTCCTACAACGGTGAGCCAATCTATCACTACATGGGTACCAGCACCTTCAGTGAATACACCGTTTGCGCGGAGATCTCGCTGGCGAAGGTCAACCCGCAGGCGCCGCTGGATAAAGTCTGCCTGCTGGGCTGCGGCGTAACTACCGGCATTGGCGCGGTGCATAACACGGCAAAAGTCAAAGAGGGCGACACCGTGGCGGTGTTTGGTCTCGGCGGCATTGGTCTGGCAGTGATTCAGGGTGCGGTGCAGGCGAAGGCCGGGCGTATCATCGCGGTCGATACCAACCCGGAAAAATTCAAGCTGGCGGGTGAAATGGGCGCGACCGATTTCGTGAACCCGAAAGATCACGAGAAACCGATTCAGGACGTCATCGTTGAGATGACCGACGGCGGCGTGGACTTCAGCTTCGAGTGTATCGGCAACGTCAACGTAATGCGTTCTGCGCTGGAATGCTGCCACAAGGGCTGGGGTGAGAGCATCATCATCGGCGTGGCCGGGGCAGGACAGGAGATCAAAACCCGTCCATTCCAGCTGGTGACCGGACGCGTCTGGCGCGGCTCCGCGTTTGGCGGCGTGAAGGGGCGTACCCAGCTTCCCGGCATGGTGGAAGACGCGATGGTCGGTAAAATTCAGCTCGACCCGTTCATTACCCACCGTTTGCCGCTGGAGCAGATCAACGAGGCGTTCGATCTGATGCACGAAGGAAAATCCATCCGCACCGTCATTCATTTCGGCGACAAGTAACTCTTCTGCCAGCGGTTTTTAGCCGCTGGCATTTCTTTAATAATCTTCTCTAAAGTGTGACCAGTGCGGCGTTTTTAGCCGTAATCTAAATCTCTGCCGTGCCGATGACTATCTAACAGGCGTGTTTTTGCGCATCTTACCTATAAGAGAGTCGACGGTCATGGACAACACTTCTTCGATGCAGGCGCAGCGCAAGCTGAGCTTCCTGCATCACATCAGGCTGGTTCCGCTGTTTTCCTCCATTCTCGGTGGCATTATTCTGCTGTTTGCCTTGAGTTCGGGTCTGGCGGGGTATTTCCTGCTACAGGCCGACAACGATCAGCAGGACGTTACGTCCGAAATTCAGGTGCGTATGGGGCTGTCGAACAGCTCAAACCATCTGCGCACCGCGCGTATCAATATGATCCACGCCGGCGCGGCAAGCCGTATCGCGGAGATGGAGGCCATGAAGCAGAACATCCGTGAGGCGGAAACGCGCATTAAACAGTCCCAGGATAGCTTTACCGCCTATATGCATCGTTCCGTGCGCAGCGCTGCGGACGAAGCGCTGGATGCAGACCTGAAGGCACGCTACGACGCCTATATTGCGGGCCTCCAGCCGATGGTCAAATTTGCCAAAAACGGCATGTTCGAGGCGATCATCAACCACGAAAATGAGACCGCGCGCCCGCTGGACGACGCTTACAACGCCGTTCTGCTGAAGGCGATTAAGATCCGCACCGACCGCGCCAATGCGCTGACGGCGCAGGCGCACAGCCGCACGCAACTGGGCCTGATGTTTATGGTGGGCGCGTTTGCGCTGGCGCTGGTGCTGACCGCGATGACCTTCGTCGTGCTGCGCCGCACGGTCATTAATCCGCTGCAGCGTGCCGCCACCCGCATCGAGAATATCGCGAAAGGCGATTTAACGATGCCTGACGATGCGACGAGCCGGAGCGAAATTGGCCGCCTGACGCGCGATCTGCAAACCATGCAGCACTCCCTTGAAACAACGGTCGGCACCGTCCGTCAGGGAGCGGAGGAGATCTACCGGGGTACCAGCGAGATCTCTGCCGGTAACACCGATCTCTCATCACGAACCGAGCAGCAGGCCGCGGCGATTGAGCAGACTGCCGCCAGCATGGAGCAGCTGACCGCGACGGTGAAGCAGAACGCCGATAACGCCCATCATGCCAGCAAGCTGGCGGAAGATGCCTCCGGGAAAGCCAGCCGCGGCGGCCAGATGGTCTCCGGTGTGGTGAAAACTATGGGCAATATCTCAAGCAGTTCGAAGAAAATCTCTGAGATTACCGCGGTGATCAATAGCATCGCCTTCCAGACCAATATCCTGGCGCTTAACGCGGCGGTAGAAGCGGCGCGGGCGGGCGAGCAGGGACGCGGGTTCGCCGTGGTGGCCAGCGAAGTCCGCACCCTGGCAAGCCGCAGCGCCAACGCCGCAAAAGAGATCGAAAGCCTGATCAACGAATCGGTCTCGCTGATAGACCAGGGTTCCGGTGAGGTCGTTGCCGCAGGCAATACCATGAATGAGATCGTCGAGGCGGTGAAGCGCGTCACCGACATCATGCTGGAGATTGCCGCCGCGTCTGACGAGCAGAGCCGCGGTATCGTGCAGGTCAGCCAGGCTATTTCGGAGATGGATAAAGTGACCCAGCAGAACGCCTCGCTGGTGGAAGAGGCCTCCGCGGCGGCCGCGTCGCTGGAAGAACAGGGCGCGCGTCTGACCGAGGCGGTCGGGGCGTTTCGTCTGAGCGGCAAGGCTCAGGGGCGTACTCAACAGCAGAACTCTGCGGCAGTAAAACCTGCCGCATTACGTCCGGCGGTAGCGAATAACGGTGATAACTGGGAAACGTTCTGAGTCGCCGGCCGTGTCGGGTGGCGCTTCGCTTACCCGGCCGACAAAAAAGGGACCTTTCGGTCCCTTTTTTTATCCGTTACTGCTTATCGGGTAACGCGTACGCGATAACGTAATCACCGCGATCCGGCGACTGGCGAGCGCCCCCGGCGTTAATGACGATGTACTGCTTACCGGTTTTCGGCGAGACGTAGGTCATCGGGCCGGACTGGCTACCGACCGGCAGGCGGTCCTTCCAGATCTCTTTCCCGGTGGCGGTATCAAACGCGCGCAGGTAGAAATCCTGGGTGCCGGCGAAGAACAGCAGGCCGGACTGGGTTGATAGCGACGCGCCCAGCGTTGGCATCCCGATTGGGATTGGCATGTGCATGCGAATGCCCAGCGGGCCGGTATCTTCTACGGTACCAACCGGTACCTGCCACACCAGCTTGCCGGTTTTCAGGTCAACAGCCGACATGGTTCCGAACGGCGGCTTCTGGCACGGAATGCCCAGCGGCGACAGGAAGCGTTCGCGCATTGCGCCGAACGGCGTGCCGTCCATCGGGACAATCCCCATCTCAATGCCGCTGGCGTTTTTCGCCACGTTCGCGCGCGGCACCATGTAGTTTGCCAGCCCCAGACGCATATCGTTGACGAACATCAGGCTGTTGTTCGGGTCAACGGAGACGCTGCCCCAGTTCATCCCGCCGAGCGAGCCGGGGAACTGCAGGGAACGGTCGAGACCCGGCGGGGTGAAGACGCCCTGATGACGCATCTCTTTAAACTGAATGCGGCACAGAAGCAGGTCGACAGGCGTCGCCCCCCACATGTCGGACTCGGTTAACGTCTGGTTGCCAATCATCGGCATGCCCACGGAGTACGGCTGGGTCGGAGAGTAGCGTTCACCTTCAACGTTACCCGCCGGAACTGGACGTTCCTCCACCTTCGCCACCGGCTTGCCGGTTTCACGGTTGAGCATAAAGATCATGCCCTGCTTGCTGGTCTGCACCAGTACAGGCGTGGTGCCGCCTTTGCCGTCCGGCAGGTCGTACAGCAGCGGCTGGGAAGGCAGGTCGAAGTCCCACAGGTCGTGGTGGGTGGTCTG
The DNA here is from genome assembly GCF_014930585.1 of Enterobacter cloacae complex sp. P43RS. Classification (NCBI taxonomy): domain Bacteria; kingdom Pseudomonadati; phylum Pseudomonadota; class Gammaproteobacteria; order Enterobacterales; family Enterobacteriaceae; genus Enterobacter; species Enterobacter cloacae complex sp. P43RS. Next base: position 400,270 of record NZ_JADBRJ010000001.1, read on the forward strand.
GAAATGCCAGCGTACCTGTCCGGTGGCGGCGTCGACGGCGACGATGGAGGAGCTGTATTTATCGTCCAGCGCGGTACGCTCGCCCGCCCAGAAGTCCGGGGTGGCGTTGCCGGTTGGCAGGTAGATCAGGTTCAGCTTAGCGTCGTAAGACATCGCAGACCAGACGTTCGGCGTACCGCGGGTATAAGTCTGGCCTTCCGGCGGCAGGCCGGTCAGGTTCGGGTTACCCGGATCCCACGCCCAGGCGAGCTTACCGGTGTGAACGTCGTAGGCGCGCACCACGCCCGGCGGCTCGCCGGTGGAGAAGTTATCCGCGACGCGACCGCCGACGACAACGACGTTTCCGGCCACCAGCGGCGTGGAGGTCTGCTGATAATAGCCCGGCTTGATTTCGCCCATGCCAACGCTCAGGTCAACAGTGCCATGCTCGCCAAAGTCGTCGCAGAGCTTGCCATTATCCGCATTGATGGCAATCAGACGGGCGTCGGTGGTCGGCAGGAACAGGCGGCGAGGGCATGCCGCTGGCGACGTCCCGGTCTGTGACGCTGTCACGTTTGCATGATCTTCAAAGTAGCCCAGACCACGGCAACGCTGCCAGTTCGGCGCGGTGGCTTTCGAATCATAACGCCATTTTTCTTTCCCGGAATCCACGTCCAGCGCCAGCACTTTACTGTACGGGGTACAGACATAGAGCGTGTCGCCAATTTGCAGCGGCGTGTTCTGATCTTCCGCGCCGGAGCCGTTGCTCTGCGGAATATCCCCGGTGTGCGCCACCCAGGCGACTTTCAGATCGCTGATGTTTTGCTTGTTAATCTGGTCCAGCGCGGCGAAGCGGTCGCCGTGGGTGGTGTTGCCCCAGTGTTCCCAGTTTTTCTGCTGTTCGCCGGGAGCAACGGGTTTCACCGGAACGGGCTCGTTCGCCGCCACGAGGGTTTGAGGCTTAAACATCCAGCCGAGGCTGACCAGCATCGCCAGTGCGAGAACCGCCGCAACGCCATAAGCCGGGGCTTTATTCGCTGCGCCGTGGTTGGCCGCGCGCAGGAAAGGCCAGACGATGGCGCAGAGGAAGGCCAGTACGGCAAAGGTGAACAGGCGCGAGAAGAGCGGCCAGAAATCCCAGCCCGCATCGCTTACCGCCCAGAACAGCGAGGCCATAAACGCGATGCCGTAAAGCACGATCCCGCTGCTGCGATTGAGGAAAATCAGGAGCGCGGCAATGACCATCACCACGCCCATTATCACGAAGTAAAAACTTCCGCCTACGGCGGCGAGCTTGAAGCCCAACCCGCCGACCGCCAGACCGATGAGCAACATCAGTCCGGCAAGGAGCCACTGCAAAATACGAGGTATCCCGCGCGGCGCGCTGCCAAATGCCATTTCTGTCTCCTTTGAATCTCTCCGCATTGCCGGGTGTGTACCATCTGGATAATAAATGCGGGGAGAGCAATGATTAAAACGAGTGAATTCTTGTTTATATAACGATTCGCGAACCAAATGGTGAATCCGCCGTTATGATAAAACTGTTAATTTGTTTTACGCAATTGTTAATGGATCATTCCGCATTATTTGATTAACGCACAGCCCAGTTCCCTCTCCCACAGGGAGAGGGAACTGGGTGAGGGGTGAAGGGAATCAGACAGGCATAGATTTACGGATAGCGCTCAGCAGCGTTTGTGCGCCCGTGGAAAGGGGAGTATCTACCCGGGTCAAAATACCGATGGGTTCACCCGCCCCCGGGGAGGCGATCGGCAGGGCGGTCAGCGTGCCCTGACGCAAATCATCTTTTACCGCACCGGAGGGGACGAACCAGACGTAGTCATAATCCAGGGTAAGCTGGCGCGAAAGAGAAGCCGAAAGCGTTTCGATGCACCCTGAGGGTAGCGTACACCCCTGCATCTGCAGCAAGGTTTCGGCGGCCTGGCGCGGGACGGTCCCTTTCGGGCAAACCACCACCGGCCACTCCATCACCCGGCTTAACGTCACCGTGTCCTGCAGCAGGGGATGATCGGGTCGAACCACCAGCTTCAGGGATTCCAGGAACAGCAGTTCATAATTGAGACCGCCCATCAGCTCGGGGTCGGACATTCGACCGATACCGAGATCAAGCTCACCCGATTTCAGCCCCGCGAGCAGCATGGTGTTATTCATGGTGGCAACCTGAATAGTGGTATTGCGCTGCTGCTTGTGGAACTGTCCAATAACGGGCGGCAGGATCCCCAGCGCCGCGGTTGGCAGGGCGCCGACGCGCACCACCTCGCTGGTGTGCTCTTCTTTTCGGTGCAGGGACTGGCCTGCGGTGTTGAGCGCATCAAGAACCTTCACGGCGTGCGTCAGGAACTGTTCGCCCACCAGAGTCAGCTGTGCCCCCAGCCGACCGCGGTCAAATAGACGGGCGCCGGTCAGCTGTTCCAGCTCGTTAAGGGTTTTTGAGAGCGCGGGCTGGCTCAGGTTAAGAGTTTCAGCCGCGCGCCCCAGCGTTCCCTGTTGAGCGACGGCCACAAATGTATGCAAATGGCGCAAGCGTATGCGCTGACTGAACAGACCATTTTTTTCCATAGGCGATGTTAAAAACAGAGCGATGCGGGTGACAAGTTAAGTTGTTTAATTTTGATAACTTGATAGCAAAATATTTTTAACATTTGATCTGTTTGAGTTACAACATGTTTTTCAGGCGAGGTGGGTGATGAACGTCCTTGTTCATTTATTGCTCACTGCGGAGGGATAAACTGCAAACCGGTTTAGATCACGCCGTCGCCGCCGTCAGAGCACCATACCTGACCGGAGGTAAAGGAACACTCATCCGAGGCCAGCGTGACGTACAGCGGGGCAATCTCGACGGGCTGTCCCGGACGACCCAGCGGGGTATCACCCCCGAACTCCTTCACTTTCTCCATCGGCTGGCCGCCGCTGGACTGGAGTACCGTCCAGTACGGGCCGGGGGCGACGGCGTTGACGCGAATGCCTTTCGGACCCAGCTGTTTGGCTAAGGATTTGGTAAACACCGCCAGACAGGCCTTCGTCTGGGCATAGTCCAGCAGTACGGGGCTGGGCTTCACCGCCTGAACGGAGGAAGTGTTAATGATCACGGACGACGCTTTCAGGTGGCGCAGGGCGGCCTTGGTGATCCAGAAGGGGGCGTAAACGTTGGTTTTAAACGTCGCGTCAAAATCTTCAGTGGTAAGCTCTTCAAGGGATTCCCGGAATTGCTGACGGCCTGCGTTGTTGACCAGAATATCCAGCCCGCCCAGCTTCGAAACGGCTTCTTCGACCAAGTTCTGGCAAAAGGTCTCGTCCCGGACGTCTCCGGGCAGCGCGATGGCCTTGCGGCCTTCCGCTTTGATCAGGTCGATGACCTCGGCGGCATCTTTCTCTTCTTCAGGCAGATAGTTGATGGCGACGTCTGCCCCTTCACGGGCGTAGGCGATAGCCACTGCGCGTCCAATCCCGGAGTCACCACCGGTGATCAGCGCTTTTTTGCCGGCAAGGCGGCCATGCCCTTTATAGCTTGTTTCACCGTGGTCGGGTACAGGCTGCATTTCAGACGCCAGTCCCGGCGGCGTTTGCGGCTGTTCCGGGAACGGGGGTTTCGGGTAAGCGTTCGTACGTTGTGTAGTATCACTCATAGCTGACTCCTTAAGCCAAGGGGTGAGATTTGATGGATAGTTGCAGCGTTAACGCTTCGCTGAATTATTTCTGCAAACGATCAACACGAACGACGGCAGGCGATGATTTTTTATCAAGCGAACCGTTGATACTGATCATCTGATCGGGTTTTACCGTTCTGCCGTCGAAGACTGCCTGGGGAATAATAACGTCGATTTTTCCGGTTTTATCCTGGAATACAAACTTATCGCCGCTACCGTCAATAAGATTACCGCGCAATGAAATTGTCGCGCCATCGTGCAATTGTTTTGCCTGATCGATGGTCATAATACGCGCGTCGTCGGTTCCACGATATCCGCTGTCCAGCGCGTGGGGCGGTGGCGGTGCTTCACCTTTTTGTAACCCGCCGTTATTATCTGCCCATGCAGCTGGAACCAGAAATATCAAAAAAGCGGAAATAAGTGATAATTTCATCTGATATCCTTCATTTTTGAGTGTCTTGACATATTAAGTATTGTTGCTATTCCTTTATGTGGCAAATGTGATAAGTCTTAAAAACATTCTCTTTGGAAATCAAAACTATCTTGAAATAAGCGAAACGGTGACAACGACTATGAAGCATGAAAATGAAAAGTTACCCGGGATAGATGAGAGTTATCGCTTGTTGAGGTTTGAATATTCTTTTCGCCAGGTGGGTTTTGTGGTCCTCCTGGCTATTATCATCGCAGCGGTTGCTGGTCTGTTTTCCAGCGGGGTGGTGAGCGATACGGCCAAAACCAATTCCGCTAACTCATTGAGCATAAACTATGAATGCTTCGGCCGGCGGGAGACGGAGTCAAGAATGCAGGTCACCTTCCCGGTGAAGACGGAGGGCAGCTATACCCTCAGCCTGACCACCGACAGCAGCGACGTGTACGAGCCCGGCAGCGTCTGGCCGCAGCCAGACAAAATGTATAGCCACGGCAAAACCCTCTATTTGGTCTATGACGACCTGCAAAAATCAGACAACTTCTCTGTTTTATACTTCACGACACCTTCAAGAGCCGGTAAATGGAACACCGTCATCCGCGTCAACAACGAGCCGGAGATTAACCTCTGGCAATTTATTTATCCCTAGGAGGCTGATATGGATATGGTCTTTCGCGCGCTGGCGATTTATCTGTTTCTCGTGGTGGTATTTAAAGTGGCAGGGCGACGGGCGCTGCTGCAGATGACCAGCTTTGATCTCATCCTCCTCTTAATTATTAGTGAGGCGACGCAACAGGCGCTTTTGGGGCAGGATTTCTCGGTTACCGGTGCAATGATTACCATTACCACACTGGTGGTCGTTGACATTATATTTGGCCTGATGAAGAAATATTTTTCCCCGGTGGAGAATATTCTTGATGGGACCCCTGTGATTCTGGTTGAGAATGGCGTTCCATTAGCGGATAAGCTAAAAAAAGTCGACGTATCTTGTGATGATATTCTGGTGTCAGCGCGTCAAAATAATGGCATTACAGAACTTAGCGAAATTAAATATGCCATACTTGAGCGCAATGGACATATTTCAATCATTCCTGTTGAAAAATAAGAGGCGGCAAGATGAGCAATCTTTTACACGACAGTCATTATACCGTGAGTGAACTCACCAAAAAGCTGGCGAGTAAATTAACCGATGCCGGGCTGCGCTTAACCACCGCGGAATCCTGCACGGGAGGAAAGCTCTCGGTGGCACTGTGTGCAGAGGAAAACACGGCCGATTTTTATGACGTCGGGCTGGTTGTGTTCAGCGATGAAGCCAAATCGCGGATCCTCGGCGTGCGTCAGGAGACGCTGGCGCGCTATACCGCCGTCAGTGAACAGACGGTGACCGAGATGGCCGCCAGCATCCGCGACATTGCCCAGGCGGATATCAGCATCGCCATCAGCGGCTACGCGGGTCCGGAAGGGGGCGATGACGGTACGGCGGCGGGAACGGTCTGCTTTGCCTGGAATATCTGCGGTGAGACGAAAACCCGCACCGTCCTTTTCTCCGGCGACTGCCAGGATGTGGTGGAAAAAGCGGTGCAATTTTCGCTCGCTGAACTGGTGACAACATTGTCGGACGGCAATAACGGCTAAATTCACGCGGAGGTTCTATGGCGGTCATAGTGATTACCGGCGGGACGGCGGGCGTGGGAAAAGCCACGGCGCTGAAATTTGCAAAGGCAGGTTACGATGTGGGGCTTATCGCCCGCGATGAAGCCAGCCTGCACTCCACCCAGGAAGAGCTTCGCCGCTTCGGCGTTAATGCCCACGCGGTGCAGGCGGACGTCGCCGACAGCCAGGCGGTGGTGGATGCGGCTAACGAGATTGAGTATCGCCTCGGGGCGATTGATGTCTGGGTCAACAATGCGATGGGGGCCGTGCTGGCGCCGTTTCGTACCCTGACGCCGGATGAGTTTCGTCGCGTGACGGATGTTACCTATCTCGGATTTGTTAACGGCACCCGCGCCGCGCTGGAGCTGATGGTGCCCCGCGACAGGGGGGTGATTATTCAGGTGGGGTCCGCGCTGGCCTACCGTTCCATCCCTTTGCAGTCGGCCTACTGCGGGGCCAAAGCGGCGATCCGCGGGTTCACCGATGCGGTGCGCACGGAGCTGATGCACGAGAATAGCCGGGTTCAGCTTTCCATGGTGCAGATGCCGGGACTCAATACGCCGCAGTTCGAATGGGCAAGGAATAAGTTCGCCTGGGCGATGCGACCGGTGCCGCCGGTCTTTGAGCCTGAAGTGGCCGCCAGCGCCATCTTTAAGGTTGCGCAGAAACCGGTGCGCGAGCTGTGGGTGGGCAGCAGCACTATCCAGTCCATCGTCGGGCAATTCTTCTTTCCGGGCTACCTTGACCGTCTGATGGTAAAAAAAGCCTGGGAAGGCCAGATGACCGACGATCTGAACGCAGCGGATCGGCGGGACTATCTCGACCAGCCGATTGACGACCTGCACAAAATCCATGGTCGTTTTACCGACGAAGCGAAGAACCGCGCTACGTCCGTCACCTCCGGTATGCCGGGCAAGGTGGCGCTGGGGGCCCTCGCGGTGGCGGGGATTATGTTGACGCGTCTGATAACCCGCCGGAAACGCTAATCACCGCAGCGCGCTGCGGTGCGTCCAGAACCAGCGGTAGCCGTAGGCGCCAATACTGAGTTCGACGGTTTTGCCGCAAACCAGCGCGTCGTCGTAGCGTTTGTCCGCGAGGCAGGCGGTCCAGGTGGCGTTGCGGATCCCTCTGGCGGTGAACTGCACCGGCTGGTCGCTGAAGTTTACGAAGGTCAGAATGCTGCGCTCGTCGGTCTCGTAATAGATCCCCAGCACCGCGTCATGAGCGAGGGTGATGAGGCGAAAGGGCGCCACGGCAATTTCGGGGAACTCCGAGCGGGTATTGGCAATATCAATAATCCGGTGCAGGAGCGAGTTGCGGTGGAGCAGCGAATCGGCGACGTTGATTTTTTGATAGCGGTAGGGTCCGTGGTCGATTATCGGCGCAATAAATTTTTCAGGATCGGCCGCCGAAAAACCACCTCCCTGTGAACCTGCCCACTGCATTGGGGTGCGGACGGCGTAGCGCTCCTCCAGTTCAAGGTCGTCACCCATGCCGATCTCATCCCCGTAGCGCATCACCGGGACGCCCGGCAGGGAAAAGAGCACCGCGTGGCAGAACGCCAGCCGCTTTGGATCGCCATTCAGCATCGGGGCCAGACGTCGGCGGATCCCACGCTGATAGACGTTCATCTCCTCGTCAGGGGCGAAGGTGTCGAGCACGAACTGTTTATCTTTCTGGCTAATCCCTTCCAGATCCAGCTCGTCATGGTTGCGCAGCCAGTTGGCAAAACAGCATGAATCTGGCGGGACGATCATCTTCTTCACCGCGTTGCGCAGCGGGCGGGCGCTTTTTCTGGCCAGGCTGACGTAGAAATACTTGTTGAGCCAGAAGTTGAGCACCAGATGCAGGCGGTCGTTATTGCCGAAATAGTCTTTATAAACCTCAACGTCTACGTCCACTTCGCCGAGCAGGATCGCGTCCGGATTACGCTGTTCGATAAGACGGCGCATGTGCTCCAGGATCCACAGGCCTTTTTTCTCGTCACCGCTGCCCGCCTGCTTCGTGAGGTGTGATGCGGCATCCAGTCGAAATCCCGATACCCCCAGCTTGAGCCAGAAGAGGATAATATTCTCAATCTCCTTAAGCACGGCGGGCGAGGTCAGGTTCAGGTCCGGCTCGTGGCGGTAGAACATGTGCCGGTAATACTGTCCAGCTTCGTCGTCCCAGCTCCAGACGCTCTTTTCCACGCCGGGAAACATGGGGGGCGTATCGTCGTTGTCGTTATCCGACCAGATATAGTAATCGCGATAGGGCGAGGCGGGGCTGCGGCGGGCCTGCTGGAACCAGGGATGGGCGTCCGAGGTGTGCTGGATCAGCAGCTCAATAATAACCTGCATGCCCAGCTCCCGGGCCTGTTCGATAAAGGCGATGATATCGGCCAGTTTTCCGAAGCGGGGGTCCACCTGCAGATGGTCGCTGACGTCGTAGCCCTCATCGAGAAAGGGTGTGAGGTAAAACGGGGTAATCCAGATAACCGTCGCCCCCATGCGGCGAATATAGCGCAGCTTGGCCGCGATCCCGGCGATGTCCCCGCAGCCATCGCCGTTCATATCGTAAAAAAGCGCGGTATCAATCTGGTAGATAATGGCCCGTGTATGCCAGTCCGTCATAGCGTTCCTCAGTGATAGCCTTCAGTATCCGAAACCTTGCCCCGGAAGACGTAGTAGCTCCAGGCGGTGTACACCAGAATCACCGGAATTATCAGCAGGGTCCCGACCAGCATAAACAGCTGGCTGGCGGGGGGCGCCGCGGCTTCCCACAGGGTGATGCGCGGCGGAATAATGTTTGGCCACAGGCTGATACCCAGGCCGCTAAATCCGAGGAAGATCAGCCCCAGCGTCAGCAGGAAGGGGCGCGAGTGGCTGGCCGGGTTGCGGGTCAGCCGCCAGATCAACACGCTAAACAGGCCTACCAGCAGGGGAACCGGCAGGAACCAGAAGAAGTTGGGCAGGGTAAACCAACGGTCGGCCACGTACTGCCAGCCGAGCGGCGTCCAGACGCTGACAACCGCGATCACCACCATCAGGGCCAGCAGCACGTGGCGGGTTAGCTCGCGCATGCGGCGTTGCAGGGCGCCTTCACTTTTCATGATAAGCCAGGTGGTGCCCAGCAGCGTGTAGGCGACCACCAGGCCGATACCGCAGAAAAGGTTAAAGGGCGTCAGCCAGTCAAGCGGCGAGCCCACAAAGCGTCTGCCCTCTACCTCAAAGCCGTTGATCACCGCCCCCACGACGATCCCCTGGCTGAAGGTGGCGAGCAGAGAGCCACCGGCGAAGGAGTAGTCCCAGAACTTACGGTGCGAAGGCGTCGCTTTAAAACGAAACTCAAAGGCGACGCCGCGAAAGATGAGGCCGATCAGCATCGCGGTGAGGGGGATAGTGAGCGCATCAATGATCACCGCGTAAGCCAGCGGGAACGCGCCGAACAGCCCCGCACCGCCAAGCACCAGCCAGGTCTCGTTGCCGTCCCATACGGGCGCTACGCTGTTGACCATCACATCGCGCTCTTTCGCATCGCTCACGAAGTTAAACAGCAGGCCGATGCCCAAATCAAAGCCATCCATAATGATGTACATCAGCGTGGCAAAGACGATGATGGCAAACCAGATAACAGAGATATCGACGCCCATCAGTTTCTCTCCTGTTCCGGAACAGACTCCGCGGCAGACAGCGGACGGGCGGGGGTGCCCGACGTGTTTGACGTCAGCGTATCGACGGGCTGCGGGCCTTTCTTAATCAGCCGGATGAGGTACACATAGCCCACGCCAAACACCGACGAGTAGACAACGAAGAACGCCAGCAGGCTGATGCTCATCTGCAGGGTGCTGTGCAGGGAGACCGCGTCAATCGTGCGCAGATAACCGTAAACCACCCACGGCTGGCGGCCCACTTCGGTGGTCACCCAGCCGGCGAGCAGCGCCACCAGACCCGCGGGCCCCATGCAAAGGGCAAACCACTGGAACGGACGCGAGTCGTAGAGCCGGTGGCGATAGCGGAGCCAGAGGCTGACCAGACCGAGGGTAATCATCAGCAGGCCCATTCCGACCATGATGCGAAACGACCAGAAGACGATGGTCGAGTTTGGGCGATCCTCTTTCGGGAAGTCCTTCAGCGCCGGGACCTGCTTATCGAGGCTGTGCGTCAGGATAAGGCTGCCGAGCGCGGGAATTTCAAGACCGTATTTGGTGCGCTCCTCGTCCATATCGGGCAGGCCAAACAGCAGCAACGGCGTGGCCTCGCCGGGCGGATTTTCCCAGTGCCCCTCTATGGCGGCAATTTTGGCTGGCTGATGCTCAAGCGTGTTCAGGCCGTGCATATCGCCCACGACGGCCTGAATGGGGGCAACCAGCAGCGCCATCCACATCGCCATGGAGAACATGGTGCGTATGGCAGGGGTATCGTTACCGCGCAGCAGGTGCCATGCGCCCGACGCGCCGACAAACAGCGCGCTGCTCAGAAATGCGGCGATGGCCATATGAATCAGGCGGTAAGGGAAGGAGGGGTTAAAGATAATCGCCAGCCAGTCCTGCGGAATGACCTGCCCGTTCTCGATAGTAAAACCCTGCGGGGTGTGCATCCAGCTGTTTGAGGCGAGGATCCAGAAGGTCGACATCAGCGTGCCGAGCGCCACCATGCAGGTTGAAAAGAAGTGCAGCCCAGGGCCGACCTTGTTCCAGCCGAACATCATTACGCCAAGAAAGCCAGCTTCCAGGAAGAAGGCGGTTAACACCTCGTAGGTCAGCAGGGGACCGGTAATACTGCCTGCGAACTGGGAGAACCCGCTCCAGTTGGTGCCGAACTGATACGCCATGACCAGCCCGGAAACGACACCCATCCCGAAGTTAACGGCAAATATCTTGAGCCAGAAGTGGTACAGCGAGCGCCAGACGTCGTTTTTGGTGCGCAGCCACATGCCTTCAAGCACGACCAGATAGCTGGCAAGACCGATGGTAATCGCCGGGAAAAGAATGTGAAACGAGACGGTAAAAGCGAACTGAATTCTGGCGAGATGGAATGCATCAAGTTCGAACATGGTCCGTACCTCTGAAGCGATGGGGCACGAGAATTGCCGGGCAGGTCAGGATGCCCGGCAAAACCGATTACGGTTTACTCTTTCCGGCACCCAGCTCGGCACCGGTCAGCGGGTCGGAATGGGGATCGGACTTGGTGCGGGCAGACATCGCCTTAACCAGGGTTGCCTGTTCAGCTGTGAGCGTCACGCTGGCGCTACCGTCTCCGCCATCAACCGCAGGCTGCGGGGACTCAACGTAATCAAAGTGCTTATCGCTGTTCCAGCTTCCGCGAACCTCTCCACCTTCAGACATATTGTAGTACTTGTTGGTGAATTCCTCGATTGGCGGCAGTTTTCCCGGCGGGAAATTATTACGAATAGACTGCAGCGCCTTCTCAAAGGAGAGCTGATGCGCCGCCTCACGCGTCATCAGAAACGCCAGCGCATCCTTCACTCCGGGATCGTCAGTGACGTTAATCAGCCGTTCATAGATGATTTTCGCCCTGGCCTCTGCCGCCACGTTCGAGCGCAGATCCGCCGTCGGCTCGCCGATGGTATCGACGTAGGCTGCCGTCCAGGGCACGCCCGCCGAGTTAGTGAGCGGGGTACCGCCGCCGTAGAGGAGGGACGTGATGTGGCTGTCGTTACCGTTTTCGGTCATGGACCGATACAGTTCAGCCTCATTTTCCACCCCTTCCGCCAGCGCGCCTTTGGCACCTTTGTTCAGCATACCAACCAACGTACCGATGATTTCGAGGTGGCTTAGCTCCTCGGTGGCGATATCCATCAGCATATCCTTGCGGCCCGGATCGTCATCGCTCAGGCCCTGAGTGAAGTAACGGCAGGCGGCAGCCAGTTCGCCCTGCGGCCCGCCAAACTGTTCCAGTAAAAGGTTAGCAAGACCGGGGTTGGGTTCGGCGACGCGAACCGTATATTGCAGCTGTTTGACGTGTCGAAACATAGGCACTCTCCTGTGGATTATTTTTTCGCTTCGACACCGTCTGCGTCTGAACGCAGCAGGAACTGTTCCGTCGTTTGCGGGATATGGCGAATCAGCCAGTCGGCCATTTCGCGCTCTTCTGCGAGGATCGTCTCAATGGCAGGCACAGAGGCGGTATCGCCCGCTTTTTTCGCCGCAGCGAGCAGGGAGGTGTAGCAGGCGATTTCAAACTGTTCGAAGACATAGCCGCTGATCGAGCCCTTAACGATCTCATCGGACGGGAACATACCGCCGATGGATTGACCCAGGGCCGCCATTTTGCTCATCGAGTCTTTTAAGACCGAACGAGAAATATCATTACGGTCGAGGATTTCCTCCAGCAATGTAATTTGCCGTTTTGTCTCATTAATATGTTGCTCAATTCTGGCGCGAACATCAGGATAATTATCAATACGGCTGGCCATGGACTCCAGCATAGATTCGGCTTGCTTTTCCATTGCATGGGCATCGCGTAGCCAGTCATGGTAGTGTTCTACGTGATTCATCATTGTATCCTCATTAGGGGTTCGCTTATTTGGTCTCACTTTCAGCAGCCTGATCGGCACGTGCGGCACTGTAGCCAGATAAGTGGCCGACAATATTGGCGTAAATGCTGATGATAATGACCCATAGTACGCTATTCTTCCACCATATTACGGAAGGGATAGCGAGAATGAACCATATTATTGCTGCCGCTAAATGGCACCGTTTAATTGTCCTGGGACTGATGCTCATTTTATTTAACCTGTCTTATCGCGTCATTTCTGCGCTTTTTGGTTAATATTGCCAACGGCCAGGTCGGTGAGTTTAAGGTCGGTCTCTTTCTCTTCTTCCAGCGTTTCGGCAAGAAGTTTAACGGCTTTTTTGTAGCCCAGTTGTTCTGCGAGGGTCGCAAGGGTACCGTAGCTGGCTATTTCGTAATGCTCCACTTTTTGCGCAGCGGCAATTAACGCGGCATCACGCACTTCATTTTTTTCCGTACTTTCGATAACTTCGTTGGCTTCTTCAATTAAGCCTTCCATTGCCACGCACTTCATGCGCTTGAGCTTAATACCGTCTTCCTGTTCGACGATCTGGTCAATACGTTCAATCTGACCCTGCGTCTCCTCCAGGTGCGCGGTGAAGGCGGCGCTCAGCTTTTCGCTGGAGGCGGCGCGAGCGAGTTTGCTTAACGCTCGGGTAAGTTGTTTTTCAGCGCTGTAGGTATCGGACAGAAGATGAATAAATACATCCTCAACACTTTTCATATTCATAATAATTACGCTCCGGTAAAATAAGGAAAGGGTACTGCGAGCTTTTCAGCCCGCAGCATGCTCTCAGGTTTTATTAAAAGAGTACTAAATAAGATCAGGAGTTATCAGATTTACGGCCTCCGCCGTGACTGTTCTGTCCCCCTTTCTTACCCGCTTCAGATGCGCGTTGCGGATCGTTTTTGAAATTACCACCGCTGTGCTGGCCGCCTTTACGTCCAGCTTCTGATGCTTTTTCACGGTCTTCAGCGAAATTACCGGAACCACCACGATGCTCTGCCATATTAAACCTCATAGTCATATATTGGTTATGTCAGTACGATACGAAAATATTCCGTATCACTCGTCGTTCGAGTAATAACTCTAGTCGCTGTGAGGCATACGTCAAATTCGTTTCGCCTTTAGCGGTTGCGTTATATTTAATTATTGCTGCGTTTGCGCTTCGCTTGGTTTGGAAATATGGAAGTGTGGGAAGGACTTGTAAACAAATGATCGGATTAGTCCTAAGTTTCATTTAAAAAGCGGAAGGTTGAGGCCAATAATAATGACTTAGCAAAAACGAATAATTTGCAAGCGGTGATTAGGAGAAAATTACCCCTTAAGGGCTAGAAAAAATAGCCGCTACGAATCATAAGGAAAATCCTGGAAAAAGATGACGAGGTGGCTGACAGGGGTCGGAAGCACACGGTTTAACCACTGGCGTCTTAAGATCACAAATCAGAAATTCTTCCCCCCGGAAGGAACGGCCTTCTCTACACTCCAGGTAATATTCACTGGAGGCATGACATCATGGCGAACACCATCACGGCTGATGATATTCGGGAACATTTTTCGCAGGCTATGTCGGCGATGTACCAGCAGGAAGTTCCGCAGTACGGCACCTTGCTTGAGCTGGTCGCGGACGTAAACCTGGCGGTTCTGGAAAATAACCCACTATTACATGAACAACTGGCGAACGCCGACGAGCTGGCGCGCCTGAACGTGGAGCGTCACGGGGCGATCCGCGTCGGTACGGCACAAGAGCTTTCCACCCTGCGTCGTATGTTTGCCATCATGGGCATGTTCCCGGTCAGCTATTACGATCTTTCTCAGGCGGGGGTACCGGTCCACTCAACGGCGTTTCGTCCGGTTGACGATGCGGCGCTGTGCCGCAATCCGTTTCGTATCTTTACCTCACTGCTGCGCCTTGAGCTGATTGAAAACGTGGCGTTACGCGAGCGGGCGGCAGAAATTCTCTCTCAGCGGAACATCTTCACGCCGCGCTGTCTGGAACTTATTGACCTCTATGAGTCGGAAGGGCACTTTACCGAAGCGCAGGCGCACGAGTTTGTGCAGGAAGCGTTAGAAACCTTCCGCTGGCACCGTCATGCAACGGTCGACCAGGAGACCTACCTGGCGTTGAGTAACGAGCACCGCCTGATAGCTGACGTGGTCTGCTTCCCGGGGTGCCATATCAACCACCTCACGCCGCGCACGCTGGACATTGACCGTGTGCAGGAGCTGATGCCGAAGTACGGGATTGAGCCCAAAATTCTGATCGAAGGGCCGCCGCGTCGTGAAGTGCCGATCCTGCTGCGTCAGACCAGCTTTAAAGCCCTCGAAGAACCGGTGCTTTTCGCCGGGGAACATAAAGGCACCCACACCGCGCGCTTCGGTGAAATTGAACAGCGCGGCGTGGCACTGACCCCGAAAGGCCGTGAACTGTACGATAGCCTGCTGGCCCAGGCCGGAACCGGAAAAGATAACCTCACGCACCAGCTGCATTTGCGGGAGATTTTCAGCGCCTTCCCGGACAGCGAAATGTTCCTGCGCCGTCAGGAGCTGGCGTATTTTCGCTATCGCCTGACCCCGGCGGGAGAAGCCCATCGTCACGCGTTTCGTCCGGGGGATGACCCGCAGCCGCTGATCGAGCGCGGGTGGGTGGTGGCCCAGCCGATAATTTACGAAGATTTCCTTCCGGTCAGCGCGGCGGGGATTTTCCAGTCCAATCTCGGGAATGAAACCCAGGCGCGCAGCCACGGGAATGCCAGCCGCAATGCGTTTGAAGCCGCGCTCGGCTGCCCGGTGTATGACGAATTTACGCTCTACGAGGAGGCGGAAACGCGCAGCAAACAGCGTTGCGGTTTGCTCTGAAATCGTTACTCTTCAGGGGTGTGATGGAAAAAATAAGGTCGTTATGCAAAATCCTTCCGCCCCTGTGGTTGAAACGCGCCAGGGCGCACTGTCTGGTTTAACCGATGAAAACGTTCACCTCTGGCGCGGTATTCCTTATGCCGCACCGCCCGTTGGCGACTGGCGCTGGCGCTCACCCCGGCCGCCGGAACGCTGGGATGGCGTGCGTGCAGCTACCGACTTTTCGCCCTCAAGCTGGCAAAGCAGTGAATATTGTCAGGAGTTGGGCGGGGGCGATCCCGGCCAGTTTTCTGAAGACTGCCTCTATCTGAACGTCTGGTCCCCTATCGAGCGTACCGGGCCGCTGCCGGTCATGGTCTGGCTGCACGGGGGTGGGTTTACGATCGGCGCCGGAAGCCTGCCGCCGTATAACGGCAAAGCCCTGGCATCCCGCGGGGTGGTTGTCGTCACGATTAACTACCGTCTCGGCCATCTCGGCTTCTTCGCCCATCCCGCTCTGGAAGGTGAAGAGGAGCGGGTGGTGCATAATTTTGCCCTGCTGGACCAGATCGCCGCGCTCGAATGGGTGCGGGATAATATTGCCGCGTTTGGTGGCGACCCGAATAACGTGACCCTGTTTGGTGAATCCGCCGGCGCGCGCAGCGTGCTGTCGCTGCTGGCCTCGCCGCTGGCGAAAGGACTATTCCATAAGGCGATAGTGCAAAGCGGATACACCTTGCCGGACACGCCGCGCGCGCAGGCCCTGCAAAAAGGGGAAGCGCTGGCCGCCCACTTCGGGCTGGAAAATGCGACGGCAGAGCAGCTGCGCGCGATCCCGCCCGAGGCGTTCTGGCCGCTGACCGCGCCGCTGAACGTCGCCCCGGCCCCTATCGTTGGGGATTGCGTTCTGCCGGAGGCGATGCTGGACGTCTTTTTCGCCGCCCGCCAGCATCCCGTGCCGGTGATGATTGGCTCCAACAGCGATGAAGCCAGCGTGATGGCGGTGTTTGGTGTCGATCTCGCCGGGCAGATCCAGAAGCTTCGCCGGGAGCGCCGCTTCGGGCTGGGGCTCATCAAGCTGCTTTATCCGGGCGTGAAGGGCGACGAGGAGCTCGGCAGGCAGGTGTGCCGCGACATGGCCTTCACCACTATGGGCTACGTGGTGATGCAGGCCCAGCAGCGCGTCGGCGGGCTTTGCTGGCGCTACTGGTTTGACTATGTGGCCGAAGCGGAACACGCCACCTATATCAACGGTGCCTGGCACGGCAATGAGGTGCCGTACGCGTTCGATACCCTCGGGCAGGTGGAGCCTTCGCGCCAGTACGTTAACGAACGGGATCTGGCGTTTGCCGCCCAGGTAGCTGATTACTGGGTGAGCTTTGCGCGCGATGCCGGAACGCATGACAGCCTTCACGGGCCGACGCGCTGGCCCGCCTGCCGCAAAGGGCGGGACGTGCTGTTACGTATTGGTGTGAATAAACATGCAGGTTTCAGGCTTGAAAACCGCTTTATGCGCGCCCGCATGAGCCTCTTCAAGCGCGTAATGAAGCACCACGTCAGCCTCGATTAAGCAAACAGGCGCGAAACGCCGCCAGACCATTCTCCTGACAAGGCGTTTCGCGTAGCACCAGCCGGTAGCTCGCGCCGGTTTTAATGCTGGTCTCATAGGGCCGCATTAGTCTTCCGGCGCGGACATCTTCTGCCACCAGCGTTTCGTCGGCAATGGCTACGCCCAGCCCCTGAATGGCGGCGGTAATGGCGAGATCCATCGTATCGAAGTGTTGATTTTTGTGCATAGCAAAGCCCGGACCTTCCTGATTCGCCAGCCATAGTGACCAGTCTGTCTTATCCCTTGTCGGATGAAGAAACGTCAGCGAACCCAGCGCGGCACCCGCTCGCACGGGGCTGAACACCGGCGTCAGCGCCTCTTCGAACAGCAGATCGCCTGCGCTCATGTGCGTGCCGAAGACGATGGCGGCATCGTAAGATTCGGTTTTGAAATTGACGTTATGATCGGTCGTGGTGGTGAGCGCGATCTGCAGATCCGGCTGCTCGCGCTCCACTTCCAGCAGGCGCGGCACCAGCCAGCGCATCGCGCAGGTGGGGGCCTTGAGGCGGGTCACCGTGTGCTGGCTGCGGGCCTGGTCGGCCACGCTCAGCAGTTGTTCGAAGGAGGACTGCAGTTCGGGAAGCAGGGCGCTGCCCTGAGGGGAGAGGCGCAACCCGCGCGCGTGGCGCTCAAACAGCGGAAAGCCAAACCAGGCTTCAAGGGAGGCAATCTTACGGCTCACGGCCCCCTGCGTCAGGCAGAGTTCCGCGGCGGCGTGGGTAAGATTCAGATGACGCGCGGTGACTAAAAATGCGTCGATGGCATTGAGCGGGAGCGAACGGCGTGACATTGAAACACCTCAGCTATGCATTTTTCTCATGGCTATTATGACAACAATTCGATTGTCCCGGCAACGGAGTTGTTGTTTGAATAGTTATGCAATATCCATGAGAAGGGAAAGAGGATGACTTTACGAACGCCGGTGCAAACGCGCTCCAAGCTGCCAGACGTGGGGACCACCATTTTTACCGTTATCGGCCAGCTTTCGGCCCAGCATAACGCCATCAACCTTTCTCAGGGGGCACCGAATTTTTCCTGCGACCCGAAGCTGATCGCCGGCGTTACCCGCGCGATGGAGGCAGGGCATAACCAGTATGCGTCGATGACCGGCCTGCAGCCGCTCAAAGAACGCATCGCCGATAAGATTGCCGCGCTCTACGGCACGCAGTATAACCCTGCCAGCGAGGTGCTGGTCACCGCCAGCGCCAGCGAAGGGCTCTATTCGGCGATAAGCGGGCTGGTGCACCCCGGCGATGAGGTGATCTACTTTGAGCCGTCGTTTGACAGCTACGCGCCGATTGTTCGTCTGCAGGGGGCAACGCCTGTCGCCATCAAGCTCACGGTGCCGGATTTTGCCGTCAACTGGGATGAGGTCCGTGCGGCAATCACCCCGCGCACGCGCATGATCATCATCAATACGCCGCACAACCCGAGCGGCCAGGTCTTCTCCGCTAATGACCTGCAGCAGCTGGCGGCGCTGACGCGCAATACCGACATCATTATTTTGTCTGACGAAGTGTACGAACACGTCGTGTTTGATGAGGAACCGCACCACGGGATGGCCACGCACCCGCAGCTGGCGGAGCGTAGCGTGATTATTTCTTCTTTCGGAAAAACCTATCACGTCACCGGCTGGCGCGTGGGTTATTGTGTGGCACCCGCAGAGCTGATGGACGAGATATGTAAAGTCCATCAATTTTTGATGTTCTCTGCCGATACGCCAATGCAATACGCGTTTGCAGAACACATGACCGATCCGCAAACCTGGCTGTCGCTGTCGGCGTTTTACCAGCGTAAGCGCGATCTGCTGCACGGCCTGCTGGCCGATTCGCCGTTTACCCTGCTTCCGAGCGCCGGGTCGTTCTTTATGCTGGCGGACTACAGCCAGTTCAGCGACGAGCGCGACAGCGAGCTGGTGAAGCGGCTGATTGTTGAGTACGGTGTTGCCACCATTCCGCTGTCGGCGTTTTATGCCGACGGCACGGATAATAAATTGATTCGTCTCTCTTTTGCGAAAGATGAGGCGACGTTACGGGCAGGTGCTCAAGCCCTGTGTCGGGTTAAACCACGCTGAGCCTATCCCATTAGGCTATTTTATTCGCCATTTTGGCACCGGGCAGTGCTCGAAATCCTCACGTACTACATGTACGTTCCGGTTTCTGTGCGCTGTCCGGTACCAAACTGTCTTCAACAATTACGCCTACTGGGATAGGCTCTGAGGAGTTTGAAATGAAATTACGCGCGTTAGTTGTCGGCATGGGATTGCTGTGTACCTTTTCCTCCTTCGCGGCCACCGAGCTGCGCTACGGTCTGGAAGCGGAATATTCGCCGTTTGAAAGCCGTAATGCGGCAGGCGAACTGGAAGGGTTTGACGTTGAGCTGGGAAATGCCATCTGCAAAGCGGCAGCGCTGAAGTGCAGCTGGGTCGAAACCTCGTTTGACGCGCTGATCCCGGGGCTGGTGGCGAAGAAGTTTGACGCCATCAACTCGGCGATGAATATCACCGAACAGCGCCGCAAGAGCATCGATTTTACCCAGCCGATCTACCGCATTCCGTCTCAGCTGGTCGGCAAGGCCGGTACGGCGGTCGAAGCAACGCCTGAAGGGCTGAAGGGAAAAACCATCGGCGTGCTGCAGGGGTCGATTCAGGAAACCTATGCCAAAGAGCACTGGGAAAAGCAGGGTGTCACCGTGGTGTCGTATAAAGATCAGAATATGGCCTGGGGTGACCTGCTGAATGGCCGCATTGACGCCTCGCTGGTCATGTCCGCGGCCGGGCAGGCGGGTTTCCTCAGCAAGCCGCAGGGAAAAGGGTTTGGCTTCATCGGCAAACCGGTGTCTGACGACACTATCCTCGGCAGTGGGATCGGCTTTGGGTTGCGCAAAGGTGACGAGGCCACCAAAAAGCAGCTTGATGCCGCCATTGATAAAGTACGTGCCGACGGCACGATCGCCAAACTCGCTGATAAGTACTTCCCGGGTATCGATGTCAGCGTAAAATAACCGCCTCATTGGCCCCGTCAGCTGATGTCCTGACGGGGCATTTTTCTACACATTTTCCAGGCTTTCTTTACACCACTTTCGGGCCGTTCTGGTCGACAGAAAATATTTCTCACTTTGTTCAGATAATCACCTGCCAACAATTGGATTCTTAACCATTTTTGTTTAGGCTGTGCGTTCTTTCTTGCCGTCATTTCGCCGAGCGCGAAACACATTCACACGACCATAAGGACGTTTTTCCAGGCATGAATCGCAGACGTTTTCTAAAAGGCTCGCTGGCTGTGGCAGCCCTGAGCGGCACCTCCGGCCTTGCTTCCCTGTTTTCCAAAGCGGCATATGCGGCTGACTCTGACATCGCTGACGGTCAGAGCCGTCGGTTTGACTTCTCCGTACTGCAATCCATGGCGCATGACCTGGCGAAAACCCCGTGGGGTGGCGCGCCGCGTCCGCTGCCGGAGACGCTGGCGACCATGACGCCGCAGGCGTATAACGCCATCCGCTACGATGAAAAACAGTCTCTGTGGAACAACATTGAAGGGCGTCAGCTGGACGTGCAGTTCTTCCATATGGGAATGGGGTTCCGCCGCCGCGTGCGGATGTTCTCGCTGGACCAGTCTACCTCTATGGCGCGCGAGATCCACTTCCGCCCTGAGCTGTTCAGCTACGGTGACACGGGCGTCGATACCAAACAGCTGGAAGGGCAAAGCGATCTCGGCTTTGCGGGCTTCCGCGCCTTTAAAGCGCCTGAGCTGGCGCGCCGCGATATCGTCTCTTTCCTCGGGGCGAGCTATTTCCGTGCGGTGGACGATACCTACCAGTACGGGCTTTCCGCGCGCGGTCTGGCGGTAGATACCTTTACCGACACCCCGGAAGAGTTCCCGGACTTCACCTCCTTCTGGTTTGAAACCGTCAAGCCGGGTGACACCACCTTTACCGTCTATACGCTGCTGGACAGCCCGAGCGTCACCGGTGCCTATAAATTCGTGATCCACTGCGAGAAGAGCCAGGTGATCATGGAGGTGGAAAACCATCTCTACGCGCGTAAGGACATTAAGCAGCTGGGCATCGCGCCGATGACCAGCATGTTCAGCTGCGGCAACAACGAACGCCGCATGTGCGACACCATTCACCCGCAAATCCACGACTCCGACCGCCTGGCAATGTGGCGCGGCAACGGGGAGTGGATCTGCCGTCCGCTCAATAACCCGCAGAAGCTGCAGTTTAATGCCTATCTGGACAAAAACCCGAAAGGGTTCGGCCTGCTGCAGCTCGATCGCGATTTCTCCCACTATCAGGACGTGATGGGCTGGTATAACAAGCGCCCGAGCCTGTGGGTTGAGCCGCGCAATGACTGGGGGAAAGGATCTATCGCGCTGATGGAGATCCCAACCACCGGTGAAACGCTGGATAACGTGGTCTGCTTCTGGCAGCCGGAAAAACCGGTGAAAACGGGCGACGAGCTGGACTTTAAATATCGTCTCTACTGGAGCGCGCAGCCGCCGGTGCGTTCCCCGCTGGCCAACGTTTACGCGACCCGCACCGGCATGGGCGGCTTCCCTGAGGGCTGGGCGCCGGGCGAACACTATCCGAAAGTGTGGGCCCGTCGCTTTGCTATCGACTTCGTTGGCGGCGACCTGAAGGCCGCTGCGCCGAAGGGCATCGAACCGGTGATTACGCTCTCCAGCGGTGAAGCGAAGCAGGTTGAGATCCTTTACGTTGAGCCGTTTGACGGGTATCGCATTCTGTTTGACTGGTACCCAACGTCGGATTCGACGGAGCCGGTGGATATGCGCCTGTTCCTGCGCTGCCAGGGCGATGCCATCAGTGAAACCTGGCTGTATCAGTATTTCCCGCCAGCGCCGGATAAACGTCATTACGTTGATGACCGGGTAATGCGTTAACGATCGATTCCCTCTCCCTGTGGGAGAGGGTTAGGGTGAGGGGCAATGACCGCAACACAATCCGAAACTATTTCCGTATCTGACGCTCTCGAGCTTCGCGCCGTCGAAGAGCGCTACACCGCCGAACTGCATAACCTCGTCGTCAAAAACAGAGCCTATCTGCAAACCGCCTTTGACTGGGCGCAGCACGTGGGCAGCGAGGACGATACCCGACGCAACGTGCAGAGTAACCAGATGCTGCACCAGCGCGGCTACGCCAAAATGTTTTTGATCTTCAGGGAGGATGCGCTGGTCGGCGTACTGTCGTTTAATGCGATTGAGCCTGCCAACAAAGCCGCGTACATCGGCTACTGGCTGGATGAAGCGCACCAGGGGCAGGGGATCCTCTCGCAGTCGCTGCAGGCGTTTATGCGCTACTACGCTGAGCGCGGTGAGATCCGCCGATTTGTGATCAAGTGTCGGGTGGCGAATCAGCACAGCAACAGCGTGGCCCTGCGCAACGGTTTTACGCTGGAAGGGTGCCTGCGGGAAGCGGAATACCTCAATGGCGCCTATGACGATGTGAACATCTACGGCAAAATTTATACCCTATAGCGCTCCCAGCAACGGCGTGCGGGTGATGCGCTGGTCGCCGTTGATCACCTTTTCACCGCGCAGGTGAATGCTCTCACCAGCAAAGGCCTCTATCACCGCATCGTCGGTGATTTCTACCCGATGCTCAATCAGCACGTCGCCGCTGATCCGCGCGCGTCCCTGAATCACCACTTTATCATCCAGCATGATCGGCCCGCCGCGCAGCCATGCCTGACCGCCGATCAGGACGTGGTGCTTGATTATGCAGTTTCCTTCCACCACGGCGTTCTCGGCAATCTGAGAGCTGTAGCGCAGGGTAGGGATGGCGTCATCGTCGAAACCGGCTATCACGCGGGCGTTGCCGTACACTTTGGCGCAGTCGCACACCCAGACGTTGTTGAGTTCGTTACCTTCGAGGATCGCGCAGTCGAACACTTCGGCGCGGTGCTCAACAAACGCGTTATTCACCATCGCCTCGCCGTATATTTGTGCCTGATGCACAATGCGCGATCGGCTTACCGTCGCCTTGCCGTAGATTTGCAGGATCTGGTCGTGGTCCGGCGTGAGGCCTTTAGCGGCAATGATGACGCTGTTGTGCAGCACGCGCGCATCGCCGTAGAGATGGCACTCACCCCGCACGCAGGAGTGCTGAATAGTGACGTTGTCACTTATTCGCGCTCCGTGGCTGACCTCTGCGGCGTCAAGCCAGCAGTTATCGCCGATATGCGCGTCATGGCTGACGGTGCACGGCAGGGTCAGGCGCGCGTTGCCGGACACGGTTGCGCCAGCGAATACCACGCTGTTTTCATCGTAGATCCAGCAGTCTCCGTCCTGCGCAAGGGCGCGCTCATCGTCAATCCAGCCGCCTTTCGTGCCGGCCTTCACATCGTTAAAGTCCACCGTAGCGATAATCTGCCGCAGCGTCGTTGAGTGGGATGTTTCGCCATCTTTCCATTGCCAGAGCCGGGTTTCTTCGCTGAGCCGATACTTATTCATCATGGGATCCCTGATATGCGTCTTCACTAAACGTAGCAAACTTTCGGCTTTCCGTTGTGCTGGCATCCGTTGCTGAAACCCCTTAAAATGGCATTTAAAATACATTTTAAAAATTCAAATTAATGGATAAATTAAACAAACCTGAACAGGCGCTTAACCTTCCCGCAGGCTATTTTGGCATGGTGCTGGGCATCATCGGCATGGGTTTCGCCTGGCGATACGCCAGCACCCTGTGGCCGGTGACGCGCTGGCCGGGTGAGATTCTGGTCGCTCTCGCAGTTGCCTGCTGGTTTTTACTGACGACGGCGTTTATTACCCGTGCGATCCGTTTCCCGCACAGCGTGCTGGCAGAGATGCGTCACCCGGTAATGAGCAGCTTCGTCAGCCTTTTTCCGGCCACCACCATGCTGGTCGCCATCGGTTTTGTGCCCTGGTTCCGCCCGGTATCGCTGGCGCTGTTCGGCGTGGGTGTGGTGTTACAGCTTGCTTATTCCGCCTGGCAAAGCGCCGGGCTCTGGCGAGGCAGGCACCCGCAGGAGGCCACCACGCCCGGATTGTATCTGCCGACGGTGGCGAATAATTTCATCAGCGCGATGGCGTGCGGTGCTCTGGGGTTCAACGATGCAGGGCTCGTTTTTCTCGGCGCGGGCGTCTTTTCCTGGCTCAGCCTGGAGCCGGTGATCCTCCAGCGTCTTCGCAGCGCCGGGGAGCTTCCCACCGCGCAGCGCACCGCTTTAGGCATTCAGCTGGCGCCCGCGCTGGTGGCGTGCAGCGCCTGGTTTAGCGTCAACGGTGGGGAAGCCGACACCTTCGCCAAAATGCTGTTCGGCTACGGCCTGTTGCAGTTGCTCTTTATGCTGCGCCTGCTGCCGTGGTATGTGTCTCAGCCGTTTAACGCCTCCTTCTGGAGTTTCTCGTTTGGCGTGTCGGCTCTGGCTACCACCGGGCTGCATCTGGGTCACGGCAGTTCGTCTGGATTCTTCCACGCCATTGCCGTGCCGCTGTTTATCTTTACCAATCTCATCATTGGGATGCTGTTGGTCCGTACGTTTATTCTGCTGATTCAGGGCAAACTTCTGGTGCGCACTGATAAGGCACTGCTTATGCAATCTGAGGAAAAATAATGGCTGTCGATGAAAATTACTTCACAGAGAAATATGGCTTAACCCGTACGCATTCAGAGGTGCTGTACAGCGCGGGGTTCGTAAAGCCCGGCAAGACATTGGATCTGGGCTGCGGAAATGGCCGCAACAGCCTTTACCTGGCGGCCAACGGCCACGAGGTGACCGCCTGGGATAAAAACCCGATGAGCGTTGATAACATTGAGCGCATCAAGGCGGCAGAAGGGATTGAGAATCTGCACACTGCCGTCAAAGATCTTAACAGCCTGAGCTTTGACGGCGAGTACGACTTTATTCTTTCCACCGTGGTGCTGATGTTCCTGGAGGCGAAAACCATTCCGGGCCTTATCGCCAACATGCAGCGCTGCACCAAACCCGGCGGCTACAACCTGATCGTTGCCGCGATGGACACGGCGGATTACCCGTGCACCGTCGGCTTCCCGTTTGCGTTCAAAAGCGGTGAGCTGAGCAGCTACTACGAAGGCTGGGAGCTGCTCAAATACAACGAAGAGGTTGGCGAACTGCACCGCACCGATGAAAACGGCAACCGCATCAAGCTGCGCTTTGCCACCATGCTGGCGCGCAAGCCCGCTTAACGGGCGGCCAGCAGGCAGATCTGCAGGGCAGTCTTGTAAGACGCCTCGAACGACGACAGCGGCAGGAACTCAAACTTCGAGTGGAAATTATGCGCGCCGGTGAAGAAGTTCGGGGTGAGTAGCCCTTTTGCCGACAGCGCCGCACCGTCCGTGCCGCCGCGCATAGGGATCGGTTTTGGGGTGATGCCGAGCGATTCCATCGCCTCAAACATCAGGTCGATGGCGCGCCGGTCTTCACCAATCGCATTGCTGATATTGCTGTAGGTATCTTCAATGCGATAGTCGACCTTCGCCGTCGGGTGTTGGGCGGCAATCAGCGCGGCGACGTCCGCAATCTGCTGCTTGCGGGCGTCAAAGCTGGTTTTATCAAAATCGCGAATATTAGCCTTTAGCACGGCGTCGTTCTGTCCGGCCTGAATGCCGTTAAACCAGATATAGCCCTCGCGGCCCTCGGTGCACTCCGGGGTTTGCTGGCGGTCGAAATGGCTGATGAAGTCGGTCGCCATCAATAACGGGTTCACCAGTACCCCTTTGGCGGACATCGGGTGCGCCGTCACGCCGGTGAAGTGGATCTCTGCCGCTGCCGCGTTAAAATTCTCGTAAACAATTTCTCCCAGCTCACAGCAGTCGATGGTCCAGGCAAAGTCCACGTCGAAGCGTTTCAGATCCAACGCCTTGGCGCCGTTCAGGCCAATCTCTTCGTCGGGCACAAACGCGACCACAATGTCGCCATGCTGATGCTCAGCGGTGAGGTTTTCCAGTACGGTCATTACCACCGTCACCGCCGCTTTATTGTCTGCGCCCAATACGCTGGTACCGTCGCTGAAAATAATCTCCTCATTCGGATAAGCCAGAATTTCCGGGTGCTCGTTCACGCGCAGCCAGATGTCTTTTTCCTTATTCAGACAGAGATCTTCACCATTAAACGTTAATATTTGTGGATGAATATTCGGTGATAAACCGACGTCAACGGTATCAATGTGGGTAATAAAGCCGATGCGCGCCGCACCGGGCACGTTGCCTTTTTTCACTGCCGTCACGGTCGCGAATTCGTCAATCACGATGTCGTCTAAACCCAGCTGCGCCAGCTCCTGCGCCAGCTCTCGCGCCATGTCGTGCTGGCCCGGCGTCGAGGGCAGAGTTTTTACTTTCGGATCGCTCTGGCTGGTAATCGCAAGATAGCGGAAAAAACGGTGCGTTAATTGTCTGGAAAGCGGCGAGCCCATAGTGTTTTCTTCCTTATTTATTTTTCGGGTGTTTGCCACTTCACTTTAATGTTATTTATGAAATGGCAAAAGAATTAATTAGCCGTCGAATTAAAAAGACAGGAATAAATGATGACAAGCAAACGCACAACGTTAACGCTGGCACTCGCTGCGCTCACGGTCAGTTCCACCGTAGCCGCGAAAACGCTGGTGTATTGCTCCGAAGGGTCACCGGAAAACTTTAATCCCCAGTTATACACCTCGGGCACCAGCGTGGATGCCAGCGCAGTGCCGGTCTACAACCGGCTGGTCGATTTCAAACCCGGCACCACGGAGCAGGTGCCGAGCCTGGCAGAGCGCTGGGAGGTGAGCGACGACGGCAAGGTTTATACCTTCCATCTGCGTAAAGGGGTGAAGTTTCAGAGCAATAAATTCTTCACGCCGACCCGCGATTTTAACGCCGATGACGTGATCTTCTCGTTTATGCGCCAGAAGGACGTGAACCATCCCTATCACAACGTCTCAAACGGCAGCTATTCCAACTTCGAAAGCCTGGAGTTTGGCAGCCTGATTACCGCTATTGATAAAGTCGATGACCACACGGTGCGTTTTACCCTGGCGCACCCTGAAGCGCCGTTTGTTGCGGATCTGGCATGGTATTTTGCCTCGATCCTCTCCGCGGAGTATGCCGATGCAATGTTGAAAGCGGGCACGCCGGAGAAGGTGGATATGCAGCCCATTGGCACCGGGCCGTTTAAGCTGGCGCAGTATCAGAAGGATTCCCGCATTCTGTTTACGGCGTTTGCCGACTACTGGCAGGGGAAATCAAAGCTGGACAGGCTGGTCTTTACCATCACCCCGGATCCCTCCGTGCGTTTTGCCAAAATTGAGAAAAACGAATGCCAGGTGATGCCGTTCCCGAACCCGGCGGATCTGCCGCGTATGAAGGCCAATAAAGATATTACGCTGATGAGCAAGGCCGGGCTGAATACCGGTTTCCTGGCGTTTAATACCCAAAAGCCGCCGCTGGATAACGTGAAGGTTCGCCAGGCGCTGGCGATGGCGATCAATAAGCCAGCCATTATCGACGCGGTGTTCCACGGCACCGGCACCGCGGCGAAAAATCTGCTGCCGCCGGGCGTCTGGAGCGCTGACAGCGAGCTGAAGGATTACGATTACGATCCTGAAAAAGCGAAAGCGTTGCTGAAAGAGGCCGGTTTAGCCGGCGGCATGAGTATTGACCTGTGGGCGATGCCCGTCCAGCGGCCCTATAACCCGAACGCCAGACGGATGGCGGAGATGATTCAGGCTGACTGGGCGAAGGTGGGGGTGCAGACCAAAATTGTCACCTACGAATGGGGCGAATATCTCAAGCGCGTGAAGGACGGTGAACATGAGGCCGCGCTGATGGGCTGGACGACGGCCACCGGCGATCCGGACAACTTCTTTGGCCCGCTGTTTACCTGCACCTCGGCCAACGGCGGTTCGAATTCGGCGAAGTGGTGCTATAAGCCGTTTGATAAAATTATCGCGGAAGCAAAATCAACCACCGATCGCGACAAGCGCGTAGCGCTGTATAAAGAAGCGCAGCAGATCATGCATGACCAGATGCCGGCGGTTATGATTGCGCATTCAACGATCTTCGAACCGGTGCGCAAAGAGGTGACAGGTTACGAAATCGATCCGTTTGGTAAACATTTGTTCTGGCAGGTGGATATTAATCAGTAATTTTCTCTGCCCGGTACGCTGCCGGGCATTCTTTTCGCAATTTGTGCTCCCCACGTCATTTTTTGTCACAACAAACCCACCGAACTTTTGCTATAACTTCAAATGCATACTTGCAGATTACATGGAAAACTATCATGCGTACTCAAACTTTTTTTAAAGTTGCAGTGCTTACGGGTTTATTGGCAGTGGCGGGCTGTTCTTCAAAAGTCGCGGCTCCAGAACAATATTCAGGCTTTTTAAAAGATTATTCCGGCTTGCAGCAGACGACGTCTGCAACGGGTAAACCAACGCTGCGTTGGGTTGACCCTTCCTATAACGAAGCCAACTATGACAGCATTATCTGGACGCCAATCACCTATTATCCAACGCCAAAACCAACGACTCAGATCGGGAAACAAACCCTTGATGAGCTGCTGAATTACACCAATAACAAAATGAAAACGGCTATTGGTACCCGTAAGCCGATTGTGACCACGCCGGGTAAACACAGCCTGATTTTCCGCGGTGCTATCACCGGGGTGAGTTCGCAGAAAGAAGGCCTGCAGTTCTATGAAGTGGTGCCGGTCGCGCTGGTGGTAGCAGGTACGCAGATGGCTACCGGCCATCGCACCATGGATACCCATCTCTACTTTGAAGGTGAGCTGATCGACGCGGCCACCAATAAACCAGTGATGAAGGTGGTTCGTAAAGGTGAAGGCAAAGAGCTGAATAACGAAAGTACGCCGATGACCTTTGCGACGCTGAAGCAGGTTGTTGACGACATGGCGACGGACGCCACCATGTTTGACGTGCATAAAACAGCGAAATAACGTTAAGCGGCCTGCATTGCGCAGGCCGTTTTTTTTACGCCGTACGCAGGCGCCTGAACCAGGTCTCTGGTTTCGTGAACATCACCATATTCCCGCCCAGAATCAGCAGCAAACCGACGATACCGTTGATGTGCCAGACGTAGCCTTCATACACCGTTGAGATAGAGAGCGCCACCAGCGGGAAGAGCAGCGTACTGTAGGCCGCTTTCCCGGGGCCGATACGTCCCACCAGCGTGAAGTAGGCACCAAAGGCAATCACCGAGCCGAAGAGAGCCAGATAGAGCAGCGCGCCCATATAGGTGACCGTCCATTCCGGGGTAAAACTGTCGCCTCTGAAGAGCGCAATACCCCCCATCACCAGCGTGCCGTAAAGCATAGCCCAGGCGTTGGTGGTCATGGTTTCCAGACCTCTGCGCTGATGGCGCATGCTGATCATATTGCCCAGCGAGAAGCCGTACGTGCCGAGCGCGGAAAGGCCAATGCCCGTCAGGAGCGATACGCTCCAGCCGCTGGCCAGCAGGTCGTCCCAGAAAAGGGTCACGATCCCCACAAGACCCAGCGCCGCCGCCGTCCAGAAACGCGCGGGCGGGCGCTGTCCAAAGAAAATAAAACAGTTAATAGCGTTGTAGAGCACCGCCATGGAGAAGATCACCGATTCCAGCCCGGTGTTGATGTGTGCCGCCGCGGTATAAAAACACCAGAAGTTAAAGCAGAAGACGCAGCATCCCTGAAGCATGCAGAACAGATGATCCCGCAGCGCCAGCTTACGCAACCGGCGCAGGGCAAGTAACACCATCATCATCGTGGCGCTGGCCACAGCAAAACGCCAGAAAATAGAGACGGGGGCGGGTACGGGACCCTGCTGCAGGAAAATGGCAATCCAGGTGGTTCCCCAGATGATCACCACCAGTCCGTATAATAACGCGTTCATATTTTTTCTCTTCTCAAACCACGGAAGCCCGCAGTATGGCGCCGTCATCGCTCTGGGGCTTTCACCGGCTTGCGGTAGACTTGCAAAATCTTGCGCTTTTTTCTTTTCCGGGGGCTGGCAACGGGGGACAACAGTTCTTAGACTGACAGTTCACTCAATAACGCGCTAACGGTTATGTCTTACGCTTACGATACCTTTGAAACGCTTCGCCAGCAGAATGCGGTCCTGCGGGAAACGGTCGCGCTCAATTCCGGCATTCAGCTGGCGGCGTGGTACAACAAGCACGATACGATAACGGTTAAAAGCAATCATCATACCCTTAGTCTGTACGTCGCCGACGGTTACGAGAGCTATCAAAAGACGCCGGGCGGCTGGAAGAACGGCGGGGGACCGGACCGTTTCTGTCTGATGCCGAAAGAGAGCGAATCGACGTGGGACATCCGCGATGACCTGTCGTTTGTCCATCTCTACTGCACCGATGAACACCTGCGCGATGTGGGCGAAAAAATCTGGGACAAGCGGCCCCTGTCGCTGACTCTGGACGAGCGCATTTTTGGCAGCGACCCGAAGATCACCGCGCTGTACCGCCAGTTTCTGCTCGGCTGCGACTGGCAGCAGCAGGCCAACCAGCTCACCCTGAGCACGGCCTCTACGCTGCTGTTGACCCACCTGCTGCAAAACTACGCCAACGTTCAGTGGAAGCTCCCGGTCGTTACCGGCGGGCTATCGCCGTTTGTTCTGCGCAACGTGCTGGCTTTTATTGAAGAAAACCTCGGACAGCCCCTGACGCTGGCCGATCTGGCGGCGCAGGCCGCACTCAGCGAATACCATTTTGCCCGCATGTTCCGCCAGTCGACGGGGCTGGCGCCGCATCAGTACGTCATGCAACGACGCATGGAAAAAGCGAAAAACCTGGTGCAGCATACCTCGACGCCGCTTACGGATATCGCGCTGGCCTGCGGGTTTAACTCCGCCAGCCACTTCAGTAACCGTTTTCGCAGCGTCATGGGCATCACGCCGTCACAGCTGCGCGCGGCGAGCGCGTGAAAACAGGGCATAGCTTACGCCGCCCAGCACCAGCCCCCAGAATGCCGAGCCGATGCCCAGGATCGTGACGCCGCTTGCGGTCATCAGAAACGTGACGATAGCCGCGTCGCGCTCCGCTTCATGATTCAGCGCCTGATATAAACTCCCGCTGATGGTACCCAGCAGCGCCAGACCGGCCAGCGTCTGGATCCAGCTGAGCGGCAGCGCAGCCATTATCCCGGTGATGGATCCGCCGAACACTCCCGCCAGCAGATAAAACCCGCCCGCGGCGATAGCCGCCAGCCAGCGTTTACCGGCATCGGGATGGGCATCCGGGCTTTGACAGATAGCGGCGGTAATGGCGGCTATGCAGATGGAAAAGACGCCGAAGGGGGACAGCAGCAGCGCCAGCCCGCCCGTAAAAATAATGAGCGGTGAGACCGCCAGCGGATAGCCGGACGCTTTCATGGTCGCGAAACCGGGCGCATTTTGCGAGGCCATGGTCACCAGGAAGAAGGGCAAGCCGATGCTCACCAGGCTGGTGAAGGTGAACGTGGGCGCAATAAACTCAGGTGTCACGAAGGAAATGGTGATTTTATCCGTGACAACGTCACCTCCCGCCCACGCCACGATCCCGCCCACCAGCAGCGTAACGACGATTGCATAGCGCGGTGCCAGCGCTTTCGCCAGCAGCCACGCGGCAATCATGCTGCCGCACAGCAGAAAGTGCCCGTCCAGATGGGCAAACGCATGCAGCCCAAACTGCAGGAGTACGCCTGCCAGCATGGCCGCAGCCAGTGAGTGTGGGATCAGCTTCATCAGGCGGGCGAAAAGCCCGGTCATGCCGCAGAGTAAAATGAGCGCGTTGGCGAAGATAAACACGCCGATTGTCTCGGCCAGCGTCACGCCGTGCAGGCTGGTGGCGAGTAGCGCCGCGCCGGGCGTAGACCAGGCGGTCAGCACCGGAGCTTTATACCACCAGGAGAGCGCCAGCGTGCTGACGCCCATCCCAACCCCCAGCGCGGTCATCCAGCCCGCAATCTGCTGCGCGCTGGCGCCTGCCGCTGCGGCGGCCTGCCAGATGATAGCTGCCGAACTGGCGTAACCGACCAGAACGGCGACAAATCCAGCCAGTACGACTGGAACGAGATGAGAGGTAGGGCGCATAGAAACTCCGCTGTGCGTTATAACGTCCGCGATAAGGTAACACTGTGCGCTATAGCGTACAAGTGGTATGCTCAGGGCCATCAGGAGGGAGCATGGACATTACACAACATCTTGCAGCAACGCTGAAAACGCTGCGCCAGGCGCGCGGCTGGAGTTTATCGAAGCTGGCGGACGAAACGGGCGTGTCGAAAGCGATGCTCGGGCAAATCGAGCGCAATGAGTCCAGCCCGACGGTGTCGACGCTGTGGAAAATTGCCACCGGGCTGAACGTCCCGTTTTCCGCTTTCATTACGCCCGAGGCGGACAGGCCGGCTGTGTTTGATTCACAACAGCAGGCGATGGTGGTCAAACCGCTCTTTCCCTGGGATGAGACGCTCCGGTTCGATCATTTTTCCATCACGCTGGCACCGGGTGCCCTGAGCGAGTCCACGCCGCATGAGGCAGGCGTGATTGAACATGTGGTGGTCATTAGCGGCGAGCTGGAGATGAACATCAACGACGAGTGGCAGACGGTTCATGCCGATTCTGGCGTCCGTTTTGCCGGTGATAAACCGCACGCCTACCGCAACAGCAGCGACCGGCCGGTGCATTTTCACTCTCTGATCCATTATCCCCGCTGAGGCTACGCAAAACTGTTTCGCTGGCGCATACTTCTGACTACAATAGCCGCCATTTTGACCATAACGGATAACGACGAAGTATGCGCCTGCAATCCCATCATCTTGAACTTTTAAGCCCGGCCCGCGACGCCGCCATTGCCCGTGAAGCGATCCTTCATGGCGCTGACGCCGTCTACATCGGCGGCCCTGGCTTCGGTGCCCGCCATAACGCCAGCAACAGCCTGCGCGATATTGCCGATCTGGTGCCGTTCGCCCACCGTTTCGGGGCGAAAGTGTTCGTGACCCTGAACACCATTCTTCATGATGATGAGCTGGAGCCCGCGCAGCGTCTGATTACCGATCTCTACCAGACCGGCGTCGATGCCCTGATTGTTCAGGATATGGGCGTGCTTGAGCTGGATATTCCGCCTATCGAACTGCATGCCAGCACCCAGTGCGATATCCGCACGGTTGAGAAGGCGAAGTTTCTCTCCGACGTGGGTTTTTCGCAGATCGTTCTGGCCCGCGAGCTGAACCTCAATCAGATCCGCGATATTCACCAGGCAACCGACGCGACGATTGAATTCTTTATCCACGGCGCGCTGTGCGTGGCCTATTCCGGCCAGTGCAACATTTCCCACGCCCAGACGGGCCGCAGCGCCAACCGCGGCGACTGCTCGCAGGCCTGCCGTCTTCCGTATACCCTGAAAGACGATCAAGGTCGCGTGGTGGCGTTCGAAAAACACCTGCTTTCCATGAAGGATAACGATCAGACCGCCAACCTGGGCGCGCTGATCGACGCGGGCGTGCGTTCCTTTAAGATTGAAGGGCGCTACAAAGATATGAGCTACGTGAAGAACATCACCGCGCACTATCGCCAGATGCTGGACGCCATCATCGAAGATCGCGGTGACCTGGCGCGCGCCTCGGCCGGTCGTACCGAACATTTCTTTATTCCGTCAACGGACAAAACCTTCCACCGCGGCAGCACGGACTATTTCGTGAACGCCCGCAAAGGGGATATTGGCGCGTTTGACTCACCGAAGTTTATCGGTTTACCGGTCGGTGAAGTGTTGAAAGTGGCGAAAGATCACCTGGACGTTGAAGTGACCGAGCCGCTGGCGAACGGCGACGGCCTGAACGTGATGATTAAGCGTGAAGTGGTGGGCTTCCGCGCCAACACGGTCGAAAAAACCGGCGAGAACCGCTACCGCGTCTGGCCGAATGAAATGCCTGCCGATCTCTACAAGGCAAGGCCGAACGCGCCGCTCAACCGTAACCTGGATCATAACTGGCAGCAGGCGTTGCTGAAAACCTCCAGCGAGCGTCGCATCGCGGTGGACATTGAGCTGGGCGGCTGGGAAGAGCAGCTGATCCTGACCATGACCTGCGAAGACGGCATCAGCGTAACGCATACCCTTGATGGTCTGTTCGAGGTGGCAAACAACGCGGAGAAAGCGCTTAACAGCCTGAAGGACGGCGTAGCGAAGCTGGGCCAGACGATTTACTACGCGCGCGCCATCGAGGTTAATCTGCCGGACGCGCTGTTCGTGCCGAACAGCCTGCTGAACCAGTTCCGCCGCGAAACGGCAGAGATGCTGGATGCCGCACGCCTGGCGCAGTATCCGCGCGGCAGCCGTAAGGCCGAATCCGTTCCTGCGCCTGTGTATCCGGACACCCATTTATCGTTCCTGGCCAACGTTTACAACCATAAAGCGCGTGAATTTTATCATCGCCACGGCGTGCAGCTTATCGACGCGGCCTATGAAGCGCACGAAGAGAAGGGCGATGTGCCGGTGATGATCACCAAGCACTGCCTGCGCTTTGCTTTTAACCTGTGCCCGAAACAGGCGAAAGGGAATATTAAAAGCTGGAAGGCCACCCCCATGCAGCTGGTCAACGGTGACGAAGTTCTGACCCTGAAGTTTGACTGCCGTCCTTGTGAAATGCATGTTATCGGCAAAATGAAAAACCACATTTTCAAAATGCCACCGCCGGGCAGTATCGTTGCGTCCGTGAGCCCGGACGATCTGATGAAAACCCTTCCGAAACGCAAGGGCAGTTAATTACCTTACGTGCGTGTCCGGTTTGCGCGATTTCTGCCACAGGTGGTGTTCGCGCAAACCCTCCGCTGACTCTTCCGCTACACTGCGTAACTCGTCACTGTCGGCCTCATGCCGCAGCTGATGTTCCACATTCTTTACCCAAACATATTCATGGCCTTTGTGCCCGGCCATCAGCTGGCCGGAAAAGAGGGCACAAATAAGCATGATAAAAGATAGCCCTTTTTTGAACATAAATTCACCGAATAAGAACAGCGCGGGGAAATCATGCCAATTATTGTTTAGGGTTATTATTCAAAATTTCAAAATAGCGCAAAGAAAATGTCAAATAACGTAGGTTCATAATACCGATTAGGATTTTTCTTAAAATATATGTGCGTTTTTGTAAACCTCCTATTTCTGGTCCATAGTTGGATGTTCGCTTTAAGGATAAATCCTATATAATAGTGAATCTCTGGCTAAGGAATGGGTCATTCATAAATGAAAAAAATAATAGCGTTTTCGCTTCTGGCTGTTGCGGTAGGTGCCGTTGCAGCGATTCGTTATGCAGGTAATGACGAACCAGAATATATTCAGTCCGCTGAAATTCGCGTTGGTTCCTATTTAACCAGCGACTATGGACGCGTAGCCTGCACTAGTAAAAGAGTAAATGAACAGCGCTGGGAATTAGACTGCACCCATCCGGCACGGGGAAAAACATTCCAGTTTGCGGTATATCCCTCTGAAAAGGCTCCCTATGGCGTATCGCGATCGTTTTATCTCGAGGCCCTTAACGATGATGCCAGGCAGAGCGCTGAGCAGGGCCTGATGCGCTATTTACAAATCAACACCAGCGCGAGTTAATCAGGCTGTTTAGCTTTCGTTGAGACAGCCAGTGTTAGTTTGTATGAGATCCGCTGCCCGACCATGGAGCGTCGGGGACGTAGAGACCAAAATACAAATCTATCCATGCAAGCATTTACCGCCAGATAATGGCGGTTTTTTTTTGCGCTTTTGCCGCTAGCGGGCAGTATCAGAACGTGAAAATTGTTTGCGATACTGAGCCGGGGAAAGCGCAAACTGCTGACGAAAATGATGACGCAGCGTCGACGCCTGACCAAACCCGGTCTGTTCCGCGATGCTGTCGATGCTTAAACGGCTGCTCTCCAGATAATCTTTTGCTCTCAGCAGGCGTTCATTAAGCAGCCAGCGAGCAGGCGTCGTGCCCGTTGCCGCCTCGAAGCGACGAAGAAAGGTGCGCTGGCTCATGCCGACCCGACGCGCCAGCGAGTCGACGCTGTGCGGCTCGACAAGGTGCGTGTGCAGAAAATCAAACAGCTGGCCCAGGCGCTGGCTCTCACGCAGCTGCGCCACCGGGCGACTCAGCTGCTGCGGCTGTGAACCATCCCGGTGAGGGGGGATCACCAGCCGACGCGCCACGCTGTTGGCGGTTTCCAGCCCATAATCCCTTCGTACAACATGAAGGCAGAGATCGATCCCCGCCGCGCTGCCCGCGGAGGTCAGGATATCGCCCTCGTCCTGGTAGAGCACATCCTCAACCACCTTGATGTCGGGATAGCGGACCTTAAGCGCGTCAATGTAGCGCCAGTGCGTCGTGGCTTTACGTCCGTTCAGCAGCCCCGTAGCGGCCAGCACGAACACGCCCGAGCAGATGGACAGCAGCTGACATCCGCGCGCGCTGGCCTGGCGCAGCGCCTCGCAGAGCGCCGGAGGAACCGGTGAGTCCAGCCCCCGCCAGCCGGGAACCACGATCAGGTCCGCCGACGCAAGCAGGCTCAAGTCCCCATCGGTAACGATGCGGATCCCGCCGGTCGCCCGCAGTTCGCCGCTATCCACGCTCGCCACCGCAAAACGATACCAGTCGTCGCCCAGCTCCGGACGCGGCAGGCCAAAAATCTCAACCGCCACGCCAAACTCAAAGGTACATAGCCCGTCATACGCCAGCACCACCACCTGCGGGCGGGTAACCTGTCTTAAGTTTGTCATCTTTTTGCTGTTTTCTGGCATAAGCGAGCGCATTCACGGGCTGAATTTGTGGATAGAGTAGTGTTAACACAAACGCCAAAGATGAGGAAGGATCATGAGCTATGTTACTGAATTTCCCGCTGCCGAGCCGCAGGAAGCCGTTACCCATTTTCTGCGTCGCCTGAGCGTCGAAACCGACTGCGCCGACGTGCATCACGCCATCGCCAATAATGAGCAGGACTTCGTGCTGCTGCACGTGGTGGGGAGCCCGGAACAGTTTGCCCGCCGCCATGTGCCGGGCGCACTGCATATGCCGTGGAGCCAGATGACCGCTGAGCGCATGGCCCAATGGCCGGAAGGGACGCTGTTTGTCGTCTACTGCGCCGGACCGCACTGTAACGGCGCTGACAGAGCCGCGCTGAAGCTGGCGCGTCTCGGGCTGCCGGTCAAAATCATGCTCGGCGGCATCACCGGCTGGGAAGATGAACGCTACGCCTTTGCCAGCCAGGCGCACGCTGACGCGCTGTGAAGATGAATTTTTTTCAACACCCGTGAAATTTTCTCGTTTGCCGGAAACAGTAAGGTATGACATCTTTTTTGGACATTTAGACATCCAGAAGTCTAAAAATTCAAATAATGAATTATCACTGCGGGCAATTAATACCGGCAGACCGAGGAGATTTCCATGCATCGACAGCACGCCCCATACCGCGCCGACGTAGTCGGCAGCTTTTTACGCCCGGATGCCATCAAGCAGGCTCGCCTGAAGTTCGCCAGCGGCGAGATTGATGCCGGACAGCTTCGCGCGGTGGAGGACGAGGCTATTCGCCACGTCGTCGAGCAGCAGTGCGCGTGCGGCCTGCATGTGGTGACCGACGGTGAATTTCGCCGTGCCTGGTGGCACTTCGATTTCTTCGACGGTCTTCAGGGCGTTGAGCGTTACGATTCACAGCAGGGGATTCAGTTCAACGGAGTACAAACCAAAGCCCACGGCGTGCGCGTGACCGGCAAGCTGGGCTTTGGCGATCACCCGATGCTGGAAGACTTCCGCTATCTGAAAAGCATCAGCGGCAATGCCCAGCCGAAGATGACCATTCCCAGCCCAAGCGTGCTCCATTTCCGCGGCGGGCGCAAAGACATCGACGCGACGGTGTAT
Source organism: Enterobacter cloacae complex sp. P43RS (assembly GCF_014930585.1). Lineage (NCBI taxonomy): Bacteria > Pseudomonadati > Pseudomonadota > Gammaproteobacteria > Enterobacterales > Enterobacteriaceae > Enterobacter > Enterobacter cloacae complex sp. P43RS. The sequence goes on from NZ_JADBRJ010000001.1 coordinate 437,793, forward strand.
CCGGATCTGAACGACTATTTCGACGATCTGGCAACCACCTGGCACGACGCGATACGCGCATTCTACGACGCGGGCTGCCGTTATCTGCAGCTGGACGACACCGTCTGGGCCTACCTCTGCTCGGACGACCAGCGCCGTCAGATCCGCGAGCGCGGCGACGATGCCGATGAGCTGGCGCAAATCTATGCCCGCGTACTGAACAAGGCCCTGGAAGGCAAGCCGGAGGATCTGACCATCGGGCTGCACGTCTGCCGCGGTAACTTCCGTTCAACCTGGATTTCCGAAGGCGGCTACGAGCCGGTGGCGGAAGTGCTGTTCGGGACGGTCAACGTTGACGCATTCTTCCTGGAATACGATAACGACCGCAGCGGGGATTTCGCGCCGCTGCGCTTCGTTCGCCCGGGCAAGCAGCAGGTGGTGCTGGGCCTGATCACCACGAAAAACGGTGAGCTGGAGAACCCGGAAGGCGTGAAGGCCCGTCTGGAAGAGGCGGCGAAATACGTGGCGAAAGAGCAAATCTGCCTCAGCCCGCAGTGCGGTTTTGCCTCCACCGAAGAGGGCAACAGCCTGAGTGAGTCCCAGCAGTGGGATAAGGTCCGTCTGGTGACGCAGATCGCCAGCGAAGTCTGGTAAAAGCGCTTCCTCAGCGCTGCATTATAAAAGTGCAGCGCTGTGCCATTCTGAGTCGTTCTCTTTACATCCTGCCTTCTGTCTCCTGCAATAGCGCTTCCTCCATTCTGGCATCCTTTTTGCTCCTGCTTCGCTGACACCTTTATTTCCGCGTCCATGCCGTAACGGACGTTTTCGCACAGCGTTCTTTTTCAGGAGTGAAAATATGCAGCGTCGTACCTTATTAAAAGCCTTTGCGTTATCCGCGTCCGTCGTGGCGATGGGAATGAGTTTTGGCGTGCAGGCGGCCGATACCATCAAAGTGGGGATCATGCACTCTCTGTCCGGCACGATGGCCATCTCCGAAACCCCGCTGAAGGACGTCGCCCTGATGACCATCGACGAGATCAACGCCAAAGGCGGCGTGCTGGGTAAGAAACTGGAGCCGGTGGTGGTGGATCCAGCCTCAAACTGGCCGCTGTTTGCCGAGAAGGCACGCCAGTTGCTGAGCCAGGATAAAGTGGCAGTGGTGTTCGGCTGCTGGACGTCGGTTTCGCGCAAATCCGTGCTGCCGGTGTTTGAGGAGCTGAACGGCCTGCTGTTCTATCCGGTGCAGTATGAAGGCGAAGAGATGTCGCCAAACGTTTTCTATACCGGCGCGGCGCCGAACCAGCAGGCCATCCCGGCGGTGGAATACCTGATGAGCGAGGACGGCGGCGGGGCGAAGCGCTTCTTCCTGCTGGGTACCGACTACGTTTACCCGCGCACCACCAACAAGATCCTGCGCGCGTTCCTGCATTCGAAAGGGGTGGAGGATAAGGACATCGAAGAGGTTTACACCCCGTTTGGTCACAGCGACTACCAGACCATCGTCGCCAGCATCAAGAAATTCTCCGCCGGCGGCAAAACAGCCGTGGTGTCGACCATCAACGGCGACTCCAACGTGCCGTTCTACAAAGAGCTGGCTAACCAGGGGCTGAAGGCCACCGACGTGCCGGTGGTGGCGTTCTCCGTCGGCGAAGAAGAGCTACGCGGAATCGATACCAAACCGCTGGTGGGTAACCTGGCGGCGTGGAACTACTTTGAGTCCGTGGATAATCCAACCAACCAGGCGTTCGTCGCGGATTACAAAGCCTATGCGAAGGCGCACAAGCTGCCGAATGCCGATACCGTGGTAACCAACGACCCGATGGAAGCGACTTACGTGGGGATCCATATGTGGGCACAGGCGGTGGAAAAAGCAGGCACCACCGACGTGGATAAGGTGCGCGCGGCGATGGCCGGTCAGTCATTTAAGGCGCCGTCTGGCTTTACACTCACCATGGATGCTACCAACCATCATCTGCATAAGCCGGTCATGATCGGTGAAATTGAAGGCAACGGCCAGTTCAACGTGGTCTGGCAGACGGAACAACCGGTACGCGCCCAGCCGTGGAGCCCGTTCATTGCCGGGAATGACAAAAAGCCCGACCAGCCGATGAAAACCGCCAGCAACTAGGCCATTGCCTCAGGGAGAAACGTCATGAACGCCATGCGCATGTTCATCGCTCTTGTATGGCTTTCCGGACTGCTGCCAGGGATGGCGCAGGCATCGGATGCCGATCGTTTTGTTGCCGCCAGCCGCGGCCAGCAGGCGGAGCTCCTCACGCACTGGGCCGCCGCGCCGGATACCGCCAGGCTTCCGCTGCTTCAGTCCCTGCAAAAGGAAAACCTGTATACCGACAGCCAAAAGCACGCCTTTGCGAAGCGTAATGGCGAAATGGTTTCGCTCGGTGAGGCCCGCGCGGCAGTAGGGCAAACCAAAGCCGTACGCCTGACGAACCGGCTGCGCGTGCTGGCTGCAACGGCCATTGCCACGCATCAGCTTGTTAGTGACAGTGTCACCGAAAGACGGGCTGCAGCCCGTCAGCTCCAGCGTGATGCTCAGCCCGACATGCTCGCTTTTCTGGAAAAGCGCGCCAGGGATGAAGCGGACGCTGTGGCGCGTCAGGCGCTGCTGCTGGCGGTGGCAAACATCCAGCTGGCGAGCCCGCAGCCGGAGGTGCGCCGCAGGGCCGTCGAACTGCTGGGCCAGTCAGACGATCCGGACGTACAGTCCAGACTCACTCCGTTTACCCAGGCGCAGACCGAGCCGGACGCCGGCGTGCGCGCGGCCGCAGAAGAGAGCCTTAGCCAGATCGAGCATCGCCTGATGTGGGGCGATCTGCTGGGCCAGGCATTTATGGGGCTTTCTCTGGGGTCGGTGCTGCTGCTGGCCGCGCTTGGGCTCGCGATCACCTACGGCCTGCTGGGCGTCATTAACATGGCCCACGGCGAGATGCTGATGCTGGGGGCGTACGCCACGTGGATGGTGCAGCAGGCAATGGCCGAGCTTGCCCCTAAGTGGCTGGCGCTCTATCCCGTTATCGCCTTGCCGGTGGCATTCTGCCTGACGGCGGGCATTGGAATGGTGCTGGAGCGCACCGTGATCCGTCACCTGTACGGTCGTCCGCTGGAAACCCTGCTGGCGACCTGGGGGATCAGCCTGATGCTCATCCAGCTAGTGCGCATGACCTTCGGCGCCCAGAACCTGGAGGTGGCAAACCCGGCATGGCTTTCCGGCGGGGTGCAGGTTTTTGCCAACCTGACCCTGCCGTGGAACCGCATTGTGGTGCTGGGCTTCGTGCTGCTGGTGCTGTTCTTCACCTGGCTGATTCTGAATAAAACCCGTCTTGGTCTGAACGTGCGCGCGGTGACGCAAAACCGCAGCATGGCCGCCTGCTGCGGGGTACCGACCGGGCGCGTCGATATGCTGGCGTTTGGGTTGGGCTCAGGGATCGCCGGGTTAGGCGGCGTGGCGTTATCCCAGCTTGGTAACGTCGGGCCGGAGCTTGGTCAGGGGTACATCATCGACTCGTTCCTCGTAGTCGTTCTCGGTGGCGTAGGCCAGCTGGCAGGCAGCGTGGCTGCTGCGTTCGGGCTGGGCATTTTCAATAAAATCCTTGAGCCGCAGATGGGTGCGGTACTAGGCAAGATCGTGATTCTGGTGGCGATCGTCCTGTTTATCCAGAAGCGCCCTCAGGGGCTGTTTGCGCTGAAAGGGAGGGTGATTGACTGATGAGCCAGCCGCTGACCTTAACGCTGGCGCGTAAAGCGCCGCGCACGACACAGATTGCAGGCAGCCTGCTGGTGGCGTGTCTGCTGATTTTACCGTTTTTCGCCTTGCTGCCCGCCACGCATCCGCTGGCGCTGTCGACCTGGATGCTGACGCTCATCGGCAAGATCCTCTGCTATGCCATCGTTGCGGTGGCGCTGGATCTGGTGTGGGGCTACGCCGGCATGCTCTCTCTTGGACACGGCATCTTCTTCGCCCTGGGCGGCTATGCGATGGGCATGTACCTGATGCGCCAGGCGTCAGGCGACGGCCTGCCCGCGTTTATGTCGTTTCTCTCCTGGAGCGAGCTGCCGTGGTTCTGGTGGGGCACCCAGCACTTTGCCTGGGCACTGGTGCTGATCGTGATGGTGCCGGGTTTGCTGGCGCTGGTGTTTGGCTGGTTTGCCTTCCGCTCGAAGATCAAAGGGGTTTACTTCTCGATTATGACCCAGGCGCTGACCTACGCGGGCATGCTGCTGTTCTTTCGCAACGAAACCGGCTTCGGTGGCAATAACGGCTTTACCGGCTTCACCACGCTGCTCGGGTTTTCGGTGACGGAAACGACCACCCGCATCGCGCTGTTCCTGGCGACGGTGCTGTTGCTGCTTCTGGCGTTGGGCACCGGATTTGCGCTGGCGAAGAGCAAGTTTGGCCGCATCCTGACCGCCGTGCGCGACGCGGAAAACCGCCTGACGTTCTGCGGGTACGATCCGCGCGGGTTCAAGCTGCTGGTATGGACGCTCTCCGCCGTGCTGTGCGGCCTGGCGGGGGCGCTGTACGTTCCGCAGGTGGGCATTATTAACCCCGGTGAAATGTCGCCGACCAACTCGATAGAAGCCGCCATCTGGGTGGCGCTGGGCGGGCGCGGCACCCTGGTGGGGCCGGTGATTGGCGCGGCGCTGGTGAACGGGGCGAAAAGCTTCTTTACCGTTGCCATGCCGGAGTACTGGCAGCTGTTTCTGGGGCTGATTTTTATCGCCGTCACGCTGTTCCTGCCGCGCGGCGTCTACGGTCTGTTGCGTAAGGGAGAGAAATAATGCAGCCAACGGAAGAGTTATTTACCCGCCAGTTGCCCGGCGATCGCTACCGGGACCAGACTGACCCGGTGCTTCAGCTTGAGGCCATTAACGTCAGTTTCGACGGCTTCCAGGCGCTGACCGATCTCACCCTGAATATCGGGGTGGGCGAGTTGCGCTGCGTGATTGGCCCCAACGGGGCGGGTAAAACCACGCTGATGGACGTGATCACCGGCAAAACCCGACCCAAAAGCGGGAGAGCGATTTACGACCAGTCCATCGACCTGACCGGGCTGGAGCCTGCGGCCATTGCCCGTCAGGGGATTGGCCGAAAATTCCAGAAACCCACGGTCTTTGAAGCGCTGACGGTGTGGGAGAACCTTGAGATCGCCATGAAAACCGATAAATCCGTCTGGGCGAGCCTGCGGGCAAAACTCAACGGCGAGCAGCGGGACCGCATTGACGAGATGCTGGTTCTTCTGCGCCTTGGCAGCGAGCGGGACCGTCGCGCCGGGCTGCTTTCGCACGGGCAGAAACAGTTCCTGGAGATCGGCATGCTGCTGGTGCAGGACCCGCACCTGCTGCTGCTGGATGAACCCGCCGCCGGGATGACCGATGCGGAAACGGAATACACCGCCGAGCTGTTCAAAACCCTGGCGGGCAAGCATTCGCTGATGGTGGTGGAGCACGACATGGGCTTTGTTGAAACGATTGCCGACCACGTCACGGTGCTGCATCAGGGGCGCGTGCTGGCGGAAGGCTCGCTTCGCGAGGTGCATGCCAACGAGCAGGTGATTGAGGTCTATCTGGGCCGCTAAGGAGCGATGATGTTACAGGTTAACGAACTGAATCAGTACTACGGCGGCAGCCATATCCTGCGCGGCGTGAGCTTTGAAGCCGCTACCGGCGAAGTCACCTGTCTGCTGGGGCGCAACGGCGTCGGGAAAACCACGCTGCTGAAGTGCCTGATGGGGCTGATCCCGGCGAAAACCGGGGAGGTCATCTGGCAGGGTAAAACGATCACCCACAGCAGGCCGCACCAGCGGGTGCAGTCCGGCGTGGCGTATGTCCCGCAGGGTCGCGAGATTTTCCCGCGCCTGACCGTGGAAGAGAACCTTTTGCTTGGGCTGTCGCGTTTTTCCGCCCGCGAGGCAAAGCAGGTTCCTGACGAGATCTGGCAGCTGTTCCCGGTTCTCAAAGAGATGAAGCACCGCCGCGGGGGCGATCTCTCCGGCGGGCAGCAGCAGCAGCTGGCGATTGGTCGCGCGCTGGCGAGCCGTCCGCAGCTGCTGATTCTGGACGAACCGACGGAAGGCATACAGCCTTCCGTCATCAAAGAGATTGGCCAGGTGATTCGCACCCTGGCAAACAGAGGCGACATGGCAATCCTGCTCGTCGAGCAGTTTTACGACTTTGCCGCCGAGCTGGCCGACAGCTATCTCCTGATGTCCCGCGGCACTATCATTCAGCGCGGGAGGGGCGAAAATATGGAGCAGGAGGGCGTTCGCGGGCTGGTTGCGATCTGAAATGTTATATTATAACATCCTCATTCTTATAAAACGGAATGAGGGCGTTACTTTGGCTGCACATATTGGAAAATTTGCCATGACTCTGGGGGCGCTGCTGGTCAGCGGCCAGCTGTTTGCTCACTCGCACGGCCATCAGATGACCGAAGCGGAACAGAAGGCGGCAAACGGCGTGTTTGAGGATAAAGACGTAAAGGACAGAGCGCTGTCCGACTGGGACGGCACCTGGCAGTCGGTGTATCCGTTCCTGCTGGACGGTTCGCTGGATCCGGTCTTCAAACAGAAAGCGCAGAAGGATAAAAGCAAAACCTTTGACGAGGTGAAAGCGTACTACCGCAAGGGATATGCCACGGACGTGGATGCCATCGGCATTGAAAATAACGTAATGGAATTCCACAGAGGCAAGGCGGTCAGCAGCTGTCAGTATGACTACAGTGGCTACAAAATTCTGACCTACGCATCGGGCAAAAAAGGCGTTCGCTATCTGTTTGAGTGTAAGGATGCCGACAGCAAGGCGCCGAAGTTCGTGCAGTTCAGCGACCACATCATCGGGCCGAAAGCCTCATCGCACTTCCATATTTTTATGGGCAATACCTCCCACGAGGCGCTGCTGAAAGAGATGGACAACTGGCCGACCTATTATCCAAACGAGATGTACAAAGAGCAGGTGGTGGAGGAGATGCTGCACCACTGATGCGTTATTGCCGGGGGGCGGCTTCGCCTTACCCGGCCACTATTTTTTACGCCGCTTTGGGGGATTCGTTCCACGCCTTCACGCTCATTCCCCGCAAAATCATCAGCCAGGCAACGACGATGGCAACCATCATGATTGCAAACAGCGACCAGTGCGGCAGGTTGGTCAGGATAATGCCGGTGATCATCGGGTTTGCCGCCGCGCCGAGCCAGCCCAGCGCCTGCGCGGAAAAATAGCTCGCCTTCATCCCCGGCGGGGCGATGTTGTCGATCAGCATGTATTCACCCGGTGCGTAGATAATCTCACCCAGCGTAAAGATGGCGGCGGCGATGCCCCAGTAAATCAGGTTCTCCCCGGAGAGCATAAAGCCTCCCAGACCCAGGATAAAAAACAGCGTTGCGGCGGTCATTAAAGGCCGAATATTGCTGGCAGAGATCTTGCGTCCCAGCGCGTACTGCAGCGTTACCACCACGGCGGCGTTAACTGGCAGCACCACGGCGACTACCTTCTGGGCAAAATCGCTGTCGGCATTGGCGGCCAGTACGTATTGCGAAATGCAGCTGGCGAACGATCCACCCACGTAAGACGCGAGCAGGCCGGAGAGGGTGAACCAGAACAGGGCGCGATCTTTCAGCAGCACCGACGGCTGCCAGGGCATCTTCTCCTCGGCGGTATCCAGCGCGACGCTTTTTTGCACGAAGAAATGTATAAACCCGAGCGGCAGCGCGGCGCAGAAGGCCGCCAGCCAGAACGGCAGCTGCAGGCTGTACATCACCAGCAGGGTGCCAATCGGCGGCCCAATCGTCCAGCCAATGTTCAGAAAGCTGTAGTTGAGCGAGAAGACGCGCGCTTTCTGGCTGGAGGTCAGCACGTCCGAGAACCAGGCTTTCAGCACCGTCGAAAAGACGGAATAAGCGCAGTTAATCAGGGAAAAGAACAGCACTACCAGGGTGACGTTATCCACCAGCGGAATCGCGACAAAACCGGCGATAAAAGCCACGATCGCGATCAGCATGTAGCGTTTTTTATCAAACTTATCGGCCAGAATACCAAATCCCAGGCTGAACACCACGCCAACGGTCAGCGCAATCGTCAGGGCATAACCAATATTCTCGACGCTCATATTAAACACGCGCGTGAGATAAATGGTCATGAACGGCAGCGTTGCCCCCCGACCGATGGTTAATAACAATGACGATGCCAGCAGCGCTGCGGTTGAGCGCCTGAGAGATGGTTTCATATTCCTTCCCGACGGTTGCTTATGCTTTTTTTAGACGAGTGTTAACAGGATTACCATGACATAAGGGGCTTGTATAGCACCCGATTTATCCCTAAGTGCTTCAGCTGCCTGCCAGAAATAATGATCTTCTCGCGGCACACTTTTTTCTGTTACCTTGAAGTGTTAACAAATTATTAATAATTCAGGGGCAGGGTATGACGCGTAAAGACGGACTGCTGGCGTTGCTGGTGGTCGTGGTATGGGGGCTCAATTTTGTGGTCATCAAGCTGGGATTGCACAACATGCCCCCGCTGATGCTGGCCGGTTTGCGTTTTATGCTGGTGGCGTTCCCGGCGCTCTTTTTCGTCGCCCGTCCGAAAATCCCGTTAAAACTGCTGCTGGGCTACGGTCTGACCATCAGCTTTGGCCAGTTCGCGTTTCTCTTCTGCGCCATCAAGTTCGGCATGCCGGCCGGTCTGGCCTCGCTGGTTTTACAGGCGCAGGCGTTCTTTACCATTATTCTCGGCGCATTTGTGTTTGGCGAACGCCTGCAGGGCAAGCAGCTGGCGGGGATAACGCTGGCGGTATTTGGCGTTCTGGTGCTGATTGAAGCCAGCCTGAACGGTCAGGATGTGGCGCTGCTCGGGTTTATGCTCACGCTGGCGGCGGGGCTGAGCTGGGCGTGCGGCAATATTTTCAACAAGCAGATTATGCAGCACGAGGCGAGGCCTCAGGTGATGTCCCTGGTGGTCTGGAGCGCATTGATTCCGATAATCCCGTTTCTGGTGGCGTCGTTTATTCTGGATGGCCCGGAGGTGATGCTGAACAGCCTGGTCGAGATCGATCTGACCACGATCCTTTCTCTTATCTATCTGGCGTTTGTCGCCACCATCGTGGGCTACGGGATCTGGGGTTCGCTGCTGGGACGCTATGAGACCTGGCGCGTCGCGCCGCTGTCTTTGCTGGTTCCGGTAGTGGGGCTTGCCAGTGCGGCGATACTGCTGGATGAAACGCTGAGCGCGCTACAGCTGCTCGGTGCCGTGCTGATCATGGCCGGGCTATACATCAACGTGTTTGGCCTGCGGGTTCGCCGGGCGGCGCGGGTAAGGGGATAGGGCATAAAAAAGCCCCGCGGCTGCGGGGCAAAAACGAATCAGAGGCCGTGCTGATTATAATAAGGCACGCCTAATTCGTCGGATTTGTCGCTACCAGCACCCATGTGGTTGAAATCATAAGGCGACTGGTCATGTGCTGACGGCAAAATCATCGTGTCATGATTATTTTGCTGCGTTGCACCTGGGGTTTGCTCCGCGAAGGTCTGGCTGGAAAACAGCACCAGCAAGGCGAGGGCGGCGGAGGCGGTAACTTTCATTTTTTCCTCGGTTACGTCTTTTACAGGCGATGATTAACTACAGTGTTTTAACGGATACAGGTAACGGGATTCACCCGGCACGCTGGTAATTCGGTACTTATGAGGCGGCACGTCAAAATAGTTCTTGAACGTACGCGTGAGGGTTTGCTGTGATTCAAATCCGTAACGCTCCGCCAGATAAAGGATCGGTTCATTGCTTTCTTTCAGTTTCTGGGCAATTTCCGTCAGCTTGCGGCTGCGAATATATTGACCTAATGAATGACCGGTCTCTTTTTTGAACATCCGTTGCAGGTGCCATTTGGAGTAACCTGAACGCTCAGACACTTTTTCAAGGGAGAGCGGCGATTCCAGGTTATCTTCGATCCAGTCCAAAATGCTATGAATAGTGATAGCGTCAGTATTGCGTCTGGACATCGTCATACCTCTTTTTCTGTTTACGGCAGTATTTTCTTCAGCAAAAGCTCAAGGGTAGCCACTTCATCTGCCGTTAAGTTTTTTGTTAGTTCCTGATGCAGTGTTTGTCCTACTAATTGATGACATTGCTCGCACATAGCCGCACCATCGCTGGTGAGCCTGACCAGTACGCCGCGTTTGTCATTCGGGTTAGGGCTTCGTTCTACCCATCCTTTGCAGACGAGACGATCGAGCATGCGGGTTAACGCACCCAGATCGACAGAGAGCACCTTTTTCAGCTCAACCGGCGTGATACACACTTCGCAGCGAATGGAACACAGCACTTTGAACTGTGTTGCGGTGATATCCAGCGGTGACAGGTAGTCATTGAGCAGGCGATCTTTTTTCTGGTTAACCATATGAATAAGACGACCCAGCGGAACAACGTCGTTAAAGATATCACTGGTGCTTTTCACAATGGTTGCCCTGGCAAGTAGTTTAATCACGGCAGATATTATTGCTCAGGCAAGTATAAGTCAACTGAATGAATCAGCCGATGCCACGAATTGCTAAAACGTTTCATGAACGATTTTTGCAACCTTTCAAATCAGGAAGATAACAAACGGGTATCGTTCCCAAAGGAAAACTATCGTTACGTTGCGCCGATGGCTGAACGTCACACTTTCACCCTATAATTGCGATGTTAAATGTGGATAAGGACAACGACGCACTATGTTGGATTTGATTAAAGCAATTGGTCTCGGGCTGGTGGTACTGCTGCCGTTAGCTAACCCGTTAACGACGGTGGCGCTGTTCCTGGGGCTGGCAGGGAATATGAACAGCGCCGAGCGCAACCATCAGTCGATGATGGCTTCGGTGTATGTGTTTGCCATTATGATGGTGGCCTACTACGCCGGACAGCTGGTGATGAACACCTTCGGGATTTCAATTCCCGGGCTGCGTATAGCGGGCGGACTGATTGTGGCCTTTATCGGCTTCCGCATGCTGTTCCCGGCGCAAAAAGCGCACGAGTCTCCGGAGGCAACCAGCAAATCTGAAGAGCTGGAGTCCGAACCGAGCGCGAATATTGCTTTTGTACCGCTGGCCATGCCGAGTACGGCCGGGCCGGGTACCATCGCGATGATCATCAGTTCTGCATCGACGGTGCGCGACAGCTCTACCTTCCCGGAATGGGTACTCACCGTTGCGCCACCGCTAATTTTTGCACTTATTGGGGTTATCGTGTGGGCGTCTCTGCGCAGTTCCGGTGCGATCATGCGCTGGGTGGGCAAGGGCGGTATCGAGGCGATTTCCCGTCTGATGGGCTTCTTACTGGTCTGTATGGGCGTGCAGTTTATTATTAACGGCGTGCTGGAGATTATTAAGACTTACCACTGATTTCATTGCCGGGTGGCGGCTACGCCTTGCCCGGCACAAACGCACCTCACCCGTGCTGCCCCTGTTCCTCCAGCGCCACCGGCCACTTGCGGAAGATGAGTACCGACCAGACGAGCGCGACGAGCGCCGGAATCGCCCCCAGATAGCCAATCGCCGACATCGATACGTGCAGGCTAATCTGATTGCCCACCAGCGCCCCCGCGCCAATCCCCAGATTGAATATCCCCGAGAACAGCGACATCGCCACGTCCGTGGCATCCGGCGCCAGGGCCAGGACTTTCACCTGCATGCCAAGACCAATAATCATGATCGCCACGCCCCAGAACAGGCTCAGGATCGCCAGCTGGCTTTCGCTGCCTGACGCAGGCAGCAGCAGCACCAGGCACGCCAGCAGCAGGCCGATGGCGCTGCTCACCAGCAAGGAGGCATGCTGGTTACCCAGTTTACCAAACAGCACGCTGCCAATAATGCCCGCGCCGCCGAGAATGAGCAGTAAGAGGGTGGCAAAGTTTGCGCTAAAGCCCGCGACCACCTGCACAAACGGTTCAATGTAGCTGTACGCCGTGTAGTGCGCGGTGACCACGATAACGGTAAGCAGGTAGATACTCAGCAGCGCCGGGCGACGCATCAGCAGCGGCAGGCTTTTCAGCGAGCCGGAGTGTTCGCTTGGCAGCGCGGGCAGCAGCTTAATCAGACACACCAGCGTCACCAGCGCGCCCATGCCGATGGCAAAGAAGGTGGTACGCCAGCCGAAGTACTGTCCCACGATGCGGCCAATGGGCAGCCCCAGCACCATCGCCAGCGCGGTACCGGTGGCAATCAGGCTCAAGGCCTGGGCGCGTTTACCCGCCGGCGCGAGCCGAATAGCCAGCGACGCGGTGATCGACCAGAATACCGCGTGGGCAAAGGCAATGCCGATGCGGCTAATGACCAGCACCGTAAAATTCCACGCCATAAACGACAGGACATGGCTGGCAATGAACAGGGCAAACAGGCCGATCAACAGCCTGCGCCGCTCCATCTGGCTGGTCAGCAACATAAATGGCAAAGACATCAGCGCCACCACCCAGGCGTAGATAGTTAACATAATCCCCACCTGCGCCGTTTCCATCTGGAAGCTTTCTGCTATGTCAGACAACAGCCCAACCGGAACAAATTCTGTGGTGTTAAAAATAAATGCGGCAATGGCCAGCGTAACCACGCGTAGCCACGCGACCCTGCGGGAAACTGTGTTCGTTGTCATAGGGATGTCGGAGATTCGTTGCTGGAAAGATGAGAAGGCGATCTTAAAACGTCATACGGCGAAAACTCAACCATTATGTGACGCAGATCTCAATATTTACCTTATGAAAGCGGTAGCCGGGGGCGTTGTTTTCATTGAATATAAAAGTACGACACAGCAAAGACAGGCGGTAAGACAATGCAGGGGATTGATTTTTATCTGGTAGATGCGTTCAGCAATACCTCGTTCGGCGGCAATCCGGCAGCGGTTTGCCCGCTGAACGAATGGCTGCCGGATGAAACGTTACTGAAAATGGCGCAGCAGCATAATCAGTCGGAAACCGCATTTTTCGTCTGCACTAAGGGCGGCATTGAGCTACGCTGGTTTACCACGCTCACTGAAGTCAATCTCTGCGGTCACGCCACCCTGGCTGCCGCGTACGTTCTGTTTAATGAACTCGATTACCCCGACTCGCGGATCCACTTTGATACCGCCTCTGGCCGACTGACGGTCAGCCGGGAGGGAGAGTGGATGACGCTGGACTTCCCGGCGTGTCCGACCCGAGAAGAGACGCCGCCGCCGGAGATGCTCGCGGCGCTCGGTATCCGCCATTACGTTGAAGCCCGTAAAGGCCGCGCCTGGGTGATTGTGCTGGAAAATTGCCGGCAGGTTGAAGCGCTTGCCCCGCGCTTTTCGGCAATGACGCCGGGCGAGCATAAAGTGAGCGTGACGGCACCGGGTGAAGGGGAATATGACTTTGTCAGCCGCTTCTTCTCACCGGGCGTTGCCGTTCCGGAAGATCCGGTGACCGGATCCGCGCACACGATGCTGATCCCCTACTGGCGCGAAAAGCTGGGGAAAACGGTAATGTTTGCCCGTCAGGTTTCGGCGCGCGGCGGGGATGTGCGCTGCGAGCTGAAAGGGGAGCGCGTATTGATGAGCGGTCAGGCGTCGTGCTACCTGAAAGGCACTGTGTATCTGCGCTAAAACTGATAACAAAAGAGGAAGAGACAATGCGGGAAATTGATTTTTATCTGGTGGATGCCTTCAGCGACAAAACCTTTGGCGGCAACGCGGCAGCGGTATGTCCTCTGGAAGAGTGGCTGCCGGACGAGACGCTTCTCAAAATGGCACAGCAGCATAACCAGTCGGAGACCGCGTTTTTTGTGCGAACCGACGGCGGATTTGAACTGCGCTGGTTCACCACGCTGCATGAAATTAACCTCTGCGGCCATGCGACCCTCGCGGCATCACACGTCATTTTTGAGTATCTGGACTATCCGCATACGGAAATCCACTTTACCACGCGCTTCGTGGGGGAGCTGACGGTCAAACGTAGCGGCGACTGGCTGACGCTGGATTTCCCCGCATGGTCCACGGAGGTCGTCGATAACCCACCGCCTGCACTGTTTAGCGCGCTGGGCATCCCGGCGGCAAAAGAGGTGCGCGTCGGGCGAGACTACCTCGTGGTGCTGGAGAGCCAGCAGCAGGTGGAGGCATTAATGCCGGATATTGGCGCGATGGTTCCGCTGGGCAAAATGGTCTGCGTAACCGCGCCGGGCGAAGGGGAATATGACTTCGTCAGCCGCTTTTTCTGCCCGGGCGAAGGGGTGCCGGAAGATCCGGTTACCGGGTCCACGCACAGCATGCTGATCCCCTACTGGAGTGAAAGGCTGGGTAAGACGTCGCTCAACGCCCGCCAGGTGTCGTACCGCGGCGGGGATCTTCGCTGCGAGCTGAAGGGCGACCGCGTACTCATTGCCGGCCAGGCCACCCTGTACCTGAAAGGGCGGATCTTTTTACGCTAGCGGCTGCGCGATAAGTTAATACTATGAAGCAGCCTGGCAGGCCTGCGCTATGTTGACATTGAGTGTCACAAATAAAGCAAGGAGCCTGCCATGTATTCCATTACCTCTGAATCTGCACGTCATCCGGACATTCTTATGCTGATTGCGGCCCTCGACCGTTATCAGAGCGAACTCTATCCCGCCGAAAGCAACCATCTGCTCGATCTTTCAGAACTGCCCGCGGCATCCCTTATCCTGATGATCGTCCGCGACCCGCAGCTTCAGGCCGTTGGCTGTGGAGCTATCGTGCTCAACGGCGACGGAACGGGGGAGATGAAGCGGGTTTATATCGATCCGGCCCATCGCGGGCAACATCTGGCTGAGAAGCTGCTGGCCGCGCTGGAAGATGAGGCCCTGAGCCGTCACTGCCATACCGTACGGCTGGAAACGGGCATCAAACAGCATGCCGCGATTCGTCTTTATGAACGAAGCGGCTACGATCGGCGTCCGGCGTTTGCCCCGTATGTGGACGATCCGCTCAGCCTGTTTATGGAGAAGGCGCTGGTTGAAGACGTTCGTTTAGCAGCGCTATAAACGCTTCCAGCTGGCGGGTCATCGCCCCGCGTCGCCACACCAGCCAGGTAGTGAGCCAGCGCCAGTTTTCCGCCAGCGGCCAGGCTTCAACCTGATGGTGGCCCGGCATACTTTCCAGCATTGAGCGCGGCATCAGCGCGATGCCCGCGCCCGCGATGACGCAGGCGAGCATGCCGTGATAGGACTCCATCTCATGAATGCGTCCCGGCGCGGCTCTGTCTGCATGAAACCAGCTCTCCAGGTGTCGGCGATACGAGCAGTTTGCGCGAAAGGCATAAACATCGCTGCCGCTCACCTGCGCAGCGCGCGTTACCTCTGTCTGCCCGGCAGGGGTGACTAGCATCATCTCTTCCCGGTAGACCGGCATCCCCTCCAGCTCCGGGTGCGACAGCGGCCCGTCGACAAAGGCGGCGCTCAGGGTTCCCTCCAGTACGCCATCAATCATCGTCCCGGACGGCCCGGTAGAAAGGGCAAACTGGATGCGCGGATAGCGCTGGTTAAACTGCGCCAGCGTCTCAGGGATGCGCACGGCGGCGGTGCTCTCCAGCGCGCCGAGGGCAAATAGCCCCTGCGGCTCATCGCCCGCTACGACCATGCGCGCTTCATCCACCAGCGCCAGGATCTGCCTGCTGTAGCGCAGGAAGTTATGTCCGGCGGGAGATAAGCGCAAACGCTGGTTCTCACGGATAAACAGCTCCACGCCAAGATCGGCCTCCAGCTGGCGGATGCGGGTCGTCAGATTCGAAGGAACGCGATGCACCTTCTGCGCCGCCTGGGTGATGCTGCCCGTCAGCGCGACGGCGTTGAACATTTCAAGCTGGGTTAAGTCCATAGCATTCTCGTTTCGTGAATAAGGTGGTCAGTATTATTCATTTTTAAGAAATAGCAGAGTGAGCCACACTTAATCAACCGAAATGCGTGGAGAACATCATGAAATATTCATCTGCTACACATGCTCTGTCCGTTAACCCTGCAACGGGTGAAACGCTCGCCTCGTATCCGTGGGCGACGCAGGAAGAGGTTGAACGTGCCATCGCGCTGGCTGAAGCGGGCTTTCGTCACTGGCGGTGCGAAAGCGTAGCCCACCGGGCGCATAAGCTGCGCGATCTCGGCACCGCGCTGCGCGGTCGCGCGGAAGAGATGGCCCGGATGATGTCCCGCGAGATGGGAAAACCCATTCAGCAGGCGCGGGCGGAAGTGGCGAAATCAGCGGGCCTTTGCGACTGGTATGCCGAACATGGCCCGGCGATGCTGAATGCTGAACCCACGCAGGTCGAGAATGACAACGCTGTCATCGAGTATCGTCCGCTGGGGCCAATTCTGGCGGTGATGCCGTGGAACTTCCCGCTCTGGCAGGTGCTGCGCGGCGCGGTGCCGATCCTGCTGGCAGGTAACAGCTATCTGCTCAAACACGCGCCCAACGTGCTCGGCTCGGCGGAACTTATCGCGCAGATTTTTGCGAACGCCGGCTTCCCTGAAGGGGTATTCGGCTGGGTGAACGCCACCAATGACGGCGTAAGCCAGGCGATTAACGATCGTCGCATTGCGGCGGTAACCGTCACCGGCAGCGTGCGCGCCGGGGCCGCCATTGGCGCGCAGGCGGGGGCGGCGCTGAAAAAATGCGTTCTTGAGCTGGGGGGTTCTGACCCGTTCATCGTTCTCAACGATGCCGACCTGGATCTTGCCGTGAAGGCGGCGGTAGCAGGGCGCTACCAGAATACCGGGCAGGTGTGCGCGGCGGCCAAACGGTTCATTGTGGAAGAGGATATTGCAGACACCTTTACCCGACGCTTCGTTGACGCCGTCTCCGCGTTAAAGATGGGCGCGCCGGATGAAGAAGAGAACTACCTTGGCCCGATGGCGCGCTATGATCTGCGCGATGAACTGCATCAGCAGGTGCAGGCGAGCCTGGCAGAAGGGGCAACGCTGCTGCTGGGGGGAGAGAAAATCAGCGGTGAGGGGAATTATTACGCGCCAACCGTGCTGGCGAACGTCACCCCGTCGATGACGGCCTTCCGCCAGGAGCTGTTTGGTCCGGTCGCGGCCATTACCGTTGCGAAAGACGCGGCGCACGCCCTGACGCTTGCCAATGACAGCGACTTTGGCCTGTCTGCCACGGTCTTCACCGCCGACGCAGCGCTTGCGGATAAATTCTCTCGCGAGCTGGAGTGCGGCGGGGTGTTTATCAACGGATACAGCGCTAGCGACGCGCGCGTGGCCTTTGGTGGCGTGAAGAAAAGTGGCTTTGGCCGCGAGCTTTCCCATTTTGGTTTGCACGAGTTCTGTAATGTGCAGACGGTGTGGAAGGATCGCGTGTAATTTATTTGGCCCTCATCACGAGGGCCGTTGTCATTTATCTGCAATGGTTCTGTCATTTTCGTTTCGTAGACTCGCACGCGTCTAACGTCTTGTTACTGAAGAAAATTATGAACCTAACGCAAATTTTTCGCCGTATTGCGCAGCGTCTTATCCCTCGCCAGTTTGGCCTGCTGACGGGTATCTTTTGTATTATTGGCCTTTTCTCCGCGCTGCAGCTCTCCTCATCCTTTCTGCTGAACGCCTCCCTGAAGGAAGCTCAGCGCAATGAACGGCAAAACCTGCTGGCGTATCAGCAGCAGAGCAAGCTGGATCTGGCGCGCGTCTCCCTGCTGGCGGCGAGCGATCTGCTCAACCGCTCCGGCGTCTGGTTTATGCAGGATAAAGAAACCGGCTCGGAAGGAAGCTGGCACAGCCTGATGGACGACGCACAAAAGTCGCTGGCGGTTTCTCAGCAGGCATGGAAGGCCTGGCTGGCGCTCAGCCCGCCAAAAGATGAGGCGCTGATTAACAGTTACCAGCTTTTCTACGATGCCATTAAGGAGCAATCGGAAGCGCTTGTCAGAACCAACTCGATTGATGCCTTTTTTGCCGTGCCGGCACAGGCGTTTCAGACCGACTTTAACGACAACTACGCGCGCTATCAGCAGGCCAGCGAGAAGCAGGCCATACAGGGGCGTCAGGCCTTAATGGCGCAGCTCTCCGGTCTGCAAACGTTGTTCCTGCTGGCGCCGGTTCTGCTACTCGCCATCGCCGCAGCCGTCTGGTTCGGCATGTCCAGGTGGGTGATTACGCCGTTGCGTCGGCTTATTGCACATATTAACCGGCTGGCCGCTGGAGATCTCTCCGGCACGCCGCCAAACGTGATGCGCTTTAACCGGGAGACGGGGCAGCTTAGCGACAGCATTGCCACCATGCAGCGCGGCCTGCAGCAGCTGGTGACGCAGGTCAGCCACGCTACAGCCACGATGGTGGAGAACATTGGCTCCCTCGCGGAGGGAAACCAGAAGCTGTACCAGCAGTCGGCGCGTCAGGCAAAGGAGCTGGAGGAGGTCACAGCGCATATCGCGGCGCTGGAAACCCACGTAGAAGGGAATACCGGCTATGCCCGCCTCGCCAGCTCGCGCGCGGATGAAGCGCGTCAGGCTGCCGTAGGAGGCGACCAGATGATGTCGACCGTGAATGCCTCCATGCAGGCGATCGTCGAGCGATCGTCCGAGATGCGCGGGATCGTGGCGATGATCGACAGCGTGGCGTTTCAGACTAACATTCTGGCGCTCAACGCCGCCATTGAGGCCGCCCATGCCGGAAACCAGGGGCGCGGCTTTGCCGTCGTCGCCCGGGAAGTCGGGCTCCTGGCGCGAAAGAGCAGCCACTCGACGCAGACCATTCAGGAGTTGATCAACCGCTCCGTGCAGGGCATTGAAGACGGCTCCCGCGCCGTGAATCTGATGGAAGAGAACCTGCAGCAGGTCACCGGTCTGGTGGGCAATTTAAGCAGTTTGCTGAATGAAATCTCGACCGCCACGCTCAGTCAGGGAGAAAGTATTCACCAGATGACGCGCCAGCTACAGGCGCTGAATCAGGTCTCGCGCCAGACGGATCTGCTGGTTTCTGACGCCTCGGAGGCCTCTGAACGCCTGCAAAAGCAGTCCGATCTTTTATTGCAGGCCGTTTCGCGTTTTCGTCTTAGCGCCTGACGCAATACATTAGCCTCTGTTATACTCGCAGCCCGTTTTAGCCTGAGGGCAAGGAGCAAAGAGTGGCTGCGGTCATCCATAATGAGATGCTGGACGAGATTCTGGCGCAGGTTCGTCCGTTATTGGGAAAGGGGAAGGTGGCCGACTACATTCCGGCCCTTGCCTCGGTGAGCGGGAATAAGCTGGGCATCGCTATCTGTACCATAGACGGACAGCGATACCAGGCAGGCGATGCCACTGAACGCTTTTCTATTCAGTCTATTTCTAAAGTGCTGAGTCTGGTCGCGGCGATGCGCCAGTATGAGGAAGAAGAGATCTGGCAGCGCGTGGGAAAAGATCCGTCCGGCCAGCCCTTTAACTCACTGCTTCAGCTCGAAATCGAGCAGGGTAAACCGCGTAACCCCTTTATCAACGCCGGGGCGCTGGTGGTCTGCGATATGCTGCAAAGCCGCCTTAGCGCACCGCGTCAGCGAATGCTTGAGATTGTTCGTCAGCTTTCTGGCGTGGACGATATTGCCTATGATTCGGTGGTGGCGCGCTCGGAGTTTGAACACTCCGCCCGCAACGCGGCTATCGCCTGGCTGATGAAATCCTTCGGTAACTTCCACAACGACGTGGCGACCGTGCTGCAAAACTACTTCCATTACTGCGCCCTGAAGATGAACTGCGTTGAGCTGGCTCAGACGTTTCTGTTTCTTGCACACCAGGGGCACGCGCCGCATCTCGATCAGGAGGTGGTTTCCCCGCTTCAGGCGCGTCAGGTTAACGCCCTGATGGCTACCAGCGGCATGTATCAGAACGCCGGGGAGTTTGCCTGGCGGGTTGGCCTTCCGGCCAAATCGGGCGTTGGCGGCGGGGTGGTGGCGATTGTGCCGCATGAAATGGCGATTGCCGTCTGGAGCCCGGAGCTGGATGAAACGGGAAATTCACTTGCCGGCGTGGCGGTTCTGGAGAAGCTGACCCAACGCCTGGGACGTTCTGTATACTGATGTCTGACCTGGATCCCCTCTTTTCCCGCCTGGCGCGATCGACGTTTCGCTCGCGCTTCCGCTTGGGCAATAAGGAACGACAGTACTGCTGGGACAAAGGCCCCGAAACCATTGACCAGCATGCCGCCGATTTTGTCGCTAAACGCCTTGCACCCGCGCAACCCGCAAACGACGGCAAGCAGACGCCCATGCGTGGCCACCCGGTGTTTATCGCCCAGCATGCCACCGCGACCTGCTGCCGGGGCTGTCTGGCAAAATGGCATAACATTCCCCAGGGCGTGCAGCTGAGCGCGCAGCAGCAACATTATATCGTCAGCGTGATCCACCGCTGGCTGGTGATACAGATGAACGCCCAAAAATGATATTTAATGCGTTCTGCGCTTACCGCCTGCAGCCTCGTACCCGGCTGGCGGACGAGCAAATCGTCATAACGCATTGACGTGAAATGGATAGCGGCTTAACAGGACGTCGAACGCTGACAATGTCTCGGTTTAAGCTACGCTTTGAGTAACGCTTTACGTCAGGAGACATTATGAAAGCACCTGCAACACCTGAAAATGAAATTGACAGACTTAACGCGCTGCGCGAATCGGGTCTGCTTGAGATTGACAGTTCCCCGGCGTTTGACCGCTTAACGCGTCTGGCAAAACGTTTTTTCCAGGTACCGCTGGCCATGGTCAACCTTATTGATGAGCATACGCTGATCGTTAAGTCGGCGGATGGGCAGGCACCCGACTCCGTTCCGCGTAACATCTCTTTTTGTGGCCATACCATCCTCACCGAAGCACCGCTGATCGTCGGGGATATGCTTCAGGACGATCGTTTTGCGGATAACCCGCTGGTGGCCGGTGAACCTCGCGTGCGGTTTTACGCAGGCTTTCCGCTGCGCTTACGCAACGGCGCGAGCGTTGGCTCGCTTTGCCTGATTGACTACGCACCGCGGGAGTTCTCAGCGACCGATCTCGCCGTGCTGGGGGATTTGGGCGCGCTGGCTGAAGATGAGTTTGCGGCAATCAGCGCGGCGACCACGGATGAATTGACCGGATTATTCAACCGACGGGGCTTTAACCAGCTCGTGCGGTTCACGCTCTCCATCGCCCGACGCCGGGCTGAGCCGTTAACGCTCGGCTGGCTGGATCTGGATCGTTTCAAGGAGATTAACGATCGCTACGGGCACGAAGAGGGAGATAAGGCGTTAAAGACCATGGCGCAACTGATGCGCGCCTCTTTCCGCGAAGCGGATATGCTGGTTCGTTTTGGTGGCGATGAGTTTGCCGTGCTGTTTGCTGATACGGATGAGAAGGGCGCGTGGATTGCCATGCAGTATCTCGCCGAGCAGGTCGAAAACTACAATGCACGCAAGCTACATCCGTGGTCGCTTCTGTTCTCCTGGGGGCTGAGCGAATTCGATCATAACGGCAACGACCTGCAGCAGTGGCTCAAAGATGCCGATGAAAAAATGTATGCCATGAAGCAGCAGCGGCAGCGGGCCAGATGACATAACAAAAGCGTATGACCGTTCCGTTTGCGTTAATAAAATGTTAAATGCAAAGTGAGGGTATTCAACGTAAGGACAAATAATGAATACCTCATTGCAAATCAAAAACCTCACCCGCGACGACATTCTCACCTATCTTGATGCGCTGGCCGGGATCCTCGAAAACTGCGTAAACGGCGGCGCATCCGTCAGCTTTATGCTGCCCTTTAACCTGGAGAAGGCCCGTTCATTCTGGCTCGGCATAGCTGACAGCGTAGGGCGCAACGAGCGCGTGGTGCTGGCCAGTATTGATCCGCAGGAGGGTGTCATCGGCACGGTGCAACTGATTACCGACCAGCCGGAAAACCAGCCGCACCGTGCGGACGTGGCAAAGCTGCTGGTTCATGAAAAAGCGCGTCGAAAAGGGGCCGCAATGGCGCTGATGGAAGCGTTGGAAGCTGAGGCCCGGGCCAGAAACATTTCGGTTCTGGTGCTCGATACCTCCACCGGCAGCGGCGCCGAAACCTTCTACCAGCGTGCCGGCTGGCAAAAGGTCGGTGAGATCCCGCGCTACGCCCTGATGCCGGACGGCGCTATGACGGCCACGTCGGTGTTCTATAAATTCTTATAATTTTTTCACAACCACGCCGGGGATTGATCGAAACAGGGTTTCTGGTCGTAAAGTTTTGATAAGTTATCGTACCAATCTTATCAGGCTGTATGACTAATCATAAAAGGAACCCTCTTGTGAACACGCTCAACCGTCGTGATTTTCCCGGTGCGCAGTATCCCGAACGCATTATTCAGTTTGGCGAAGGCAATTTCCTGCGTGCGTTTGTCGACTGGCAAATTGACCTTTTGAATGAACATACCGATCTCAACGCCGGTGTGGTTATCGTTCGTCCTATTCAGAGCGACTTCCCGCCGTCGCTGAACACGCAGGATGGGTTGTACACCACCATCATTCGTGGCCTGAATGAGCAGGGCGAAGAGGTGAGCGAAGCCCGACTTATCCGCTCTGTTAACCGTGAAATCAGCGTCTACGACGATTACGACGCCTTTCTGAAACTGGCACACAGTCCGGATATGCGCTTTGTTTTCTCGAACACCACCGAAGCCGGAATCAGCTATCACGCGGGGGATAAGTTCGACGATGCGCCTGCCGTCAGCTACCCGGCGAAGCTAACGCGCCTGCTGTTTGAGCGCTTTAGCCACTTTAACGGCGCGCCTGACAAGGGCTGGGTTATCATTCCGTGTGAACTGATTGATTACAACGGTGACGCATTGCGTGAACTTGTGTTGCGCTATGCCCAGGAGTGGGCGCTGCCTGCCGCCTTTATCCAGTGGCTGAACGAGGCAAACCACTTCTGCTCGACGCTGGTTGACCGTATCGTGACCGGTTACCCGCGCGATGAAGTGGACACGCTTGAGGCCGAGCTGGGTTATCACGATGGGTTCCTTGACACGGCTGAACACTTTTATCTGTTTGTAATTCAGGGGCCAGCCTCGCTGGCTGGTGAACTGCGCCTGGATAAGTACCCGTTAAACGTGCTGATTGTCGACGACATCAAGCCCTATAAAGAGCGTAAAGTCGCCATTCTAAACGGTGCGCACACGGCGCTGGTACCGGTGGCCTATCAGGCCGGGCTGGATACGGTTGGCGAGGCGATGAATGATCAAGACGTATGCGCTTTCGTCGAAAAAGCAATTTATGAGGAAATTATTCCGGTTCTCGATTTGCCCCGCGACGAACTGGAGTCGTTCGCCAGCGCGGTAACAGTGCGTTTTCGAAATCCCTACATCAGACACCAGCTGCTTTCCATCGCGCTCAACGGCATGACCAAGTATCGCACGCGTATTCTTCCGCAGCTGCTGGCAGGGCAGAAGGCTTCTGGTCAACTGCCAGCGCGTCTGACGTTTGCGTTAGCGGCACTGATCGCATTTTATCGCGCGGAGCGTAACGAAGAGAACTATCCGGTGCAGGATGATGCGTTCTGGCTGGAACGTTATCAACAGCTATGGGCGCAGCATCGTGATAATCAAATCGCTACCCGCGAACTGGTGCACGCCGTGCTGAGCGTAGAAGCGCACTGGGAGCAGGGCCTGACGAAGGTGGACGGTCTGGTTGACCAGGTGACGCGGGATCTGGATGCCATTCTGCTGAAGGGCATGCGCGCAGCGGTGAAGCCGCTTTGCTAATTACGTGACCCGGCTTCGGCCGGGTTTAAACAGGCATTATTTTAGTTACAACATACTATTTACCCTGTTTTTAAAATCAAATGCAGCACCGTGCGGTTTTCATTCTTCAGGTGAGAGAATGCAATGTTCCGTTAACATGCTTGCAACCGTGATGGGGATCACGTTTAATAGCCACGCTCTTTTCTTGCCTGAAACTCACTATGATTGTTCGTCCTAAACAGCACTGGCTACAACTGATTTTTGTCTGGCACGGTTCGGTACTTCCCAAAATCTATACCCGACTGCTGCTCAACTTCCTGCTTTCTATCGCCGTTATCCTGATGCTGCCGTGGTATACCTCGCTGGGCATCAAATTTACCGTGGCGCCATTTAGCATTCTCGGCGTGGCGATCGCAATCTTTCTTGGTTTCAGAAACAACGCCTGCTATTCACGCTACGTTGAAGCTCGCCAGCTGTGGGGGCAACTGATGATAGCGGCACGCTCGCTGTTTCGCGAGGTAAAAAACACCTTGCCGGACGATAAGCACCTGGGGGAATTTGTCCGCCTGCAGATCGCCTTTGCCAACTGTCTGCGCATGACCCTGCGCCGGGAAATGAACGCTGACCAGCTCTCTCGCTATCTTGCCCCGGACGTTTTAGCTCAGGTAATGGGCGCCAACTCGCCGGCGAACCGTATTTTGCTGGTCATGGGGGAGTGGCTGGCCGTGCGGCGGCGTAACGGGCAGCTTTCGGACATCCTGTTCCACAGCCTGAACAACCGCCTGAACGATATGTCCATCGTCCTTTCCGGCTGTGAACGGATTGCGACAACGCCAGTGCCGTTTGCCTATACGCTGATTTTGCACCGCACGGTGTATCTGTTCTGCATCATGCTGCCGTTCGCGCTGGTTGTGGATCTGCACTACATGACGCCGTTTGTCTCGGCGCTGATCTCATACACCTTTATCTCGCTGGACACCCTGGCGGAAGAGCTGGAAGACCCGTTTGGCACAGAAGATAACGACCTTCCGCTGGACGCCATCTGCAACATGATGGAACGCGATCTGCTACAGATGAACGATGAAGAGAACATTCCGGAAAGGCTGATGCCGGATAAGTACTATCAGCTGACCTGATGGGCGTTCCACTCGTCGCGGGTGATCTCCCACAGTTCGGAGTCCAATATCCCGCTGACGTAGGCTTTCTTTTCCGTTCTGATGAGCCGCATGCCGCTGCTGTCTGAAATACGACGGGAGCGGCTGTTCGCGGCGGCCTTCGGCGCCCGCAAAACGGGTTTGTTGAGCGTATTAAACCAGTAATCCGTCGCGGCAATGCTGGCCTCACGCATATATCCCTGTCCCTGAAACTCCGGCGCCAGCCAGAATCCGCGGTTATTATCGTCAACATCGTACAGACAGATAATCCCCATCAACGCATCCGGCACCTCACGACGGCGGATGCTCCAGATCCAGGCTATCCCTTTTGCCATATCCGGCAGCGCGACGTTATTCACATAGTTTTCCGCGCCATTATCCGGGTAGGGCCAGGGCACGGAAGAGACCAAATAGCGGACGATCTCCCAGCGCGGATACAGCTTTTGAATCTGAACCGCATCTTCGGCGACCAGCGGTTTCAGCAGAAGACGTTCTGTCGTGAGGGTCGGTATTGTCATCTGCGGATCTCCTTATTTAAGCGTTATGTTTTTGTTTGCGTTCTGGTATTTTCATCTCTATCACATTCTGGTGAGGCGTGCTGTGGTTATTCACTACCAAAACTGGGCAACGTCTCTTTCATGGCGAAATATCGAAGAGGTGATATGACGTTACGAACTGCTCATCCACAGGAAGCCGAAATACTCTGGAATATACGCAATCAGGCGATTCGTCACGGCTGCAAAACCAGCTACGACGCTGACGTGATTGCACGCTGGACGCCGGATCTTATGCCCGAGCATTACCGTCAAATGGTCATTGATTACCCTTTTTACGTGGTGGAAGACGAGAAGGGCGTCATTGCGGCTACCGGCTATCTGGATCTTGATACCCATTGTCTGGAGGCCATATTCACCTTGCCTTCAGCCACCGGAAAAGGCATGGCGACCAGAATTATCGAGGCGCTTACACACGAGGCGCGCAGCCGGGGGATAACCCGCCTGAGGCTGGATGCAACGCCTAACGCCCACTCCTTTTATCAGAAGCTGGGGTTTGTGACGCTGCGCGAAAACTATCATCACTCGCGTATGGCGGGGGCTGATTTACGCTGTTTTGAAATGGCAATCGACTTGTAATGTGAGGAACGCATGGCTGTCACGGTAAGACCTCTACGCGAAGACGACTATCCCCAGTGGCGACCGCTGTGGGATGGCTATACCCATTTTTATGATTGCTACCTCGAGGAGTCCGTTACCGCATCGACATGGGAAAGGGCGCTCTCAACGCATTCACCGATGTTCTGCCGCGTGGTAGAGAAAGACGCAAAGGTCATCGGTTTCGCAATGTGTGTTCTGCACGAAGGAACCTGGTCAACCGCGCCCATCTGCTACCTGGAAGATCTGTTTGTTGATGCAGCCGAGCGCGGCGCGGGAGCGGGTAAGGCGCTTATTGATGCCTTGATAGCGGAAGGCAAGCGCGAAGGGTGGTCAAAGCTCTACTGGGTTACCCGGGAGAACAATCCGGCACGTAAACTCTACGATCGATACGGTGACGCTGACGATTACGTCCGCTATCGTCTCTCCCTTTAAGGCAACAGCGCCTGTGTTTGTATCACACTGTATCCGTGTTCCAGATACATACACAGGCTTGCAATAAACGCGTTTCCGCACATATCCGCTATACATTGAACTGTTGTTATATCTCCGTGAATTGTACTCAACCGGAGATACCAACATGTTCAGCAAACTCGCTTATTCAACGCTTGCTCTCACCGTTTCCCTTGGCACCGTCATGTCATGTCAGGCCGAAGTCACCGGCACTAACTTAGCGGCGGCTTTCGATCGTCCACAGCAAATTAACGCCGGCGATCTTAACGTCGGGTATGTCGACATTGGTCCTAAAGACGGCCAACCGGTCATTCTGTTACACGGCTGGCCCTACGATATTCACAGCTACGCTGAAGTCGCGCCTGCGCTGGCGGCAAAAGGCTATCGCGTGATTGTGCCTTCTCTGCGCGGCTACGGTACTACGCGCTTCCTGTCGGCAAAAACGCCGCGCAACGGCCAGCCTTCCGCGATGGCGAAAGATATCGTGAACCTGATGGACGCCCTGAATATCAAGCAGGCGGTGTTTGCAGGCTATGACTGGGGTGCCCGTACGGCCGATATCGTTGCGGCGCTGTGGCCAGAGCGCGTTAAGTCGCTCGTTTCGGTAAGCGGTTATCTCATCAGCAGCCAGCAGATTGGTAAACAGCCGTTGCCGCCAAAAGCGGAGCAGCAGTGGTGGTATCAGTTCTATTTCGCCACCGAGCGCGGCGCTGAAGGCTATGCCAAAAACACGCATGACTTCGCTCGTTTGATCTGGTCTCAGGCCTCACCTGACTGGAAATTTAGCGACGCTGTCTTTAACGCCAGCGCCAAATCCCTTGATAACCCGGATCACGTTGCGGTAACGCTCAGCAACTATCGCTGGCGCTTAGGGCTGGAAAAAGGCGAGCGCAAATACGACGCCTACGAGCAAAAACTGGCCACGCTGCCGAATATCACCGTTCCGACGATCACCATCGAAGGCGGAAACAATGGGGCGCCGCATCCGGCACCGCAGGCCTACGCGGGTAAATTCACCGGTAAGTATGAACACCGTACCTTCGGCGCAACCGTGGGGCACAATCCGCCTCAGGAAGATCCGCAGGATTTCGTCAAGGCAGTTGTTGACGCTGACAAACTCTGAAATGTGCTATTTTCAGTACGTTACCCTTCGGTCTGGAGATTTCGGTGGAGCATATTGATCATATCCTTGTCGTCGATGACGACAGGGATATTCGTGAACTGATTATCGACTATCTCGTTAAGTCCGGTTATCGCGCCTCCGGCGCGGCAAACGGCAAAGAGATGCGCGTCGTGCTGGACAAGCAGCATATCGACCTGGTGGTGCTGGACGTTATGATGCCCGGCGACGACGGGCTTACGCTGTGTCGGCAATTACGCGTCGGGAAATATAAAGATCTGCCCATCCTGATGCTGACGGCGCGCAACGAGGAGACGGACAGGATCCTGGGTCTGGAAATGGGAGCCGACGATTACGTCGTAAAGCCTTTCGTCGCGCGAGAATTGCTGGCGCGTATCAAAGCGATTTTACGCCGTTTTCGCACGATGCCGCCCAATTTACAGGTGACGGAAGCAGGGCGGCTGGTGACGTTCGGCGAATGGCAGCTCGATACCGTTGCCCGCCACCTGATCGACCCGGAAGGGGTGATTGTGGCGCTCAGCGGGGCGGAGTATCGCCTGCTGCGCGTTTTCCTTGACCACCCGCAGCGGGTGCTGACCCGCGATCAGCTGCTCAACCTGACGCAGGGGCGTGACGCCGAGCTGTTTGAACGATCAATCGACCTGCTGGTTAGCCGGGTCCGCCAGCGTCTGAATGAAGATGCCCGCACGCCCGCGTATATCAAAACCGTGCGCAGCGAGGGCTATGTGTTTACCATGCCGGTCACCATCAAAGAGGCTAACGAATGACGCTCTGGCCTCGCTCGCTGCTGGCCCGCTTGCTGATCGTCGTGCTGCCCGGCCTGTTGCTCGCCAATGCCCTGAGCCTGACGCTGGTCATGATAGAGCGAATGCACAGCGCCCGAACGGTGATGCTCGGTAATCTGGAATACGATGTCGCGACCAGCGTGGCTATTTTAGACCGCTTACCCGCCAGCGAGCGCGCGGCCTGGTTGCCGCGCCTTGAACGGGGTAACTATCGCTATATTCTGGGGCCGGGAGAGCCCGGGAACGCGCCGACAGACAAGCGTTCCCGGGACGCCATCCGAACCTTAAAAGCGACGCTTGCGGAACAGTACCCGCTAAGCTTCACCGCCGTTCCCGGCGCCATTTCTCATATCCAGGCGCATCTCACGTTACATGATGGCGCGCCGCTGACCATTGACCTGATCCCACGGATGCCGCCGGTCGCCAGCTGGCTGCCCGTTGTTCTTATTCTGCAGCTGCTCGTGCTGGCTGCCTGCTCCTGGATCGCCGTACGCCAGGTGATACGGCCTTTTTCACAGTTTACCCGCGCGGTAGACTCCCTGGACCCGGCCGCCAACACGCCAATGACGGAAAAGGGGCCGGTCGAGGTGCAGCGGGCAGCACATGCCTTCAACGCGATGCAGGCGCGCATTCAGTCCTATCTCAGGGAGCGGGCGCAGATCCTGGCATCCATATCGCACGATCTCCAGACGCCCATTACCCGCATGAAGCTTCGTGTTGAAATGGCGGATCAGCCTGACCTGCGCGACAAGCTCTTAAACGACCTTGATAACATGTCGCGTCTGGTGCGGGAGGGTATTGCGTATGCCCGGTCATCAGAATCACTGGAAGAGACCTCGCTGAAGCTGGAGCTGAACGCCTGGATAAACAGCATCGCCTGCGATTATCAGGACATCGGTAAAAACGTGCAGTTTCAGGCAGGCGAAAACCGTTTGCCCATCGTCACGCGTCCACAGGCGCTGCGCCGGGTGATGACCAACCTGCTGGATAACGCCCTGAAATTTGGCGACTACGCCACCATTAGCATTGATGACTCGGCCGCCGGAGAGGTGGTGATTCACATCATGGACGGCGGGCCTGGGATACCGGATGCCGAGCTGGAGGCGGTATTACAGCCGTTTTATCGGGTAGAAACATCACGCAACCGCGACACCGGCGGGACAGGACTCGGCCTGGCGATCGCAGCGCAGCTCACCGCTCAGCTGGACGGAAAGCTAAAGCTGGAGAACCTCGCAGAAGGCGGGCTGGACGTTTCGATTACTCTCCCGCGCCTTTAATTGTACGGTTCTGTATCTCCCTGCGTGGCCGATACAGAGCCAGACAAAAACCCACGCTTTTACACATATCCTGAACACATCCGCACGATGAAATAGCCTCACTGCAGCGTCGCAGGACTTGTATTGTGAGGTGTCTATGTTTCTGATAATTGCTTTCCTGGGCGGGATGATAAGCCTGCTCAGTCCATGTACGCTCCCGGTAATTCCTCTCCTGTTCGCCGGTTTTCAGGGGCAGCGGCGACATATTCTGGCGCTGCTCGCGGGGATGATCGTCATGTTCACCCTGGTGGCGATGGTCGTCACCGTCGCCAGCGAGTGGATAGCAGAGGCAACTATCGTCGGGCGCTGGATCGCGCTTATCGTCCTGGCCACGGCCGCGCTGGCCTTAATTTTTCCGGCCTTTGCCCAGCGTATCGCCGGGCCGGCAGTCAGCGCGGGAAATGTCCTCAACACCCGAAGCGGGCAAACGCGTGGTATGGCATCGGCTTTTCTGGCCGGGCTTGCCGTCGGACTGCTCTGGTCTCCCTGCGCGGGACCGATTCTGGGCGCCATTTTCAGCATCAATATTGCCGGACACTCGGCCATTGCCACAGGAGCCTTGCTGGCCGCCTATGGTAGCGGCTGCGCGCTGATGCTGGGCCTGCTCGTTTTCGGAGGCCGCACGCTGATGGCGCCGCTGAGAGCAAGATCGGCGCTGATGGAAAAGTTACGTCAGGGGGCAGGCGTGGTGATGTTAGCGGCCGTCGTCTTTAACGCAACGGGGATTACGTCTGTTCTGCAAGGCGCAAACGGCGTCGCGGATCGTCTTGAAACCGCGCTGCTGAATCTGGCAAAGCCCGCCGCGCAACCAGCGAAGCTTCAACCGGTCGTCATGACCGAGCCCAGCAGCCAGCTGCCTTCATTAAGCGGTGGAACAGGGTGGGTAAATGGTGACCCTGTCACGTCTGAATCACTGCGCGGGAAGGTGGTACTGATCGATTTCTGGACCTGGGACTGCATTAACTGCCAGCATACGCTTCCGCACGTGCGCGACTGGGCAACAAAATATCAGTCTCAGGGCCTGGTCGTCATAGGGGTACACACGCCTGAATACCCCTGGGAGAAACCGATCGCCTCGGTGAAAAACGCGGTAAAAAAATGGCAACTGCCGTACCGGGTTGTGACGGACAACAACTATCAGATCTGGAACGCTTTCGGCAACCAGTACTAGCCCGCGCACTACTATTTCGATGCTAAAGGTCAGCTACGCTATACCTCGTTTGGCGAAGGGAATTATGAGCAGCAGGAAAACGTTATCCAGCAGTTGCTCAAAGAGGCCCGTTCATAGCGCCGTTCAGGGCTGACGCTGGGCAACCATAAACAGTCGAGGAAAAGCCAGCAGTATCTGCCCGTTTTCCTGGAGCGGATACTGCTCTTCCAGCAGTTCATGGTAGCGTTTCAGGAAACGTTGCTGCTCGCTCTCGTTCAGTTCCTGGAGCCACGGGCGTAAACCGGTCGCGCTGACCCAGTCAATAATGGCCTGGTGCGAACTCATTTTATGGAAATAGGTTGTCCGCCAGATATCCACATCGCAGCCGGCCTCCGACAGGATATCGTAATAGGCATGCACGCCAGGCAGCGGCTCGCGGCCACGGTCCGGGTAGCCTTGCTCCAGCGCCACTTCACGCATCGCCACATGCGTGGGCTCAAGCCAGTTGTCCGGCATCTGGATCGCCAGCACGCCATTGAGCGTGAGCAGTGACGCCAGATGCGGCAGGAGATCGTAATGGTCAGGTATCCACTGTAGGGATGCGTTCGCATAGATGAGGTTCAACGGCTGGCCTGGCCTGAACTGGCGGATATCGGCCTCAACGAACTGACAGTCGGGCAGTGCGCTGCGCGCCTCTTCCAGCATAGCCGGTGAGTTATCGACGCCGACAATCTGCGCTTTTGGCCAGCGATGCTGCAACAGCGCGGTGCTGTTTCCCGGCCCGCAGCCCAAATCGGCAATGGTGGCAACGTCACTCAGGGGAATTCTGGCAAGCAGCTCGGCGGCAGGGCGCGTTCGTTCAGCGCCGTATTGCAGATAAAGCGAAGGATTCCAGTCGGCCATCTTTAGATCTCCGTTTTGCGTGTTTCAGCAAGGATAGCACAGGCCGACACCTGCACCGGGACAGGCGTCGGACGAGCGGCAGGTTACAGAATGCCTTTCAGTGCAATATGGTAGAGCAGCATGATGGTTTTTCCGTCGACGATTTTGCCCGTATCAATTCCCCGCAATGCCTCTTCAAAGGGTATTTCC
The DNA here is from genome assembly GCF_014930585.1 of Enterobacter cloacae complex sp. P43RS. NCBI lineage: Bacteria > Pseudomonadati > Pseudomonadota > Gammaproteobacteria > Enterobacterales > Enterobacteriaceae > Enterobacter > Enterobacter cloacae complex sp. P43RS. The sequence continues at coordinate 469,658 of NZ_JADBRJ010000001.1, forward strand.
AGCACGTCGATATCTTCTCCCTCCGCTTTGATACCGCCGCCTGCGCTGGTTTTGTCCTTCGGCTGATACTCGGCAAGATAGAAATAGAGTTTCTCCGTGACGGAGCCTGGGCTCATGTAGGCTTCAAAGATTTTCTGCACGCTCGACACGTTAAACCCGGTCTCTTCTTCCGCCTCTGCTCTAATGCGGCTTTCCGGATCCATGTTATCAAGCAGGCCGGCCGCCGCCTCAATCAGATTGTCCTCATGGCCATTAATAAAGACCGGGAAGCGGAACTGGCGGGTCAGAATCACCGTTTTTTGGTCACAGTTGTAGAGCAGGATCGTGGCGCCGTTCCCCCGGTCATAAACTTCACGCGTTTGCCGCTGCCATTCGCCATCGCGTCTTTGCAGGTCAAAGGTATATTTTTTAAGTAAGTACCAGTTATCGGACAGGGTTTCACTGTCAATGATGCGCACATCTGCACGTTTTGATTGCACGTTTCGTCCTCCTTACGTAGAGTAACTATCAATACCAGCACTATCGTGCATTTTCAAGATTAAACATGCAACATCAGGAATACATCATGCTCACCAGTCAGCGAAAACAGTTGATCCTTGAAAAGCTCGGTGCCGAAGGTCAAGTCCAGTCAAAAGCACTTAGCGTTCTCTTCGACGTCTCTGAAGACACCATCCGACGCGATTTGCGCGAGCTGGCGGCAGAAGGGCGTTTACAGCGGGTTCACGGCGGCGCGCTGCCGTCGTCCTCCGCTACTGTGCCTTTCGCGGAACGACAGTCCGTTAAAATGGATGCCAAAAGAAAGGTGGCGCAGAAGGGGGCGCAGCTGATTTCTTCGGGCCAGGTGGTGATCGTTGACGGTGGAACGACCACTTCAGAATTGCTCGCCTTTTTACCGCAAGACCTGCGTATTACCGTGGTGACGCACAGTCCGAGCATTGCCCTGGGGCTTGTTAATCATCCTTCCATCGAGGTGATTCTGATCGGCGGCCGTTTGTATAAACACTCGATTGTCGCCGTCGGCGCGGCGGCCATCGAAGGAATCGAAAACATTCATGCGGATCTGTTCTTTATGGGCGTGACCGGTATCCATCCGGAAGCAGGGCTGACGACCGGAGATTTCGAAGAGGCGTGCATCAAACGTGCATTTTCCGGCAGAGCCGCCGAGACGGTTGTCCTGGCGTCGCCGGAAAAAATAAATACGGCGTCATCATTTGTTATTGGCGATGTGGCGCTGGCGAATACGATTGTCGTCGAAGGCGATACCGACCGCGGCTGGGTCAATGCGGTATCGGAAAAAGGGGTATCGGTCGTATTGGCCTGAGCGTGAGCCAGCCAGAAAACTGGCTGGCGCGGGTACTCGCAAGCGGGTGAAATTAAGTTATCTTTCTTCGGGGGCATGGCATACCGCTTCGATATTATGACCATCAGGCGCAATGACAAATGCGGCATAGTAATTTTTACCGTAGGAGCGCAATCCCGGTGCGCCATTGTCGCGTCCGCCTGCGCGCAGCGCGGCATGGTAAAAGTCATCAACCTGCTGGCGTGTCGTGGCCACAAAGGCCAGATGAAGCGGAGCGGGTTTATCATTCGACTGAAAAAGGCAAAGAGAAACATCGCCGGAACTCATTTCGACGCCATAGTCAGGAGAGCCTTCATCGACGAGTTCGACACCGAGCGGTTGAAGCGACATGAGGAAGAAGGTTTTACTTTTCTCATAATCGCTGACGCCGAATTTTACATGATCAAACATAATGGACTCCTCAAAAGTGATGGTGAAATGAGAAGTATAGAAAGAGAGTGGAGTCCAATACGATCAAGGGGTTGTGAATGTGACCGATATCAATACTCGCTACACAGCAGACCGTTTACTCCCTACGAATGTCCAACGCAGATAATCATAGAGCCAGTTAAAAAGCATCGTGTATGGCAGGAAAAACAGTACAAGGCCAATCTCAACAAAAAATGCCTCCGCGATCGTTAAATTCAGCATGAACATGGCCACAGGGATTAAGGAGATGATAAGGCCAGTTTCAAACCCAACTGCATGGATGGCGCGAACGAGAAACGTTCGTTGAAACTGATGTTTTTTCTGCAGGGCGTCAAAGAGCTTATTGAAGAAAAAATTCCAGACCGTTGCGGTAAGTGCAGATATCACCGACAACGAACCCGACTGGAGTACCGAAACGTTCATCAGCCACGCAAGAGACAGAGCGATGATAACGTTGGCCGTCACTTCAAAAATGACAGCGTGGAAAATCCTTTCTTTGAAGCTTTTATTGAGTTCGATTTCCATAAGTCTACAGCAGCGGTGGTCAAAGCCAGGAGTATATCAAACGTCTTTTAACATTGGATAAACGTAGAGGTTGGGATTTCACAAGCTATCAATGAACCGGGGCAATCACGACCGTAGAAAGGCAGATTTTGACTGGCATTACGTTGGTGCGCATAATGTATATTATGTTAAATAAGAATATTGCCGTGCCTCAGGAGGTATCCCTCCTCAGTCTTGAGGATTCACCGTTGGCCACGCAGTTTGAATGTAAAACCCACTGACGATTACGCCCATCTGTGAAAAAAACTCACAACACCATTCGATGGCGCATGCTGGTTCCCTTCATGTCAGTGCAATACCCTTTCACATACAGAATTGCTGGCAATAAAAGAAGGAACACAGAATGAAGTATGTGAATCTGGGTCGTAGCGGTTTGCAAGTCTCCCGTCTTTGTCTCGGTTGTATGAGCTATGGTGAACCTGAACGCTTGCCTCAACCCTGGTCCCTGGATGAAAAGGCGTCACGTCCGCTCATTCGTCAGGCGCTTGAAGCGGGCATTAATTTTTTTGATACCGCGAATATCTACTCGGGCGGAAGTTCTGAAGAGATCACTGGAAAAGCGCTGAGAGAAATGGCCAGACGCGATGAGATCGTTGTGGCGACAAAGACCTTCTTTCCGTGGCGCAACTCACCCAATACCGGGTTTCTTTCCCGCAAGGCCATTTTTCAGTCTATTGACGATAGCCTGATGCGCTTAGGCATGGATTACGTGGATCTCTTTCAGATTCACCGCTTTGACCACTCCACGCCTGTTGAAGAGACCATGGAGGCTCTGCATGACCTCGTTAAATCAGGAAAAGTACGTTACATCGGCGCATCATCTATGGAAGCCTGGCGCTTTGCAAAAATGCAGCATACGGCAGAGCGTAACGGCTGGAGCCGATTTATTACGATGCAACCGCAATACAACCTGCTTTACCGGGAAGAAGAGCGCGAGATGCTGCCCCTGTGTGAAGACCAGGGCGTTGGTGTGATCCCCTGGAGTCCGATGGCACGCGGCAGGCTCACGCGCGACTGGAGTGTCACGTCCCGACGAACGCAAAACGATGCCTTTGCGTTAAAAATGTATGAGAACGCAGCCCTTCTGGATAAGCCCGTTATAGATGTTGTTGCCAGCATTGCTGAAAAGCACGATGTGCCAAGAGCCCATGTTGCAATTGCCTGGTTGCTATCAAAAACGGTCATCACAGCACCGATCATCGGCGCGACGAAACCAGAACATCTTTCCACGGCTATCAGCGCGCTGGACTTTTCACTTAGCGATGCCGAAATCATGGAACTCGAGGCACGCTATCTGCCGCACCCCGTCGACGGGATCATTCCCCCGCTTCCGGATATGCCACCTTCACTCACGCCGCCTTCAGCAATACAGGACTGTTAATGCCCTACCCTGGCCCGGCGTTGGTTCGGGCCCGCTGTTGGTGACAATGAACAACTCGTGATGTCAGGGTCGGATCACCAGACTGGGAGACTTTACCTACAGTCTCCCTGTGACAGTAAGTATAAAGGTGGCCATCACCGTTTAACTTTTATCAAACTGACTTTCGGTAAACGGATCTGCGCGACCGCCCTGCAATGGGATCCTGGCAAGCGCTGCATCGATTTCGCGTAACTCGCTGTCCGTCAACCGGACTTGCGGTGCACCGCTATTTTCTATCAGGTGCGGATATTGCGTCGTACCCGGGATGGGGACTATCCATGGCCGCTGAGCCATCACCCAGGCCAGCGCGAACTGAACCGGAGTGGTGTTTTTGCGGCGGGCCCACGACTGCGCGAATTCAAGCAGTACCATGTTTTTGGCCAGGGCATCGGGCTGGAAGCGTGGCAGGTTATGCCGCCGATCTGTGCTGTCGAACCGCTGGCTTGGATTGACTGCCCCGGCAAGGAAACTCCGGGCGGTCGGGCAGTAAGGTACAAAGCCGATACCCAGCTCTTCGAGCGTTGGAAATATCCGCGTCTCCGGTTCACGCCACCACATGGCATACTCACTCTGTACTGCAGTCACAGGGAGTACCGCATGTGCGCGGCGGATTGTCCTGGCACTCGCTTCCGACAATCCCCAGTGTTTCACTTTACCCTCCTGGATCAACGCCTTCACGGTTTCCGCCACATCCTCAATCGGCACATTCGGATCGGGGCGATGCTGATAAAGAAGATCGATATGGTCCGTTTTCAGACGCTTCAGCGAGCCCTCTACGGCACGGCGAATATGGTCAGGATGGCTGTTAAGGGAGGTTGGCTTCCCCTCCTCCACGCCGAAACCGAACTTAGTGGCAATCACCACACGATCTCGAACGGGGGCCAGTGCTTCCCCGACAAATTCTTCACTGAGATGGGGGCCATACACCTCGGCAGTATCAAAGAACGTGATGCCTTGTTCGAAGGCGGCCCGGATGAGCGAAACCATGGCTTTACGATCGCGCGGACCACCGCCGTAATACCCCACCATAGGCAGACACCCGAGTCCCATACTTGAAACCTCCAGCGAGCCGAGTTTACGCGTGGTTAAGGTCTCCTTCTGGACGGGAACAGCACCCGAAAGGGCGCTCGACGTGTCCTGACCAGCCGGTTTAGCCATCACGGCTCCGCTCCTGCCAAGGGTGGTAGCGGCCAACGCCAGACCGGCGCCGGCGATCAGAAAATTGCGACGATCCCGGGAAGCGGGTACGGAAGCAGAATGCTGGTCATGCATCATCTTGCTCATAAACTGGAACTCCCTATAGCGAAGAAAGGATTCATTAATTTGGTCATTACCAGGCATAAGCCTGGGGCGCTTCTCCCCCGGGGCCGGGCCAGATTTCGTCGAGACAGCTCATGGTGTCGTCTGATAGCGTGATTGTCGTTGCGTGAAGCGCCTGCTGGAGTTGTTCGACCGTACGAGGCCCGATAAGTGGAGCAGTAACCACAGGATTCTGCAGGAGCCAGGCAAGCGCCACATCGGAAGGGGTTTCGCCGAGGTCCTCACATAATCCTTCGTAGGCTTCCAGCTGCGGACGATACTGTTCGATTAGACGGGAAAACGCGGGCCTTGCACGGCGCCCGCTTGCCATCTTTTTCAGTACGCCGCCAAGCAACCCTCCGGCAAGTGGACTCCAGGGAATCAGTCCCAGGCCAAAATGACGGCATGCGGGAATGACCTCCAGCTCAACGGTTCGGGCAGTCAGATTGTAGAGACTTTGCTCAGCAACCAGGCCCAGGGAATGACGAGCCGTGGCAACTGACTGCGCAGTCGCAATGTCCCAGCCTGCGAAATTGCTGCTACCGATATAAAGCACTTTTCCCTGCTGAACAAGGAGCTCCATGGCCTGCCAGACCTCTTCCCATGGTGTATAACGATCGATGTGATGCATCTGATAGACGTCAATATGGTCGGTCTTAAGCCGTCGCAAACTGTCCTCGCAGGCCTTGCGAATATGGTAAGCAGAAAGACGGCGATCGTTCGGACCCGGTCCCATAGGCTGATAGGCTTTCGTCGCCAGAACGATACGGTCACGGCGGCCACCCTGCTGGAGCCAGCGACCAATAATCTCTTCAGACAGCCCCGAACCTTGCTGGATATCGGGTGATTGCTCGGTGCCATACACGTCTGCTGTATCAATGAAATTGATACCCGCCTCAAGCGCTTCATCCAGGATGCGGGCGCTGGTTTTCTCGTCGGTGACGTCACCAAAATTCATGGTTCCGAGACAAAGGCGGCTGACTTTCAGGCCGGTGCGGCCAAGATGCGTATAGTTCATACACGGCTCCGTTAGGTGAATGTTCCGCCCTGACCGACGGCCAGAACGCATAATTTTCAAGAATAACGAAGCACAATGTGTTCAGTGAGAGGCGATGAGTGGATGGACTTGTGAAAAAAATTCAGCAACGGATTAGCCCTGGTCGGTCTATGGTGTATATCATTTCCGTATCAACGCATTCGGGCCTTAACGCACAAGGAAAACGATTCTGTATGCAAATAAACAGAGCTGATGTCGCCGATCTCATTTATTTCATGGCTATTGCACGTCATCGCAGTTTCAGCCGTGCGGCGATTGAATTAGGTGTCAGTGCATCAGCGCTTAGTCATGCCCTGAAGGGACTGGAAACCCGGCTCGGGGTTCGCCTGCTTAATCGCACGACCAAGAGCGTTACCCCTACGGCTGCAGGTGAAGAACTGGTTCAGTCTGTCCTTCAGCCTTTCGACAAGATAGAAGGCGCGCTTGAATCGCTTAACCGGTATCGTAATACGCCTACCGGGCGTATCCGCATCAATGCAGCCGTTGAAGCGGCCAATCTTTTGCTTGCACCGGTTATGCCCGCGTTTATGGATCGCTATCCCGATATTGAAATCGATATTGTGGCCAGCAACCGTATGGTTGACGTCACTGATGCGGGCTTCGATGCCGGTATCCGCTATGGTGGCACCGTCCCGGAAGACATGGTTGCCCGGCGTTTATCTGCCGATATTCGCTGGGTTATCGCCGCATCCCCCGACTACCTTGAACGTTACGGAACGCCTGAACATCCGGATGATTTGTTACACCATCGCTGTATAAGCAATCGTCTCGGCGACGATCGGATCTATCGCTGGGAACTTGAGCGAGATGGCGAAACGTACCAAATCACTGTGCCTGGCTCAGTGACGGTCAACCAGGCTGAAACGGGTCTTGTGGCCGTATTAGGCGGGGCCGGCCTGATGTATTTTCCGGAGCCTCTTGTTGCACCCTATGTGAAGGATGGACGGCTCCGCCTGGTGCTTACGGAATGGTCCCCGCTGGAGGAAGGTTTTTATATCTATTATTCGAGCCGCCGGCAACTGCCGACCGGGCTTCGCCTTCTGATTGAGTTCATACAGGAGGCCAGGCCGCTGGGGTTGTGAAATAGCGCTTCCATACGGGACGATGCGTTATCGTCTTTATCGCCCCGTAGCGGATATCAGAAAATCAATCAGGGCCTTCACTCTTTTCGTTTTGCCCGCGTTTTTGGGATAATAGAGATACACTGGCGGGTAGGTTTTCCAGTAGCTCTCCATCACGGGTATAAAGCCCTCCCTGTCCGGCTGTAACTGCCAGATGGGTTCAAACAAACGTCCAATTCCCAGGCCGTTACGGATCCCGTCTGCCATAACGTCAATATCGTTGCTGATTAACTGTCCGGGCATCGCAACCGTCAACTGTTCTCCGCGATCGTTCAGAATCAACGGAAGGATGCGGTTGTTAGTAATAAAACGGTAGCCAATCAGCTTGTGTTGACTGAGATCTGACGGCACCTCAGGCGTTCCATGCTCGCGGAGATAGGCTGAGGATGCATATAACCCTTCACGAAAGGGTTTCATTAACGGCCGTGCTACCACCCCACCCTCGAGGATATCGCCAAAACGGATCCCAAGATCAAAACGCTCTTCGATAACATTCACGGTACCGTCGTAAACCGAAATTTCCAGCTGTATACCCGGATATTGCTGACAGAATTTCGCCATTGCAGGCTTAAGAATTAACAGATAGGCAAAACGCGAGAGCGTGATTCGCACGATACCAGAGGGCTCCTGATTCTGGTCGCGAATGCTTTCAAGCGAATTTTCCAGCGACTCCACCGCCGCAGCGGTCTGTTCCAGCAACAGTTGCCCGGTTTCCGTCAGCTCAATACGGCGGGTCGTACGCACAAAAAGCGGATGGCCAATATGATCTTCCAGCAGCTTAAGCGCATTGCTGACGGAGGGAGGCGTAATTTCCAGTTTTCTTGCGGCTGCCGAAATATTGCCCTCACGTGCAATGCTCTGAAAGATCCGTATCTGGTTATACAGGGCGTTATTCATAATGTGTTCCTTAAGCAATCACTGCTTAATTGTTAACTACAGCCTAAAGATGCTTAAGTCAATAATATCCCTTTAGTTCGTTTTTACTGATGCTGCGATCCACTGTTAACCACGTATTTTGAAATACACCTGTACTCATTCAGATGACATTCACGGCACAGAATGGATGCCAATAGGCGTAAGACATTAAGGTATTGATATTTTTTAACTATTGTTTAGTGCGGGATAGTCAGTGTAGCCCACCGCATCGTTCTGTCCCGGCGCATAGAAGGTTGCAGGGTCCGGAACGTTGAGATCGCTGCCGCACGCAAATCTTGCGGGTAAATCGGGATTGGCAATAAATGGAACACCATAGGCGATGAGATCGGCCTCACCCTTGTTAATTGCATCCTCACCGGTCTGAGCATCATATCCACCATTCAGAATAAAAGTTCGCGAGAAACACTGACGAAGATAAGGTGCAATCCGCTGTGAACCTGCGACCGGAGCATCGGGCCCGGCAATACCTTCTGTTACGTGAAGGTAGGCGATGCCAATAGCGTCGAGTTGAGTCGCTAAATAACTGAACGTTTCAACCGGCGAAGAATCAGACATACCATGTAGCGACATGTTTGGACCAACCCTGAAACCAACGCGATCGGCGCCGAGCACTTCGCTCACTGCACTGACGACCTCCAGAGGAAAACGTGCACGGTTTATAATAGTCCCACCATAATGATCTTCTCGTTTGTTAGAACCGTCACGAAGGAACTGGTCAAGGAGATATCCTGAACTACCATGTATTTCTACTCCATCGAAACCGGCTTCAGAGGCTTTTTCAGCACCCTGACGAAACTGTGAGACGACATCGGCGATTTCACTTGTTAAAAGCGCGCGAGGGACAGGAGTTTGTGCTAGTCCATTAGACGTAAAAACGTCTGCCTCTGCATTAATTGCAGATGGGGCAACCGGAAGGACACCATCATGGAACTCAGGATGCGAAACGCGTCCGACATGCCACAGTTGCGCAAAAATAATTCCCCCCGCTTCATGAACTGCATCTGTTACGCGACGCCATCCCTCAACCTGAGCGAGGGAATATATTCCCGGTGTTCTTATATATCCGGTACCTTGACGGCTAACCTGCGTAGCTTCAGATATTATCAACCCTGCCTGCGCCCGCTGCGCATAGTAAACAGGAGCCAGAGGGTTAGGTACATTACCGGTAACGGCCCGACTGCGGGTCATTGGGGCCATTACCATTCTATTTTTTAGTGTCAATTCCCCGATGTTATATGGGGATAAAAGCGTAAGGGGTGCATTTTTCAAGGAGCAGTACCTTTATTCTCAGTAAGAAACGAGTCGTTTTGTTTTGTAACCAGGGCTATATTACATACCGTTATTTTACCCGCAAGAAGGCACATTCATGATACCGTCAGATAAACGGACAGCACCCACCTGCAATATTTTCACCCGCGAATTGCTCAGTCGGATTGGTGATAAGTGGAGTATCTTAATCATTGCTCATCTTGCCGAGGGACCTTTGCGGTTTAATATACTCAGACGTACCATCGGTCAGGTCTCTCAGAGAATGCTGACGTTAACACTGAGAAGTCTTGAACGAGACGGGTTAGTATCGCGGACGGTATTCCCTTCGATCCCGCCACGTGTTGAATATGAGCTAACTCCACTTGGACGGACATTAATGGGGCCAGTTATGACACTTATAGACTGGTCCTTGATTCATCAGGGCGAGGTTGAAAAGGCACGTTCTGAATATGAAAGCCAGCCCGAGTTTTCGACTGATTAAGCCAGACTATTCATATACAGATGCAGGAACAGACATGTCTGGCATAGATTTACCCTGTCGCACTCCTCACCTGATTATTAAGTACAGACTAAATATGCTTAAGCCAATGGCCACCTAATCTTCTCAAAATGGCGCTCATATACTCTTCTCTCTTTCCCTTTAAACCTGAGAACAAGAGACACTTATGCGAATTTTATGTCTGGATATCCCCGCACCTGGAGCATCGCTGGAAAAGTATGCTCCACACCTTAACGCTGAAGCACTGCACGCCTGGGGATTGTATAAATCCGGCTTCATCCGCGACATCTACTTCCGTCAGGACAGACCTGGCGTCGCTATTTTTCTTGAATGTGACTCTGTCGATGAAGCGATGAACGTAATGGCCGAATTCCCGCTGGCAAAAGCAGGCTTATTAAGCTTTGAGTGCATTCCGCTTGGCTCCTTTATTAACTGGGAAAATCTCTTTGCCGCTGAATTTAAAAATAAAGAGTGAGGCCCGATATGAAACCTGCAGATAAACCCGTGCTGTGTGTCGTTTCCAGCCATCCGATTAAAGGCGCATCCGGTGTACCAACCGGTTTTTTCCTGGCTGAGCTGACGCATCCGCTGAAAGTACTGGAAGATGCCGGACTAAAAGCTTCATCATGAAGCCCCGAACTGGTCTGAAAATGTGGTTACTGACGGTCGCCTTATCACGGGGCAGAATCCCGCTTCAGCGCACGGTGTCGGTGTGGCGCTGTTAAATGCCCTCCGCCAGCCAACTTAATTCATTCATCTGTCTTTCATCATTACTCACCCTCTTTGGCCGGTTTACGTCAGCAACGTTCCGGCCTTTTTTCAGGAGCTGAATATGAAAACTCTTCCTCCAGTCGCGCTCGGCACATGGTCCTGGAGCAAGGCGCGCTCAGTGGTCGTTATGATTCAAATCATCCCATGCCTGCCGGGAGTGGCCGGGCCGAAAGTTATAACGCAGTACTGCCGCAGATAGAAAAGAATGCGCTGATAAACGCGAAAGGCGCTGATTTGGGAAGCCGCCGCCTCAGGGATATGGATGAAGCTGGAATTACCCTTCAGATCCTCTCTGTGGGCGGATTTCCCCAGCTGGCACCCGGGGATGAAGTAGTAACATTAAATACGGCGGCAAACGACCGCCTTGCCGGGGCGGTAAGAAATCACCCGGATCGCTTCGCGGCATTTGCCACACTTCCCTGGGCACAGCCAGAAGAGGCTGAAAAAGAGCTTGTCCGCGCAGTTGAAAAACTGGGGTTTAAGGGGGCACTTCTGAATGGCCGACCCTCTTCATGCTTTCTCGATCATCCTGACTATGACTCCCTGCTTTCCCGCTTTAATAAACTGAATGTGCCACTCTATCTTCATCCCGGATTACCGGTTAAAAGCGTGCAACAGGCCTACTTCACGGGCTTCAGCGCAGAGGTCAACGCCCGGCTCTCTATGTTTGGCTGGGGCTGGCATCACGAAGCCGGGATCCATTTGTTACGGCTGATGTTATCGGGCGCATTTGATAAATATCCCCACCTGCAGGTAATCAGTGGCCACTGGGGGGAGATGCTGCCCTTCTGGCTGCAGCGTCTTGATGACAGCCTTCCGCTGGCTGCAACGGGTCTGTCACGCACGCTAACGAGAACCTTCCAGGAACACGTTTACGTTACCCCGTCAGGTATGCTGACACTGCCGCACTTCCAGTTTATCTACGCGTTAATGGGGGCAGACAGGATCCTGTTCTCCGTTGATTACCCCTATCAGACCCTGGACGGTGTAAAAACATTTATCGACAGTCTGCCCGTCAACAAGGCTGAAAAAGAGGCCATCGCGTTTCGCAATGCGGAACGTTTACTGGGCATCATGGCGTAGTTCACGGGTTCATGATGACCGGGCACAATGAGAACAGTCGACCATTATTAGTTTTTGTCTAAAAGTGAATGAGCCTTTACTGCTCTAAAAAAAATAATGGTGTCACTCTATACTGGACTAAAAATTCACCAGCCTCTTTAACGTATTGAAATGAAAAATATCCTTGTTATTTCAGGTCATCCTGAGCTGAACCATTCCGTCGCCAACGCCACTATCCTTGATGAAGTGGCGACCGCCCTTCCCGATGCTGAAATTCGTCGTCTGGACTGGCTCTATCCGGACGGCAAATTCAATATCGCGGCGGAGCAGGAAAGTCTGCTCAGGGCCGATGTGATTGTCTGGCAGTTTCCTTTTTCCTGGTATGGGCTGCCCGGGTTAATGAAACAATGGCTGGACGAGGTCTTTGTCCACGGCTTCGCGCATGGCTCAACGGCGAAACTGGGCGTTAAAAAGCTGCTCCTCTCCTTCACTACAGGGGCGCCACAGGCGCTCTATACCGCTGACGGTTTCTTTGGCCATGCCATTGAAGAGTATCTTATTCCGTTCGAGACCACGGCAAGACTGTGCAATCTTGAGCTGCTGGCGCCGGTTTATACCTGCGGTATCAGCTATGCCGACCGGGATGTCGACAAAATCGCGCAGCAAAAAACGCTTGCCCGGGAACACGCTTCAAGGCTTGTCGATCTGCTCAATTCCGTCGTGAATAATCCAGAGGGAGAATAACAATGCAGTATACCCGGCTCGGTAAAAGTGACTTACTGGTCTCCCGCATCTGTATGGGATGTATGGGGTTTGGCGACCCGTTAACGGGCCAGCATCGCTGGACGCTGGACGAAACAGCAAGCCGGGACATCATCCGCTACGGTCTCGAAAAGGGTATCAATTTTTACGATACCGCCATCGCCTATCAGAACGGCTCCAGCGAGCGATACGTTGGCCGGGCGCTGCGGGAGATGGCAAAACGCGAGGACGTGGTGCTGGCCACCAAGTTTCTGCCACGAACCGCCGCGCAAATTGCCGCGGGGATCGGCGGAAAAGAGGCAATAGCCCGATCGCTCGACCAGAGCCTGCAGAATCTTGGGATGGACTACATCGACCTCTACATCTACCACATCTGGGATTACAACACGCCCGTTATCGAGGTGCTTGAAGCGCTGCATGCCGCCGTTACTGCGGGCAAAGTGCGCGCTATTGGTATTTCCAATTGCTATGCCTGGCAGCTGGCGAAAGCGAACGCGCTTGCCGAACGCGAAGGGCTGACGCCCTTTGTTTCCGTGCAAAGCCACTACAACCTGATTATGCGTGAAGATGAACGAGAGCTCTTCGGTCTGTGCGCTGAAGATGATATCGCCATGACCCCCTATAGCGCGCTGGCCAGCGGTCGTCTCGCCCGGAAAGAAGGCCACACGCGGCGAGCCGCGGAGGATGATTATGCGCGCGGGAAGTATGACAGCACGGCTGAACAGGATCGGATCATTATCGAGCGCGTCGCCGAACTTGCTGAACGACATCAGGTGTCCATGACGGAAATCTCACTCGCCTGGCTGCTGACAAAGGTCACGTCACCTGTCGTAGGGGCCACAAAAAAAGATCACGTTGATGGCGCGGTAAACGCCGTAAATCTTCAACTGATCCTTGAGGAAATCCGGTTTCTGGAAGAAACCTACCAGCCGCACGTTCTGACGGGGATTATGGCGCAAAACACGCCGCAAACGAAAGACGTTAAGCAGGTCTGGACGCGGTAGCAAACAGTCATTTCAGTAAAAGGATCAACGTGAAAAAGCCCCTTATGCTTTTAATTTGCATGCTAATAAGCACCTCTGTCTTTGCAACAAAACCGGACGCACCGGATAAGGTAGTGATGAATATCTTTGAGCTCGGCGTCAGACCCGATCGGGACAAAGAGTTTGAAGACGTGGCCAGGCAGACGATTTCCGCTTCGGTTGATCATGAAGCAGGTACGCTGGCGATGTACGCCCTGCAACGAAGCGACAATCCACGTAAGGCATTCATGGTCGAACTCTATGAAAACGAGAGTGCTTACCGCAAACATCTGAATGCCGAACCATACAAGGCATTCGCTGCCCGGGCACCTGACATTATCGATCGGAAAAATAAAATCACTCTGGAGCCACAGTTTCTGGGCGACAAACACATCATACCGAATGAGCGAACCATTAATAATCTGGTGATCGTCGAGGTAAAGCCTGAATTTCAGACCGAATTTAAAAACATCGTCCTTCCTGAAATGGCCGAGTCGCTCAAAGTAGAGAAAGGCGTGTTAGCCATGTATGCCGCTACAGACTCACAGAGTCCGAACCGCTGGTATTTCTATGAGATTTACGCCAGTGAGGAGGATTATCAACTGCACCGACAAACGCCGCACTTCCTGGACTATCTCAGGCAAACGGCGCATATGAGCGCCAGGAAGGACGCTATCCCGGTAAAACCGGTATTTCTTCGTAACAAAGGCGGAATCAAACAGGATCCGCACCGTTGACCAGTGAGGATTAACATGAAAAGCGTAATTGCAGCGGCGGCCATGTCGCTTGTTATTTCTGATTTTGCTAATGCTGAGGAAACAAGAGGTAAAGCTATGATGAAAATTGAACCTTCAGCGATTCCTGAAGCTGATATTCGTTCTGTCTCACCGGCTCTTGCGCGCTTTGGTCGAGAAGCGATTACTGAAGATCTGTGGACACGCGATGCCCTCTCGCCCAGGGATCGTAGTATGGTGACCGTCGCCATGCTGATTGCCCGTAACCAGCCTGCCGAGCTCAAGCACTATATTGACGTCGCTCTCGATAGCGGCGTTACGCCAGCGGAATTGTCAGAAATCATTACCCATCTGGCGTTCTACTCAGGTTGGCCAAATGCAATGTCAGCCATCAGCGTGACCAAAGCAGTATTTGAAACTCGTGGCGTCACGGCAGATGCACTTCCTGAAGCTTCTCCGGACCTGCTTCCTCTCAATCAGGAAGCAGAAAAGCAGCGTTCAGAGACAGTGGAAAAAAATGTAGGCCCAATATCTCCAGGCCTGGTTAAATTTACTGCTGACCCACTGTTCCTGGATCTCTGGCAAAGACCCGCGCTGAAACCCCGCGACAGAAGCCTGATTACGGTCAGCGCGTTAATCGCATCCGGACAGAGTGCGCAGATTGGCTATCACCTCAACAGAGCGATGGATAATGGACTTTCTGCTGAGGAAGCTGGGGAGATCGTTACCCAAGCCGCGTTTTACGCTGGCTGGCCAAACGCATTTACCGCTGCTCCTGTTGTCGGAGAGGTATTAAGCAATCGCTCATCGAGTAAAAGGTAATATTACTGAACACTAAAACCTGACGCACATCACAAAATTAGAACGAACGTTCGCGTGGAATCGGATGCGGTATCGACGCGCTTCATGCTCTCCGTGCCGAAAAAAGTGGCCTGAGCCGTCAGCGTACAGCGCGGCACACCTCCAGCACCTTTTCCCTGAGCCAGCGATGCGCAGGGTCCTTTTCCATGCGCGGATGCCACATCTGTGACACCGTAATGCTCCGGGTTTTAAACGGCAGTTCAAAGACGTGCACGCGCTCGGTCATCGGCTGATTGAGCAGATAGAGCGCCGGCACCATGGCAACGAGATCGGAGACCATCGCCACCGATAACGCCGTCGGGAACCCTGGCACCACGCTGGCCATTTTGCGCTTCATCCCGCGCTCCGCCAGCGCCTCATCGACAAATCCGTGTAACGAGCCGTCGGGCGAGGCCACCACGTGCCCCCAGGCGACATAATCCTCCAGGCTGACTGACGACAGCGAGGCCAGCGGATGCCCCTGGCGCACCGCGCCAACAAACCGGTCCTGAAAGAGCCGTTGCAGACGAATTTCAGGACCCATATTGCTCTGCACGCCGATCTCCAGGTCAACCAGCCCCTCTCGCAGATAGCGCGACGTTTTCTCAGGTTTCGGCGAAAAGCGAATGCAGACGTCGGGCGCCACCGCCGCCACTGCGGCAATGAGCAGTGGCCCAAACGCCACCACAAAGCCGTCGTTGGCTCGGAT
This sequence comes from Enterobacter cloacae complex sp. P43RS, assembly GCF_014930585.1. Classification (NCBI taxonomy): domain Bacteria; kingdom Pseudomonadati; phylum Pseudomonadota; class Gammaproteobacteria; order Enterobacterales; family Enterobacteriaceae; genus Enterobacter; species Enterobacter cloacae complex sp. P43RS. The sequence goes on from NZ_JADBRJ010000001.1 coordinate 485,491, forward strand.
GGTGAACAGGCGCTCCATACGCTCAACATTCAGCGTTTCCGTGGAGGGTTGCAGTACTGCCCTTGCCTCATGCACGGCGCTTCTGGCCCGATCCCGGGTGGCTTCGGCCCAGGGCGTCAGCACCATCTGCCGACCGGCCCGCACCAGGATAGGATCGCCTGTCACCTCCCGCAGCCTGCTCAGGGTACGGCTCATGGCGGAGGTGCTCAGGTTTAAGCGCCGCGCCGTGCCAGCCACGCTGGCTTCGGCCAGCAGAACGTCGAGCGCAACCAGAAGGTTAAAGTCAGGATCGGACACGATGGCTCCTCAGATAAGGCATTATATGCAACGATAAAGTGCAAGCGCTGCGTCTTCCGCCCTGTATACCCCATGATTATAGTTTCGTCATCACTATTCTTATGCGGAGTAACGACGATGACGCTCTTTTCAAACCAGCCCGGCGATGAAGGCTTACCCGGTCATGAACGCGCCCGGGTGATGGCCGCCGTCATGACCACCACGCTGATGGGCGTCTTTGACGGCACCATGATCAACATCGCGCTGCCCTCCATGGCAAGGGCGATGCAGGTCCCCGCGAACGTTGCGGTGTGGTTTGCCAACGGTTATCTACTATCGGCGGCAATGACGCTGGCCATCTTCGCGGCGCTGGCGGCGCGCGTGGGCTTTCGACCGGTTTTTCTTGCCGGGCTTGCCACCTTTACGCTCACCTCGCTCGGCTGCGCGCTGGCGAAAACGCCCGACATGCTGATCGGGATGCGTATTCTGCAGGGCATCGGCGGCGCGGCTACCCTGAGTATCGCCCCGGCGATCCTGCGTTCCGTTTTTCCGGGGCGACTGCTTGGGCGCATTCTGGGGCTGCACGCCCTGCTTATCGCCGCCAGCACGGCAATTGCCCCCGTGCTGGGCGGGACGATACTGGACGCGCTGAGCTGGCAGTGGCTGTTCGCCATTAACCTTGTTCCGGGCAGTATTGCCCTGTTGCTGGCATGGCGGGCGTTGCCGCGCCAGTCGGACGTTGACGGCTCCCCCTTTGATGCGCCGGGCGCCGCGCTCTCCGCCGTGCTGTTAGGTTCTGCAATCATGCTGGCCGACAGCCTTCAGCACATCACGCAAGGCATTAACCCGGCAGCCGCAGGCTGGGGGCTTCTCACGCTGGTCAGCGCTATCGCCTTCGTCTGGCGTATTCGGCGCGCGCGCAGTCCCATACTGCCGCCCGTTATGTTCAGAAACGGACGCTTCACCCTCGCCGCCCTGACCTCGCTGGCCTCGTTTGTCAGCCAGGGCATCACCTTTGTCGCGCTGCCGTTCCTGTTTCAGAGCGTGTATGGCTTCAGCCCGGTGGTTTCGGCGCTGCTGTTCACCCCGTGGCCAATTGGCATTGTGCTGATCGCACCGCACGCGGGGCGCTGGGCAGATACCCTTTCCGCGCCGCTGATCTCGACTATCGGCCTGATGATTTTTGTCGGTGGGCTGGTCCTGCTGGCGACGTTGCCGGAAAACCCGTCCGCATGGAATATCTGCCTGCGCAGTCTGGTTTGCGGGATTGGGTTTGGCTGCTTCCAGAGCCCCAATAACCGGGAGATGCTCGCTAACGTGGCGCGGGAATATGCCAGCTATGCCTCAGGGGTGTTGTCTATCGTCAGGACGTTCGGGCAATGTCTGGGGGCCGCCGCGGTGGGGGTGCTGCTTGCGACGACCGGATCAGACCACGATCGGGCCGTGCGTCTGGCATTGTGGATCGCCGTCATCGCCTCAACAGGATCGGTTTTGTTTAGCCTGAGCAGGCTGCGCCCTGGGGGGCGGGCATCAGCGTAACGCTGTGCAGCGCCTCTCGGCGCTGCTTGTTTATAACAACTACGCTGTAGGACGTTCGTTCCACGCATCAGTGTACTGTATATTTCCGTCCAGAATTTTCCATGTGATTTTTGCATATCGTAAAGATACATTTTCCATGTGACCAGTACCGGGACAATCTCTTGTATCATGCATTATTGGAGTTATTGAAATGACTTTCACGCCTTCCATCAGGATGTTGAAGTATTCCACTTCCTGACCAGCATCATTGATGTGATAGAACTTTAATTCGGCACTTTGAAGCGTCTGACCTGTAGCCACTGCTTTGTATAGATAGGGTGAAGATGAGTCAATTGCCTTTGTTAAACTGAAGGCTGAATGTTGCCTTGTACCTGTAAGTTTACCTGTTGCCTCATCTGTTGGAATGCTCAGGTTATGGATCAGATCTCTAAGCTCTATGCTTCCTTCACGGTTTGCAACATCAGAACCACCACGGATCATTGCTCCGCCATCGTCTTTCAAAAAGAGGTGTACTGGTACAGCCATTTTTAAAACTCCTTATGTTAATTAATTTCTTATTCCATTGGCTATGAGATTAATTACAGGCATGATCGCTACACCATCGGCATAGAACAGATCAGAATTAGTGAATGAATAAACCTTGCCCGTGATTTTTACATTTACCGTGTTCCCATAAGCTGAAGCTGTGACATTGCTTGTATCGGCTTCCAGGAAGGGTGATCGTTCTTCAAGGGCTTTCATAATGTTCCCGCTGTTGTCTTTATCTAAATAGAAGCGGTAAACATCCGACACCGTAGCGTCTCCATCATCATACTTAGTTATGTACAGTGTGACGGTATCAGAGAGTTTCTGTTTGCTGACAAAGCTATCGTGAGGAGATGCATTAAAATAGTATTGATATGTCAGAAACCCACAAACAACGAGCAACAGAATCGTTGTGAGTAAGCAATGGAGCCGTTTAATAACCGTATTTCTTTGCATATTCTATACCTTGCCTTATCCAAAACTGATCGTGTGGATCATCCCCATAAGGCGGTTTTTGATACCAGTGCCCCCATTTCTTTTTGGAGGTTTTAGCTCTTTCCTGCGCCCATCCAGCACCCATCAATAGCGTTTCTGATGGTATCCCGGCAGCATAGCCAGCCGAACCATAATTGAAGTTCCCAAAATTTGCTAACTCCGGGTGTCCTTGCTTGTAATCCCACGGTCCCTTATTTCTTACTTTTTGATAAAACCAAAGATAGGTTGTAGGGATAGCCATGTTTCTGCTCATACCATGCGCTCTTGCAATCCTCATGTTTGCCAACACAAGAGCGATTCCTTCTTTGGGTAACAAAGGTATAACAGCCATATTAACCACCTGTTTAATGTGGGTATATGGCCGCATATCGTACACCTTTGCGATGGTAAAAAAGATATCTGTTTACAGAGAAATGACGGAAAAATATCCGACTAAGGTATTAACCGTATTAAAAATCAAAAAAATTTAGGCGGCGCTACGCTTGCGCGGGCCTACAGGAATTGTGCATTTCACAATGTAGGGCAAATAAGCGCAGCGCCACCCGGCAGGAAAGACGGCGTATTTGTTTACTCCAGCGCCAGTAGCGCAAAGCTCGCCAGCCAGTGCCCGCCGCTGTAGTGGCTGCCCACCACGTGCCCGACGCTTGCCGCCAGGTGTTTTGCCACGGCATCACGCAAGGCCTGCTGGGCCGGGTGGTTTACCGGAAGCGCCCTGGCAATATGCTTCATACACCAGGCGCGGCTGAGGTTTAACCCATCCAGATGGGCAATTTTCGGGTCGGTACGGTCGCTCACTTCCGCCGGGTTCATCAGCGCCGCAATGGAGCCGATATCCGGCAGAAACGTGTCAAACCAGGCCGGGAAATTCTCTGCGACCTTGCTCATCAGCAGCGCTTCCGTCAGCGCACCAGAGATGTACTCATCACCACCCGGCTCGTAGTGGGCCGGGTAGCGCGTATCGGCGAGATAAAACCGCTCCGCCGCCGTCACAATCGCCTGCTCAAGCGCGCTATCTTCCACGGCTCGGGCGTAGTCCAGCCCCAGCGCGAGGGCAAACGCCGTGTTGTAGTGCGTTCCGACGCGGATCGGATAAGTGAGCTTGCTGAGGTAATCCACCAGCCGGTTGCGAATATCCTGGGTTAGCGGCTCCAGCGTCTGGTACCAGCCTGCGGCCTGCGGCAGCGACGATTGTTTCAGCTCCTGGGCCAGCGCCAGCAGCCATCCGTAGCCATACGGCCGCTCAAACGAGGCGCGGAACGGCGCGGTGAAATAGGCCAGCTCCTTCGCCACGTTCTCGTCGGTCAGGTGCTCGTCGAAAAGCGCGACGATGTCATTCCGACACGGTAGCTCAGGATAGAGGCGCACGCAGCGCAGCAGCAGCCAGTAGCCGTGCACCGCCGAGTGCCAGTCGAAACAGCCGTAGAAAATCGGGTGCAGCTCGCGAGGCGGCAGAACGTCACCGTCATCATTCAGCAGATGCATGATGTGGTTCGGGTATTCCTGGCGCAAATAGGTTAAAGGCATGCGGGCAAACGCGTCAGCCTGATGTTGCGTCAATTCCATAACAGCTCCTTAGCGAAACACGAGGAAATACATGAGGAACACGTTCACCACCAGCAGGGTTAACGCGGTCGGGATCTGGATCTTGATCACCTGATATTTGTCTTTCAGCTCCAGCAGCGCGGCGGGAACGATATTGAAGTTCGCGGCCATTGGCGTCATCAGCGTGCCGCAGTAGCCCGCGTACATGCCGATCGCCAGCAGCGGCGCCGGGTTGCCGTGATGCACGTTGATCAGGAACGGCAAGGCGATCCCCGCGCTCAGCACCGGGAAGGCCGCAAAGGCGTTACCCATGATCATGGTAAACAGCGCCATCCCCACGCAGTAAATGACCACCAGCATGAAGCGGCTGTCCGGGTTCACGAACAGGCTCACCACCTTCTGCACCGAATCACCGGTATTGGCCGCCACGAACACGCCGCCGAGCATGGCCAGCATCTGCGGCAGGATCACCGCCCAGCCGATGGTATCGACAAGACGACGGGACTGGCGAATGGCGTGCAGCGGCGTGCCTTTGGTCAGCCACCAGCCGGTAAGGATCGCCGCGACGCAGGCCACGCACAGCGCCGCCAGAGTGAGCTGTTTCTGGTCGAGAAGGTAAACACCGCCAATCGACACCCCCTTCAGGAACAGCGTCCCGATTACCGTCACCACCGGGATCATCAGCGCGGGCAGGAACAGCCAGTTTTTAAGGCGGTTTGACGAGGCAATGCGCTCCTCGTCGGAGGCCATTTTATAGTGGCCTTTCCCGACCAGGCCAAAACCCGCCAGCAGCGCGATTGCGATAACGCAACCGCCAACGATCCGGTACGCCAGCGATTTGCCCAGCTCTTGAACCATCAGGTCACCGAACAGGAAGATCCCGCCGAATAAAAACCAGAACAGCGCGGTGGTAAAACGCTTCGGATTAGCGCGGTCGCGCAGGGTCATGACAACCAGCAGCATCACAACAAAGCCGATCAGGTAATACACGCGGTTAATGGTGATAAGCGTCATCATTGCGCGGCCCCCTGCGTACCCTGCTCTGCACGCCAGGCCATGACATCGCGGCGGATGCTGGCATCCAGGCGCAGCAGGCGCGTCATATGAATAATCAATGCCGCAATGGCGGTGGGAATGGCCCACAGGCCGATATGCAGCGGTTCGATCCCTTCGATCCCGTTTTCCTTCAGAAACGCGTCAATCAGAAGCACCGCACCGAAGGCGATAAAGATATCTTCCCCAAAGAAGACCGCGATGTTGTCGCACGCCGCGGCATGGGCTTTGATTTTGTCGCGAATGTGCTGCGGCAGTTCGCCGTATTCGTTCAGCGCTGCCCCTTCGGCCATCGGGGCCAGCAGCGGGCGTACCGTCTGGGCATGGCCGCCCAGCGACATCAGCCCCAGCGCGGCGGTGCCTTCACGCGCCACGAAGTAGAGCATCAGAATACGCGCCGAGGTGGCGCTGGCGATCTTCGCCACCCAGGCCTGGGCGCGCTCTTTAAGCCCGTAATATTCCAGCAGACCAATTACCGGCAGGATCAGGATGAAGGTCGCCAGCGATCGGCTATTGACGAACTTCTCGCCAAAGGTCTCCAGCAGCATCCCGAAATCCATCCCGACCAGCAGGCCCGTCGCCAGACCCGCCACCACGACGACCAGCAGCGGGTTGAAGCGCAGTGCAAAACCAATGACCACGATCGGTATCCCGATCAGCGGCAACAGCGTAGTACCGTCCATAACGTTTACCCTATCGAAAGTGAGCGTTGCGCGCCGACGGCTATTTTTTTAATTTGCGGCGAGCGATGTTGTGTTTTTCGCCAGGCTTCACAAAACCTGCGCTAAAAAGCTATATCTGAACCTCAAAAACATGTAAACAAATTATCAATAAAATGTTCTTATTTTATCGACGAGTTTACATTTCTGGCTAAGGAACGTTATGACCTCGAAAAAGAGTGCTTCACCCGATTGCAACGATATCAACGATGGCCGGATCGTCTCCTCCCGCCATCTGGTATCGGAGCGCTGCGCGGAACTGTCAGAGCTGGAGTACGCGCTGATCATGACCGGCAACGCATTTAACAAGTGGATGGTGCGCTGCATGGCCGCAGCCGGAGAGCCGGATATGGGCGCTTTTGACGTCTCGCTGCTGCATCACGTGAACCACCGCGACCGCAAGAAAAAGCTGGCCGATATCTGCTTTGTTCTCAACGTGGAAGATACGCATGTAGTGACCTATGCCCTGAAAAAGCTGGTCAAAGCGGGCTACGTGACGAGCGAGAAAGCGGGTAAAGAGCTCTTTTTCTCCACCACGGAGGAAGGGAAAGCGTTGTGCATGAAGTACCGGGACGTGCGCGAAGCGTGTCTGATCGCCATTCATGCGGAGAGCGGCATTTCCGGGAAATCCATCGGCGAAACCGCGCAGCTGCTACGCGCGATCTCCTCCCTGTATGACACCGCCGCCCGCGCGGCGGCATCACTCTGAATTACGGACGTCTGAACAGGGTAATGCTGCGTCCGGCCAGTTCGTACTCTACGGTTTCGGTGAACGCTGTTCCGGCGGCAGCGTCATCCGCCGTAGACAGCTCCAGCACCCATCCCCCTTCGCCAAATTGCGGGATCTGGAACGGCACGGTGCCTTCAAACGGATTGAACAGCATCAGCACGTCGTGCCAGATGCCGTCCTCCTGCTGAAGATCCGGCCTGCTGATGGAGACCCCGAGCGTTGAGCCTTCATCCCACTGCTCGGCCTGCTGCGGACCGCCTCCGGCATTGAACCAGCGGATCTCCAGCCCGTCGCGCCAGCTCTCACGACGCAGCAGCGGCTGCTGCGCGCGCAGGGCAATGAGCCGGCGGGTGAACTCGCGCAGCGCCGCGTCTTTTTCGGACAGCCCCTTCCAGTCGATCCATGAGATCTCGCTGTCCTGGCAGTAGCCGTTGTTGTTGCCCTTCTGCGTACGGCCAAACTCGTCCCCCGCCAGCAGCATCGGCGTACCGTGGGAGAAAAGCAGCGTGGTCAGGAAATTACGCTTCTGCCGTTCGCGGGTGGGGATAATGTCCGGGTTCTCCGTCGGCCCTTCTTCGCCATAGTTGTACGACCGGTTATCGTTATGCCCGTCGTTATTGTCCTCGCCGTTGTCGGCGTTGTGCTTCTCGTTGTACGACACCAGGTCATTCAGCGTAAAGCCGTCGTGGGCGGTGATAAAGTTGACGCTGGCCCACGGGCGACGCCCGCGCAGGTCGTACAGATCCCCGGAGCCCAGCAGACGCGCGGCAAAGTCCGTCGAGACGTTGTCCCCCTTCCAGTACTCACGCACGGTATCGCGGTATTTGTCGTTCCACTCTCCCCAGCCTGGCGGGAAGCCACCGACCTGATAGCCGCCGGGGCCAATATCCCAGGGCTCGCCAATTAGCTTGAGCTTAGAGAGCACCGGATCCTGGGTAACGGCGTCGAAAAAGCCCCCGCGCGGATCGAACCCCTCAGGCTCGCGGCCCAGAATCGTCCCCAGGTCGAAACGAAAACCGTCAATGTGCATGGATTCGGCCCAGTAGCGCAAGGAATCCATCACCATCTGCAGCACGCGCGGGTGCGAGGTATTCACCGTGTTCCCCGTCCCGGTGTCGTTGATGTAATACCGGTGCTGGTCCGGCAGCGTGCGGTAGTAGCTGTAGTTATCAATGCCCTTGAATGAAAGCGTTGGCCCCAGCTCGTTACCTTCCGCCGTGTGGTTGTAGACCACGTCCAGAATCACCTCGATGCCCGCGTCATGATAGGCGCGCACCATGTCGCGAAAGCCCTGGATCCCCGCCGGGCCATAGTAGCGCGACGCCGGAGCAAAAAAGCCGAGCGTGTTATAGCCCCAGAAGTTCTTCAGGCCACGGTCGAGCAGATGCTGGTCGTCCGGGAACCAGTGAACGGGCAGCAGCTCCACCGAGGTAATGCCGAGGCTTTTGATGTAGTCGACCGAGGCTTTGTGTCCCATCCCCTCGAACGTCCCGCGCAGCTCGGGCGGGATGGCCGGGTTCATCTGGGTAAAGCCCTTCACGTGGCTCTCATAGACGACGGTATGTGGCCAGGGCACGTTTGGCCGGTTGTTGTCCTGCCAGTCGAAAGCGTTCGGGTCGATAACCTTGCATTTCGGCGTAAACGGCGCGCTGTCCCGCGTATCGAAGCTAAGATCCAGTTCGTCATGCCCAAGCTCATAGCCGAAATGGGCGTCGTTCCAGTCGATATCGCCCACCAGTTCACGGGCATACGGGTCAATAAGCAGCTTATGCGGGTTAAAGCGGTGACCGTTTTCCGGATCGTAGGGGCCGTAGACGCGATAGCCGTACAGCGCACCGGGTTTCAGGTCAGGCACATAGCCGTGCCAGACCTCATGGGTATACTCCGGCAGCTCCAGCCGGGCGATTTCTGTTTTCCCGGACGGGTCAAACAGACAGAGCTCCACCCGCTCCGCGTGCGCGGAGAACAGCGCGAAGTTAACGCCCTTCCCGTCATAATTCGCACCCAACTGCTGGCCATGACCGGCCCGAATTTCAAACGTAATTTCCTTTGCCATTTTCATTCTCCACGATTATTCGCAGGTAAGCAGAACCAGTACACATCCCTTTTCTGACGTTAAATCCAGCGTCTCTTGCAGAATGCGGCTTTCACCGCTGAACAGATCCCGATAGCGCTTCCCGGCCAGTTCGTCGGGTATCGCTACCGTGGTATTGACCCACAGCTGATGATTATCGGTGATGCCAAAAACCAGACGCGGCACGGCAACGATCAGCGCCTCCTCGTCTTTAACGCGCGCATAGACAATCAGGTTCTCCTCGCGCTCGCCGGAAACCTTGAGCGGCAGCCAGTCGCCGTAGCGGAAAAGCGCGTCGTAATGCGGTCGAAGCCGCAGCAGCGTGGCGGTGACAAACTGCTTTACCCTGCCGTCCCGCCAGCACGCCGGGTGTTCAAACACTGAAGCATCCGCCGCGCTGAGGTTTTGCACCAGCGCGTTGAAGTCCGGCTCCCGCCGGTTATCCGGGTCGACGAGGCTAAAGTTGAGCGCCTCGCTGCCCTGATAGATATCCGGCACGCCGGGCGCCGTCAGCTTGATGACCGTCTGGCTGAGGCTGTTCATCAGCCCGGCGCGGATAAAGGGCTGCATCGCCTCGCTGAAATCGTGCAGGAACGGGGCGTTATCCGGGGAAAGCAGATGCCGCGCATAGCTCAGCACCACGCTCTCATAGCTCTCGTTGCTGTCGATCCAGTCGGTGCGCTGCTTCGCCTCGCGAAGCGCTTTCTCAAGGAAGCCGAGGAAACGCGTCTCCAGCGATGCAAGCCCTTCGGCATCGTCAGGCGACAGCGTGGCGGGCCAGACGCCCGCCAGCGCCTGATAGATCATCCAGGTATCGGCGGCGTTCGGCGCGGTGCCGTCGTTGAGAAAACGCACCTGGGTCTGGTTCATCTGCCGCCAGCGGGCGAGATTTTCTCCCCAGCGTTCCGGCGCCTCCGTCAGGGTGTAGAGCCGCGCCCGGGCGTCTTCTCCGCGCTTGGTATCGTGCGTAGAGGTGCCCAGCAGCGCGTCGGGCTGACGGGCGAGACGAATGCGCATCTCCTGGTGAAAGCGGGATAACGAGAACGCGCGCGGCGTCGGGTCAGCGCCCACTTCATTGAGCGCAAGCTCAAGGTTCAGACGGAAAAACAGCGTATCTTCCACCGACTTCGCCATCAGCGGCCCGGTCAGCTGCTGGAAGCGGGTTCTGAAAAGCGCGGCGCAGTCGCGGCAATCTTCCGGCAGATCGCCGGTAAGAATGCGCACAATCAGGCTCAGGGCCGCTTCGGACGTATTTACGCCGGCGACCACGCGGCTAAGCAGCGCCACGTCAGGCGGGGTTAATCCCTCGCGAGTGCCGTAGGTGCGGTACACCGGAAAGGCGATAAGCAGCTCGCGCAGCGCGTGGCGGATCTCCTCGCGCAGCAGCGCAACGTCATTGCGGCGGGCCAGATCGTCCGCAAGGTTTAGCAGCGTGGTGAACTCGCCCTCAAAATTACGATCGGTCATCAGACCCTTGGCATCGCGCAGTTCGGCGTGGCGATCGACCGAGACGCCCAGCGTCTCGTCGTGGATTGTCTCCAGGTGCGAGAGGTTATCGTCGTCGACCAGCACCTCCGCCAGCGAGGCGATAAACTCGTAGCCGGTGGTGCCGGAAACCGGCCAGTCGGTGGGGAGCAGCTCTCCCTTCGCGAGAATTTTTTCGACCGTGATGTAACAGTCAGGTCCGGCTGCCTGCCGCAGCTTCTGCAAATAACCCAGCGGATCGGCCAGGCCGTCAATATGGTCAATGCGCAGGCCGTCAACCACGCCCGCGTGAACCAGCTCAAGAATGAGACGGTGCGTATCGTCGAAGACCGCCTCGTCTTCAACCCGTACGCCTACAAGACCGGTGATCTCGAAGAAGCGCCGCCACGAGAGCTGCTTCGGCGCTTCCCGCCAGGACATCAGCCGCCAGCTCTGCGCCTCATGAAGTTCGGCGATACTTTTGTCCTCGCTGTACGTGCCCGGATTAAGCGGGTACGCCGTGTCGTAATAGACCAGAGAGGCTTTATTCGTGACAGGATCACGTTTTAACGTAATGGCACCCTTCTCCAGCTCCGCCTCAAAGGTGTCGCCGAGAAACGGCAGCGTAAGCGGGCGCGACGCGTCGATATCGAAATAGCGGAAATAGCGGCTCTGCTGGCCATATTCAATCACGTCCCGCCACCAGGCGTTTTCCAGCGAGGTGGACATATGGTTCGGGACAATATCCAGAATCAGCCCCATGCCGGCCTGCCTGAGCGCCGCGGCCATGCGGTCAAACCCTTCCCGACCGCCAATCGCGGGGTCAATTTCATTCGGGTTGGTCACGTCATAGCCGTGGGTGGAACCCGTTGTAGCGGTAAACACGGGCGAGGCGTAGAGGTGGCTGATGCCGAGGTCTTTCAGATACGGCACCAGCTCGACAGCGCGGTCAAACGTCATGCCGTTGCGGAACTGAATACGGTACGTGGCGGAAGGGATCATAACGATGCGTCTCCATCAGCAAAGCGAACGACAATACTGTTCGGCGGCAAAACGTCGTTTACCTCCGGCCAGGCGAAGCGCGTCTCCCCTGCGAGCGCGGGCACGTCGACAGGCTTAGGGCCGATATTGAGCGCCAGAGAAAGCGTCCCGGACGGGAAGCGCCAGCTCACCGCCACCATGCCGGGCGCGGTCTCGATCGCCTTGCCCTCAACGATGCCGCCCTGATGCAGAAGCGGCACGATATAGCGATGGCGCAACGTCAGCAGGTGGCGGGTGAAGCGCAGCCACGTTTTCCCTTCGTCGGTAGCAATCTTATGCCAGTCGAGCTTTGAGCGAACGAAGGTGTTAACGTCGTTCGGGTCCGGGACGGCTTCATCGTGCCCGGCGTGGCCGGTAAACTCTTTCGCGCGCCCTTCCCGCACCGCTTTTGCCAGGTCGCCGTGAAAATCGGTGAAGAACAGGAACGGGTGAGTTTCACCATACTCCTCGCCCATAAACAGCAGCGGGATATGGGGAGAAAGCAGCAGCGCGGCAAGCAGCACCCGCGTTCTGTCGGCCCCCGCGAGGGTGATGAGCCGCTCCCCCTGGGCGCGATTGCCGGTCTGATCGTGGTTTTGAATGAAATCGACGAAAAACTGCGGCGGCTGGGTACGGCACTCCACCCCGCGAGATTCTCCGGTTTGCAGCGAAATCTCGCCCTGGTAGACAAACCCTTCCGCCAGCGCACGGGCGAACTTTTTCTCCGGCTCACACGCAAAATCCTGGTAGTAGGCGTGCGTTTCGCCGGTGGCAAACACGTGGGCAGCATTGTGGAAGTCATCATTCCATTCGGCGGTGAACAGCGGCGTGTTGCCCTGTTCGTCGCGCGGATGCAGGAAAATCACGTTGCGGCTGTCTTCCGTGGTCAGGTGAACGTGACGGTGCGGGATCGTCTCGCGGATCTTCGCGGCAATCTCCTCCAGAATGTGCGTCCCGGAGCTGTCTTTAATCTGGTCGATGGCATCAAAGCGCAGGCCGTCCAGACGGTACTCCGTCAGCCAGTAGAGCGGTGCGTCGGTGATGTACTGCCTCACCGGCTCGCGCTCGTAAGCGATGCCGTTGCCCCACGGCGTCATCCGCTCCGCATCAAAAAACGCGGGCGACAGCAGAGGGAGATAATTCCCCTCCGGGCCGAAGTGGTTGAGCACGATATCCAGCACCACGGAAAGCCCCAGCCCGTGCGCGGCGTCGATAAACGCGTGAAAATCCTCCGGCGTGCCGTAGGCAGCGTGCGGGGCATACAGCAGCACGCCGTCGTAACCCCAGCCGCGGGTTCCGCCAAACTGGGAAACGGGCATCACTTCAAGCTGGGTGATACCGAGCTCCGCCAGATAGGGCAGCTTGTCGATGGCCGCCCGGAAGGTGCCCTCCGGGGTAAAGGTGCCGACGTGCAGCTCGTAAATGACCGTCTCTTCCCACGGCCGCCCTGCCCAGTCCCGGTTAACCGGCTGATAGCGTCGGGGATTGATAACAACCGATGGCCCGTTAACGTCGCCCTTTTGCGCGCGCGATGCCGGGTCGGGTACCGCCATGCCGTCCTGCAGGACAAACTGATACTCTGCACCGTGCGTGACGCCAGAAACGTCTGCCTGGAACCAGCCGTGCCCCACCGCCGTCATCGGCACGTCGGTGGCGGCCAGACGTAGCGTAAGTTCTTTCTGTCCTTCTGCCCAGACGCGAAAACGTACCACGTCATCGGAAATAAACTCAGCACCCCACTGCTTTTGAAATGTCCTGAATTCCATTCATTGTCCTCGAATGACCCACATTTTACGCGGAACGAAGTACAAGCTTAGTTCAGGATCACAAGTGCGTGAGATCAGCGGATTTAACCGCGTCGTCTATTCTTTATGAAATAACTCACTATCGGGAATACTATGCAGATTCGAAAAGGATTAAATACGGACCTCGTCCGTCTTGAATGTTGTGACTTTTCTTTCACCATTAGCCACATTGCGCGAGAGCCCTTTATCCATTGTGATTTGCATATTGAAGCCGTCGCCGAGCCCTGGATAAAAACCTACGAACTCGACATCCAAACCCTTGAAAACCATTGCGTTAATCCGGACGCCATATTTCTTGTTGCGGAAACCGATGACGGTGAATTAGCCGGATTTATTACCGCGTCAATCGGCTGGAATAAATTTATTTCAGTGGATTATATTGCCGTTGATCGCACCAGACGCAGAACCGGCGCCGCGCAAAAATTAATGGCTGCCGCGCACGTGTGGGCCCGCAGCGTAAACGCGCCGGGATTACGGCTTGAAACACAAAATGTGAACGTCTCTGCCTGTCTGTTTTACCGTAACTACGGGTTCACCCTGGGCGGGTACGATCGGTATCTCTACAACGCCTTACCGGAAAAAGACGAGGTCGCCCTGTTCTGGTATTACATGCTGGTGTAGCGCCGCTGCCTTCATATTTCTGTCATTGAACTTCATTACGCTTTCGGGATTTTAACCACGGTGTTGAGGAAAGAAGTGTGAATTCAATGGCTAAGGCATTACTGCTGGCATTACCCGTTTTGAGTGCAGCGGCGACGGCCGCTGAGCGCGAGCTGTGTGAACCCAAAGCGTACGAAATGGCGCTGCGCTATCAGCAGAAATCGGCAGAGATTCTGGCCCTTCAGCTGCAGACGTATCGGTTTGCCACCGAGCGTTTCAACGAAAAATTAAAAGATCTGAAAACACCTGAAAATTACGCCGTGGTGATGGACCTGGATGAAACGGTGCTGGATAACACCCCTCTGCTGGTGCGCGACATGGCGCAGTGTCACGACTATACGAAATGGGATACCTGGAGCGACTGGGAAAAACAGGGAAAACCCGGCTTAATCCCGGGAGCGAAGGCGTTTCTTGACCATGTGAACCAAAGCAAGGTCCGCATCTATTATGTTTCGGACCGTATGCAGGCAAACAAAGCCGACACGCTGAAGACGTTAAACGCTCTCGGCCTGCCGCAGGTATCTGACGAAAGCGTGCTGCTGGATACGGTCAGCAAGGAAGAGCGCCGTCAGAGCATCCTCAAAAAGCAGCAGATCGTGATGCTGTTCGGCGACAGCCTGCCGGATTTCGCCGTGCAGTTTAAAAACAAAAAGCCGAGCGAGCAGCAGCGTGAGCTGGTTGAAGCCAGCGCGGAACACTTCGGCAACGACTGGATTGTACTCCCAAATGCCGCTTATGGTGCCTGGTCCAGGGCCACGCTGGATAGCTGGAACGCACCACTGAAAAAATAACGCTTTACGGGCCGGGAAAGGCTTCACCACCACCCGGCTGTTGCGCTGTGCTATTTATCTCGTTTATAGGTCCTATCATTTCTGAGCAGGTTCTTATAATTTTACGGAGCAGTAAGATGAGCACTTTCAAAGGAGACTCGTATGCTTACCGTGAAAAAACTTGCTCTTTCCACGCTGATTTCCAGTTCATTGCTGTTCTATCCTGCGCTGCAGGCCTCGGCAGAAACGCCGCAGCACGTCGTTAAACAACCGGCGGGCGGTTACAGCGTGCAGGTCGGTGACGTTCTGGTAACGTCGTTTACGGACGGGACCGTTGCGCAGGATCTGCACAAACTGCTGCGCCGGACAACGCCGCAAAACATTGATGCACTGCTCGCGAAAAACTTTCAGACCAACCCGGCGGAAGTGTCCATCAACGCCTTCCTGATTGCGATGCCCGGACACAAAATCCTGGTGGATACCGGTTCCGGCCAGCTCTTTGGCCCCGGCAACGGCGGACGTCTGATTGAGAGCCTCGCCACCCAGGGAATCAAACCCGAGGACATTACTGAAGTCTTGCTGACCCACGCCCACTCCGACCACGCGGGTGGCCTGGTGAAAGACGGCAAGGTGGTGTTCAGCAACGCGCGCGTTTTCGTTGGCAAACCGGACATCGACTTTTTCTTTAACGACGACAATCAGAAGAAAACCGGCTACGGCAAGAACTACTTCGATGTCGCACAGAAGACCTTAAAACCCTATCTTGACGCGGGTAAAGTGGTGCCGTTTAGCGGCACATCGGAGATTCTTCCGGGGCTGACCGGCACGGTTCATCCCGGACATACGCCGGGATCGGCCTTCTACACGCTGACAAGTAAAGGCGAGAAGATCACCTTTGTCGGCGACATCATTCACGCAGCGGCGGTCCAGTTCCCGCAGCCTGCGGTGACCATCACCTACGATGAAGATGAGAACAAAGCGGCAAACGTACGCGAGCATGCGTTCGCTGACTTTGTGAAAAATAAAGACCTTATTGCCGCGCCCCATCTGCCTTTCCCGGGCATCGGCTATGTGACGAAAGGTGAGAAAGGCGGCTATGCCTGGGTCCCTGTCACCTATACCAACCGGGACGCCAGCGGCGCGAAGTAGAGTGATGTCGCGTATATCTGACATGGACATCGACCTGCTCCTGGCGCTGGACGCCCTGCTTCAGGACAGGAACATCACTCATGCGGCCACGCGGCTGGGCATCAGCCAGCCCGCGCTGTCCGCCCGCCTGGCGCGTCTGCGCAAGCTCTTTGGCGAGCCGCTGTTTATTCCCTCCCCACACGGACGTGGGGTGTTACCCACACCGAGAGCGGAGGCGTTGAGGCCACAAGTTGAAAGCGTGCTACGCGGCATCCGCGCGATGTTCGCCCCCACCACGTTTGAGGCGCACACCAGCAGCCGGACATTTGTTATCGCGCTACATGAAAACCCGGCGCTGATGCTCGGCACCGCGCTGCTTAACCAGGTGAGTACCGATGCCCCCGGCATCCGCCTGCGCTTCGCCCTGCCGGAGATGGTAGACCTGCCGCAGCAGCTGGAAAACGGTGATGTGGATATCTACATCGGCGTTAGCGCGGGCGCCCATGACGGATGGGTGAGGCGCAAACTTCTCGAAGACGCGTTTGCCACCGCCCAGCGCAAAGCTCATCCGCGTGGAACAGGTCCGTTAGATTTGGAAAGTTACTGCGCGCTTTCCCATCTGGTGGTGTCGTCGGCGGGAGATCCCTTTACCGGATTTGTCGACCAAACCCTCGCCGGGCTGGGCTATCAGCGACACGTTGCCATGTCCACCCAGAGCTACGCTATGGCGCCTGCGCTGGTTGCCGGTACCGACCTGGTATGTACCCTGCCGGAACGGATGCTGAAGCAGTTTGCCAGCACGCTGGATATTTTCCCACCTCCGCTGCCGCTCCAGCCCATTACCATCAACATGTACTGGCACCCGAAAAACAGCCAGGATCCGGCGAACGCCTGGCTGCGCGGGCAGTTGCTGCGGGCCGCCGGACGTCAGGTGTGATCGAGCGTGACCAGAAACTTTTTAAGCACTTCTGAACGAATAATCCGGTGGCAAACCAGGGTGAGTTCGCTCTCCCGCAGCCGGTCGAGGATGTCCACGTAGACGACATTCTCAACGCTCACTGCCTTTGCCGACGCGGGCAGCAGCGCCAGCCCAAATCCGGCCGCAACAAGGCTTATCACCGTGGGCACGTCGGTCGCGTTTTGCACCACGTCCGGCTGAAAGCCCGCCCCGCTGCAGGCGTCATAGAAGTACTGCTCCAGCCCCATTCCCTCCGGATCGCGCAGCGAGATCCATTTTTCGTCTCTCACCGACGAAAGCGTCAGCGCGGACGATCCGGCGAGCGGATGCTGACGAGAGAGCGCCAGCACCGTTTTCTCCGAGGTGAACGGCCGGCTTTGCAGATCGTCAGGCAGCGACGGCAGCGGCGCGCGGATGATGGCCACGTCCAGCTGGTTGCTCTGCACGGCGGCGTAGAGCGTCTGCACATTTCCCGTCATCAGGGACATGGTAATGGCCGGCCAGCGGCTGTGCATCTGGCGCAGCGCGGCGGGTAGCCTGCCGTCAAACATCGCACTCGACACGCACCCCAGGTTTAACTCCCCCTGCTCGCCCCGTGCCGTTTGTCTGGCATCCAGCACCGCCTGCTCGGTCAACGAGATGGCAAGCCGGGCTTTGACCAGAAACGCTTCGCCCGCGGGCGTCAGGGTTAAGCGGCGGTTCGCCCGGCTGAAAAGCGTGACGCCTAAACGTTCTTCCAGCGCCTTTATCTGCTGGCTCAGCGCCGGTTGGGCGATGTTCAGTCGCTCGGCGGCCCGGTGCATGTGGAGCTCTTCGGCTACGACAATGAAGTGGCGCATCTGACGAAACTGCACGAGACGTCTCCCTTTATTGATATAAATTTACTTATCAATTTAACAGAAATGATGAAATTGATGCTATTGGTCTTTGCCATAAAAATGGAGGTATTCAACCGAGGGAGGAAAATATGGAAAACCAAGTCAACGATCTCCGCAGCGCCATCGCCTTACTGCAGCGCCACAAAGGCCAGTATATTGAAACCGATCATCCGGTCGATCCCAACGCGGAACTGGCGGGCGTCTATCGCCATATCGGCGCAGGCGGCACGGTAAAACGTCCGACCCGCACGGGTCCGGCCATGATGTTCAACAGCGTTAAGGGCTATCCGGGCTCCCGCATTCTGGTAGGCATGCACGCCAGCCGCGAGCGCGCGGCGCTGCTGTTAGGCTGCGAACCGTCTGAACTGGCAAAACACGTTGGCCATGCGGTGAAAAAGCCGGTCGCACCTGTTGTCGTTCCGGCCTCGCAGGCCCCCTGCCAGGAACAGGTCTTCTACGCTGACGATCCTGACTTCGATCTTCGCAAATTGCTTCCGGCACCGACCAATACGCCAATTGATGCCGGTCCGTTTTTCTGCCTGGGGCTGGTGCTGGCAAGCGATCCGGAAGACAGTTCGCTGACGGATGTCACCATTCACCGCCTCTGCGTGCAGGAGCGCGACGAGCTTTCCATGTTCCTTGCCGCCGGGCGACATATCGAAGTCTTCCGTAAAAAAGCGGAGGATGCCGGAAAACCGCTGCCGGTGACGATCAACATGGGTCTCGACCCCGCCATCTATATCGGCGCATGCTTTGAGGCCCCTACCACGCCGTTTGGCTACAACGAGCTGGGCGTCGCCGGGGCGCTGCGCCAGCAGCCGGTCGAGCTGGTGCAGGGCGTGGCGGTCAAAGAGAAAGCCATCGCACGGGCGGAAATCATCATAGAAGGAGAACTGCTTCCGGGCGTGCGCGTAAGAGAGGATCAGCATACCAACACTGGCCACGCGATGCCGGAGTTCCCGGGCTACTGCGGTGAGGCGAATCCCTCCCTGCCGGTGATCAAAGTGAAAGCCGTGACCATGCGCAACCACGCGATCCTGCAGACGCTGGTGGGACCGGGGGAAGAACATACCACGCTGGCCGGACTGCCGACCGAGGCCAGCATCCGTAATGCCGTTGAAGAGGCAATTCCGGGCTTCCTGCAAAACGTCTATGCCCATACCGCGGGCGGCGGTAAGTTCCTCGGCATATTGCAGGTGAAAAAACGCCAGCCGTCAGACGAAGGACGCCAGGGCCAGGCGGCGCTAATCGCCTTAGCCACCTATTCGGAGCTGAAAAACATTATTCTTGTCGACGAAGATGTGGATATTTTCGACAGCGACGACATCCTGTGGGCGATGACGACGCGCATGCAGGGCGATGTGAGCATCACCAATATTCCGGGGATCCGCGGCCACCAGCTGGATCCGTCCCAGTCGCCGGATTACAGCACCTCGATTCGCGGCAACGGCATTTCCTGCAAGACGATCTTCGACTGCACGGTGCCGTGGGCGCTGAAGGACCGCTTCGAGCGCGCGCCGTTTATGGAGGTGGATCCGCGTCCGTGGGCGCCGGAGCTGTTTGCCGATAAGAAATAAAATCACGCGCGTATGGCCCGTATGTCATACGCGTATTTTCTTTTCAAGCGTGGCGATATTTTTACCCGCCACGCGTTCAACAGTGAAACGATCGACGCTCAGCAATATGAGCATCAGCCCCCTGCCGCTCTCCCGTGCAGCGAATGCCGCCTGACCTGGCGTATCACGCAGCGCGACAAGGTGCTGGCTAAAGGCACGACGACGATGACGATCGCAGCAGACTCGGGAACGATGGTCAAAACGCTGACGGCTACGCCCGTGGGCCAGGACGACGTGTCGATTCGGTTTACGATTGAAAACAGCGCGGGAAAAATTGTCGGTGAAAATCAGCGCACGGAGTCCGTCATAAAGTGAGCGAGGGGAAAAGGAAAATTGCCGCTTCCCCTGCTTTCTTGTAACCTTTCAGCGTTTAACCCAATCCCCAAAAAATCGAGACATCCGGACGCCTATGACTGCACACATTTCCAAAGATCCTTTACATGGCGTAACGCTGGAGATGATGGTCAACGCCCTGGTGGCGAAGTATGGCTGGAGCGAATTGGGCGACCGCATCAAAATTAACTGTTTCAGAAAAGATCCCAGCGTTAAATCGAGCCTGAAATTCCTGCGCCGCACCCCGTGGGCGCGCGCGGAAGTTGAAGCCCTGTATCTGGATTCCCTCAACGATGAGGAAAGCGCAGAACAGGCGGCGCCCGCCTTTAATCCCTGGGCTAACAGTCGGATTATCAAGAGCTAATACGCAAATGACGCGACACGTAAAACGGATCGGTGCGCTGGCTGCCTGCGCGCTTTTACTTGTAAGCTGCTCCTCAAAACCACCTAAATCACTGGTTACCCCTCTTCCCACCGCCAGCAAACCAACGCAGCAGGCAAACGAGCCGATGCGCGGGGTCTGGCTGGCGACCGTCTCTCGTCTCGACTGGCCGCCGGTGGCCTCGGTGAATGGCCGCAGCGCCGACCAGCGCATCACCATGCAAAAGCAGGCGCTGATCGGCAAGCTCGACAACCTTAAGCGCCTCGGGATTAACACCGTATTTTTCCAGGTGAAGCCGGACAGCACCGCGCTCTGGTCATCAAAAATTCTACCGTGGTCAGATATGCTGACGGGCAACATCGGCGAATATCCGGGTTACGACCCGCTGCAATTTATGCTGGATGAAGCGCACAAGCGCGGCATGAAGGTCCATGCCTGGTTTAACCCATACCGCGTGTCGACCAACACGAAGCCATCAACCATCGCCGCCCTGAACCGGACTTCATATCTGACCCCGTCCAGCGTCTATGTTCAGCACCCGGAATGGGTACGCGTCTCCGGCGATCGTTTTGTTCTCGACCCGGGCATTCCCGAAGTGCGTGACTGGATAACCAAAGTGGTGACCGAAGTGGTGGCGAACTACCCGGTAGACGGCGTGCAGTTTGATGATTACTTTTACGCTGAATCGCCGGGATCCGCGCTCAACGACGCGCAAACCTGGCGGCAGTACGGCCAGGGATTTGCCTCAAAAGCCGACTGGCGCAGACACAATACGCAGCAGCTGATCGTGCAGGTGTCCCGTGCGATCAAGCAGACCAGGCCCAACGTGGAGTTTGGCGTCAGCCCGGCGGGCGTGTGGCGGAACCGCTCCTTTGACCCGGCGGGTTCGGACACGCGCGGCGCCGCGGCCTACGATGAATCCTACGCCGATACGCGTCAGTGGGTGCAGCAGGGCCTGCTGGACTACATTGCCCCGCAGATATACTGGCCCTTCTCCCGGGACGCCGCGCGCTACGACGTGCTGACCAAATGGTGGGCCGACGTCGTCAAGCCGACCCACACCCGCCTGTATATCGGCATTGCGTTCTACAAGGTGGGCGAACCGTCGAAGAATGAGCCGGACTGGACGGTACAGGGCGGCGTGCCGGAGCTAAAAAAACAGCTCGACCTTAACGATTCGCTACCCAACGTGAACGGCACCATCCTGTTCCGGGAAGATTACCTGAACCAGCCGCAGACCCAGCAGGCGGTGAACTACCTCAAAGGACGCTGGGGTAGCTAAGTGACTATCAGGCAGAAACACCCCGTTTCTGCCTGATTTCTTACGGCTTCGGCCCGAACATTGCCTCAAGCTGCTGCGCGTCCGGCATACCGACCACCTGCTGCAGTTCGTTTTCCGCATTCAGATAGTAAATGGCCGGCGTGGCGTTTGCGCCCAGGCTGTCCATCAGCGCCTGGTGTTTCTGCAGGATCGCTACCGTTTCGCGGGAAGCCTCGCCTTCAGGCTTGGGTAATTTTTTACCGCCGGAGAGCTCATACTCGCGCCAGGCCGAAACCGGATCTTTCGCATTCAGGATCGCAGAGGCGTTACGCCCGCTGTTGGGGTTAAGAAACGCCACCAGCAGCGTGTTGAGCTGAACCTTGCCCGCCTTCACCCACGGCTGCGCTTCAGACCAGAACTGCTTGCAGTACGGGCAGAACGGATCGGCGAAGACGAACACCTTACGCGGGGCGTTATCTGCCCCTTCCTTCAGGGGATGCGCCGCGTTGAGGTTCTTCCACATCTCGCGCCCCATCGGAGCGTAGATCTCTTTCTGGAAATAGCCTTCGCTGAGGTTTTTTCCTTTTTCATCGTACAGATAGCCCGAAATGACGTGCTTGCCGTCCGGCGTTAAAAACAGCGTCACGCCCATGTCCTGATATTGCCCCAGCCAGGCCGGTGCGCCGCCTGGGGCATCCAGTTTCTTAATGATTTTGATCTGCTGCTGCTCGCTGAACTGCTTCACCACATCCGGTATGGCATCAGCGGCCTGGGCCAGTCCTGAGGTCGCCAGCGCCGAAAGTAACAGTAATTTTTTCATTTCCCTCTCCGGTTTGTCGGGGGCATTCCGCCCCCTTCAGGTTAGCGGTTTTTCAGTGCGTCACTGACCATTTCGTCGAACTGTTCAAAAGGAACCCAGCCGGGCAGCAGCCCTTCGCCGATAAGCGTGGCGGGCGTGCCCTGAATTCCCATTTTTTCCGCGACGATCATGCTGCGTTTGATCGACACCATGCTCTCATCATCCGGCGCGCTGACGCTCACCCCCGCGCGCTTTTGCGCCTCCTGAATGCTGGCGTCATCGTGGTATCCCTTTTTGGCCATCAGGGTATGGTTAAATTTCATAAACTGCTCGGGATGCGCGCGCCAGACGGTTAACGCGTCGCGCGCGGCGGTCAGCGAACTTTCCGAGCGGAAAGGTAAATACTTAAAGACCACCGCCACATCAGGGTGTTTTTCGACGATCTTCTCCAGGTAAGGATCGAATTTCTTACAGTACGGGCAGTTATAGTCGGTAAACACCACCAGGGTAAGCTTTGGATTTTTCGCGCCGATGCGCGGGGAGTTCGGATCGTTAAACAGGAAATCAGCGATCATCTTCTGCGCACGCTGTTCCTGGTCCGGCGTCAGCGGCTGGGCTGCCATGACCTGAGCCGAGGCCAGCAGGAGCATAAGCGTAATAAGGAATTTTTTCATAATACATTAGCCTTTTGCGTTGTTCAGGGTGGTGACCAGGGTGCGCTTGTCCAGCAGCGGCGAGAGGATGTCCCCCTCATGCGTGCCGGGGCCATAGACCTCATTAAAGGGAATGGCGTAGCGGTTTCGCTTCGCGAGAAACTCCGCGATAAGCGCGGAGGGCTGGCTCCAGTCTCCGCGCAGGGCCACCACGTCCGGCTGACTCAGCGCGGCAATAACGTCCGGCTGACGCAGTACCCGGTGCTCGTTAACTTTGCAGGTCACGCACCAGTCCGCCGAGATATCCACAAACACCCGTTTCCCCTGCGCCAGAGCCTGCTCAATGGCCTCCTCGCTGAGCGGCTGCCACGGGATGGTCTGTGCAACGCTTTGCGTGGTGGCGTCAGACGGTGAGTTGAGCAACCCGCGCAGCTGATACCCGCCGAACACCGACAGCGCGATGACCACGACCCAGAACAACGGCGAGGAGGTTTGCCCCTTCTTCGCGAACAGCGCCAGCGCGATAACGATCAGCACCAGCATCACGACCTGGCTGACCGCCTCGCCCAGATGCAGGCTCAGCAGCGTGACCAGCCAGAGGCAGGAGGCCAGCATCATCAGGCCCAGGATCGTTTTGAGCGTGTTCATCCAGCGGCCGGGTTTTGGCAGCAGCATGGCCGTTTTCGGCACCAGGGCCACAAACAGCCACGGCAGGCTCATGCCCACGCCCAGCATCAGGAAGATAAGCCACAGGGCGTGCAGCGGCGCGCCAAGGGCAAAGGCAACCGCCGTGCCGAGGAACGGCGCGGAGCACGGCGTGGCAAGCAGCGTGACGAACATCCCTTCGCAGAAACTGCCGCCAAGCCCTGTGCCCCCTGCCGTTGCCAGCCGCCCGGCGGCGGCAGAAGGGAGCAGCATCTCAAACGCCCCAAACAGGTTCAGCGCAAACAGGAAGGTCACGGCAACCATCAGGCCGATAAACCACGGGTTCTGGAACTGAATGCCCCACCCCAGCGACGCCCCGGTCAGCTTAAGCGCGGTCACCATCGCGGCGAGCAGCGCAAAGGAGGTAAGGATCCCGGCGCTGGTGGCCAGGAAGCGCAGCCTGATGGCGCGCCTGTCCGATCCCGCCTGCAGGATGCTGTTAAGCTTCATGCCCATTACCGGCAGCACGCAGGGCATCAGGTTCAGGATCAATCCGCCAAGCAGGGCAAAAAGTATCATTTTACCCGTTCCTTCAGGCGCGGAAGGCTCTGCGGGCGTTGCCCCAACGGTCATGGTGGTTTGCTGCGCGTTACCGCCATTGGTCAGCACAAATGACAGCCTCTTGCCTTCCAGCGAGGCGGGTTTATCGCCCCATTCGTCGGTCACGGGTACCGTCACCCGAAGCGTATTGCCGTCGTGCTTAATGGCCGGCTCGCCTGGCAGAATGTCACCCTCCAGCGGGTCAAAGTAGATCCCCGGATTGTCCCACTTCCCGTCCGTCGTACCGGTAATCACCAGCTTGTCGCCAGAGAGCCAGGCGGAGAGATCCGTGGATACGCCAGACGTGCCTGGAACGGCGCGCATCGCTTGCTCGAAGGTGGCCTGGAAGCCCTCATCCACCGGCTGGGTAAAATCGAGATGCAGCGGGTAGTCCGTCAGCAGGCAGACGTTGCTGCAGGTGGAGAGCGTGAGCGTTCCATTGAGCGCGTCGCTCTTCACCCCGTCGAGAACGATCGGAATCGTGACCTTATCGTGATACCCCTGCGTGGTCATGCCGGAGATATCGAAGCGCGAAGGAACCGGCCAGGACCAGTTGTCCGTTACGCCTTCCGGCCAGCTTATTTTTGGCGCGACGCCACCCTCGCCCGGCGATCGCCAGTAGGTTTTCCAGCCGGGCTTTAGCTCAACGGTGAGCAGGCCTTTAATGTGCGTTTGTTCCCTCTCCGCCTGAAAGCGGATGCGGGCGTGATCGTTTTGTGGGGAGACCTGCCAGCCGGTGTCTGCCGCATGGGCAACGCCGATGCAGGACAGCCACAGGAAGACGAATCCCCTGAAGAGATTAACCATGTATTACTCCGTGAACAGTGAAAAATTATCGTGTGGTGACGATGATTTTCATTCACGGAAAACGCAGTTTTTAAGGTGTATCCGGGGAGGCGGTGCCTGAACCGGCTGTTCCGCGGGAGCAAAGGCCCGCCCTTGCGTCAGCAGCTGTAACAGCGCGAAGAAGATAATGATAGCCGGCAGCGCGCCGTCGAAGAACAGAGGCTGGGCACAAAGAAGCGACTGGGCGCCCAGCTGGCAGGGCGATGGCCCGGACTGCTCGGTGCTGCTTTGGGTTGGGGCATCTGCACTCAGTGAAATCTGCGGATCCAGTCCCTGTAAAAAATGGTTGAGCATCACCGCACGCTGCACGAGGCAAATCGCCATCGCGAGACAGGTAATGATCAAAAACCATTTTCCGAGGAGCTGACGGTTGCGCATAATATTCCAGAGTAACAAGACGCCCCGATCATAAACGATAGTGATGAATCTACAAATGCCGGAAGTGTAAGGTTTTGTCTGTCGCCGCTATTCACCCGTCAGCGCGTCGTAGATATCCCGCAGCCGCGTGCGCAGAAACAGCACCGCCTTGTGCTTGCGGGATAGAAGCGCATGCTCGCTGGCCCCCGTCTCCTCTGCCAGCATTTTAATGCTGTAGCCGTGCAGCTCGGTCTTTTCAAACACCTCCCGCTGCGGCGGCGACAGTTCAGACAGCGCCTGCCCCAGCTCTTCCCACAGCAGCGTTTTGAGATACTCCTCCTCCGGCGTTTGCGGTACGCCGAACAGGGTTTCGGCCAGCTCGTCCTCGGGAAAACCCTCTTCGTCTTCGCCCGTAAAATAGCCGGAGAGCGGCACCTCGCGCTTTTTACGCGCCCGGTCTGTCATCTCGTTACGCGCCGCGCGGAACAGCCAGGCGGCGACGTTTTCGACCGGCTGCTCCACTTTCATCAACTGATACGTGACTTCCTGCAAAATGTCGTCGGCATCATCGCGAACGGACGTCCGTCCGCGAATGAAGGCTTTCAGCCGGGCGCGGCAGGCGTTGAGCGCCGACATCAGCATGGATCCGCCCGCCTCCCCGGCTTTCATTTCGCTCACTCTGCTTCCGGGGTTTTGGGCGCGGCGTCATCGCGCTTATCATCACGATGGCCGTGCCAGCCGCAGTGACCGCGGCCGTGGCGACCAAAGCCTTCGCGACGCTGCTGAATAAACGCCTCGCGCTGCTCGGGCGTCATGTTCATCCAGCGCTCGTGCATCCGCCGGTGCGCGCCAAACATCCCCGGGCGGAAACCTAATCCGCCAAACAGAATGCGGCTCAGCACCAGAATCCCCAGCGCCTGCCAGAAACCAATGGCCTTCACGCCGAGGATCGCCGGAAGCAAGGCATTCCACAGGGACATCACCAGCAGGCCGAGCACGATGAAAATCACCGCGCCGATGACTAAGCCCTTGCCCATACGGTGGCGACCGAATCCGCGCCCGTGACCTCTGCCGTGCATTTCAAAATCTCTCATGGTGTTTACCTCGTTTACAGTAACTGATTATGGCTTGTGATGAGGTAGACGGATGAGGGAGGGAAATATTGCTGGGGTGAATGTATATTTCGTACTCATGACCCAAAATGATCGTAAACAATTTTCGCGCTCCAAGAAGATCAGCGCCGCTGTCCTTTATAGTAAGCATATTAGCCAAGCCCCTGCGCACCTTTTCGTCACACCATGGCAATGTTTTTTAGCGTAGCATCCTGCCATACTAACCACAGAGAGTAGACTTGAGTTTATCCTGCAAGTACTTGAATCAAAAAACATCATGTAAGTTTTAACCTGATACTGATAGGGTTACGGACCACGCGTGAGTTTTCGTTAAGTGTGTGTCCAAGATGAAAGATTGAAAAGATGCTCATTTATATGCAGTATGATAGGATATGCTTGGTTTCATGAAATAGTTCAAACGTTCTATACCTGAATAGTATTTCGTACCGCAGAATGGCGAGGGAAAGGTGAATCTTAAATCATTATTGCCTAGTTTTTCATCAGTAGCATTTGGGGCTGCCGGCTTCCTTTCTGCAATAGTTACTATGTTTTTAAACACATCAAGTTCACTTTCAATTAAATGGTTCATTTTTCTAACTTGGGTGTTTGCAACTATTACAGTAGTGTTAATAAAAATAATTATTAATTCAGAAAGAGAATTCAATAAGAAGAGACCACTTCCTTTTGAACATCCCATTGGTCTTCCTGACGAAGAAGGGATACTATTAATAAGAAGAAATGAAGCCTTCGCCAATAATATAATAATAGGGATTTATTTTGTAAATGAAGAGATGGAAAGGCCAGCCTTTGCGGCCCATGTATTTCATGTACAAGAAAAAATAATACAAATAAAAATCATCAAATCCTTTTTATCCGAGGAAAAAACGCGACTCCTACAACAAAAAGGATTTTCTAGTCTTATTGTTAGACCAAATATCCCATATGACTTATTAACAAATGCAGGAGTTGATTTATGAGCACCGAATATATTGGCGTCATCGCTTTAGTTTATGATGACCATACACAATTCGTTCTTAATAAAGGCTCAGCACATGGGGTTCAAGAGCATCATAGATTTATAATTTTTGAATTAGGAAATGAAGTAATTGATCCTGAAACTGGGGAAAGCTTAGGCACGCTGGAAATAATAAAAGGACGGGTTAGACCCCTACATATACAAGAAAAAATAACAACCTTAATTTCAGAGGAAGTTACAAAATCTCCTGTTACTGAAGAGTACATATATAGAAACAACTCAGGCAATCGATGGGCTTTTGGGCTAAACAATAACTTACCCACAAGTAAAATTGTTTCGGAAGAAGCAAAAAAAATAAAACCCTTACGAAATGTTAAAGTTGGTGATAAAGTTAAAATCAACAAGTTATAATTATATAGGGGCATAAAATGCCCCTTTCTGTATATAATCGTTAATGATTTTTTATGAATTAACCTCGATGTGTTCCGGATATCCTTACCAATTTATTTTTCAGAACAGGTAAGGATATGACTAATAAGTAGCTTTTTGTTAGTAGCTAACCTGAAGCCTTGCATAGCTTATTTTACTTACTATGCAAGCCAAAAAAAGGCCCCCTGCGGAGCCTCCCTCATAAAATCAAGCCTGCACCGGCAAACTAAAACTCGCAATACTCCGCGAAAGCTGCTGCGCCTGCTCTTCCAGCGAGGCCGCTGCCGCCGCGGACTGCTGCACCAGCGCGGCGTTCTGCTGGGTCACGCCATCCATCTCGGTTACCGCCTGCCCGACCTGGCCGATCCCGCGGCTCTGCTCCTCAGAGGCGATGGAGATCTGCTCCATCAGCGTATTCACCTTATTCACCGACGAAATAATCGAATCAATCACCTCGCCCGAGCGGCTCACCAGCTCCGCACCGTTTTTGACGCTGGAGACCGACTGCGCAATCAGGCTCTCGATGTCTTTAGCCGCCACCGCGCTTTTCTGCGCGAGAGTGCGCACTTCGCTGGCCACCACTGCAAAACCGCGGCCCTGCGTACCGGCGCGCGCCGCTTCAACCGCCGCGTTAAGTGCCAGAATGTTGGTCTGGAAGGCGATGCTGTTGATCACGCTGGTAATGTCTTCGATGCGCTTCGAGTTCGCCGCGATGGTGTTCATCGTGTCGATGACTTCGCGGGTCACCGCTTCACCGGTGTGGGCATTTTTCACCGCGTCCTGCACCAGTTTTCCGGCCTGACAGACATTATCTGTATTGTTCGCCACCGTCGCGCTCAGCTCCTCCATGCTCGCCGCCGTCTGGGTCAACGCGGAAGCCTGCTGCTCGGTACGCGAAGCCAGATCGATATTCCCGGCGGCAATCTCCTGCGCCGCGTGCGTCACGGAATGGCTCGCATCGCGCACCTGGGCGATGGTCGCCAGCAGTGCCTGACGCATCTGCTCCATCGAACCCATCAGGTGGTCGATTTCGTTGCCTGAACTACCCTTCACCGGCACCGGAACATCCAGCTTGCCAGCTGCAATCTGGCTGCAGTGCTCGCGCGCCAGGTTGACCGGGGCAAAGACAAAGCGCTTCATGAAGATGCTGACTGCAACGATCACCACCACAAACAGGCAGGCAATAACGGCAATCATCACCAGGCCGGAGACGAAATTGCTGCTCGCATCCTCGTTCAGGCTTTTGGCGTATTTCTGGTGGACCGAAAGCACCTGGTCGAGCACGATTTCGTACTGGCGGTCGAGACGGGAAACTTCCGGGATCAGCGCGTTAAATTTGGCGACATCGTGCGCCGCAGCGGCATCGATCAGCGGCGCCAGCCCCTGGTTGCGGTAGTTTTGCCAGGCGTCCTGATAGGCACTCACCAGCGGCGCTTCATCCGTCAGACGCGCCGAAGCCATAAACGCCGCAAAGGCATTGTCCGCTTTGGTCAGCGCCTCTTTCACTGCGGCAAGCTTTGCAGACTCGTCCGCCGCGTTGCCCGCTTCCACCATCTTCACGTATTCCATCACCCGCACGCGCAGCGTACGGCTGTGGTTGATGGGGTCAATAATCGACAGCACCACCTGGATCTCTTTGTTTACGTTATCCAGCGAGTTATTACTTTTAATGATGAGGCCAACGCTCGTCACAATGCTGACGATAAAGAACAAAAGCAGCGAGAACAGGACAATCAGGGACGACTTTTTCAACGACATAAACCAATACCTCAAGGAGAATTATTCCTTATGGTTATCGGCGCTTCCAAAACTTAAATTAATTAAAGTTATTGATGTATCGAACGACGCTATACCCCTGACTTATAGCGCCGCTGCAGGGTGGCATCCAGCTTGCGCTGCAATGGCTGCGGCGTCTCCCCTTCGATCAATTTGCCAATCAGATCAAAGCAGTGCCACGCCAGCTGACGGTTATCCTGGCGAATGGTATCCACCGGGATCGTCAGTGAATCGTAGAGATAGTGATCGTCAAAGCTGGCTAATCTGATATCGCTTTGCAACAGGTTATGCTGGCCCATATAGCGCAGCACCCCTTCCAGCAGCCCGCAGGCGGCGGTGAAAAGCGCTTTTGGCGGACGCCCCAGGCGGGCGCAGAGTTCGGCAAACATCTCGTATCCGGAGCTCGGGTGATAGTTGCCGTGAATGATCCACTCGGGGCGAAGCTCAACGCCGGCCTCTCGCAGACCTTGCTTAAAACCGTCCAGACGGTCGCGCGTCGGAGACAGGCGCGGCTGGCCGCCGAGGAAGTAGAATTCATCCGGATGCTGGCGCGCAATGTCCGCTACCAGCGCCGCTGTCGGGGAAATGGAGTCGGTGATCACCAGCGGCAGTGCGCTGTCGTTCATGTGCCGGTCAAAAAGCACCACGGGCAGCTGCTCGCTGAGCTTCAGGTAGTCCGCATCGTTCAGCATGCTGGAGGCCACAATCAGCCCGTCCACCTGACGCGCTACCATATTGTTCACCACCACCGTCTCCTGCCCCGGATTTTCATCGCTGCAGGAGATAAGCAGCTGAACGCCGGCCTCGCGGCACAGCGTCTCCAGCTCGTGAGAAAAGACGGCGAAACCGTAGTTGGTGATCTCAGGAACGACAAGACCAATGGTGTGGCTGCGGTTATCGCGCAGCGAGCGAGCGTGAATGCTGGGCTGATAGTGGTGCTCTTTTGCAATCGCCAGCACGCGCTCGCGCGTCTCTTCCGCCACGCGAAGCTCTTTGCTGCGCCCGTTCAGGACGAGGCTGGCGGTGGCTTTTGACACACCCGCCAGCTCCGCGATGTCTTTTATGGTGACGCGTTTTGTTTTTCTCACAACGACTTAGATCCGGCTGCCAAAACCCTCATTCTATCATGCAGGCGCGCAGCGACCAGTAGCGTAATGTGATGTCGGACGCACCTTCGAATCGCACCCGGGCCGGATGGTCAGGAAAATAGCGGCTGCTCATCACCCCTTCACCGTGATTAATGAAAATTTCAACGCTTGAGCAGTCGCACAGAACGCGTAAATGACGAACCTCACCCTGCCAGTAGCGGGTCAATGTTTCACCGGTTTTCAGGCTCGCGCGTTCAAGGCGTAAACCCTGCTCATCGACCGTGAGGCGCAGCGCGCCTGCGAAATCGCCATTCACCTGCGATGCGCCCAGCTCAAACTCCAGGCGCATCGCGTCCAGTTCCGGCGCCTCGCTGGCGCGCCCCTGCCAGCGCTGCTCATCTTCACGCAGCGCCGCCAGCTCGCGCGCCGGGGTCTGCCAGAGCCTGCCGTCACGATAGCGGAGTTCGCGCGGGCAGGTCATCTGGTGCATCCAGCCGTGCGCCCGCGTCGGCTGAAGCATCTCTTCCCCGTCCGGTACGCCCATCCAGCCGATCAGAATGCGGCGTCCATCCTCCGCCAGCGTGGTTTGCGGCGCGTAAAACTCAAAGCCCGCGTCCAGCTCGTGCAGCTCGCCGTGATCGAATGCGGCGCTGGCATAATCAAACGCCCCGCTCATCCAGGTGGCCGGATAGGTATTGAGGTAGCGATGCGGTTCGCGCGCCAGCCCCTGCGGGCAGCAGATCAGGACGTGCGTTCCGTCGAGGGCGAACAGGTCCGGGCACTCCCACATATACCCCGCTTCCGTCAGGCCGTTGACGCCGTGACCAGCGATCTCCCCGCAGGACGTCCAGGCATGCAAATCGGCTGATTTAAACAGCAGCACTTTGCCGCGCTTTTGCACATCCTGCGCACCCAGCACCATGTACCACTCCCCGTCGTGCTGCCATACCTTCGGGTCACGCACGTGGCCGGTGTAGCCTTCCGGCAGCGCCAGCACCGGCCCCAGCTTCGTAAAGGTTCCGTCCGGCTGCTCCACGGCGAGGCACTGCCAGGCGGTGCGGCTGCCGTCATCAAACTTAACGTTGCCGGTGTAGCACAGCGTGAGAACGCCGTGGTTGTCCACGGCGCTACCGGAGTAGCAGCCGTTGCGGTCATACTCTTCGTCGGGCATCAGCGCCAGCGGCTCATGCTGCCAGTGCACCAGGTCCACAGAGCTCCAGTGCCCCCAGCATTTGAAGCGATGCTCGCAGGCCAGCGGGTTCCACTGATAAAACAGATGGTAGCGTCCTGCAAACCAGATAAACCCGTTCGGGTCGTTCATCAGCCCCGTCACCGGCGCGGGGTGCCACTGCGGATAATGGCTGTCTGCCAGCGCCCGCGGCTGCCCTTTCATAACGGCCTGCAGGATCGCAGGCCAGCGGGAAAGTTGCGTCATTATTCAGAGTCCGTTTTATATTTCAGCAGCAGCGAGACGGTAAACGCCACGCCGAAGGCAATCACCATGCCGATAATATAGTTAAGGAGCGAGCTGGCCTGAACGATAGCCATGCCCGGAATAGCGGTCAGCCCGACGGCGGTCATGTAGACATGCACTGACACCACCCAGGCTCCGCCCGCCGCGCCGCCGATCAGCGCCGCGATAAACGGCTTCACGAAGCGCAGGTTGATACCAAAAATGGCCGCTTCGGTAATGCCCAGCATCGCAGAAAACGCCGACGGTAAGGTAATGGCTTTGATTTTCGCGTCTTTGGTTTTAAACCACACCGCCAGACAGGCGCCGCCCTGCGCCACGTTCGCCATGGCCCAGATCGGCAGCAGGAAGTTCACGCCAATGGACGGGTTACCCAGCAGTCCGGCTTCAATCGCGTGGAAGCTGTGGTGAATACCGGTGATCACAATCACCGAGTACAGCCCGCCGAACAGCAGCCCGGCCAGCCAGCCCGCGTGTTCAATCAGCGTGCTCAGAATAAAGGAGATGCCGTCGCCCAGCGCGCGCCCTGCCGGGCCGATAATCAGCAAGGCGATGAAGCCAGAGATAACGACGGTGAGGAACGGCGTCAAAATCAAATCCAGCGCGTCCGGGATCGCGCGGCGCAGGTTTTTCTCGACGATGCTCATAAACCAGACGGCCAGCAGCACCGGGAATACCGTGCCCTGGTAGCCAATCATCGCGATCTCAAGGCCGAAGAAGTTCATGGTGTGGAAGCCGGAGGCCACGCCCCAGGCGTTGGTCAGTGCCGGGTGGGTCAGAATACCGCCCAGCGTCGCGCCCAGATACGGGTTCCCGCCAAATTCCCGCGCCGCGGTAAAGCCGATCAGGATTGGCAGAATGATAAACGCCGCCGAGCTGCACATGTCCAGCATGATGTAGAGGGCGTTATCCGCATTGACCCAGCCATAGGTTTTCACCATGCCGAGAAGGCCCATCAGCAGGCCGGACGCCACAATGGCGGGAATGATCGGGACAAAGATATTGGAGAGCAGACGCGCAATGCGCTGGAACGGGTTCAGCTTGCGCGCCGCGATATCCGCCGCTTCAGACTTGCTGGACTCGCTAATCCCCGCCGCCTGAATAAACGCGGCGTAGACCTTATTCACCACGCCCGTGCCGAAAATGACCTGCATCTGCCCGGCGTTATGAAAACAGCCCTTCACGCCCTCGACCTTGCCAATCGCCTGCCGATCGGCAAGCGCGTCGTCGACCAGCACCAGACGAAGACGCGTAGCGCAGTGCGCAGCGCTGGCAATATTTTCCTTGCCGCCCAGCAGCGGAATAAGCTCGCGGGCGATTTGATTAACATCCATAGATACCTCTGCCTGACTTCTTTTTATGATGTGCGAAACGCCCCCGCCGGGCGGGAGCGTGATTGGTTAAAACCAGGTTTCCATCTGGACCCCAAAGTTCCATTCCCCGCCAGCGTTGAAGCCGCTGCTGCCAAAGGCATCATCGCTGGCGTAATTATCCAGTTTGCTGCTCCAGTCCATCCAGGTGGCAAACAGGCGCAGCTCCGGGCGGCTGAAGAAATCGCCGATTTTGCTCGCTTTTAACGTTGGCGCAAAGGTCAGCTTGTAGAAACTGCCGTTAACGGCGTTCCGGTCCTTATAGCCTTCCGGATGTAAGTCCATGTACTGATAGCTTCCCTCAAACGCCAGCGCGAAGTTCTGGGTCACCTCTTTAATCAGGCGGGTGTTGAGCGTCACCCACTCATAGCTGTCGCCCTTGACGTAGCGATCTTTGCTGCTCTGTGCCAGCACGGCAGGCGCGATACTCCAGCCACCGCCGACAGGCGTGACACCGTAACTTGCGAAGCGCCAGGTATCGGCATCGGACAGCAGCGCCCCGTCGGAACCGATGCTCTTAACTTCTGCGCCCAGGCCGTGACCGTACAGCAGCGCCGTTTTGGCACTCCCTTCCCGCAGGCCGTAGAAGCTCTCGTTGTGCAGCCCCACCAGGGCATGAACGCCGTTATTGGCCGCGTCGGTTTTGATGAGATCGCCGTTAGCGTCTTTACGGTCGTCGTTATCCTTCGCCCGCAGGCCGCTCACCATTATCTGCAGCGGCCCGGCGAAGTGGTTCATGCTGAGGATGTAGTTCTGAACGTTATTGTCGGTCTGCTCCACGCTGCCGAAGTTGCGGCCGTAGATCGAGAAGTTGCTGCGCAGCGAGTCGTTCCACTTCACGTCGTAGACGCCGCCGCCGGTACCGGCCAGGAACACCACGTCGGAATCCAGCCAGTGAATATCAAAGTTGTCGCGGTCGAAGCGTTTACCCGCCCAGAATGTGCTGCCCTTGAGCGCGCCGGTAAAATCAGGCAGGTTACCCAGCTCCGCAAAGGCCTGGCGAATATTGAGATCGCTGGTATCGGCTGACCAGTCGTTATAGGTTCGCTGACCGTCGGCCAGCATCGCCTTGAAGCGCGTGGTCGCCCCGTTATCCAGGGTTTGCTTGTGCTCCAGGTTCAGCTCGACGTAGGTGTCGGCTTCGTTACCCAGACGCCCTACCGCACCGCCGGTTTCCCCGGCTGGCGTAAGGTACGGGCCGCTTTTGCTGCTGGAGGCCGCGTCGTTCATCAGCAGGCCGGAACGGGCATAGCCGTGGAACTCAAATCCGCTGCTCTGATCCGCTTTTTTCTCCAGCGCGGCGGTACGCTGCGCCACCGCCTGGGTTGTGGTTTGCGTCTGCTGCTGGGCGGCGACCAGCTGCTGCGTTTTTTGTTCGGCTTCGGTGGCGCGTTTTTCGGCGACCTGCGCACGCGCTTCAGCAGCCTGAAGGCGCTGCTCCATCGCGGCAAGGCGCGCTTCGATACTTGTCATATCCGTCTGGGCAAAAACAGAGGTACTGCCGGCCAGCATGCCTATCATCACGGCAAGTCTGCGTTTTTTATACATTTTGTCGCATCCCTAAAAGTATTAATCGAACGTGCTAAATTGCTAAACCGGTTTAGGTTGCTGATACTAAACCCGGGAATTTTGGATCGGCAATCTTTTTTGCTAAACCGTTTTAGTAAGTGTGATCGAGGCGACAATTCAGGCCGCCGGACGGCGGCCAGTGAAGGAAGGATTACAGGTCGTGCTGCCAGGGCAACGCGGTCATCGCCCCCTTTGCCGTGGTGGCTAACGCGCCACAGCGCTGGGCTAAGGCGATTGCCGGAACCAGCTCCTGACCGGCGGCCAGCCCGTAGAGCAGCCCGGCGACGAAGGCATCGCCCGCGCCAGTGGTATCGACACATTGCACAGGGGTAGCCGGATAGTGTTTCACCGCGCCCTGATGCCAGGCGATAACGCCCTCTTTTCCCTGGGTGACCAGCACCAGGCGCGCCGGGCAGCGCTGCATCAGCGTGTTCAGACCTTCTCGTACATCCGCATCGCCGGTTAAAAATGCCAGTTCCTCAACGGAGAGCTTGACCACGTCGGCGCTTTGCAGGGCCTGTTCCAGGCAGCGACGCAGCGCGTTCTCATCCGGCCAGAGATCCGGGCGAATATTGGGGTCGAAGCTCACGTAGCCTCCCGCTTCCCGAATGTCGGCCATCGCCTGAAAGGTCGCCGAGCGGCTCGGCTCTGCGCTTAGCGCGATGGAACAGACGTGCAGCCACTCGCCCGCGCTGAACGTCGGCAGGTCAGCGGGTTCAAGAAACAGATCGGCGCTCGGGCGCACCATGAAGGTAAACGAGCGTTCGCCGTGGTCGTCCAGATCCACCACCACCGTAGAGGTGCGGTGCGCCGGGTCAAGGCGCATATGCTTCACGTCGACCCGCTCGTCAGCGAGCGTTTTCGCCATAAAGCGCCCGAAAGGATCGTCGCCAACCCTGCCGATAAACGCGCTTTTGCCCCCCAGCCGGGCAATGCCCACCGCGACGTTTGCCGGTGCACCGCCGGGGCACTGCAGTAATTTCCCTTCGCCATCGGGCAATAAATCCACCACCGCATCGCCAAGTACCCAGATTATTTCCATGTGTTCCTCTTAGCTAAACTATATTAAACCGTTTTAGCTATTTAAGCACAGGCAGGGAAAAGGGGAAATAACGCGGGAGGAAAATTGCCTAACGCTTCAGATGCGGCCAGCGAATATCGCCAACGCCGTTAAGCTGCGGACGGGCAAACAGGAAGCCCTGGAAGCGGCGGATCCCGGCAGATTCTAGCCAGCACCACTCCTCGATTTTCTCGATCCCTTCGGCCACCAGGGTAATTTCAAGATCGGAGCAGCAGCTGATGATGGAGCGCACAATCGCCTGCTTCGGGCCGCTGAGATGGATATCGCTGATGATTTCGCGGTCGATTTTGATTTTATCCGGCTGGAAGCGGGTCAACAACGAAAGCCCGGCATAGCCCGAGCCAAAATCATCGATCGCCAGGCCTACCCCCTCACCGCGAAGCCGCTTGATGGCGCTGTTAAACTGGTTGAACCCGGAGATCATCTCGTTTTCAGTAACTTCAATGACCACCTGCTCCGGCTGAAGGCCATGTTTTTTAATCTCATCGACCAGAAATTCCACCGCGCCAGGGACATTCACCAGCGACATGGGCAGCAGGTTTACCGCGATTTTATGGCTCCCAATGCCCAGCTTTTCCGCCAGCGCGAAGGCATACGCTTTCGTCTGGAGATCGACTTCATAGATTTTCGCCGGGTCCAGGGAGCTGAAGAAATGTTCCGGGCTGCCGCCGTCATTGCTACGGATAAGCGCCTCAAGGGAGCTGATTTTCCCTTCCGAGGGCTCGACAATTGGCTGCAGCGCAAACTGGCAGGTTTGCCCGGCAATCAGGCCCAGATGTTCGCCAAAGGGTAGCGCTTCGGTCGAGAGCGTCCATTTGTCCGAGGTGTAACGCGTCCCCGACGGGGCCGGACGTTTACCGGTTATAAAGGTCTGAATAAATTTGAACACCCGGTCATCAGATGTCAGATAGCTGTCCAGCTTGCTGTAGCGCAGCACCGACTGCAGCACC
Source organism: Enterobacter cloacae complex sp. P43RS (assembly GCF_014930585.1). Classification (NCBI taxonomy): domain Bacteria; kingdom Pseudomonadati; phylum Pseudomonadota; class Gammaproteobacteria; order Enterobacterales; family Enterobacteriaceae; genus Enterobacter; species Enterobacter cloacae complex sp. P43RS. The sequence continues at coordinate 522,441 of NZ_JADBRJ010000001.1, forward strand.
TCTTTCGGCGACTGCGTTTGCAGGTCGAACAGCAGCATACCGACGTTTTCGAAGCGTCTGCGCGGACCATAGTCCCGCAGCAGTTCAACCACCCCACTGTGACGCTTGTCCTCACGGATGGTGTGGAACAGTTTGACCACACTCTCTTCCGACCCTTCGAGGATCTGCAGAACGTCATTCCCTTTTGCCAGGAGGACGCCGGTAATATCCAGTTTTGTGTTGCGGCCTCTGGCGCGCTCCACCAGCTCCCGCAGTTCGGTGGACGGGCGGGATAAATTCAACTGGCTTCGGTAGATCAGCGTCGTCAGCACAAAAAGGGGTTCCAATGATAAAGAGAGGTGCCTTGAAGCTACTATGTAACATACTTAATCAATGCGACCTAACATATTCACGCCACAAGGGAACGTTACTTTTCCCCATCGCCAATCCTGCTGTCGATCCTCTCCTGCATATAGTCGTAAAACGGGTTCGAGGTGACCCGCATCAGCGCCTCTTTTCCGACGCTCAACACGGACGTTTCTCCCCACAGCGCAATTGTCCCCAGGCTTATCCCGTAGCGGTTTTTCACCCCAGGCTCACGGCCATAGAGATCGTCATCCGGCGGGAACGGCACGGCGATATGCGACAAGGAATAGACATCCTGCGGCCAGGTCTGCACAAGCGGCACAACCGTCTCCCGCGTGCTGCCTGCTGGCGTTGTTTTCGCCACCGTCGAGAAACTGTGTGCGTCCGCATTGGTAATAATCGTGACACCGTAACGTCTCTGCGCAACCGGCAGCAGCGCCGAGGTTGCCGTCCACGACGACGGCTTGAACAGCGGACGGAAGCTGGCCGCCTGATTGATATCAAACACCACCAGCTCGCTGCCGTTTGCCGGAAGCTGGTCAAACAGGCCGGTCACCACCGCGCGGGTGCTGACCGTAGAATCCATGACCGACTGGAATGCAAGTACCGGGGGCAAATTCACCAGCCTGTTCTCCCGCGCCTCGCGGCCAATCTGCTCCTGCAGGGCCTTCGTCAGCAGCCACGACTGGCGGGCGGCGTTCACCGGGAACGAGTTGTATTTATACGGATTATATTCCGGAGAGATATTCAGCCACGCCGCTTTGGCAAACGGCGGCAGCAGCGCCGGTAGCCCCGCAAAACCGGCAAAGCGCGCAAAGGCCGTCACGCCGATCATTGGTGAGAGCAGGATTACCTGCTGCGGTCGACGAAGCGCAGAGGAATCCAGCGCATCGAGAGCATATTTCATCGCCAGCGCCCCGCCGTTGGAGTACCCCACCAGATGCAGCGGCACGTTATCCCCCGTCAGGCGCGTGGCTTCCCGCACGGCAAGACGCGTCGCCGCGAGCCACATCTCCCAGTCAACGTCGGTCAGCGCGCCGGGCGCGGTGCCGTGTCCGGGCAGGCGCGGAACCACGGCCACAAAGCCGTGCTGCTGATAATTTTCGGCAAGGTGCCTGACGCTGTAAGGCGAGTCCGTCAGTCCGTGCAGCAATACCACCGCGCCACGAGGTTTTCCTGCTGGCATCAGCACAAACGAACGGTTGGCATCGGGCGTGAACTGTCCCGGCCAAACCAGGCTCTGGCGATAATAGCGGTTTAGCGGCGTTTGTTCCTCGCCCGCTGTTTTCGCCGTCACCGCCCTATCAAGCTCGGCGAAAATGGCGTTTTCCCGGGCAACATACCCGGCAAAGTTGGTGTTATCGAGTTCACGCACGGACATCTCGTCCGCCCGCCAGGTGTGCCAGAGGTGCAGGTCCGGCCCCTGCTGCGAGAGATAGACCCGCACCGCCAACAGGACGACCAGGACGATCCCCACGACCATCCCTGTTTTCTTTGCCAGCGCCGCCAGGCGCACGCTGATTCGCCAGGGCAAATTCGCCATGCCGGGATCCCTTTTATGTTCACTGTCCTTTTATCTTATCAAAAATGTGAACGGACTGACGTATTCATCAAATTCATCCCTGCCGCGTCAGCCGCTGCACCAAAAGTGAACTACGCTGCACAAATGTTGATCATTGGTTAACTAAATATTGCGTGAAATTAACAGCACGGCGGGTTTTTACCTCACCGTGAACATGGCACGCGTCGTGCATTGTTAACCCGGTAACACAAATCCAGCTTTTGACAGCCAGTTAACAGCGAGGCGGTATGACGACGAAACCCGAGATGTTGAGCCGTATCGAAGCGACGTTCAGCCAGCTCACTCCCAGCGAAAAGCGGGTCGGGAGCTGGCTGCTGGCGCACGCCGCGCAAATCCCGTTCGAAACAGCGGAAAGCGTCGGTCTGGCGAGCGGGACCAGCGGGATCACCGTCGGACGCTTCCTGCGCAAGCTGGGGTATCGCAACCTGGAAGATGTCAAAAAGAGCCTGCGCGATCCGTATCAGCCCTGGGGGATGAATGAGCGGCTGGACTCCTGGCAGCAGCAGCGCCCCCTGCCCAACCGCCTTCAGCATGCCCTGTCGCTGGAGGTGGACGCCATTACGCAGGTGTATCAGCTGGCGCAAACGGATTCCTTCCGTCAGGTGGTGCACAACCTGGCTCACGCCGACGCGGTGTTTGTGCTGGGGATCCAGTCCACGCGCGGGATCGCCAACGCCTTCTTCAGCCATCTCGAGTACCTTCGCCCGCGCGTGAGCTATTCCGAAGGCGCGTCCGGCAGCTGGGTGGAATCACTCAACTCCGGGTTTTCGCACCCTTACGTTGTGCTGACCGATACGCGCACCTACTCCACGATGGCCCGCCAGTACTGCCGCGTGGCGAGCGAAAAAGGGATCCCGCTGGCCTTAATCACCGACATCTGGTGCCCGTGGGCGCGGGATTACCCGATGGATTTACTGCAGGTGAAAACCGATACCGGTCATTTCTGGGATTCACTTGCCCCCGTGAGCTGTCTGTTCAACCTGCTGCTGTCGGGCGTGGTGGAAGCGCTGGGTGATGCGCTCCCGGCGCGTCTGGCGGTAAACCGACAATTACAACAAGAGTTTGGTCAATTCGAACGCTAAAGGAGCGAGCTATGCCCGATGAGAGTGAACTGATTGACGTGGCGAAGACGTTTCCCACGCTGCATATCGATCTGAAGTACGCCACCGCCGACAACATCACCGGCAGGCCGATCTATCAGGAAGCGCTGTGCCTGCTGCATACCGACGCCGCCACCGCGCTGGCAAAAGCCATCAGCATTGCCGCCCTGGCCGGGCTGAAGCTGGTGGTGTACGACGCCTACCGGCCGCAGCAGGCGCAGGCCCAGCTGTGGGACGCCTGCCCGAACCCGGAGTATGTGGTCGATGTGGCAATTGGCTCCAATCACAGCCGCGGTACGGCCATCGACGTCACCCTGATGGACGAGCATAACAGCGTGCTGGATATGGGCGCCGGTTTTGACGAAATGCATGACCGTTCGCATCCCTATCACCCTTCCGTACCCCCGCACGCGCAGCGCAACCGTCTGCTGCTGAATGCCATCATGTTCGGCGGCGGTTTTGTGGGGATTAGCAGCGAGTGGTGGCACTTCGAACTGCCGAACGCCGCCAGCTACCCGCTGCTTGATGACCGTTTTGCCTGTTTTCCCCTGACGCACACCTCTCTTTAACCTGGAGCACTGCCATGAAAACATCGCTTCTCACGACTCTGATTGCCGCCACGCTGGCGTTGAGCGCCCCGCTGGCGCTGGCCGCCGTCCCGAAAGACATGCTGGCGATCGGTAAAGCCGCCGACCCGCAAACGCTCGACCCTGCCATCACCATCGATAACAACGACTGGACCGTCACCTATCCGTCCTACCAGCGTCTGGTCAAGTACAAGCCCGGCTCAACCGAGGTGGAGGGCGATCTGTCGACGAGCTGGAAGGCGTCCGACGACCAGAAAGAGTGGACCTTTACCCTGGCGGATAACGCCAAATTCTCCGACGGCACGCCGGTCACCGCCGAAGCGGTCAAACTCTCCTTTGAGCGCCTGCTCAAGCTCGGCCAGGGGCCGTCTGAAGCCTTCCCGAAAGATCTGAAAATTGATGCCGTCAATGACCACACGGTGAAATTCACCCTCAGCCAGCCGTTCGCGCCTTTCCTCTACACGCTGGCAAACGACGGGGCGTCCATCATTAACCCGGCGGTGCTGAAGGCCAATGCCGCGGACGACGCGCGCGGTTTTCTGGCGCAAAACACCGCCGGTTCCGGGCCGTTTATGCTAAAGAGCTGGCAGAAAGGTCAGCAGCTGATCCTGGTGCCGAACCCTCACTGGCCGGGCGACAAGCCGCACTTTAAGCGCGTCTCGGTGAAAATTATCGGCGAGAGCGCTTCGCGCCGACTGCAGCTTTCCCGCGGCGATCTGGACATTGCCGACTCCCTGCCGGTCGATCAGCTGGCGGCCCTGAAGCAGGAAGGCAAAGTCGCCGTCGCGGAATACCCCTCCCTGCGCGTGACCTATCTCTATCTCAACAACAGCAAAGCGCCGCTCAATCAGGTGGATTTACGCCGGGCCATCTCCTGGGCGACGGACTATCAGGGAATGGTAAAAGGCATTCTGAGCGGCAACGGCAAGCAGATGCGCGGCCCGATCCCGGAAGGCATGTGGGGCTTTGACGCCGCGGCAATGCAGTACAGCTTCGACGAGGCCAAAGCCAAAGCGGCGCTGGAGAAGGTCAAAGACAAACCCGCCAGCCTGACCTTCCTTTACTCGGACAACGATCCGAACTGGGAGCCTATCGCCCTCTCCACTCAGGCGAGCCTCGGCAAGATCGGCATTAACGTCAAGCTGGAAAAACTGGCCAATGCCACCATGCGCGACCGCGTCGGAAAAGGCGATTACGACATTGCCATCGGCAACTGGAGCCCGGACTTTGCCGACCCGTACATGTTCATGAACTACTGGTTCGAATCGGACAAGAAAGGTCTGCCGGGCAACCGTTCGTTCTATGAGAACAAAGAGGTGGATTCGCTGCTGCAGGCCGCGCTGAAAACCACCGACCAGGCGGAACGCACCAAAGATTACCAGCAGGCGCAAAAAGTGGTGATTGACGAAGCGGCCTACGTCTATCTGTTCCAGAAGAACTACCAGCTGGCGATGAACAAAGAGGTCAAAGGCTTCACCTTTAATCCGATGCTCGAGCAGGTGTTCAACATCGCCACCATGAGTAAATAACGGTTCTCGCCGGGGGAAAGCGTATGACGTTCTGGAGCATCGTGCGCCAGCGCTGCTGGGGGTTACTCCTGGTAGTGGCCGGTGTCTGTATTATTACCTTTATTATTTCACACATGATCCCCGGCGACCCGGCGCGTCTGCTGGCGGGCGATCGCGCCAGCGACGAAATCGTGCAGAACATTCGCCAGCAGCTGGGGCTGGATCGGCCGCTCTATGTGCAGTTTGGCCGCTACGTGGACGCCCTGGCCCACGGTGATTTAGGCACCTCCATCCGTACCGGACGCCCGGTTGCGGAAGACCTGAAGGCCTTTTTCCCCGCCACGCTGGAGCTGGCCTTTTGTTCTTTGCTGCTGGCGCTGGTTATCGGCGTGCCGCTGGGGATTTTGTCGGCGGTGTACCGCAACCGCTGGCTGGATCACCTGGTGCGTTTAATGGCGATGACCGGGATTTCCACCCCTGCATTCTGGCTTGGGCTGGGCGTGATTGTCCTGTTTTACGGGCATCTTCAGATTCTGCCGGGCGGCGGCAGGCTGGACGACTGGCTCGATCCGCCGACGCACGTCACCGGGTTTTATCTGCTGGACGCCCTGCTGGAAGGCAACGGTGAAGTCTTTTTCAACGCGCTGCAGCACCTGATTTTACCCTCACTGACGCTGGCGTTTGTTCACCTGGGCATCGTGGCGCGCCAGGTGCGCTCGGCGATGCTGGAGCAGCTTAGCGAGGACTACATCCGCACCGCACGCGCCAGCGGGCTGCCCGGCTGGTACATCGTCCTGCGCTACGCCCTGCCGAATGCGATGATCCCGTCCATTACCGTGCTCGGGCTGGCGCTTGGCGACCTGCTTTACGGCGCCGTCCTGACCGAAACCGTTTTTGCCTGGCCGGGTATGGGCGCCTGGGTGGTGACGTCCATTCAGGCGCTGGACTTCCCGGCGGTGATGGGCTTTGCCGTCGTCGTTTCGCTGGCCTACGTGCTGGTTAATCTGGTGGTCGATCTGCTTTACCTGTGGATTGACCCGCGAATCGGGCGCGGAGGTGCCGAATGATGTTAACGCAGGAAACACCCGTCCCGGTGAAAACCGCCAGACAACGCAACAACTGGGCAAAGCTGTTCTGGATGCTGCGCCAAAGCCCGCTCACGATCGTCGGCGGCGTCATTATGATCGCGATGCTTTTGCTGATGGTGACCTCGCCGTGGATAGTGCCGCATGACCCGAACGCGCTGGATCTCACCGCCCGCCTGCAGGCACCCTCTGCGCAACACTGGTTTGGTACCGATGAGGTGGGACGCGACCTGTTCAGCCGCGTGCTGACGGGCAGCCAGCAGTCGATTACCGCCGGGCTGGCGGTGGTGGTGATTGCGGGCGGCATTGGCTCGCTACTGGGCTGTTTGTCCGGCGTACTGGGCGGGCGCGGCGACGCCGTCATCATGCGGGTGATGGACATTATGCTCTCCATTCCTTCTCTGGTGCTGACCATGGCGCTGGCCGCCGCGCTCGGTCCGAGCCTGTTTAATGCCATGCTAGCGATTGCGATTGTCCGCATACCGTTCTACGTGCGGCTGGCGCGCGGGCAAACCCTGGTGGTGCGTCAGTTCACCTACGTTCAGGCCGCCCGCACGTTTGGCGCGTCCCGCTGGCATTTGATCCGCTGGCATATCCTGCGCAACGCCCTGCCGCCGCTGATCGTGCAGGCGTCGCTGGATATCGGCAGCGCCATTCTGATGGCCGCCACGCTGGGGTTTATTGGCCTGGGCGCGCAGCAGCCCACCGCCGAATGGGGCGCGATGGTGGCCGTGGGCCGTAACTACGTCCTGGACCAGTGGTGGTACTGCGCCTTTCCCGGTGCGGCGATTTTGATTACCGCCGTGGGCTTTAATCTGTTTGGCGACGGTATCCGCGATCTGCTGGATCCGAAGTCAGGAGGCAAACAGTAATGACAGAACCGGTACTCAATATTGAAGACCTGCACCTGAGCTTCCCGGTTTTTCGCGGGGAGGTCCACGCCCTGAACCACGTCTCGCTGGAGATCGGCAGGGGCGAAATTGTCGGCGTGGTGGGCGAATCAGGGTCGGGCAAATCCGTTACCGCCATGCTCGCCATGCGCCTGCTGCCAGAGGGCAGCTACCGTATTCATCACGGTCAGGTGAGATTACTCGGTGAAAACGTCCTGACGGCGTCCGAGAAACAGCTTCGCCAGTGGCGCGGCGCTAAAGTGGCGATGATTTTTCAGGAGCCCATGACCGCCCTCAACCCGACGCGGCGGATTGGCAAACAGATGGTGGAGGTGATCCGCCAGCATCAGCCGCTTTCCCGGCGCGAGGCGCAGCAGAAGGCGATCGCCCTGCTGGAAGAGATGCAAATTCCGGACGCGAAGGAGGTCATGGCGCGTTATCCGTTTGAACTCTCCGGCGGCATGCGCCAGCGGGTGATGATCGCCCTTGCCTTCTCCTGCGAACCGGAGCTGATCATCGCCGACGAGCCGACCACCGCGCTGGACGTGACCGTTCAGCTCCAGGTGCTGCGGTTGCTGAAGCATAAGGCGAAGGCCAGCGGCACCTCGGTGCTGTTTATCAGCCATGATATGGCCGTAGTGTCCCAGCTCTGCGACAGAATGTACGTAATGTATGCGGGCAGCGTGATAGAGAGCGGTGCCACGCAAACGCTGATCCACCACCCTGTGCATCCCTATTCTATCGGCCTGCTGCGGTGCGCGCCGGAAAACGGCCAGCCGCGCGACCTGCTTCCCGCCATCCCCGGCACTGTGCCCAACCTCAGCCAGCTTCCGCAGGGGTGCGCTTTCCGCGATCGCTGCTTTGCCGCGGGGGCAAAATGCAGCGAAACGCCGCGCCTGCAGCCGCATGGCGCAGAGGGCCAACAGGCTGCCTGCTGGTATCCACAACGGGAGAAACACCATGTCTGATGTACTGCTGGAACTGGATAGCGTGCACGTGAACTTTGCGGCGCGCAAAAACTGGCTGGGCCGCGTGACGGAACGGGTCCATGCGCTCAACGGGCTGGATCTCCAGATCCGTCGGGGCGAAACGCTGGGCGTTGTCGGAGAGTCCGGCTGTGGGAAAAGCACGCTGGCGCAGCTGCTGATGGGGATGCTTAAACCCAGCACCGGCGCATGCCAGCGTGCCCACCACGCCGGTGGCATGCAGATGGTGTTTCAGGATCCGCTCTCCTCGCTCGACCCGCGATTGCCGGTCTGGCGCATCATTACCGAGCCGGTGTGGGTGCAAAAACGCAGCAGCGAGCGCGAGCGCCGCCAGCTGGCGGCGGATCTGGCGCTGCAGGTGGGCATTCGCCCGGAATATCTTGACCGCCTTCCACACGCCTTCTCCGGCGGGCAGCGCCAGCGCATTGCCATCGCCCGGGCACTTTCGTCCGATCCGGATATCATCGTGCTCGATGAACCCACCAGCGCGCTGGATATCTCCGTGCAGGCGCAAATCCTCAACCTGCTGGTGGCGCTACAGCAGCAGCGTAATCTGACCTACGTACTGATCTCGCATAACGTCTCGGTGGTCAGACACATGAGCGACCGCGTGGCGGTGATGTATCTCGGACAGATTGTGGAGCTGGGCAGCGCCGCGCAGGTACTTGGCGAACCGCGCCATCCCTATACCCGCCTGCTGCTTGATTCGGTTCCTCGCACCGGAGAGCCGCTGGATGAAACGCTGGCGTTACGCAAAGCGGAGCTTCCCGGCAACCGTCATCTGCCCGAAGGCTGTTTTTTCCGCGACCGCTGCCCGATGGCCGCGCAGGGGTGCGAACGTCCTCAGCCGCTACAGCCCTCTCGCGAGGGCCGTCACGTTCGCTGCTGGCGCAGCATGGGTTAAATTTGCGCCATCCCGCCGTCCACAAACAGCTCGGTGGCGTTGATAAAGCTGGCCGCGTCGGAGGCCAGAAACGCCACCGCTTTACCCACCTCGCCCGGCGCACCTAAACGTCCGAGCGGCACCTGCGCGGCCAGCGCGTCGTACAGCCCCTGGCGGTGTTCTTCCGGCACCAGATCCCCTAAACCAGGCGTTTTGATCGGGCCCGGGCTTACGACATTGACGCGGATCCCACGGCCCTGCAAATCCAGAGCCCAGGAGCGGGCAAAGTTACGCACCGCGGCCTTACTGGCGCTGTAGACGCTGAAGTTAGCCGTCCCCTTAATCGACACCGTCGAGCCGGTCAGAATGATCGACGAGCCGGTTGATAACAGCGGCAGCGCCTTCTGCACCGTGAACAGCACCCCGCGAACGTTGGTGCCAAAAATCCGGTCAAACTGTTCTTCGGTGATCGCGCCCAGCGGCAGCATATCGCCGCCACCCGCATTGGCGAACAGAATATCGAGACGGCCTTCTTCTTTTGCTATCCGGGCATAAACCGCATCCAGATCGGCAAGCTTAGAGACGTCCGCGCGAATGCCCACTGCGTCAGAAGCAATCTCTGCTACCGCGGCGTCAAGTTCGGCCTGACGACGCCCGGTGATGTACACCTTCGCGCCCTGTGCCGCCAGCTCCTGCGCCGTGGCAAGACCAATACCGGTGCTGCCGCCGGTGACCAGTGCAATTTTTCCTGAGAGAGTCGTGTTCATGTCATTTACCTTTTTGTGTTTGCGTTGGACAGACTTTATCCCTTGCGACATTTGTGAAAAATGGGCAAAAATGAAAATGACTATTCATCTACGGAAATAATCAGAGGTCATCATGGATCAGCTAATGGCGATGCGCGCCTTCACGCGGGTGGTGGAATCCGGCAGTTTTACCCGCGCGGCGGACTCGCTGAATATGCCGATCGCCACGCTGAGCAAACTGGTTAAATCCCTTGAGGCGCACCTGGCGATACGTCTCCTTCACCGCACGACTCGTCGGGTGGTCACGACGCCTGAAGGGCTGGAATACTATGAAAAAGCGCGCCGGGTGCTGATTGATATCGAAGATATCGACACCTCGTTTCGCGTTTCCCGCGCGACGCCCAAGGGACATTTGCGGGTTGACGTGGGCGGTTCCACCGCACGGGACGTGCTCATCCCCCTGCTGCCGGATTTTATGCAGCGCTACCCGGATATCCGTATCGATCTTGGCGTGGCCGATCGTCCGATCGATCTTATCAGCGGTAACGTAGACTGCGTGATCCGCGGCGGCCCGCTGAACGATTCAACGCTTATCGCACGTCATCTCGGTGACGCTCAGATGGTCACCTGCGCGACGCCGGGTTACCTTAAAAACCACGGCGTTCCGGCCTATCCGCAGGAGCTGCGCAACGGCCACAAGCTTGTTAGTTATCTCTCTCCCGTCACCGGGCGGCCGTTTCCGTTTCGCTTCCGGCAGAACGGCGAGGCGCTGGAAATCACTCTCCCGCACTATCTCGGTGTCAATGAAAGTAACGCTCATCTGGCGGCTGCCGCGGCGGGTCTGGGGATCGTTCAAACTTTTGAGTATTCAGCAAAGACCTATTTGCAGGCGGGAGCGCTGGTGGCGATTCTGGGTGACTGGCAGCCTGCCGCGTACCCGTTTCACGTGGTCTACCCGCAGAACCGGCATTTAACGCACAGACTGAAGGTGTTTATCGCCTGGCTGGCGGAGGTGTTCCCCGCCGCGCTGAAGGGATAGCCGGGCACAAACCCGGCTGTGATTTAGTTAAGCTTATAGTCCAGGGTAATTTCGGCCTTGAGCAACTGCGACACCGGACAGCCCGCTTTGGCTTTCTGAATAATGCCGTCAAACTGCTGTGGCGCAATGCCCGGTACGGTGACCTTACTTTGCAGCGCAACCTTAGTGATGGCAAAGCCGCCGTCGGTTTTATCCAGAGAGACGTCCGCGGTCGTATCAATCGAATCAGCGGTATAGCCCGCTTCACCCAGCATCAGCGACAGCGCCATGGAAAAACAAGCCGCATGTGCCGCGCCGATCAGCTCTTCCGGGTTGGTCCCCTTTTCACCCTCAAAGCGGGTGTTAAAGCCGTAAGGCTGTTGGTTGAGAACGCCGCTCTCGGTGGAAACCGTTCCTTTCCCGCGCTTAATGTCGCCAGACCAGTGTGCCGAACCGTGCTTATGAATCGTCATTCTTGCTCTCCTTTTGGCTTACAAAGGGTTAAGTATAGACTACGCATCTGACACGCCCTGGAACACAGACGATTCCGTGTCTTTCACCTGCTGTACCGACAACAAGGATAATGATATGACGCTAAAAATCAGGATGGCCGTCGCGGTAGCCACGCTGGCTCTCTCTCTTTCTTCACTGGCCAAAACGCCGGAAAACTTTATCTATACCAGCTCAGGCGATCTCGACGCGGCGCTCCCGCTGGTTGCGCGTGGCGACATCGGCGGCGTGCAGATCGTGTACAACTGGCGCCAGCTTGAACCCGAGAAGGACAGCTATGACTTCTCGCGGATTGAGCAGGATCTGGCGCGTCTTAAGGCCGCCCGGAAAAAACTCTTTATTCAGATCCAGGATCGTTTCTTTGAGCCGGACGCCCGCTACGTCCCGGACTATCTGATGCACGATAAGCAATACAGCGGCGGGATTGCGCCGCAGTTTGATAACCCCGGCGAGGGCAAGCCTGTCGGCGCGGGATGGGTAGCGCGTCAGTGGGACCCCACGGTGCGCCAGCGCTACCAGGCACTGCTGGCAGCGCTCGCAAAACGCTTTGATGGCGAGGTGTATGGCGTAAACCTGCCTGAAACCGCGATTGATATTGACGAGAAAAATCCGCCAGCGGGCTTCACCTGCGACAGCTATTTCGCGGGTGAGATGGAAAATCTGGCCTTTGCGCGCAAGGTTTTTCAGAAATCACATGTGGTGCAGTACGTTAACTTCTGGCCGTGCGAGTGGGATAACGACCACAACTATATGGGACGTCTTTTTGCGTATGCCAGCGCCAACAATATCGGCCTGGGCGGGCCGGACATTGTGCCCAACCGCAAGGCGCACATGAAGAATGCCTATCCCTTCTTCCATAAAAATAAACAGGCGCTGCCGCTCATCGCCATGGCGGTTCAGGAGCCGACTCTGACCTATAAGGATCCTCAGACCGGAAAACCGTTCACCAAAGCCGAGTTTGTCCGCTTCGGCGAAAATTATCTCGGGGCCGATATTATTTTCTGGAGCACGGCCTCTCCCTGGCTAAAGGCAAAATAATCGCCCCTCAGGCAAGGTGGCGGGACAGTTCGTCAAGAAACACGCGCAGCGCGGCAGGCTGGTATTCCCGTGACTGATAAATGCCGTGGATGGCAAGCGGTTTTGGCTCCAGCGACGCCAGTACCGGCACCAGTAATCCCTGCTCCAGCGCGGCGCGCGCTTCGCGCTCCGGCAGCATGGCGATGCCGCAGTGCTCGATCGCCGCGTTCATGAGCAGTGAAGAGATACTGGCGCTCAGGTTGCCGCTGACGGCCACGCTCAGGCTTTCGCCTTCCGGGGTCAGGAAGTGCCAGGACTGCCCCGCGAAAAAGCTGTAGTGCAGGCAGTTATGCTGCGCCAGTTCTTCGGGGCTGACGGGCGTGCCGTGCTGGGCCAGATACGCCGGCGAGGCGCAGAGCACCGATCGACACTCCCCCAGCCGGCGGGCGATCATGCCGGGCTCCGGGTTATCGGTAATGCGTACGGCGACGTCAATGCGCTCTCCCACCAGGCTGACCGGATGGTTGTTCACGTCCAGCTCAATGCGCAGCTGCGGGTAGCGCGAGAGCAGGCCGGGCAGGACCGGCGCAATCAGGTGCATGGCGGTAAAGTGCGCGCAGGCTACCCGCAGCGTGCCGGACGGCAGATCTTTTTCCGACTGACCTTCGATTTCCTGCGAGATCTGCGAGAGCGTCCGCGTTTTTTGCAGCACCTTTTCCCCTGCCGCCGTCAGCGTCAACTTGCGCGTGGAGCGGTTTACCAGCCGCGTCCCCGCCCACTTCTCCATTTGTTCAAGGTAACGGCTCACCATCGGCCGGGAAATGCCCAGCGCGCGGGCCGCCGCGCTCAGGCTTCCCAGCTCGCATATCCGGTTATAGACCTGAGCGGCAATAACGCGATCCATATAAGCTCCATCTGCTCGATTTATGAAACTAAGCATGTCTTGTTTCAGGAATTCTGGCAAATGAGAATATCCGTACAATAGAGACATTACTGAACAACAGAGACAACAGCATGAAACTCACTCATATTGCCCTGCTTTCCACCCTTTTCGCTCCGGCCGTTTTTGCCGCGCCGTTGACGATTGATACCTATAACCCGCAGGAAAAAGGCATTTTCGCGGTCTCCTCCACGCTCGTTTCCGGCCCGAAAGAGGCGGTGCTGTTTGACGCCCAGTTCAGCGTGAAGGATGGCGAAGCGCTGGTAGAGAAAATTCGCCGCAGCGGTAAAACGCTGAATAAGATTGTGATCACCTCCGGCGATCCGGATTTCTATTTTGGCCTGCAGCCGCTGGTGAAAGCCTTCCCGAATGCCAAAGTGGTGGCCACGCAGCAGGTGGTTGACCATATTAAGGCCACCAAAGACGCCAAGCTCGCCTTCTGGGGCCCGCAGATGAAAGACGGCGCGCCAACGGAACTGGTGGTGCCGCAGGTGCTCGCCTCCACCACCTTTATGATTGACGGGGAAAAGGTCGATATCGAGCAGCCGGACAGCTATGCGGCCTACGTGTGGATCCCGTCCGTGAAAACCATCCTCGGCGGCACCGGGGTCTCCTGGGGGATTCACGTCTGGACGGCTGATACTCAGACGCCGGCTTGCCGGCAGCAGTGGCAGCAGACCCTGGACAACATGGCCTCGCACAAGCCGGAACGCGTGATCCCAGGCCACTATCTGGGCACACCACCGTCCGGAACCGGGGCTATTGATTTTACCCGTGGCTATCTGCAGCATTTTGAACAGGCGTTGTCGGCACATAAAAACTCTGCGGGCGTCATCGGTGCACTGAAAAAACAGTATCCGGATCTGGCAGAAGAGAGCTCTCTGGAATTAAGCGCCAAAGTGAATACTGGCGAAATGAAGTGGTAATTTAAAAACGGCTCCTGCTATATTCCCGCGATAGCAGGAGCACCGCCATAATATCCGCACTGCCTCACGCCAATATATCCCTCCGTTTTAAAAGCGCATAAAAGCATGCACTTATGTCATTTTTATTTCTAAGATGAATCTGAGACACATCCGGGAAAATATTTGCCATTCTGTTTATGAATTAAATTTTTTGCGAGCCGTACCATTAAACAGACAACGACACGGAGGCAGCATGTTTACTTATTACCCGGCTAATACCACAGCAGCACAACCTGAACTCGTTAACGCGATTGCGCAGGGTCTTCACGCCGAGCACGGTGCTGTGACTGAAGATGACATTTTAATGGAACTGACCAAGTGGGTGGAATCCACGGATAATGACATCCTCAGTGACATCTACCAGCAGACCATTAACTACGTCGTCAGCGGGCAAAACGCACCTTTGTAAAAACCTGCTAAGCTGGATCTGCAACCTAAGGGGTTACATTTCGTTTGCGAAAGCAAACTGGTCCTTAAAACTATCAACAGGATTGAGGAGTTAACATGAAATCGAACCGTCAGGCACGCCACATTCTGGGACTGAACTACAAGCTTTCTAATCAGCGTAAAGTGGTGATTGAAGGCGACCATGAAACGCAAGTCACTCACGCCACCGGCAGAAAACGCCACGCGGGCAAGTAAGTTCCAGACTGAGATCCAGAACACCATCGGCAAAACCGATGGTGTTTTTGTTTATGTGTTGCGGTAATTAATATTTAGCTCCTTTATAATACCGCCCGACCGCACCCCGTAGCACAGGCCAGAAAGATGACAAACAGCAGTGTCAGGGACGGATCTTCAAAAAAAGAGTGAGTGACATGGACAACAAACTGAAAAAACATCGTTCCTTATATATCCCTTATGCCGGCCCGGTTTTACTCGAATTCCCCCTGCTCAACAAAGGCAGCGCCTTCAGCATGGAAGAGCGCAGCAACTTCAACCTGCTTGGCCTGCTGCCGGAAGTGGTTGAAACCATTGAAGAGCAGGCAGAGCGCGCGTGGATCCAGTATCAGGGCTTCAAAACCGAGATCGACAAACACATCTACCTGCGCAACATCCAGGACACCAACGAAACCCTCTTCTATCGCCTGGTGCAAAACCATCTCGAAGAGATGATGCCGGTGATCTACACCCCAACGGTGGGTGCGGCGTGCGAACGCTTCTCTGAGATCTACCGTCGCTCACGCGGCGTCTTTATCTCTTATCAGAATCGTCACAACATGGACGACATTCTGCAGAACGTGCCGAACCACAATATTAAAGTGATTGTGGTGACGGACGGGGAACGTATTCTCGGCCTCGGCGACCAGGGCATTGGCGGGATGGGGATCCCAATCGGTAAACTCTCTCTCTACACCGCCTGCGGCGGCATCAGCCCGGCGTACACCCTGCCGGTGGTGCTGGATGTCGGCACCAACAACCAGCAACTGTTGAACGATCCGCTGTACATGGGCTGGCGTCATCCGCGCATTACCGACGACGAGTACTATCAGTTTGTCGACGATTTCATTCAGGCCGTGAAGCACCGCTGGCCGGACGTTCTGCTGCAGTTTGAAGACTTTGCGCAGAAAAACGCGATGCCGCTGCTGAACCGCTATCGCGATGAGATCTGCTCCTTTAACGACGACATCCAGGGCACCGCAGCGGTGACCGTGGGCACGCTTATCGCCGCCAGCCGCGCGGCCGGCAGCCAGCTGAGCTACCAGAAAATCGTCTTCCTGGGCGCAGGCTCTGCGGGCTGCGGCATCGCCGAGCAGATTATTGCCCAGACGCAGCGCGAAGGCTTAAGCGAAGAGCTGGCCCGCTCCCGCGTCTTCATGGTTGACCGTTTCGGCCTGCTGACCGACGGTATGCCGAACCTGCTGCCGTTCCAGACCAAGCTGGTGCAGAAGCGCGAGAACCTGAAGAACTGGGACACCGACAACGAAGTGCTCTCCCTGCTGGACGTGGTACGCAACGTGAAGCCGGATATTCTGATCGGTGTTTCCGGGCAAACCGGTCTCTTCACCGAAGAGATTATTCGCGAGATGCACAAGCATTGCGAGCGCCCTATCGTGATGCCGCTGTCTAACCCGACTTCCCGCGTGGAAGCGACGCCGCAGGACATCATCGCCTGGACCGAAGGTAACGCGCTGGTTGCCACCGGCAGCCCGTTCGATCCGGTGGTATGGAAGGATAAAACCTATCCGATCGCCCAGTGCAACAACTCCTATATCTTCCCGGGCATTGGTCTGGGCGTGATCGCCTCCGGCGCGTCCCGCATTACCGATGAGATGCTGATGTCAGCGAGCGAAACCCTTGCGGGCTATTCGCCGCTGGTCAACAACGGCGAAGGGCTGGTGCTGCCGGAACTGAAGGACATTCACAAGGTGTCGCGCGCTATCGCGTTTGCGGTGGGTAAAATGGCGCAGCAGCAGGGCGTGGCGGTGAAAACCTCTGCCGACGCACTGCAGCAGGCTATTGATGATAACTTCTGGATGCCTGAATACCGCAGCTATCGCCGTACCTCGATTTAATTCTGCGCCCGAACCGTTCCCTCTCCTCATTGGGGAGAGGGTTACGATGAGGGGCAACAGACCGCACCATCGAATACCCACTAGCCAAACCCCCTTTCCCCCGCTACACTCCTTTCATCCATTAACCCACTGAATATATAAGGAGGCCAATTATGCTGTATCGTGAAATTTTCAATGTTTCACATACATTTGGTGATCGCACCAGCTCAAGCGTTATCGGTATCGTGCTGCGATAACTTCTGCTTGAGCGAAGACACCAACCCCTGAAATCCCTTCTCTCGGGCTTACTGAGTTATCGTCAGCGATGTTTGACGAGGCATAAACATGCCTGTAACTCTTGGGTAAGCAACAATGAGCACTTTACTCACTGCACAATCTTTACGCGTTGATACGGCGTTTGGCACGCTCTTCGACTCACTCTCCTTTACGCTGAAAAAAGGCGACCGCATCGGCCTGCTGGGCGACAACGGCTGCGGCAAAAGTACGCTTTTAAAGGTGCTGGACGGAACAGATATCCCAGCCGCCGGAACGGTAGCGCTGGCCGGGCACTGCCTGATGGCGCGCGTGGAGCAACATCTCCCGGACGCCATTTTCCCGCTGACCATGCTGGATGCCGTACTCGCGCAACTGCCTTTAGCTGAGCACGACAGCCTGCGCTGGAAAGCTGAAACGCTGCTGGCGAGCATGGGCTTCACGCCGCAGGATATGACGCTGCAATCCGCCACCCTGAGTGGCGGACAGCACACCCGCCTGCTGCTGGCGCGGGCGTTGATTCACGAGCCGGATCTGCTCCTGCTGGATGAACCCAGCAACCACCTGGATCTGCCGACCATGCTCTGGCTGGAACACTTTTTACAGAACTGGTCAGGCAGCTTCGTGCTGGTTTCGCACGACAGACAGCTGCTGGATGCCGTCACAAACGGCAGCTGGATCCTGCGTGATAAGACGCTGCACTACTTTGCCCTTCCCTGTACGGCCGCCCGTAAAGCGCTTGCAGCAAAAGACGAAAGCGATGCGCAGCGCCACAAGGCGGAGCAAAAGGAGATCGACCGCGTGACCGCCAGCGCCAAGCGGCTGGCGACCTGGGGTAAGGTTTATGACAACGAAGACCTGGCCCGCAAAGCCAAGCAGATGGAAAAACAGGTCGAACGACTCAAAGAGAGCCAGACCGCGCTCACGGCGGGCAGTCCATGGACGCTAACCCTGCGCGGCGACGCGCTGCGGGCGGACCGTCTGCTGGAGATGGAAAACCTCAGCGTCCCGCCTGCGCCCGGGCTACCGCCGCTGTTTAACATCGAAACGGCGCGGCTGAAAAGCGGCGATCGCGTGGCAATTGTCGGTCGTAACGGCTGCGGTAAATCGTCGCTGATGAAGCTTATCTGGCGACATTTTGTGGATGAACCGACGGACAGCGGGCTGAAAATCCATCCGCGCGTCTCGCCGGGCTACTACGACCAGACGCTGCATCAGCTGCCGGATGACGCCACGCTGCTCGACGCGCTGGAACCTTTCGCTCCCGACCCGCAAAACAGGAAGATGGCGCTCATCAGCGCCGGGTTCCCGTGGGCGCGCCACGGGCAAAAAGTCAGCACGCTCAGCGGCGGCGAGCGCTCTCGCCTGCTGTTCGTCGGGCTGACGCTTGCCCGCTACAGCCTGCTGATGCTGGATGAGCCCACCAACCATCTCGACATGGAAGGCAAAGAGGCACTGGCGGAAACGCTGCAACAGTTCGAAGGCGGCGTGCTGCTGGTCAGCCACGATCGCCAGTTAATTAGCCAAAGCTGTAACCGTTTCTGGCTGATTGAGGACGGCTGGCTGAGCGAGTGGCACGATGCTGAAGCCGTGTTTGAGCGGCTGCGTGAAAGCGCGGGGCTGGGAACATCAGCCGCGCCCGTCGTCACCGCTGGGGAAGTTCAACCCTCGCCGTACGACGATCTGCTGGAGCGGCTGATCGCGCTGGAAACGCTGCTGGAAGACGATCTGGCGCGTAAGCCGAAACATCAGAAGCCGCAGCTGCAGGCGCAATGGCGTAGAGAAATTGAGGAGATTGAAGCCCAGCTGTAAATCTGCGCCCGGCGAGCACCTCGCCGGGCCAGCATTTTCCCCCTTAATTATTAGAGGATCGCCGTATTCTTAATCTGAAATCGAATCAAATGATGACATTATGTTGCCGCAGCCTTGCATTACCAGGCTAATGTATTAATCCTTAAGGGGTACTACACCTGCTATGCAGATTCTTATCATGAACAAGGAGATACACATGAAGGCTGCTGTTGTTACTCAGGATCACCAGGTCAATGTCACTGAAAAAACCTTACGCCCGCTTAAGCATGGGGAAGCCCTGCTGAAAATGGAGTGCTGTGGTGTATGCCATACCGACCTCCACGTGAAGAACGGTGATTTTGGCGATAAAACCGGGGTAATCCTGGGCCATGAAGGAATTGGTATCGTGAAAGAAGTCGGCCCTGGCGTGACGTCGCTGAAAGTCGGCGACCGCGCAAGCGTGGCCTGGTTCTTTGAAGGATGCGGTCACTGCGAATACTGTAATACCGGTAACGAAACCCTGTGCCGTGACGTGAAAAACGCCGGTTACTCCGTTGACGGCGGCATGGCGGAAGAATGCATCGTCACCGCGGATTACGCGGTAAAAGTGCCGGATGGTCTGGATTCGGCGGCGGCCAGCAGCATCACCTGCGCCGGTGTCACCACCTACAAAGCGGTGAAAATCTCCGGTATAAAACCGGGCCAGTGGATCGCGATTTACGGTCTGGGCGGGCTGGGCAACCTCGCGCTGCAGTACGCCAAAAACGTGTTTAATGCCAAAGTCATCGCTCTGGACGTTAACGATGAACAGCTGAAGCTGGCCGCGAGCATGGGTGCGGATTTAACCATCAACTCACGCAGCGAAGATGCCGCTAAGATTGTGCAGGAAAAAACCGGCGGCGCGCATGCCGCAGTCGTCACCGCCGTCGCAAAAGCGGCCTTCAACTCGGCGGTAGATGCCGTGCGTGCCGGTGGCCGCGTGGTCGCCGTTGGCCTGCCGCCGGAAGCGATGAGCCTGGACATTCCGCGCCTGGTGCTGGACGGTATTCAGGTGGTGGGTTCGCTGGTTGGCACCCGTCAGGATCTGCAGGAGGCCTTCCAGTTTGCGGCCGAGGGCAAAGTAGTACCGAAAGTGACGATGCGTCCTATCGAGGACATCAACGCCATCTTTAAAGAGATGGAACAGGGCCAGATCCGTGGCCGTATGGTGATCGACTTACGCTCGTAAACACCTTTTGCCGGGTAGTGGCTACGCCTTACCCGGCTCATAGCTACGACGAACGACGAACTGAAATCCACTCCTGAACCTCAATCTGGAAGGTGTCCGGCGCTTTTCGGTACATTTTACGCGCCAGGTCGAGAATAGTATGACGCGCGAGCTCCTCTTCCATCCGCTGCTGCGCGCTGTCCATGACTGAACGTACTCCGCACGGGCCGTCGCAGACCCAGGCAGGCGGTGCTTCATCAAACACGGCCAGCCGCTGGCGCACTTCACGACATTCGAACATGTTTTTCTCGCCGTCAATGGCATGCGCCACATCCAGCACGCTGATCAGCTCCGCCGGACGCGCCAGCTTAAAGCCCCCGCCCTTGCCTTCCGTACTGATGACCAGCCCGGCACGTGACAGGCGTGTGAAGATTTTGCCGAGGTAGTCATACGGCACGCCCTGCAAGGCAGCCATCTCCCGGACGCTCATCTCACGCTCGTTGCCCTTCGCATCCACCATACACATCAGGCTGTGAATGCCGTATTCCACACCGGAACTGTAAAACGCCATGGTTAACTCCGAATTAGTGTTCGGAGCATTATAACGATTTTTAACTCAGAAAGAAGTTGTCGGAGTTAACTCCGACAAGTATAGTGGCAGTTATGTCAGGCATGAAGCCTGGCGGGAGAAAGGATCGAATATGAAAAAGCAGATTTTAATCGTAGGCAGTGGTTTTGCGGGTATGTGGGCAGCCGTGAGCGCGGCACGTCTCTCTGAGCAGCAGGGTAATAACAGTCTGGAAATTGCGGTTCTGGCCCCCTTACCTGAACTCCGCGTTCGGCCACGCTTCTATGAGGAGAAGGTGTCAACGCTGGTCGCCCCGTTGACTGACCTGTTTGCCGAGCTTGATATCACATTCATCGCCGGACACGCGGAACAAATTGATACCACGGCGAAAACCGTTTTATACCGGATGTCCAATGGCGCGCATGCTACGGCTTCCTACGATAGGCTGATCCTCGCTACGGGCAGCCAGACCAAACGCCCACCGATTGCCGGCCTGGCTGACTACGCCTTTGACATCGACCAGCTGGAATCCGCACAGGTATTTGAGCGTCACCTTGATTCACTGGCGTTACGTCCCTCCACGCCCGAGCGCAACACCGTGGTAGTCTGCGGAGGCGGCTTTACCGGCATCGAGCTGGCAACGGAGCTACCTGCCCGACTGCGTACCCGTTTTGGCGACAATACGGAGATTAAAATAGTCGTAGTTGAGAGAGGACCAGTCATTGGCGGCCGTTATAGCGACGCATTGCGTAAAACAATTGCAGAGGCGAGTGAGGCGCTGGGCGTTGAATGGCGGCTGAAGAGTGAAGTTGAAGCCATTGATGCTCACGGCGTAACGCTGAAAAACGGTGAACGTATTGCTGCTGCGACCGTCGTCTGGACCGCAGGCGTCGAGGCAAATCCTCTCAGCCTGCAGATAGGCGGTGAACGCGATAGCCAGGGCCGCCTGGTTGTGACAGAAACGTTGCAGGTCCCCGCACATCCTGACGTCTATGCCACCGGCGATATGGCTCACGCCAAAACAGACGATGCGGGCAACACGGCGCTGATGACCTGCCAGCACGCGATCCAGCTAGGGAAATTTGCCGGTCACAACGCTGCCGCCAGCCTGCTGAACGTTGCTCCTTACCCTTATCGTCAGGTGAACTATGTTACCTGCCTGGATTTAGGCGCGTGGGGCGCGGTCTATACCGAGGGCTGGGAACAGGCCGTCAAATCCGTCCGCGACGAGGCGAAGAAGATCAAAATCGCCATCACGAATGAGCTGATCTATCCGCCATTAGCAGACAAAACGGTCGCCTTTGCCGCCGCCGACCCGCTGGCGAAATTCGTTTAGGCCCCCGCCATCGCCCCGCTAACGGGGCGTTTTTATTTTCAGTTTCCGGCAATCCTTATCTTAATTCCTTTGTTCCCTTGTTTTCCCCCGCGCCCGATGATGAATCCGACGCTAACAAGAAGATAACAAAGGAATTCACCATGCAAACCCCATTTCGTCTGCCGCTGCTGACGGCGCTGATTCTGACGACAACCGCAGCCTGGTCCGCCGATGCGCCGGTCAAAGGCGGCACGCTGATTTATCTGGAGCAACAGGCGCACACCAACCTCTATCCGCCTGCCGGCGGCTTCTATCCGAACGGCGGCATTCTGAACCAGATCACCGACAAACTGACGTGGCAAAACCCAAAGACGCTGCAGGTTGAACCGTGGGTGGCCGAAAGCTGGGCCACCAACGCCGATAAAACCGAATACACCTTCAAAATTCGCCCGGGGATCACTTTCTCCGACGGCACGCCGCTGGATGCCAACGCCGTAGCAAAAAACTTTGATACCTACGGTTTGGGCAACAAGGCGCAGCGCCTGCCGGTGTCAGAAGTGATCAATAACTACGATCGCAGCGAAGTGGTCGACCCGCTGACCGTGAAGTTTTACTTCAAAAAACCGTCGCCGGGATTCCTGCAGGGCACCGCCACGATTGGGTCGGGTCTGGTCTCGCTCAGCACGCTGAAGCGCAACTTTGAAGAGCTAGGGGATGCCCGGCATATCATTGGCTCCGGCCCGTTTGTGGTGAAGGACGAGAAGCTCGGCCGCGAAGTGACGCTCGAAGCCCGTAAGGACTACCAGTGGGGGCCCAAAAGCCTGACGCAACAGGGTCCAGCCAATCTGGATGGCATCAAGTTTATCGTCACCCAGGAAGACAGCGTGCGCGTCGGCGCCCTGCTGGCCGGCCAGGCCGACTTTATTCGCCAGGTGCAGGCGTATGACGAAAAGCAGGCGACAGACCAGGGCTATAAAATCTACGCCGCCCCAACGCGCGGGGTGAACGACAGCATTAGCTTCCGCCCGGATAACCCGCTGGTCTCCGATATTCGCGTGCGCCAGGCGCTGCTGCATGCCACGAATGCAAAGCAGGTGGTCGAGACCCTCTTCTCGGCCAACTATCCGCAGGCGAAGTCGGTGATTGCCGATTCCGCCGCAGGCTTTGTCGATCTCAGCGACAAACTGACCTTTGACCCGGCAAAAGCGAATCAATTGCTGGACGAGGCGGGCTGGAAAGCGGGCAGCGACGGGATCCGCGCCAAAGACGGCCAGCGGCTGGCGCTGACGGTATATGAATCCCTGCCGCAGCCGCAAAATAAAGAGGTGCTGCAGCTGGTTGCCCAGCAGTGGCGTCAGGTGGGCGTAGTGCTGAACGTAAAAGCCGGTGACGCTGGCAGCCGCACGCTGGATAACCTTGATCCACAGAAAACCCCGTTAACCGTCTCCGAAGTGGGCCGCGCCGATCCGGACGTGGTGAAAAGCATGTTCTACCCGGCTAACCGCGACGCGCTGCTGCAAAAAGGCGGCTCCAGCGACAAGGTCAAAAGCTTCCGTGACGACAAGCTGAATGCGCTGCTGGTAAATATCTCCTCACAGGTCGATCCGCAAAAACGCCTGCAGCTGACCGGCGATGCCCAGCGCTACCTGCTGGATAACGCCTACGTCATACCGATTTTCGAGGAGCCGCAGGTCTTTGCCGGTGCGCCGTGGCTAAAAGGCGTCAATTTTGAAGCGGTCGGCCGCCCGTCGTTCTACGGCGCGTGGATTGAGAAACACTGAGGAGCTGACGATGCGCCACGCACTTCTTCAACGTCTTGGGCACGGGCTGCTGGTGCTGTGGGCCGCCTTTACCCTCTCGTTCGTGTTGCTCCAGGTACTGCCTGGCGACGCGGTGCTGATTAAATTTCAGAACCCGGACCTGGGCCTAAGCCCGGCGCAAATCGAGGAGATGCGCGTGGCCTACGGCGCGGACAGCCCACTGTGGCAGCAATACGGCCACACGCTGCTGGCGATGCTGCGCGGAGATTTCGGCTACTCGTTACAGGCAGGGGTGCCGGTCAGCGAGCTGATTGCCAGCAATCTGCCGGATACCCTGAGTCTTGCCCTGCCCGCGTTTGTACTCGCGGTCCTGCTGGCGTTTGCGCTGGCCTTTGCGTCGCGTCTGCCGGGTCTTCGCTGGCTGAGTAATACCCTCCAGTCTCTGCCGGTCCTGTTTATCTCCTTACCCACGTTCTGGCTGGGGATTGCCCTTATCCAGCTCTTTTCTTTCCAGCTGCGGCTGATCCCGGTGATTAACCCGACGCCGCTGCAGGGGCTGATCCTGCCGATCGTGACCGTCGCGATCCCGATCTCCGCCCCGCTGGCGCAAATTCTGATGCGCAGCCTGGACCAGGTGGCGACGCAGCCGTTTGTCGCCGTTGCCCGCGCCAAAGGACTGAGTGAAACCGCCGTCCTGTGGCGCCACGTCACCGGCAACGCGCTGCTGCCGGTACTCAATATTGCCGGGCTGCTGCTGGGCGAACTGATTGCCGGAGCGCTGATCACCGAAACCGTATTTGGCCGCAGCGGGCTCGGGCAGCTGACCCAGCAGGCGGTGAACAACCAGGACATCGCCGTGCTTCAGGCGGTGGTCATGATTTCCGCTCTCGGCTTTGTCCTGATCAATCTGCTGGTGGACCTGCTGATGCCGCTGCTGGATCCCCGTCTGCAAACCGTTACCGGAGGTGCATCATGAGCCTGGTCGATTACGCTGCCGCCGCGCGAAAACGCGTTCCCGGCTGGCAGGGCGTCGCGTGGCAGCCGGGACTGTGTCTGGCGTGGGCGGTGATTATTCTCGCGATTTTTGCTGCCGTAGCCCCCGGCCTGTTAACCCCCTACAGCCCGATTGAGGGCATCGCCGGAGCGCAACGTCTGGCACCGCAGGCGGGCCACTGGCTCGGCACCGATCAGCTTGGCCGCGATGTTTACACCCGCATTGTGTATGGTGCCTCCCACTCCCTGAGCGCAGCGCTCGCTGCCGTCACGATGGGACTGGTGGTGGGCACCGGTCTGGGGGTGATCGCCGGCGCGTTCGCCGGACGCGTCGAGTCTTTCCTGATGCGTTTTGTCGACGTGCTGTTGTCCATTCCCTCTCTGCTGCTCTCGCTGACGGTCATTATTCTGCTCGGGTTTGGCACCGTTAACGCCGCCATTGCCGTCGGCGTGGCCTCCATCGCCAGCTTCGCCCGCCTCGCGCGCGGTGAAGTGGTGCGCATCCGCCATACGGATTATGTCGAGGCGGCGTTTGGCAGCGGCGGGACGTTCCTGGCGGTCCTGTGGCGACACATCCTGCCCAACGCCTTAACCGCCGTCCTCGCCTTTGCCACGCTGCAGTTTGGTCAGGCCATTCTGGCGCTTTCCACGCTGAGCTTTCTCGGCTACGGCACCCCGCCGCCTGTTCCGGAATGGGGCTTATTGATTGCCGAAGGTCGTAACTATCTCTCTACCGCCTGGTGGTTAACTACCTTCCCCGGCGTGGTCGTCATCGCCGTCGTGCTTGCCACCAACCGTATCAGCCAGCAGTTCAGCGGAGGCCTGAAATGACCGTACTCTCGGTAGAAAACCTGACCATCAGCTACCGTACCGCGCGCCAGTGGCGCGAGGTGGTGCATAACGTCAGCTTCACCCTCCGGCGGGGGGAAATGCTGGCCTTTGTCGGCGAATCCGGCTCAGGCAAAACCACCACTGCACAGGCGATCATCGGTCTGCTGGCGGATAACGCCCGACGCGATGCCGGGAAAATCGTGCTCAACGGCGAGGAGATTAGCCAGTGGTCAGCGAAGCGTCTCGATACCCTTCGCGGCGCGCGAATCAGCCTGGTTCCGCAGGATCCGGGTAATTCACTCAACCCGGTGAAGACGATCGGCGTACAGGTCGGGGAAATTATTCAGCAGCACCAAAAGGTAACGGCACTCCAGCGCGACGAGCAGGTGCTCGCCCTGCTGACAAAGGTCGGCCTGAGCCATCCCGAACAGCGCATGAAGCAGTATCCGCATCAGCTCTCCGGCGGGATGAAACAGCGCGTGCTGATTGCCATCGCCATTGCCCTACGCCCGGATGTGATCGTCGCCGATGAGCCCACCAGCGCGCTGGACGTGACGGTGCAAAAACGCATTCTCGATCTGCTGGATATCCTGCGTCGGGAATCGGGTACTGCGGTTCTGTTTGTCACCCACGATCTGGCGCTGGCTGCCCAGCGCGCGGACAGGCTGCTGGTGTTTCGCAACGGTGAGGTTCAGGAGCACGGCGACACCGCCGACATTGTCCGCACCCCGCAGCACGCCTACACCCGCCAGCTGTTGAGCGATCTCCTGGGCCAGCGCCTGACCATCGCCCCGGTAGCTGGCCTTCCGCTGGCGTCACCGGCCATTCGCGCCCGCGCCATCAGCAAACGGTTCTCGCTGGGCAAAGGTCATCACCTTCAGGCGCTGGATCGGGTGACGTTTGACGTCAGGCGCGGCAGCACGCATGCGCTGGTCGGGGAATCCGGCTCCGGGAAAACCACCCTCGCCCGTATTTTGCTGGGTTTTGAACAGGCGGACAGCGGACAGGTCATTATTGATGATATTGATGCCACCGACCTCAGCCGCGAGGCCCGCCGCCAGCTGCGCCAGAAGATCCAGTTTGTCTACCAGAACCCGTTCGCCTCTCTCGACCCGCGTCAAACCCTGTTTGACATCATCGAAGAGCCGCTGAAGAACTTTGCTCGCCTCAGCAAGGCGGAGCGAAAGGTCCGTGTAGAGACCGTGGCGCAGCGGGTTGCCCTGCCCGTTGAACTCCTGACCCGCACCGCAAGGGAGCTTTCAGGCGGGCAGCGCCAGCGCGTAGCCATCGCCCGGGCGCTGATCCTGGAGCCGACTATTCTGGTGCTGGACGAGGCCACCTCCGCGCTGGACGTCACCGTACAGGCGCAGATTCTGGCACTGCTTCAGCAGCTGCAGCAGCAACTGGGATTGACCTACCTCTTCATCACGCACGATCTCTCTACCGTCCGCCGGATCGCCCACAGCGTAACGGTGCTGCGCAGCGGTCAGGTGGTCGAACACGGTGACGTCGAGACCTTATTCACGTCGCCGCAGAACGACTATACCCGCGAGCTGATTGCCGCCATTCCCCATTTTTCACCCGCTACGGAGGAGTTCGCATGACGCGAAAACGCCTGGGATTTTTCACCCGCCTGCTTGACGACGCCACGCCGAAGGAGCGCTATCGTCTGGCAACCGAACAGATCCGCCACGCCGAACGCCACGGTTTTGACAGCGCCTGGATTGCCCAGCACCACTTCCACGAAAGTGAAGGCGGCCTGCCGTCGCCGCTGCTGTTTCTGGCCCACGTTGCGGCGCATACCGAAACCATCCGCCTGGGCACGGCCATCATTACCCTGCCGATGGAAAACCCGCTGCGCGTGGCGGAAGATGCCGCCGTGCTGGATCAACTCGCCGATGGGCGTCTCGAAGTCGGTTTTGGTTCGGGCGGCACGCCGACCTCATTCCTGCCGTTCGGACTGACGTTTGAACAGCGCGGCGCGGCCTTTGCTGACTATTTGCATGTGATCCAGAGCGCCTGGCGCGGGGATTCGCTCACCCATCCGGATAATCACCTTTACCCGCCAGCGCCACAGCTGGCTGAACGGATCTGGATTGCCACCTTTTCCGTCGACGGTGCCGTTCGCGCCGCGCGGGCCGGACACGGTTTGATGCTCTCCCGCACGCAGCCGCGCCCGGCAGACCAGTTGGATTTGACGCTCGACGCGATCCAGAACCCGATTGTGGATGCCTACCTTGAGGCACTGCCTGCGGGCATTGCGCCGCGCATTCTGGCCTCCCGCACGGCGTTCGTCGCCGACAGCGATGACTACGCGCTGAAGGTCGCCACGCCGGGTCTCACCAGGCAGGCCCAGCAGCATCGCGCCGCTGGACATACGGTTAAAGGTGACGCTGTCACAGATTTTCGTCGCCAGTTCGACGCCCATATCGGTTCGCCAGATACGGTGCTGCGTTCACTGCATGCGGACTCCGTTCTCAGGCGCGCCACGGATATCTCGTTCCAGGTTCATTCGGTCGAGCCCACCCATCGCGACACGCTGCGATCCATCGAACTGATCGCCGAACATATTGCCCCCCACATCCTTTGAGGAGACACCTATGTCATTAAGTCACGACATTCTCGCCGAGCTGGCGGAAATTAAACCCGGTTCCCCTCTGGCAGAGGCGCGCGCCACGCGGGACGCCGCCACGCGCCACGCCCAGGGCAGCTACGAAATCTTATTTACCCAGCAGGATAGCGATTTTGCGCTGGACGAGCGCTTCGCCGTCGCGGCAAAAGTCGCCAGGTGGCACAACGCGGAGGCGCTGGCCGCGCACTATGCGGGGTTTGGCCTGGCAGACCCAACATCCGAACGCCTGACCCCGGCGCTGCACTTCGCGCGCCTGCTGACGTTCTCTCCCGTCGAAGCCACGCCGTCCGCGTTGACGGCGCTGACCCGGGCGGGCTGGAGCAAGGAAGGCATTGTTACCCTGGCGCAGCTTGTTGCGTTTGTCAGCTTTCAGAGCCGACTCGTCGCCGGGCTGCGGCTGCTAAATGACAAGCCGGTGGTGGCAAGCGATGCGCCGGTGGCGGCAGGCATCTGGCATACAACCGCAACCACGGTCTCCGGGAAGACGGCTCCCGTCGCGTTCACCCAGCAGGAGCTGGGCTGGGAGCCGTGGATCGACGCCAAACCGCTGGCGGACTTCCATGATGACGAGGTTGCCGTTCTGGCGAAATTTGGCCATACCGATTCCGACTACTTCCGCCTGCTGGGGCGCAACCTGCCGGTGCTTGAACAGCGCACGCTAACTGATAAAGGAATTTTTTATACACCGGGGGGATTACCGCGCACCGAGCGCGAGCTGGCCGCAACGGTAGCCAGTAAAATCAACGGCTGCATCTACTGCGCCTCTGTCCATGCGCGCAAAGCCAGCCAGCTGTCAAAGGATGATGCTGCGGTAGAGGCTCTGCTGGCCGTGCGTCCGGGACAGTCCCTGAGCGAGGGGCAATCTGCGCGCTGGCAGGCGGAAATTAATTTTGCGGCAGCGCTGTCGGTTACCCCGCCTGCCGCCACGCCGCTGCACCTCGCCGCTCTGGAAAAAGAGGGGCTGGACACCTTAGCCCAGCTGGACCTGGTGCAGTCCGCTGCGTTCTTCGCCTGGGCCAACCGCCTGATGCTGACGCTGGGTGAGCCCTGGCTTGCCTGAATGCAATCAGGCTAGCGCGCGAGCGTTAGCCTGAGCCTGTCTGGCCCGCAGGTAACCGTAGATCAACAGCGCGCTCATGGCCGAGAACGAGAGGAGCGCCGCAGGCAGCGTGACGTAGCGCCAGCTAAAGCCGAGGGTAATCATCATCCCACCAAAGTACGCCCCGATCGCGCTGCCGAGATTAAACGCCATCTGCCCTCCGGCCGCCCCCAGCATCTCACCGCCCTTCGCATTTTGCAGAAGCAAAATTTGCAGCGGTGCAGAGAGCGCAAACAGCCCGGCACAGCAGATAAAGCCCATCACCAGCGAGGCCGTTTTCAGTTCGCCCAGGGCGAAAAGCAGCAGCAGCGAGGCTACAATCACCATATCGGTGATGGCTGCAATGCGCAGCGGGCTAAAGCGCCCCGAGAGTTTGCCACTCAGCAGATTGCCCAACACCATGCCAAGGCCCATCAGCATCATGATGGCCGTCATCATCTCTTCGGAAAAGCCAGAAACGTTGACCATAAACGGCTTAACGAAGCTGAACCACGCGAACACGCCAGCATTACCAAACATGGTGGCGGCAAAAATCAGCCAGGGTTCCGGTTTCTTCAGGAAGTGGAACTGCTCGGACAATTTGATTTCTGATTTGTCATGGATATCCGGTACCCAGAGCAGAACCGAGAGGATAACCAGCGCGTCGAACGCAGCAATCAGGAAAAAGGTATAGCGCCAGCTGAACTGGTGCCCCAGCCAGGTGCCGAGCGGGACGCCCACCAGGTTGGCCACGGTCATCCCGGCGATCATCCCGGCCACCGCGACCGTAACTTTCCCCGGAGGTGCAATTTTGGAGAGGATTATCGCCCCGACGCCAAAAATGGCCCCGTGCGGAAAACCGGAGATCAAACGCCCCAGCGCCAGCCAGAAATACGACGTAGAAAACGTAAACAGGGCATTTCCGACTGCGCACATGGCAACCAGAAACAGCAGCGTCGTTTTTAACGAGAACTTGCCGGAGAGCAGCGCTACAATCGGCGCGCCAATCACCACACCGAAGGCATAAAACGAGATCATATTCCCGGCGGAGGGAATCGAAATACCGGTGTCATGCGCCAGCTCGGTTAACACCCCCATAATGCCAAATTCAGCCATACCCAGGCCAAATGTGCCAAGCGCCAACGAAAATATTGTCTTTTTCATGCCTCAACCACCGGTTAATCAATCGCGAGGGCATTATTAAATAATCTTGTATGGTGAGCCAGTTCAAATCAGCTGGCTGACACGTTAATCCATTAATTCAGGTGGATTACACTTCATAGTGCGGCCTCGCTTTTTCCACGCCGGACAACCTGAGGATGACAATCATGGGAAGCAAAAAGAAAACCCCTGTCGCTGTTGATGTCGTATCGAATGCCCCCCTTAAGACCAAAGAGTATGAAAAAGAGCTCCGCCGCCTGCACGTCGAACTGGTTAAGCTCCAGCAGTGGGTCGTCGCCAAAGGATTGAAGGTGTGCATTGTTTTTGAGGGACGCGACGGCGCCGGCAAAGGCGGCACCATTAAAGCGATCACCGAGCGCGTCAGCCCCCGCGTGTTTCGCGTTGTTGCGCTTCCTGCCCCAACGGATAAAGAGAAAAGCCAGCTCTACTTCCAGCGCTATGTGCCTCACCTGCCCTCGGCGGGTGAAATCGTGATATTCGATCGCAGCTGGTATAACCGCGCAGGCGTGGAGCGGGTGATGGGGTTCTGCACGGAGGAACAGGCGGAGAAATTTTTAGACGGCGCGCCGGTTATGGAAAAAGCGATGGTTGATGCCGGGATTATCTTGCTGAAGTACTGGCTGGAGGTGACGCCGAAAGAGCAGGAGCGGCGCCTGCGCGACCGCATTAACGATGGGCGTAAGATCTGGAAGCTGTCGCCGATGGATATTAAATCCTTTAACCTCTGGGACGAGTACACCCGCGCGCGCGACGCCATGTTTGAAGCCACTGACACCGCCTGGGCACCGTGGTTTGTCGCGCGTTCTGAAGATAAAAAACGCGTGCGTCTGAATATTATTTCGCATCTGCTTTCGCAGATCCCGTATAAAGAAATTCACGTCGACAAGGTGGATTTACCGAAGCGCAAAATCGGCAAACTTAAACCCACAAAATACCCGTTCCGGTATGTAGAGGAGCGATTCTGATATAATTGGAAGGCGGCTCGCAGAATATAGATTACCAGGGGATACAGTATTGTTTTTTGTTGGCGGCGGTTGATAATGACCGCACCAACAAAGGAGATAACGATGAAACATACCACAGAAGCAGAGCTGGGCCAGAACATCACATCGCGTAAGCCCTTGTGTCATGCAGAACAAAACTCAACCAGGCGGCGGCAGCCATCAGAAGAGGATCGTGCATTTATACGGGCAATGAATGATTTTGTGGAGAAACACGGAACCATCACTGATGATGAGTTTTTCAGGGTGCTTTAATGCTGAGACAATTTAATGTTTACCGTAATACATCTGCGGCTACACGGGACAAACTTCCCTATTATATGCTCATTCAGGATGATTGTTATGATGATCTTGCCACACGCGTAATTGTACCGCTCGCGAGAAATAATAAGTTGCCGTTATGGCAAAGCCATCTGGCTCCGGGGATAAATATCGACTTTGAAACGTTTCTGATTTATTCACCGATGATAACAAACATTAACAACAATAAAATCAACCCTAAAGACTTTGTTTGTAATTTACGCAACGCACGTCATGACGTTATAGCGGCAATTGATCGTTTATTGACTAACACATGAAGACCCGCGCAAGCGCAGCGCCGCCGGGCAGAGCCGACGGCGCAGGTCTTACTTCATCCCTTCCGTACTTTCCTGTTTCGCCTCCAGCCGTTCCACATCACGATACCAGCGCGGGTGATGTTTCTGCGCCCAGCGGCGGCTCACCTTCCCTTCAATCATCCCTTTGATCGACCCTTTTACCCAGAACGCCATATACATATGGATCAGGATGGCATGAATCAGGATGATGGCAGACGTCGCGTGAATTAGCAGCGCGTAACGCACCACCTGGATCGGGAAGTACTGTGCAAAATACGGACGCCAGATCATCACGCCGGTCACCAGCAGCACAAAAATCATGCTCATGATGGTCCAGAACATCATCTTCTGTCCGGCATTGTATTTTCCCACCTTCGCGACTTTATGCTCGTTGCCCTTCAGGACTTCGACAATCCCTTTCACCCACGGAATGTCCTGCTTGTCCGGAATATTGTGATGGACAAAGCGCACGAACATAAACATCAGCACCACGAAAATCAGCACGCCGAAGAACGGATGCAGAATGCGCCCCATCTGCGGCGTCCCGAAGGTTTCCGTAAGCCACTGTAGCGTCGGGAAAAAGAACGAAATGCCGGATACCGCCACCAGGAAGAAGCAAATGACCACCGTCCAGTGACAGGCGCGATCGACAAATTTGGTGCGCACTATCATTTTCGACTTACTCATGATGCTCCTCCTCGTCGTCATCCACCTCTTTATTCGGGCCGATACCGATGTAGTGATAAATCAACCCCGCAAAGGTGGCGATAAAGCCCGCCGCAGAGAGCGGTTTAAGCGCCCCTTTCCACAGGTTAATGGAGGTATCGATCGCCGGATCTTTCGGCAGGTTGTGATACAGCTCCGGCTGGTCGTTGTGATGCAGCACATACATCACGTGCGTGCCACCCACGCCCTGCGGGTTGTAAATGCCCGCCTTGTCGTAGCCGCGCGCTTTCAGCTTATCCACGCGCTCTTGCGCCACGTCGAGCATCTCTTTTTTGGTGCCGAAGTGGATCGCCCCGGTCGGACAGGTCTTCACGCACGCAGGCTCCTGCCCGACGCTGACGCGGTCCACGCACAGCGTGCATTTGTATACCCGGTTATCCTCTTTATTGAGGCGCGGGATATTAAATGGACAGCCCGCGATGCAGTAGCCGCAGCCGATGCAGTTATCCTGCTGGAAATCGACGATCCCGTTGGCGTACTGAATTATCGCACCGGCAGACGGACACGCCTTCAGGCAACCCGGATCTTCACAGTGCATACAGCCGTCCTTGCGGATCAGCCACTCCAGCCTGCCGTTCTGGTCGGTTTCGCTAAAGCGCATCACCGTCCAGGATTTGGCGCTCAGATCCGCCGGGTTATCGTAAACCCCGACGCAGTGCCCCACCTCGTCGCGGATGTCGTTCCACTCTGAGCAGGCCACCTGGCAGGCCTTACAGCCCACGCAGGAGGAGACGTCGATAAGCTTGGCGACTTCTGCCTTGTAGTCCCGCGCGCGAGGCGCGGGGGTAATCGGGTTAGTCGCGGAGCGTTTAATAATGTCTTGTGTTTCCATCGCCATTCAATCGCTCCTTACGCTTTCTCGATGTTGACCAGAAACGCTTTGTACTCCGGCGTTTGCGAGTTGGAATCGCCGACGTTTGGCGTCAGGGTGTTGGCGATATAGCCTTTCTGCGCCACCCCTTCAAAGCCCCAGTGCAGCGGAATACCGACGGTTTCCACCTGCTGGCCGTGCACGTTCAGACTTTGCAAACGACGGGTCACCACCGCCACGGCGCGAATAAAGCCGCGCTTGCTGCTTACCTTCACGCGATCGCCGTTGGCAATGCCTTTCGCCTTCGCCAGCGTTTCGCTTATCTCCACAAACTGTTCCGGCTGCGCGATGGCATTAAGCCGCGCGTGCTTGGTCCAGGTATGGAAATGCTCGGTCAGGCGGTAGGTCGTCCCCACGTACGGGAATTTGTCCTTTTTGCCTAAGCGCAGCACGTCCTCTTCGTAGATGCGCACCACCGGGCTTGAGACCACGTTCGGGTGCAGCGGGTTGGTCCCCAGCGGCGTTTCCATCGGCTCGTAGTGTTCCGGGAACGGCCCTTCTGCCAGCTTGTTGAGGGCGAACAGGCGCCCCAGCCCTTCCGGCTGCATGATGAATGGCCCGGTGTTGCTGCCCGGCGCGGCGGTGTTGTAATCCGGAATGTCGTTCCCCGTCCACTTCGCCCCGTTCCACTGGATCAGCATCCGTTTCGGATCCCACGGCTTGCCGTTCACGTCGGCGGACGCGCGGTTGTACAGCACGCGACGGTTCAGCGGCCACGCCCATGCCCAGCCCAGCGTGTTGCCCAGGCCTGACGGGTCAGCGTTATCGCGGTTGGCCATCTGGTTACCCTGCTCCGTCCAGCTGCCGGTGTAGATCCAGCAGGACGATGCCGTGGTACCGTCGTCACGCAGCAGCGCAAAGCTGTTCAGCAGCTGGCCTTTCTTCGCCACCAGGCTACCGTTGGCGTCGTAGAGATCCGCCAGCGCCACGCCGTTGTTCTCTTTCGCGACTTCCTCAGACTCAGGACGATCCGGCTGCTTGTAGTGCCAGCTCATCTTCAGCAGCGGCTCAGCGCCTTTGCCGCCTTCGGTGCGGTACATTTCGCGCAGCCGATGATAAATGCCGGCCAGGATTTCGCCGTCGTTACGCGCTTCGCCCGGTGCGTCCTGCCCTTTCCAGTGCCATTGCAGCCAGCGGCCGGAGTTGGCAATAGAGCCGTCCTCTTCCGCAAAGCAGGTGGATGGCAGGCGGAACACTTCGGTCTGAATCGACGCCGGATCGACATCGTTAGATTCCCCGTGGTTCTGCCAGAAGGTGGAGGTCTCGGTCACCAGCGGATCGATAACCACCATGTACTTCAGCTTGCTCAGGCTGCGCACGACTTTGTTTTTATCCGGGAATGACGCCACCGGGTTAAAGCCCTGGCAGATATAACCGGTGACGTCGCCCTTATCCATCATGTTGAAATACTTAATGACGTCATAAGCCTGATCCCACTTCGGCAGCCACTCAAAGCCCCAGTCATTCTCCTTCTGCGCCGCGTCGCCGTAGAAGGATTTCATCAGGCTGACGTAGAACTTCGGATAGTTGCTCCAGTAGTTCACCTGGTCCGGCAGCGTTGCTTTTGGCGTATTAGCTTCAAGATACGCTTGCAGACTGGCCTGCTTTTCCGACGGCAGCGTCAGGTAGCCCGGCAGGCTGGTGGAGAGCAGACCGAGATCGGTTAAGCCCTGAATGTTAGAGTGGCCGCGAAGGGCGTTCACGCCGCCACCGGCCATCCCCATGTTGCCGAGCAGCAGCTGGATCATCGCCATGGTACGGATGTTCTGCGCGCCCACGGTGTGCTGCGTCCAGCCCAGCGCATACAGGAACGTGGTGGTTCTGTCAGCGGCGCTGGTGGACGCCAGCACCTCGCACACCTTCAGGAAGTCCGCTTTCGGCGTGCCGCAGATGTTCTCCACCACGTCCGGCGTATAGCGGGAAACGTGCTGCTTCAGCAGGTTCCACACGCAGCGCGGATGCGTCAGCGTTTCATCCCGCATCGCATAGCCGTTTTCATCGAACTGATAGTTCCAGGACGTCTTGTCGTACTGACGTTTTTCAGCGTCATAGCCGCTGAACAGCCCGTCATCGAAGGCAAAATCATCCCGCACCAGCAGGTTCGCGTTGGTGTAATGCTTAACGTAGTCCGCGTTAATTTTGTTGTTTTCGATCAGGTACAGCAGAACCCCGGAGAGGAACGTAATGTCCGTACCGGAGCGGATCGGCGCATAGATATCGGCCACCGATGCCGTACGCGTAAAGCGCGGATCGACGACGATAAGCGTCGCATCGTTGTTGTTTTTCGCTTCCATCGCCCAGCGGAATCCCACCGGATGGGCTTCAGCGGCGTTACCGCCCATCACCACCACGACGTTTGCGTTTTTAATATCAACCCAGTGGTTGGTCATCGCACCGCGACCAAATGTTGGAGCAAGACTTGCTACCGTTGGTCCGTGTCAGACGCGCGCCTGGTTGTCTACCGCCAGCATGCCGAGAGAGCGCACAAATTTTTGCGTCAGCATGCCGGTTTCATTGCTTGCCGCAGATGCGCACAGCATCCCGGTAGAGAGCCAGCGGTTGACCGTCACGCCCTGCTCGTTCTTTTCAATAAAGTTGGCGTCACGGTCAGCTTTCATCAGTTTTGCAATACGGGAGAACGCCTCATCCCAGGAGATGCGCTGCCATTTGTCGGAGCCCGGCGCGCGGTATTCCGGGTAGCGGAGGCGGTTTTCGCTGTGGACATAGTCCAGCAGTCCCGCCCCTTTCGGGCACAGCGCCCCACGGCTCACCGGATGATCCGGATCCCCTTCAATATGGTAAATCGCTTCTCTGGCGTTCTTCGCGCCATCACCCAGGCTATACATCAATAGCCCACAACCCACGGAGCAGTATGTGCAGGTGTTACGGATCTCTTTCGCACGCAGCAGCTTATAGTTGCGTGCCTGAGCCAGCGCCATTTTGGGAGCAAATCCCAGCATTGCGGCTGTGGTTCCGGCCATACCGCCCGCGCAGATTTTGAAAAATTGTCTGCGGCTGACGTCCATTGTTGTCCTCGTTATCTGATAAGACTTCGCGCCGCAAACTAGCATTAAAGCCCCTGTTTTTTTTGCGTCAAATCAAGGTCGCCTGACGTCGCCCCCTTAATAGTCACCGCTGCCGCGTTTGAATACCCCTTAAGGGTTAAACACGTAAGAGAATAATTCGCGACAGGGTCAGAATTAATGCTATACATTTTCCCTTTGATTTTATTAGCGATGAAAACGTAATGGACAGAAAGAGAGCAACGCTCACGGGGCTGGCGGCGATACTGCTATGGAGCACAATGGTGGGCCTGATTCGCAGCGTAAGCGAGGGGCTGGGGCCCGTCGGCGGCGCGGCGATGATTTACACCCTCAGTGGGTTATTGTGCCTGGTAACGGTAGGATTTCCTGATATTAAACGTTTTTCACCCGGGTATCTTATTGCAGGCAGCGTACTGTTTGTCAGTTACGAAATTTGTCTGGCGCTGTCGTTAGGCTATGCCGCCACGCGAGCGCAGGCCATAGAAGTCGGTATGGTTAATTATCTCTGGCCGAGCCTGACGATCGTCTTTGCTATTTTATTCAACGGACAGAAATCAACGCTGTGGGTCGTCCCCGGTTTAGCTATCGCTCTGCTCGGCGTGTGTTGGGTATTAGGAGGTGAGCAAGGATTACACATTGATGAAATAATCCGCAATGTCGTCTCTAATCCCCTTAGCTATACGCTTGCTTTTGCCGGAGCATTTATCTGGGCCGCCTACTGCACCGTAACCGCCAAATTTGCCAAAGGGCAAAACGGTATTACCCTCTTTGTTTTGCTCACTGCGCTGAGCCTGTGGGTGAAATATACTATTAGCGATCAGCCAGAAATGGTGTTCAGCTTTCCGGTTATCGTGAAGCTCGTTATGTGCGGCATTGCGCTTGGGTTTGGCTATGCGGCATGGAATATTGGCATTCTGCACGGTAACGTCACGGTGCTGGCTGCCGTATCCTATTTTACTCCCGTGCTCTCCGCCGCGCTTGCAGCCGTGCTGCTAAGCTCGCCCCTCTCTTTTTCGTTCTGGCAGGGCGCGCTGATGGTCTGCGCCGGGTCATTGCTCTGCTGGTACGCTACACGAAAATAGGGTTCAGATTTATGCCGGGTTCGATTAAATCCGGCAGAAAAATTAACATAAATTTAATATGTGATCACATCGTAATATATTAATCAGAACATTAGTGCATTTGTTGATGTTCTGTTTATATTAGCTTCCTTCGTCAATTCCCCCGACATCAAATTGACATAACCTGACACCGCTGCGTAACTACTTCCCTGCGAATATTACCGCTGTTAATAACACGAAATGCAATAATATTCGCCATCATGGTTGCCAAAAAAATAAACTCACCCTGATTAAATAATCGCCACAACATTTTATTCAGCCGTCATTAACCCGATCTCGATCACACTAAATGAAATTATTACTCATATTTTGAAACTTATTATTGAAAGACAACTACAAGATTTTTAAAAATAGCACGCCGTTGACGAACAGCCTCGTTTAGAAATCGTTCGCGATGGTTCAGGAAATACTGAAAAAAATTATAAGGAATATTTAAGATGAAACTTAAATTAGTTGCAGTGGCAGTCACTTCCATGTTGGCAGCAGGCGTTGTAAACGCAGCTGAGATTTATAACAAAGACGGTAACAAGCTGGATCTGTACGGTAAAGTGACAGGTCTGCACTATTTCTCTGATGACGCAGGCGCAGACGGTGATAAAACCTACATGCGTATCGGCTTCAAGGGTGAAACCCAGGTTAACGACCAGCTGTCCGGTTACGGCCAATGGGAATACCAGATTCAGGGTAACAAGGACGAAGGCGACAACCAGTCCTGGACCCGTGTGGCCTTCGCAGGTCTGAAGTTCGCTGAAGCCGGTTCATTCGATTACGGTCGTAACTACGGCGTGATTTACGACGTGACCTCCTGGACCGACGTTCTGCCAGAATTCGGCGGTGACACCTACGGTGCCGACAACTTCCTGCAGTCTCGTGCAAACGGCGTGGCAACTTACCGTAACCAGGACTTCTTCGGTCTGGTTGACGGCCTGAACTTTGCCCTGCAGTACCAGGGTAAAAACGGCAGCGTAAGCGGTGAAAACACCAACGGCCGCAGCCTGCTGAACCAGAACGGCGACGGCTACGGTGCGTCTCTGACTTACGATCTGGGTGAAGGCTTCAGCGTCGGTGGTGCAATGTCTTCTTCTCGCCGTACCGCTGACCAGAATGCGGCTGGCGTATACGGTGAAGGCGACCGCGCTGAAGTGTACAGCGGCGGCGTGAAGTACGACGCGAACAACGTTTACCTTGCCGCGCAGTACTCTCAGACCTATAACGCAACCCGTTTCGGCACATCTAACGGTAACCGCAGCGACATCTACGGCTTTGCAAACAAAGCGCAAAACTTCGAAGTTGTGGCTCAGTATCAGTTCGACTTTGGCCTGCGTCCATCCATCGCTTACCTGCAGTCTAAAGGCAAAGACATCGAGAACTTCGGCGACCAGGATCTGGTTAAATACATTGATGTCGGCACCACCTACTATTTTAACAAAAACATGTCCACCTACGTGGATTACAAAATCAACCTGCTCGACGACAACCAGTTTACTCGCCAGGCAGGCATCGGTACCGACAACATCGTTGCGCTGGGTCTGACCTACCAGTTCTAAGATTTGTCAGTACAAAAGTCAGCGTAACACGCTGGCTTTTTTTATCTTCCGCTTTTACCCGACAGACAACTCCCCGCCTGCCGCCCGACGCAGCCAGGTTTGCAGCAGCTTGCCGTCTTCGGTCATCTCTGAATCTGAGCGCACGCAGAGGTAATAATCGCGCCCGTCATCAATCGGTAAGTCAAATATCTTGACCAGCTCGCCGCTCTCCAGATATGGCGCAATCAGCGGCTCACGCATGAGCGCACATCCCAGCCCGGCCTGAACGCCCGCCAGCGTCAACAGCCCGTCTTCAAACAGCGGGCCGCTGCGCCGGAGTGGACGTTTTACCCCCTGCAACAAAAACCACTGCGTCCAGCTCGTACGCTCTTCATCGTGCAGCAGCGGCATTTGCAGCAGCTGTTCAGGCGTGTCGATATGGCCATGTACGCGCAAAAACGCGCGGCTGCACACCGGCACCATCTGGCCGGAAATCAGCTTTTCACTCTGATACCCCGCCCACTGCCCGTTACCAAAACGAATCGACATATCCGACGCGTCGCTCAGATAGTTACGGTGATTGGCATACACCACGTTGATCTCGGTTTGCGGATTGGCGCGCATGAACGCAGGCAAGCGCGGGATAAACCACCCCATACCAAAAAGCGGAATCAGGCTGATGGTGACCTGACGCGTTTGCGCCTGCTCCGCCAGGTGCTCCGTCGCCTGGCGCAACACGTTAAAGGCCGCACGGATCGAGCGGTAATATTCCCGCCCGTGCTGGCTCAGCACCAGCCTTCGTCCCTGACGTTCCGTGAGCGGCATTTGCAGGTATCCTTCGAGCACCTTGAGCTGATGGCTGACGGCCGACGGAGAGATATCCAGCTCCTGAGCGGCCAGCGTGACGCTCCCCAGCCTGGCGATGGCCTCGAATGCACGTACGGCCCGAAGCGGCGGATCGTTTGCCAGGCGGCTCTCTGCAAACGCCGTCAGGCTCGCCAATTGTTCTGTTTTATTCATATGTTGATTTCTTTAGGCTTTCCCCCCAAAAGCAGGCATTAACTATTTTCATTTAAATCATAAACATAAAACAATATTTATTTATCATAAGAAATAATAGATGCGTATTTTACAATTTAATTCATTTATTGGATGGTAGCCGCAGAACGAGCACTTTGCGGGAACAGACGTTGGATACACTCATACAACAACTGATCAACGGTGTGATGCTGGGAAGCATCTACGCGCTGATCGCGCTGGGCTATACCATGGTGTATGGCATTTTGCGCATTATTAACTTTGCCCACGGCGATATTCTGATGGTCGGCGCGCTCACCACGCTCTCCGCCATTAACGCCCTGAATAGCACCTTCCCGCATATGCCGCTGCTCTTGCAGCTCGGCGTTGCCCTGATGATTGCCATGGCCGTGTGCGCCCTGCTGGCCATGGCCGTGGAGCGCTTTGCCTACCGTCGACTGCGCAACGCTCCGCGCCTGGCGCCGCTGATCTCGGGTATCGGCGTCTCCGTCCTGCTGCAAACCGTGGCGATGATTATCTGGACGCGCAACCCGCTGATGTTTCCGCAGATCCTGCCCATGGATCCGATTACCGTGACGTCAGGAAGTGAAATGCACCCGCCCGCCATCGTGACCGTTACCGGTATTGTCACCGTGGCGCTGGCGCTGACGGTGATGACCGGGCTGTGGCTGCTGGTGGAATACACCCGCCTGGGGCGCGGCATGCGCGCCGTGGCGGAAAACCCGCGCGTGGCCACGCTGATGGGGGTTAACCCAAACGCCATTATCACCCTGACGTTTGCGATTGGCGGGGCGTTTGCCGCGCTGGCAGGCGTAATGATGGCCAGCAACTACGGTAACGCCAGCTTCTCGATGGGCTTTTTACCCGGGATCAAGGCCTTTACCGCCGCCGTGCTGGGGGGCATTGGCAACATTCGGGGTGCCATGATTGGCGGCATCCTGCTCGGCATTATCGAAGCGCTGGGCGCAGGCTACCTGGGTGAACTGACCCACGGTGTATTTGACAGCAACTATCAGGATGTCTTTGCCTTTATGGTGCTGATCCTGGTGCTGGTCTTCCGTCCGGCTGGCCTGCTGGGCGAGCGCGTGGCGCACAGGGCGTAAGGAATACCATGACAACACTTCAAATTCAGGCCCCGGCGACGACGCGCAAATTCTGGTCAGGCATGAGCCTGTTCTGCCTCGCGCTGCTGATTGCACCCGTGGTGGCCACGCAGCTCGGCGGCAACTACTGGGTGCGCGTTATCGACTTCGCCCTGCTCTACATCATGCTGGCGCTCGGGCTTAACATTGTGGTCGGCTATACCGGCCTGCTGGACATGGGCTTTATCGCCTTTTACGCCGTCGGCGCCTACCTCGCGGCACTGATGGCTTCTCCACACCTGCTGGAGGTGTTTCCGATCCTCGGCGTCTGGTTCCCGGACGGGCTGCACACCTCGTATCTGCTCGTTATTCCGTTGGCGGCCCTCGTGGCGGCAGTGTGCGGGATTTTACTCGGTGCGCCCACGCTGAAGCTGCGCGGGGACTACCTGGCGATAGTGACCCTCGGCTTTGGCGAAATTATCCGCATCCTGATGCGCAACCTCGACCGTCCGGTAAACATCACCAACGGCGCAAAGGGCATTACCGGGGTGGATACGCTGAACCTGTTCGGCCTGAAGTTTAGCGGCGTCTACCACTGGTTTGGTTTCAAAGTGCCCGCCCTGTGGCTGTGGTACTACCTGCTGATGCTGGTGATTGTAGCGATTATTTTTGTCTGCCTGCGCCTGCAGCATTCCCGTATTGGCCGCGCCTGGCACGCCATCCGCGAGGATGAAGACGTGGCCCGCGCGATGGGCATCAACGTGCGTAACTATAAGCTGCTCGCCTTTGCGATGGGCGCCTCCTTTGGCGGCATAGCAGGTGCGCTTTTCGGCGCGTTTCAGGGCTTTGTCTCCCCGGAATCCTTCACCTTACAGGAATCGATTGCCGTACTGGCGATGGTGGTGCTGGGTGGTATGGGGCACATACCGGGCGTGATCCTGGGCGCGGTACTGCTTACCGCCCTGCCGGAACTGCTGCGCAGCCAGGCAGCGCCGGTTCAGCAGGCGCTGTTCGGTACGGTACTGATTGACCCGGAAGTGTTGCGCCAGCTGTTTTACGGTCTGGCACTGGTGCTGGTCATGCTGGTGCGCCCGTCAGGCCTCTGGCCGGTACGCCACAAGGGGGTGAAGGCATGAGCCTGTTAACCGTACGCAACATGTCAAAACGCTTCGGCGGGCTGACTGCCGTAGATGACGTTTCGATTACCGTGAACAGAGGGGAAATCTACGGGCTGATTGGCCCCAACGGCGCGGGAAAAACCACCTGCTTTAACCTGATCACCGGGCTTTATCCGGCGGACAGCGGTGAGTTTTCGATTGCCGATAAGCCCTACTTCCCAAAGCACATAGAGAAAGTCACCGCCGCCGGGATTGCCCGCACCTTCCAGAACGTGCGCCTCTTCAACGAGATGTCGGTGCTGGAAAACGTGATGGTGGGCCGACACGTGCGCACCCGTAACGGCCTGTGGGCCGCGCTGAGCCGCCATAAACGCGCCCGCGACGAAGAGAAGCAGACCCGCGAGCTGGCCTGGCACTGGCTGGACTATACCTGCATTGCGCAGTTCGCCCACTATCGCGCCTGCGATCTGGCCTATGGTCATCAGCGTCGCCTTGAAATCGCCCGCGCGCTGGCGACGGATCCGCTGCTGCTGGCGCTGGACGAGCCCGCCGCCGGAATGAACGCGGCGGAAAAAGTGGCGCTCGGCGAGCTGCTCATCCGCATCCGCGATGACGGCAAAACCCTGCTGATGATTGAACATGACGTCAAGCTGGTGATGGGCATCTGCGATCGCCTGACGGTGCTTGATTACGGTAAAACGCTCGCCAGCGGTACGCCGGAAAGCGTGCGGCGCGATCCGGCAGTGATCGCCGCCTGGCTTGGAGGTAACGCCCATGACTGAATTACTGAAGGTAGAACGTCTGGACGTGCATTACGGCGGGATTCAGGCCATACGCGATGTCTCCTTTACCCTGCACGAGGGCGAACAGGCTACGCTGATCGGCGCTAACGGCGCGGGGAAAAGCTCCACCGTGCGCGCCATTACCGGGCTGGAAAGCTTTAGCGGCAGTATTGAATTCAACGGTAAGCCGGTCCGCAAACAGAGCCCGGAGACCCTGCTTCGCGACGGGCTGGTGATGGTCCCGGAGGGCCGCGGGATCTTCTCCCGCATGACGGTACTGGAAAACCTGCAGATGGGCGCCTGGCTAAGACGTGACACTGTCACCATTAAGCGCGAGATGAACGAGATTTTCGAACGCTTCCCGCGTCTGGGCGAGCGCCAGCATCAGCTTGCCGGGCTGCTGTCCGGCGGCGAGCAACAGCTGCTGGCCCTTAACCGCGCCCTCCTCAGCCGCCCGCGCCTGCTGATCCTCGACGAGCCGTCGATGGGCCTTGCCCCGAAGATGGTCGAGAACATATTTGCCGTTATTGCCGGGCTGCGCGAGCGCGGTGTCGCCCTGCTGCTGATCGAACAAAACGCCCGGCTCGCGCTGGAAGTGACCGACAGCGCATGGGTGATGGACAGCGGCAGCATTGTTCATCATGGCGAATCGACAGCACTGCTTCACGACGACCAGATTGCACACATTTATTTGGGCGAAATGCCCGTTTAACCACATCAGCCAACATCAGGGAAATACAATGAAAACAGTAAAAATCAGCGCGCTCAGCGCCGCTATTCTGCTCGGCGGTTTTGCCTCAACGTCCTCGTGGGCCGCCGACGGTGAAACCGTGGTTATCGGTCTGGCAGGCCCGCTCACCGGCCCGTCCGCCCGTATCGGGAAAGATCTGGAGAACGGCGCGCAGCTGGCCATTGACGACGTTAACAAGCAGCATCCGACCATCGGCGGCAAAGCGGTCACCTTCAAACTGCAGTCCGAAGACGATCAGTCTGACCCGCGCACTGCCGTAGCCGTCGCGCAGCGTCTGGTGGACAGCGATGTGGCGGGCGTGGTCGGCCACTGGAACACCGGCACCAGCATTCCAGCGGCCCGCGTTTATCACGATGCGGGCATCGCCCAGGTGGCACCGGTCGCGACCGGTCACGCCTATACGCAACAAGGTTTTGATACCAGCTTCCGCGTGATGGGACACGACGATGACGGCGGCCAGCTCGCCGGTCAGTACGCGGTTAACACCCTCAAAGCCAAACGCATTGCGGTAATCGACGACCGTACCGCCTTCGGTCAGGGGCTTGCAGACCAGTTTATTAAATCGCTGGAAGCCCAGGGCGTGAAAATTGTCGACCGTCAGTACGTGGATGACAAAACGGTCGATTTCAGCGCCGTACTGACCGCCATCCGCAGTAAAAACGCCGATCTGATCTTCTTCGGCGGCGTCGACAGCCATGCCGCCCCGCTGGCTCGCCGCATCAAACAGCTGGGCATGAATGCGACGCTGATGGGCGCAGGCGGATTCGTCAGCCAGACGTTCCTGAAGCTGGCGCAGAAAGAAGGCGAAGGCGTTGTGGCGCTGGAGCCGGGCCTGCCCGTTGACCAGATGCCGGGTGGAAAGGCATTCGAACAGGCCTACCAGGCCCGCTACCACACCCATATCGAACTGCACGCCCCGTTCGCCTATGACGCCACCCGCGT
Organism: Enterobacter cloacae complex sp. P43RS; assembly: GCF_014930585.1. Taxonomy (NCBI): domain Bacteria; kingdom Pseudomonadati; phylum Pseudomonadota; class Gammaproteobacteria; order Enterobacterales; family Enterobacteriaceae; genus Enterobacter; species Enterobacter cloacae complex sp. P43RS. Next base: position 567,326 of record NZ_JADBRJ010000001.1, read on the forward strand.
GCTGGTTGCGGCGATGGAAAAAGCAGACTCCGTTGAGCCATCAGACTATCTGCCCGCCCTGCGCGCCATCAGCTATTCCGGCGTTACCGGACAGATCGCGTTTGATAAAGAGGGCAACCTGAAATCGCCGTCGTTCACGGTCTATAAGGTTGTCGACGGCAAATGGCAGCCGCAGACCGTGCTGGGCGGCGCAAAAGCGAAGTAACGCAGCGAGGCAATGTGATGAGTGATAATAATGAGCTGGGCATTCTCGCCCGCCGCAAAATTGAAGCTGAAATTATTAAGCCAATTTATGAAATCCTGGTGCGCGAGATAGGGAAAGCCCGCGCCCAGGCGGTGATTGGCGAGGCCATTGAACAGGCCGCGATTGACGCTGGTAAAGGGTTTGCCAGCAAAGAACCCAACGGCGCGAACATCAAGAGCTTTATCGCCCTGCAGTATCTGTGGGAGAAAGATAACGCCCTAGACGTGAAGGTGATCGACGCTGACGACCAGCAGTACAACTACAACGTGACCCGCTGTCGCTACGCGGAGATGTACCACGAGATGGGGCTGGGCGAGATTGGTCATCTGCTCTCCTGCGCGCGCGATGAAAAATTCATCGTTGGCTATGCGCCGGACGTAGAGCTAACCCGCACCACGACCATTATGCAGGGCGGTGCGTGCTGTGATTTCCGCTACCGCAGCGGTAAGGACAAGCCATGATCCGCGTCAATGCCGAACGGCTGTGGTCAACGCTTGAGATGATGGCGCAGATCGGCGGCACGCCCGCCGGTGGCGTCACCCGTCTGGCACTGAGCGAGGAAGATCGTATTGCGCGTAACCTGCTGCGCGACTGGGCGCTGGACGCCGGTTTTACCTGTGACGTCGACAGCATGGGCAATATGTTTATCCGCCGCGCGGGGAAAAACCCGCAACTCGCGCCGGTCATGACCGGTTCGCACGTGGATACCCAGCCGCTGGGAGGGAACTACGACGGCGTTTACGGCGTGCTGGCCGGGCTGGAGCTGCTGCGCACCCTCAATGACCATCACCTTGAGACGGAGCGTGACATCGTGCTGGTCAACTGGACCAACGAAGAAGGCGCGCGCTTTGCGCCAGCCATGCTCGCTTCAGGGGTCTGGACGGGGCAATTTAGCGAAGCGTACGCCCATGCCCTCGCGGATAGCGACGGTATCAGCGTGGGTGAAGCGCTGGAAAGCATCGGCTACCGGGGTGAAGCCCCTGCCCGCGCGTTTCCGGTTCACGCCTGCTACGAGCTGCACATCGAACAGGGCCCGATTCTGGAAGATGAAGCCCTGGATATCGGGTTAGTCCGCGCGGCAATGGGCCAGCGCTGGTTTACCCTGACGCTGGACGGGTTTGCCGCCCACGCGGGCACCACGCCAATGCACAGCCGCCGAGACGCGCTGACCGCATTCTCGGAGCTGGCGCTGAAGGTGGAGGAGATTGGTTATCGGCACGCGCCGGACGGACGTGCGACCATCGGTATGGCGCAGGTTACGCCAAACTCGCGCAACGTCGTGCCGTCTCGGGTGGTCTGCAGCGTGGAGTTTCGCCATCCGGCACTGACGGCACTGGAAGCCATGGAGGCGGCGCTGCATAAGGTGGCTGAAAGCCTGAGCCTGCGCGGGGTGGCGGCTGTCGTTGAGCGCATTTTTGACTACGCCCCCATCGCGTTTGATGCCGAATGTCTGGCCCGCACGGAGAAGGCCGTGGCGGAACTGGGCTACTCGGCGAAACCGATGGTCTCGGGGGCGGGACATGACGCCTGCTATGTCAGCAAGATTGCCCCTGCCAGCATGATTTTTATCCCCTGCGTGAAGGGTATCAGCCATAACGAAGCGGAAAGGATCCTGCCGGAGTGGTCGGAGAAAGGGGCGAACGTGCTGTTGCACAGCGTCCTGTCCGCGGCCCAGGAAAAATAAACCGGGTGGCGCGGCTCGGACAACCGCGCCCGTAGGCCCGGTAAGCGCAGCGCCACCGGGCGTGTTTTACGGCTTCGGCACCTTCGCCAGGCTAAACCAGATCCCCACTGCCAGCAACAGCAGCATTCCGCCCGCACTCCCCAGCGCCACGCTGTGGGAGGTAATAAACGCACTTTTCGCCGCCTCAATCACTGGCTCCGCGAGGGACGGCGTCAGCTCCTGCGCCACCTTCATCGCTTCACCAATGGATGACGAGGCTTTATCGACGAGCGAGGCATTCAGCCCCTGCGGCAGGTCAATGGACGCCGAGAAGCTGCGGGTCAACAGCAGACCAAAAATAGCGATCCCCAGCCCGGCGCCCAGTTCATAGGACATGGTTTCAATCGCCCCTGCGGCAGCGGCTTTCTCCTTCGGCGCGGCAGCCATAATGGCGGAGGTCGAGGCCAGCAGCGCGCTGGCGGCACTGAAGCCGAGCAGCACCATCAGCCCCCACGCCTGCCACTGCTGCGTGCTGAAGTCGAGCATCGACAGGCCAATAAAGCTGACCGCGCTGAGCCCCATCCCCCCGGCAGCGACAATGCGCAGCCCCAGACGGCCCACCAGCACACCGGCAATCGGCCCGCTGAATCCGCTTGCCACCATCACCGGGAGCATAAACATGCCCGCCTCGAACGGCGTAAAGCCGTGGACAAACTGGAGCTCCTGCGCCATCAGCAGCTCAAAGCCCACCAGGGCGATCATCGCCGTCATCGCCATGACCACGCCGCTCAGAATGATGCGATGGCAGAACAGGCGCATGTCGATCATCGGCACGCGGGCGCGCAGCTGGATGCGCACAAAAATAAACAGCATTACGGCACCCGTGAGCAAGGTACACGCCACCAGCCACGGCGACATAACGCCTTTTAGCGCGGTTTTGGCGCTGTAGACCAGCAGCAAAATCGCCACAATCAGCATGATGGCATGACTGATATTCAGCGGCTGCTCCGGTCGGCCCTGCTGACGGGGCACAAAACGCGCGGCCAGCGACACCACTACCAGCACAATCGGCACGTTGATTAAAAACACCGATCCCCAGTAAAAATGCTCGAGCAACATACCGCCAATCAGCGGACCAAACGCCGCCCCGCCGGAACCCACTGCCGCCCAGACGCCGAGCGCGATGTTGCGATCTTTCGCGTCGGTAAACAGCGTGCGGATCCCCGCAAGCGTAGCCGGAATGATCATTGCCGCACCGATCGCCAGCGAGGCGCGCGCCGCTATCAGCCACCCTGCCGACGGTGCAAACGCGGCCGCCAGGGACGACAGGCCAAACAGCGTGCTGCCGATCATCAGCAAGCGTTTAAAGCCAATGCGGTCACCCAGGGCACCCATCGGCAGCACCATCCCCGCCATCACCAGCGAGTAAATATCAATGATCCACAACAATTCGTTTCCGCTGGCACCCAGCGTCATGCTCAATGTCGGCGCCGCCACGTGCAGCACCGTCGCGTCAATCGCCACCGGGATGTACACCAGCACGATAATTACTAACGCTAACCACTGACGAAACATAAATTTCCTTTTCATTTTAAACATGGACACATGTCCAGAATCCGATCCTACGTAAAGTTGAACGACTGTCCAGCTTTTTGTTACACTCGTTTCGGTCTTATTGAGAGTAGAGAAAAAATGCGCTATTTGAGCAAGGAAGAGCGGCGGGAAGCGATCTTACAGGCCGCGATGCGCGTGGCGCTGGCCGAGGGGCTGGCAGCCATGACGGTACGGCGCATTGCCGCAGAAGCGGGCGTCGCGACCGGGCAGGTCCACCACCACTTTGCCTCCGGCGGCGAGTTAAAATCGCTGGCGTTTGTGCGCGTGATCCGCGAGCTGCTGGATGCCGACGTGGTGGGTGAAAACGCCGGCTGGCGGGAACGGTTGCACAGCATGCTCGGCAGTGACGACGGTGGGCTTGAACCTTACATTCGCCTTTGGCGGGAAGCCCAAATTCTCGCCAGCCGTGATCCCGAGATCAAAGCGGCTTATGTCCTGACCATGGAGATGTGGCATCAGGAAACCGTGGCGATTATCCGCGCCGGGGCTGATGCCAACGCGTTCACGCTTACCGATCGGGCGGAAAATATCGCCTGGCGTTTAATAGGGCTGGTTTGTGGCCTGGATGGGATCACCGTATTAAATATGCCTGAAATGGACGATGCGGCATTTAATAAACATCTCGACAAACTTATCACGCTGGAATTGTTTTAATACTCCTTCCGGAGTATAAATTACGGAAAATGTTACAATTAGTAACACATTAAGCGAGCCCTTATTTTCATTCTAATCTCGGGGGTTCGCTTTTTTATCTATCCTTTCAGATGTATCCCAAAGCATCCCAAAAAACCAATTACACTTCTTTAATCATCTTTTTGTTTTTACTTCATTTTTCTCTCAAACATGGTAAGCAAGAGGGCGATATGTCGCAACAAAGTGATAAAAGTAATCCCCATCTGTTGAGTAACTGGAAACCTGAAAACGCGCAATTTTGGGAGAATAAAGGAAAACATATCGCACGAAGAAACCTATGGATTTCTGTAGCTTGCCTGCTATTAGCGTTTTGCGTGTGGATGTTATTTAGCGCCGTTGCGGTCAATCTGAATAAAGTCGGATTTAATTTCACCACCGATCAGCTTTTTATGCTAACGGCATTACCTTCACTCTCTGGCGCGATATTGCGCGTCCCCTACTCGTTTATGGTGCCAATATTTGGCGGACGCTACTGGACGGTATTGAGCACCGTTATCCTGATTATCCCCTGCGTCTGGCTGGGGATAGCCATTCAGGACACCGCGACACCTTACTGGGTCTTTATCGTGATTGCCCTGCTCTGCGGTTTTGCCGGGGCCAACTTTGCCTCCAGCATGGGTAACATCAGCTTCTTCTTCCCGAAGGCCAGACAGGGCAGCGCGCTGGGCATCAACGGCGGGTTGGGAAATCTTGGCGTCAGCGTGATGCAGCTGTTTGCTCCGCTGGTGATTTTCCTGCCAATGTTTACCTTCCTCGGCGTGCACGGCGTACCGCAGGAGGACGGCTCAACGATGTGGCTGGCCAATGCGGCCTGGGTCTGGGCGCCGCTGCTGCTGCTGGCAACCCTTGCGGCGTTTTTTGGCATGAACGATATCGCCAGCTCTAAAGCCTCTATCGCCAGCCAGCTGCCGGTACTGAAGCGCTTTCACCTCTGGCTGCTGAGCCTGCTTTATCTTGCTACCTTCGGCTCGTTTATCGGCTTCTCGGCGGGCTTTGCCATGCTGTCGAAAACCCAGTTCCCGGACGTGAACATCCTTCACCTCGCTTTCTTTGGCCCCCTGATCGGCGCACTGGCGCGTTCGGCGGGCGGGATGGTCTCTGACAGGCTGGGCGGCGTGCGCGTCACGCTGATTAACTTCGTCTTTATGGCTATCTTCAGCGCCCTGATCTTCCTGACGCTCCCCGGCTCTGGCTCCGGCAGCTTTATCGCCTTCTACCTGGTCTTTATGGGCCTGTTCCTCACCGCCGGGCTGGGCAGCGGTTCGACCTTCCAGATGATCGCGATTATCTTTCGCCAAATCACCCTCGACCGCGTCAAAAAGCAGGGCGGCACGGAGGAGCAGGCGCAGCATGAAGCGGTGACGGAGACCGCCGCCGCGCTGGGCTTTATCTCCGCCATCGGTGCCGTTGGCGGGTTCTTTATCCCTAAGGCGTTCGGCACATCGCTGGCAATGACCGGTTCGCCGGTTGGGGCCATGAAGGTCTTCCTCGTGTTTTACATCGTCTGCGTGTTCGTCACCTGGCTGGTGTATGGCCGTAAATCCTCAAAAAAATAAAAACTACATCTTCGCCGGAGCGTGATGCATCGCACTCCGGCCATGCTATCGAAGCAGGAGAAATGTCATGAGCAAACTGCTGGACCGCTTCCGTTACTTCAAAACAAAAGGCGACAGTTTCGCCGATGGGCACGGGCAGGTGTATCACACCAACCGCGACTGGGAGGACAGCTACCGCCAGCGCTGGCAGTTCGACAAGATTGTGCGATCCACCCACGGGGTAAACTGTACCGGCTCCTGTAGCTGGAAGATTTATGTCAAAAACGGCCTGGTGACCTGGGAAACCCAGCAGACCGACTACCCCCGCACCCGCCCTGACCTGCCCAATCACGAGCCGCGCGGCTGCCCGCGAGGCGCAAGCTACTCCTGGTACCTCTACAGCGCCAACCGCCTTAAGTACCCGCTGGTGCGCCGCAGGCTGATTGAGCTCTGGCGCGAGGCGCTGGCGCAGCATACCGATCCGGTGCTGGCCTGGGATGCCATCCAGAACGATCCGCAAAAGGCGCAAAGCTACAGGAAGGCGCGGGGTAAAGGCGGGTTTATCCGCTCAAACTGGAAAGAGCTGAACCAGCTGATCGCCGCCGCTAACGTCTGGACCATCAAAAACTACGGCCCGGACCGCGTGGCCGGTTTTTCGCCTATTCCGGCGATGTCGATGGTCTCCTACGCCGCCGGAACGCGCTATCTTTCCCTGCTGGGCGGCACCTGCCTGAGCTTCTACGACTGGTACTGCGACCTGCCGCCGGCGTCGCCGATGACCTGGGGCGAGCAGACCGACGTGCCTGAGTCCGCCGACTGGTACAACTCCAGCTATATCATTGCCTGGGGCTCGAACGTGCCGCAGACGCGTACTCCGGACGCCCACTTCTTTACCGAGGTGCGCTACAAAGGCACCAAGACCGTTGCGATTACGCCGGACTTTTCGGAGGTCGCCAAGCTCAGCGACCAGTGGCTGGCCCCCAAACAGGGCACCGACAGCGCCCTCGCCATGGCGATGGGCCACGTCATCCTCAAAGAGTTCCACCTCGATAACCCGAGCGATTACTTCCTTAACTACTGCCGCCGCTACACCGACATGCCGATGCTCGTGCTGCTGGACGAGCAGGCTGACGGTCGCGTGGTGCCTGGGCGTATGCTGCGCGCCTCGGACCTTGTCGACGGGCTGGGGGAAGCCAATAACCCAGAGTGGAAGACCGTCGCCTTCGATATCGCCGGTAACCTGGTGGTGCCAAACGGCTCGATCGGCTTCCGCTGGGGGGAAAAAGGCAAATGGAACCTGGAGCCTCAGGCTGCGGGCCATGAAACAGAACTCACACTCTCCCTGCTGATTACCCACGACAGCGTGGCGGACGTCGCGTTCCCCTACTTTGGCGGCAACGAAAACCCGCATTTTCGCAGCGTGAAGCAGGAGCCGGTGCTTACGCGCCGCGTGCCGAGCAAAACCCTGACGCTCGCCGACGGCAGCCAGAAACGAGTGGTCAGCGTTTACGATCTGGTGCTGGCTAACTACGGTCTCGATCGCGGCCTGGAAGACAGTAACGCCGCAGACAGCTATGACCAGATCAAAGCCTACACGCCCGCCTGGGGCGAGCAGATCACCGGCGTGCCCGCATACCTGATCGAAAAAATTGCCCGCGAGTTCGCCGACACGGCGCACAAAACGCACGGTCGCTCGATGATCATTCTGGGTGCCGGGGTGAACCACTGGTACCACATGGACATGAACTACCGCGGGATGATCAATATGCTGGTCTTCTGCGGCTGCGTCGGGCAGAGCGGCGGCGGCTGGTCCCACTATGTCGGCCAGGAGAAGCTGCGCCCGCAAACCGGCTGGCTGCCGCTGGCCTTCGCACTGGACTGGAACCGCCCGCCGCGCCAGATGAACAGCACCTCGTTCTTCTACAACCACGCCAGCCAGTGGCGCTACGAGAAGCTCACCGCGCAGGAGCTGCTCTCCCCGCTGGCGGACGCGTCGAAGTTCACCGGACATCTGATCGACTTTAACGTTCGCGCCGAGCGCATGGGCTGGCTGCCGTCGGCCCCGCAACTCAACCTCAACCCGCTGCATGTCAAGGCGCGTGCGGACGCGGCGGGCATGACGCCGCAGGAGTACACCGTTCAGGCGTTGAAATCGGGCGATATCCGCTTCGCCTGCGAACAGCCGGACAACGGCAAGAACCACCCGCGCAACCTGTTCGTCTGGCGCTCTAACCTGCTCGGCTCGTCCGGGAAAGGCCACGAGTACATGCTGAAATACCTGCTCGGCACCGAGAGCGGCATTCAGGGTGAAGATTTAGGCTCAACGGACGACGTGAAGCCTGAAGAGGTGGAGTGGCAAACCGCCGCCATCGAGGGCAAACTCGACCTGCTGGTGACGCTCGATTTCCGCATGTCCAGCACCTGCCTCTTCTCCGATATCGTCCTGCCGACCGCCACCTGGTATGAAAAGGACGACATGAATACCTCGGACATGCACCCGTTTATTCATCCGCTTTCCGCCGCCGTTGACCCGGCGTGGGAATCGCGCAGCGACTGGGAGATCTACAAAGGCATCGCCAAAGTCTTCTCCGAGGTGTGCGTTGGCCATCTGGGCACAGAAACCGACGTGGTGCTCCAGCCGCTGCAGCATGACTCCCCGGCGGAGCTGTCGCAGCCGTTTGATATTCAGGACTGGCGCAAAGGGGAATGTGACCTGATCCCCGGCAAAACGGCGCCGAACATTGCCGTGGTCGAGCGTAACTACCCGGAAACTTACGAACGCTTCACCGCCCTCGGCCCGCTGATGGACAAGCTCGGCAACGGCGGGAAAGGCATTTCGTGGAACACGCAGAACGAGGTCGATTTCCTCGGCAAGCTGAACTACGTCAAGCTCGACGGCCCGGCGAAAGGCCGCCCGCGCATTGAAACCGCCATTGACGCCTCGGAGGTGATCCTCGCCCTCGCCCCGGAAACTAACGGACAGGTGGCGGTGAAGGCCTGGGAAGCGCTCGGGGAACTGACCGGGCGCGACCACACCCATCTGGCGCTGAACAAGGAAGACGAGAAAATCCGCTTCCGCGACATTCAGGCGCAGCCGCGCAAAATCATCTCCAGCCCGACGTGGTCCGGCCTTGAGAGCGAGCACGTCTCCTATAACGCGGGCTATACCAACGTCCACGAGCTGATCCCGTGGCGCACCCTTTCGGGCCGCCAGCAGCTGTATCAGGATCATCCGTGGATGCGCGCCTTCGGGGAGAGCCTGGTGGCCTATCGCCCACCGATTGATACCCGCAGCGTGACCCACATGCGCGAGATCCCGCCGAACGGCTTCCCGGAAAAAGCGCTGAACTTCCTGACGCCGCACCAGAAATGGGGCATCCACTCCACCTACAGCGAAAACCTGCTGATGCAGACCCTGTCGCGCGGGGGGCCCATCGTCTGGATCAGCGAAACCGACGCCCGCGAGCTGGGCATAGAGGACAACGACTGGATCGAAGCCTTCAACGCCAACGGCGCCCTCACCGCCCGCGCGGTGGTCAGCCAGCGCGTGCCGCCGGGCATGACCATGATGTACCACGCCCAGGAGCGCATCCTGAACATTCCGGGGTCAGAAGTGACCGGACGGCGCGGCGGGATCCACAACTCGGTCACCCGCGTCTGCCCAAAACCGACGCACATGATCGGCGGCTATGCCCAGCTGGCGTACAGCTTCAACTATTACGGCACGGTCGGCTCGAACCGCGACGAGTTCATCATGATCCGCAAAATGAAAAACATTAACTGGCTGGATGGCGAAGGTCGGGATCAGGTACAGGAGGCGAAAAAATGAAAATACGCTCACAGGTTGGCATGGTTCTGAATCTCGATAAATGCATCGGCTGCCACACCTGCTCGGTCACCTGCAAGAACGTCTGGACCGGGCGCGAAGGGATGGAGTATGCGTGGTTTAACAACGTGGAGACCAAACCGGGGATTGGCTACCCGAAAAACTGGGAAGATCAGGAGGAGTGGCAAGGCGGCTGGATCCGCGGCATACATGGCAAGCTGACGCCGCGCCTCGGCGGCAAAATGGGCGTGCTGTCGAAGATTTTCGCCAACCCCGTCCTGCCACAGATTGACGATTATTACGAACCCTTCACCTTTGACTATCAGGATCTGCACCGCGCGCCGGAGGGGGATCACCTCCCTACCGCCCGCCCCCGCTCGCTGATCGACGGTAAGCGGATGGACAAAATCGTCTGGGGGCCAAACTGGGAGGAACTGCTGGGCGGCGAGTTCGAAAAGCGCGCCCGCGACCGCAACTTCCAGAAGATCCAGAAGGAGATGTACGGCCAGTTTGAAAACACCTTCATGATGTATCTGCCGCGCCTGTGCGAGCACTGCCTCAACCCGAGCTGCGTGGCCACCTGCCCGAGCGGCGCGATCTACAAGCGCGAAGAGGACGGCATTGTGCTAATCGACCAGGATAAATGTCGCGGCTGGCGTCTGTGCATCAGCGGCTGCCCGTACAAGAAAATTTACTTCAACTGGAAAAGCGGCAAGTCAGAAAAATGCATCTTCTGCTACCCGCGCATTGAGTCCGGCCAGCCGACTGTCTGCTCGGAAACCTGCGTCGGACGCATCCGTTATCTCGGCGTGCTGCTGTACGACGCGGACCGTATTGAAGAGGCCGCCAGCACCGAGCATGAAACCGATCTGTACGAGCGCCAGTGCGACGTGTTCCTCAACCCGAACGATCCGGCGGTGATTGAGGAAGCGCTGAAACAGGGCATTCCACAGAACGTGATTGATGCCGCCCAGCGTTCGCCGGTCTACAAGATGGCGATGGACTGGAAGCTGGCCCTGCCGCTGCATCCGGAATACCGCACCCTGCCGATGGTCTGGTACGTGCCGCCGCTGTCGCCGATTCAGTCCTACGCGGATGCGGGCGGCCTGCCGCAGAGTGACGGCGTCCTGCCTGCCGTGGAAAGCCTGCGCATTCCAGTGCAGTACCTGGCAAACATGCTCAGCGCGGGCGATACCGGCCCGGTGCTGCGCGCCCTGAAGCGCATGATGGCGATGCGTCACTATAAACGCTCCCAGACCGTGGAAGGCGTGACCGATACCCGCGCCATTGAGGAAGTGGGCCTGACCGAAGCGCAGGTTGAGGAGATGTACCGCTATCTCGCCATCGCTAACTACGAAGACCGCTTCGTGATCCCGACCAGCCATCGCGAAATGGCGCGCGACGCCTTCCCGGAGAAAAACGGCTGCGGCTTCACCTTTGGCGACGGCTGCCACGGCTCCGACACCAAATTCAACCTCTTCAACAGCAGCCGCATCGACGCGATTAACATCACCGAGGTGCGCGAACACGGGGAGGGAGAATAATGCAGATCCTTAAAATCATCGCGCTGCTGATTGAATATCCCGATGAGCTGCTGTGGGAAAATCGCGATGAGGCGCTTTCCCTGGTTGAGCAGGACGCGCCCATGCTGCTGCCGTTTGCGCAGCAGCACCTGAGCGCCCCGCTGCTGGATAAGCAGGCCGAATGGTGCGAGGTGTTTGAGCGTGGTCGCGCGACGTCGCTGCTGCTGTTCGAGCACGTTCACGCCGAGTCCCGCGATCGTGGTCAGGCGATGGTCGATCTGATGAGCCAGTATGAGAAAGCCGGGCTGCAGCTGGACTGCCGCGAGCTGCCCGACTATCTGCCGCTCTACCTGGAATACCTCAGCCTCGTCACCGACGACGAGGCGCGTGAAGGATTGCAAAATGTCGCGCCGATCCTGGCGCTGATTGGTGGTCGCCTCAAGCAGCGCGGCGTCGCGCATTACCAGCTGTTTGACGCCCTGCTGACGATGGCCGGTACACGGCTTTCCAGCGACAGCGTGGCGAAGCAGGTGTCCGGTGAAAAACGGGATGATACCCGTCAGGCACTGGACGCCGTGTGGGAAGAGGAACAGGTGAAGTTTATCGAAGACAACGCCACATCGTGCGACAGTTCGCCGATGCAGCAATATCAACGACGCTTTAGCCAGGACGTCGCGCCGCAGTACGTGGGCGTCAGCGCCGGAGGCCCAAAATGACGCATTACCTGAACGTGTTTTTCTATGACATTTATCCCTACATCTGCGCCACCGTCTTTTTCCTCGGCAGCTGGCTGCGCTACGACTACGGGCAATACACCTGGCGGGCCTCATCGAGCCAGATGCTCAGCAAGCGCGGGATGAACTGGGCCTCTAACCTGTTTCATATCGGGATTCTGGGGATCTTCTTCGGGCACCTGTTCGGCATGTTAACCCCGCACTGGATGTACGCCTGGTTTTTACCCGTCGCGGTTAAACAGCAGCTGGCCATGATTGCGGGAGGCATTTGCGGCGTACTGACGCTGATTGGTGGGTCAATGCTGCTGATCCGCCGCCTCTTCAACCAGCGGGTACGCGCCACGTCCACCACGCCGGATATTATCATCATGAGTATCCTGCTGCTTCAGTGCATCCTCGGGCTGTCGACCATTCCTTTCTCCGCGCAATATCCTGACGGAAGCGAGATGATGAAACTGGTCGGCTGGGCGCAGGGGATCGTAACGTTTAAGGGGGGCTCGTCGGAGATGTTGAGCGGCGTCGCGCCGATCTTCCGCGTGCATCTGGTGCTGGGGATGACGATCTTCCTCATCTTCCCGTTCACCCGTCTGGTACACGTGTGGAGCGCGCCGTTTGAGTATTTTACCCGTCGGTATCAGGTGGTGAGATCGCGCCGTTGATTTTGTCGGGTGGCGGCTTCGCCTTACCCGACCTACGTTCACACTCCCGTAGGCCCGGTAAGGCGTAGCCGCCACCGGGCTATTTCCCTGCCTGCGGATGCGTATCAAACCCCGCCATCACTGCCGTCAGCTCGGCCAGTGTAAAGCCGTGCTTCGGATCATCAACGCCAAGGCCAAACCGCTCCTGCATCAGCTTATACAGCGCCTCCGCATCCGGCAAATGGATCTGCTCCTCCACGTGACCGTTCTGCCAGTGGGTAAAGTTGAAGTTAGTCAGCGTCAGCTTGCCGCCGTCCGGCAGGTGGCGACACATCAGCAGATGATGACGAAAATGGGACTGCGGCCAGTGCGCCGACCAGAAGTTCCCCATCACGTAATCGCTGAAATACTGCGTCGTCAGGTCAAAGTGGTACATCGACTGCCAGTGCTCGTGGTGACGGAACTGTAGCACCCAGTCGTTGCCCTCGCTCAGCAGTCGGTACATACCGTGCGGCGTCCCCTGCTCCTCGTTGGCGAGCAGGCGAATCGGCGCCGTCAGCGTCTGTCCACCAAACCCCACGTCGGCAATCCAGCGCTCGCCGTTCAGCTCAACCAGCAGCAGGCGGTGCGTGCGCGGCGGCATTTGCGGCGGGCTCGCTAATACCACGCGTCCCAGCACGCTGCGCACGTTAAACCCGACTTCACGCAACACGCGCTCGAAAAGGCCGTTTTGCTCAAAGCAATATCCTCCGCGTCTCGCCGTCACCAGCTTGTCGACCAGACATTGATCGTCAAGATGGATTTCGCGCGGCAGGACGACATCAATATTTTCGAACGGGATCGCACAGTTGTGGTGTAAATGCAGCGCGCGCAGGGTGTCTATATCAACCCGTGTCGGTTGCGCCCACCCAATGCGGGCAAAATAGTCAGTCAGAAAGGGGGACATACATCATTTTCCTTTGATTGTGATGTTCTGTTTATAAACTAATTTGACGCACTCACTTTGATTTACGTGCTTTTTCGTCATACTCATCGTTACAGATGAGGAGATCCTATGAGCCACTTTCGCCCTGTTGAATTACGTCATGCCAGCCGCCTGTTGAACCACGGCCCTACCGTGCTTATTACCAGTCGGGATGAAAACCTCGACAGACGCAACGTGATGGCCGCCGCGTGGTCCATGCCCGTTGAGTTTGAACCGCCGCGCATCGCGATTGTGGTGGACAAAAGTACCTGGTCACGTGAGCTGATTGAGCATAGCGGGAAGTTTGGCATCGTCATCCCCGGCGTGGCGGCAGCTAACTGGACATACGCTGTCGGCAGCGTCAGCGGGCGCGACGAGGACAAATTCAACTGCTACGGGATCCCGGTAGTGAACGGCCCTGAGCTCGGGCTGCCGGTGATTGAAGAAAAATGTCTGGCGTGGATGGAGTGCCGATTACTTCCCGTCACCTCTGCGGCAGAGAAATACGACACGCTGTTTGGAGAAGTGGTTTCAGCGGCAGCCGATGAGCGCGCGTTTGTCGCCGGGCGCTGGCAGTTTGACGGGGATAAACTGAATACACTGCATCATCTCGGCGCGGGGACATTTGTGGCGAGCGGGAAGATGGTGAAGGCTCTGGATTGATTTCCTAAATTATATCCTCCTGAATTATAGTGAATTTCTATGGCATTTTATGTTTACTATTGCGTTCTAAAACGGAGGATATTTCCTGAGTTGCAGCATTAGCACTCTCGCGTTAAGGAAATATCAATGACATGGAATAAAGATGGCGCAATCTCATATGCTAAATCACACGCCCAACCGAAGAGCACGGGGTATTGTGCTCACTACGTCACCGAAGCGATCAGAACGGGTGGAAGATTAAAAATCCCCAATACGCGTCTGGCAAAAGACATGGGGCGGACATTGGTTAACGCTGGATTCCGCCTTGTATACGATCAACCCCATGCAGGCGACGTCGCAGTTATTCAAAATATTGTTGGTCATGATAGCGGGCACGTTTGCATATACGATGGTCAGCAGTGGATCAGCGATTTTGTTCAACGCACCATGTACCCAGGGCAGGCTTACCGCAACATACAACCACATTACGAACTGTTCAGGCATGACTAATGAAAACACTTTGGTTTTTTCTTTTTGCCCTTTCTCCTCTCGCGGCCGCAGAAAATGTTTATGCACCGGGCCAGGCGGCGCTTAAATTCAATCAATGGTATATCGCCCAGTTAGACCAGCACAAACCGCCCGTACTTAACCCAGATATTATGAATGATTACGTTGCCTCGGAGACAATTGCAGCAATAAAAGAGTTGTATTCAGGTGACAGTAACGAAAAAGATATGCCCGATACGGATATGTTTATCAAATCACAGGATTGGGATGAGGACTGGAATCAGATAACCATCCTGCACTCTGATTTTGACGCCGTTTGCACAAACGTTTATATCGCGTTTGGTAAGAAGCAAGATCACGTTGTTGCAGATTGTCTTATTGAAGAACAAGGGAAATGGAAAGTCCGCTCGGCAACGCTAATTAAGTAACATGGATAATCTCCGTGTCGTAAAAAAAGCACATGGTAGCCCACCGACTACCATGTGCAATTAATTAACTACTTCGCACGCCGCGCAATAATCTCATCCGCAACATTCCGCGGTGCCTCCGCAAAATGATGGAACTCCATCGTATACGTCGCGCGTCCCTGGGACATCGAGCGCAGCGTGGTGGCGTAACCAAACATCTCGGCCAGCGGCACATCGGCGCGGATAATCTGGCTTCCGTACTGCTCCGCCATTCCCTGCACCATGCCGCGGCGGGAAGAGAGATCGCCCATGATGTTCCCGGCGTACTCTTCCGGCGTTTCCACTTCCACGTGCATGATCGGCTCAAGGATCACCGGATCCGCCCTGCGAGCGCCCTCCTTGAAGCCGAGGATCGCCGCCATGCGGAACGCCATCTCCGAGGAGTCGACGTCGTGATACGAGCCAAACGTCAGCGTCGCCTTAACATCGACGACCGGATAGCCCGCCAGCACGCCGCTGTTCATCGCTTCCCGCAGCCCTTTCTCCACGGACGGGATATACTCGCGCGGTACCACGCCGCCCTTGGTAGCATCTTCAAATACAAAACCACTTCCGGGCTCCAGCGGCTCCAGGCTCAGCACCACATGACCGTACTGCCCTTTCCCGCCGGACTGTCGGACAAATTTCCCTTCAATATCCTTCACCGCCTTGCGCAGGGTTTCCCGGTAGGTTACCTGCGGACGACCAATGTTCGCCTCGACGCCAAACTCACGCTTCATGCGGTCGACGATAATCTCGAGGTGTAGCTCACCCATCCCGGAGATAATCGTCTGACCGGACTCCTCGTCAGTATGCAGGCGGAAAGACGGGTCTTCCGCCGCCAGACGCTGTAGCGCAATGCCCATTTTCTCCTGATCGCCTTTGGTTTTCGGCTCAATCGCCAGCGAGATCACCGGATCCGGGAACTCCATGCGCTCAAGCGTAATGACGGCGTTCGGATCGGTGAGCGTGTCACCGGTGGTCACGTCTTTTAACCCGACACAGGCCGCGATATCCCCGGCGCGCAGTTCATCCACCTCATGGCGATCGTTGGCATGCATCAGCACGATGCGCCCGATGCGCTCTTTCTTCTCTTTCACCGGGTTATAGACCGCGTCGCCTTTGCGCAGCACGCCAGAGTAGACCCGGATAAAGGTCAGCTGCCCGACGTACGGGTCGCTCATCAGCTTGAACGCCAGCGCCGAGAACGGCTCATCATCACTCGGATGACGCTCCGCGTGCTGCCCTTTTTCATCCACGCCGTCAATGGCCGGCACGTCAAGCGGCGACGGCATCAGCTCAATCACCGCATCCAGCATGCGCTGCACGCCTTTGTTTTTAAAGGCGCTGCCGCACAGCATCGGCTGGATTTCGCCCGAGATGGTGCGAATGCGCAGCCCCTGGATAATTTCCGCCTCCGTCAGGTCGCCCGTTTCCAGGTATTTGTCCATCAGTTCATCGCTGGCTTCCGCCGCCGCGGAGACCATTTTTTCCCGCCACTCCTGGGCGGTACTGACTAAATCGTCCGGCACGGGGGCATAGGTAAACACCATACCCTGCGTCGCATCGTCCCACAGAATGGTGCGCATCTTGATGAGATCCACCACGCCGGTGAAATGATCTTCGGCACCCACCGGGATGACAATCGGCACCGGATTGGCCTTCAGGCGCTCCTGCATCATCCGCACGACGCGGAAGAAATCGGCACCCGGACGGTCCATTTTGTTGACGAAGGCCAGACGCGGTACGTGATATTTATTGGCCTGACGCCAGACGGTTTCCGACTGCGGCTGCACGCCACCCACGGAGTCATACACCATCACCGCGCCGTCGAGCACGCGCATGGAACGCTCCACCTCAATGGTGAAGTCCACGTGCCCCGGGGTATCGATGATGTTGATCCGGTGCGGCTCAAAGCCTCTGTCCATGCCTGGCCAGAAGCAGCTGACCGCCGCGGACGTAATGGTGATCCCGCGCTCTTGCTCCTGCGCCATCCAGTCGGTGGTTGCCGCGCCATCGTGTACTTCACCCAGCTTGTGGCTCATCCCGGTATAAAACAGGATGCGCTCAGTGGTGGTGGTTTTACCGGCATCGATATGCGCGGAGATACCGATGTTGCGATAACGTTCGAGAGGAATGGGTCGGGGCATGATATTTCCTTAGTCACTATGACGTGTTTGTGACGACCGGGATGGTCGCGCATTGGTTCGTTTGCTATAATAGTCCTATTGTACGAGTATTATCGAACTATTTTTTAAGGGTTGACCTATTGTTGATATAGCTCAATCTGACATCACGCGCAGGAAAACGATGATCCCTAACCACCCTGAAACTGAACAAATACTGCTGGAAAATGTGCTGTTTGCCCTCGGCAACCCGCTCCGGCTATCGATTATTCGCCGGCTCGCCGACGGCAGCGAACTCAGCTGTAACGCGCTGCGCCCGGAGGACGTGGTGAAATCCACGATGACCCACCACTGGCGCGTGTTGCGCGACAGTGGGGTCATCTGGCAGCGTCCGCAGGGACGAGAAAATATGATTTCACTGCGTCGGGAGGATCTGGATGCCCGTTTTCCCGGGCTGATGGAAATACTGCTAAAGGCCAAAAGCGCTGCCGGAAACTAGCTCCAGCAGCCTTTTGCGTGGCGTTTTAGTGCTGCATGCCCGACTGCTGCGAGAATTCATCGTCGGTTAAGCCAGCCCGAGGGGGCGCGGAGATTTTTTTACGGGCATATCTGTCCGGCACGCCCTCAGGACGCGTCTTGAAGCGACGGTGCAGCCACATATACTGCTCCGGCGCCATCAGCACCGCGCGCTCGATCGCCCGGTTCATCTGGGTTGCGACAGACTCTTTATCCGCACCCTGCAATGACGCGCTGATATCTTCAAGAATAATCAGCTCGTACCCTGTACCGTCCTCTCTGCGGCGCGGCACAAACGGAATAACGGCAGGCTTAGCGCTTTTGACCAGCATATAGCTGCCCGCCGTCGTGGCGGCATCCGGGACGGCGAAGAATGGCGCAAACACGCTGTTGGCTTTGCCATAGTCATGATCCGGCGCGTACCAGAGAATTTCATTCTGCTTCAGGGCACGGATCATGCCTTTTAAATCATGACGATCCAGCATGGTTTTATTCGAACGCAGACGACCGCGCGTTTGTAGCCAGTCCAGGAGCGCATTATTGTTGGGACGATAAACCCCAATACCGGGGTTAAGCATGCCAAATATCCGCGCGCCCAACTCAAGCGTCAGAAAATGCATGCCAACCAGCACCACGCCCTTCCCCTGCGCCCTGGCCTGCTCCATATGTTCGTAACCGCGCACGGTAAAGCATTTACGCACCCGCCATTCAGGCCAGAACCACGCCATGCCGGTTTCGATTACCCCCATTCCCACGGATTCAAAATTTCGCTGCAGCAAAGATTCACGCGCTTCTGCTTCCATCTGCGGGAAGCACAGTTCCAGATTACGGCGGGCAATCTCGACACGGCGCGGTAGAAGGCGCATGGCTAACCGGCCCAGAACGTGTCCGAGTCTGAACAACAGCGGGTAAGGCAGCAGCATGATAAGCCACAGGGCGGCGATGCCTGTCCAGCTTAGCCAGTATCGCGGGTGGAAAAAAGCAGGTGAAAACCGGGGTAATTTTGTCATGAGAAAATTATCCTTTAATGTGACTGTCCTTAATTGATTCTGTTGTCGATCTTTCCTAAGGATTGATGAAATGTCGGTCGTGAACGTTAAGTGTAACGGATCAGATAAAACTTATTTTTATCGTTTTTTGCGAAAAGAAGGCGTAAGCGGCAGGAGAAACCGGGTAAGACGATGACCTCACCCGGCGAAAGATTACATTGAATACCCGGGCTTTTTAATCAACTCGTCCAGCTTCGGTCCGATTTCGGTATCCCAGACCTGTGCCTTCCAGTCTTCCGGGTTTACCTGGTTCAACGCCACCGATACTGAACCGTCTTTGCTGTTGAAATGGCGAATTATCACCTCGGCGATATCTGCCGCCAGCGCGTTTTTTTGCTCGTCGTTAAGATCGCGGGGAAAACATTTGATATCTACGTGTGGCATATGCAGGCTTCCTGTTATGTGTGAGCATTCCACGTTATCAGATAATGTTGTTTGCCTTTAACACCTTGTGCAGTTCCGGCAGCTGACACACGGTATCCGCAATCGCCGTAAGCTTCGGCGTATTTGTCGCAAACCACTCATGGCGAGGCCCCCAGGTGCGCGCCACCGCAATATACACATCCAGCAGCGTCAGCCGTTCACCCAGCGCAAACGGCGCGGCCTTAAGCTGATTTTCAAACCACAGATAGAGGGATTTCCGGTACTCAATGCAGTTTTTCTGCAGCTGTTCCGGCGCATCAGGCACCCAGCGTTCGGGATAATCGGCATAGGTAAAGGTGGGATAGACGTTCGCCACGAACCAGATAAGCAGACGCTGAAACTGCTGACGCTCGGCCTGCCCCACGGGAGGGGCGAGATCGGGACAACGGTCGAGCACCATCAGAGCAATCGCCGCCGTTTCGGTCATGATGGCGCCATTTTCCAGCGCCAGCGTGGGCACCTGGCACAGCGGGTTGAGTTTTTGCAGCAGTTCACGCTGCGGGCCGGGCTGGTCAAACCCGTCAACGTTCACAAATTGATAAGGGATATCGGCCAGGGTCAGCATCACTTCACTGATTGCCGAGCCCCAGCCGGGTACGCCATAGAGTTTCATCATGTTGCCCCCTCAGGAGTGAAAATCCTAAGTGTAGAGCACCATTAGTAGGTTATCCCAGGCGGGTTGACCTCCGATTGCGCCACCGCTTCGCCCTGTTCGCCCCAGCGCGCCAGCACTTTCTGGTACTCTCCGCGCTTAATCGCCCCGTCCAGCGCCGCCTGCAACGCGTACACCAGCTCATTGCCTTTTTTGGTCGTGGTCGCGACATAAGCTTTTTTCGGACCTAAACCGACCACGCGGGTTTTGCCGGTGAGCGCCGCTTTGTAAGCTGAAACCGACTGAGGGCCAAAGAACACGTCCGCCCTGCCGGACTGGATATAGAGATTGCCCGAGGCATCGTCGTGGAGATAGACCGGCAGCGCAGGCGCTCGCCCCGCCTTTTTATTCTCTTCGTTCCAGCCCAGCAGGATGCGCTCCTGATTGGTGCCCGAGCCGACAATCACCTTTTTCCCGGCCAGATCTTCCGCGCTTTTGATTGATTGAATCTCGCTGGTGGACTTCACCGAAAACGCCAGCGAATCGACGCGGTAGGTCGCAAAATCAAACTTCTCTTTACGCTGTTCGGTCACCGCAATGTTCACCAGCGCCACGTCGTAGCGCCCGGAAGCGATGCCCAGCGGCCAGTCTTCCCACGCCGTTGGCACCAGCTTTAGCTTCAGCCCCAGGCTGCCCGCCAGCAGGCGGGCGATATCCGGGTCGCTGCCAATCCGCGTGCGGTTATCGCTGGCCAGCAGCGCCAGCGGCGGGGAGTTCAGCATCGAGACGGCGACCGTCAGCGTACCCGGCTCAACGAATTTATAACCGGCGGGGATCTTCGCCACGGCCTGCCGATCAACCGTCACCGGCAGCGGCTGCTCGTTGGCTTTCAGATCGATGCTGGCGTGGCTTGCCGTTGTGAAGACCAGCCCCGCCAGAAGTCCGTATTTCATCTGCGCTCCTTACAGCACTTTTGACAGGAACTGGCGCGTTCGCGCGTGCGACGGACGGTTCAATACCGCGTCGCTGCTGCCCTGCTCCACGATTTTCCCGTCGACCATAAACACCACCTGATCCGCCACCTCGCGGGCAAAACCGATCTCGTGGGTGACCACCACCAGCGTAGTGCCGGACCGGGCCAGTTTTTTGATCACGTCCAGCACCTCTCCCACCAGCTCCGGATCCAGCGCCGAGGTAGGCTCATCAAATAGCATCACGCGGGGGCGTAGCGCCAGCGCGCGGGCAATCGCAATGCGCTGCTGCTGCCCGCCGGAGAGATGGCGAGACCAGGCGTCGGCCTTATCCCGCAGCCCGACCACATCCAGCAGGCTGTATGCCCTTTCCACCGCCTCTTTTTTGCTGAGCTTCTTATGCGCGATGGGCGCCTCGATCAGGTTTTCCAGCACCGTGAGGTGAGGAAAGAGATTGAAGTTCTGAAACACATAGCCCACGTTGACGCGCTGCCTGAGGATCTCTTTCTCCTTCAGCTCATAGAGCTTGTCGCCCTGACGACGGTAGCCAATGTAGTCCCCGTCGATCTGAATAAAGCCTTCGTCGACGCGCTCCAGATGGTTAATGGTGCGCAGCAGCGTCGATTTACCCGAGCCTGAGGGCCCGAGAATGACCGTCACGGAACCGGGCGGGATCTCAAGCGAAACGTTGTCGAGCGCCTTATGGCGACCAAAAAACTTGCTGACACCGGTAATCGAGATATGTCCTTCAGGAGAGGCTTGCATGGATAGGCTCCTGTGCTGGCGTGGTGGTGACGGAACGGGTGCGACGGGCGGCACGGTTCTGATTAACCGCAGAGCGGCGTTCGCTGCGGGCGAGTGCGCGTTCAACACCGTACTGGATAGCGGACAAGACGGTGGTAATCACCAGATACCAGGCGGCACCGACCATCAGCAACGGGATCACCTCCTGGGTACGGTTGTAGATCATCTGGATGGTATAGAACAGCTCCGGCATTGCCAGGACGTAGACCATCGCCGTTCCCTTGGCGAGGCTGATAATTTCATTGAACCCGGACGGCAGAATGGTGCGCAACGCCTGAGGCAGGATTATACGCACCGTACGTCGCCAGGCCGGCAGGCCAAGCGCGGCGGCCGCTTCATACTGGCCGTGATCCACCCCGAGGAACCCCCCGCGAATAATCTCTGCGGTGTAGGCGCTCTGCACCAGCGTCAGCCCCACCACGGCGGTGGAGAACTGTCCGAGCACGTTAATGGTCTCAAAGCTGCCCCAGCTAATGCTGGTGAACGGCACGCCGAGGGAGAGCGTGTCGTAGAGATAGGAAAAGTTGTAGAGAATGATCAGCACCACGATCAGCGGCAGCGAGCGAAACAGCCAGATATAGCCCCACGCCAGGCTGCTCAGCAGCCATGACGAGGAGAGTCTCGCCAGCGCCAGCATGCCGCCCAACACCACGCTCAGCGCGGTACCGATCAGGGTAAGCAGCAGAGTCTGCCCTACGCCTTCGAGAATAACCGGGTCGAAGAACCAGCGGGCAAACACCGCCCACTCCCAGCGCGGGTTGAAAGCGACGGACTGGATCACGATCGCCAGGACAAACAGCGCCACCGCGGCGCCGACGGTCCGCAGCGGATAACGCGCCGGGACCACCTTAATGGTTTCAACGTTGCTCATCGTCGTTCCTCATGCGGTTTTACTGAACGCTTCGCGTACCAGCGTTTTAGTGAAGCGCAGCCGACCATCAAACGGCGGCTGGCTGTACTCTTCCGGATCCCGGTTCAGATCAAACTGTGGCTGGTAGCCCTGGCTGAGATAGAGCCTGACCGCTTCCGGCTGGCGAAAACCGGTTGTCAGGTAGATCTGGCTGTAACCTGCCAGCACCGCCCTGCGCTCCAGCTCCTGCACTACGCGTCCGGCAAGCCCCTGCTGACGCAGGGTTTTGTCCGTCCAGATGCGCTTGATTTCCGCGGTGCGTTCGTCGAAGGGTTTGTACGCACCGGTGGCGATGATTTTTCCGTCACGCTCCAGGACGATAAACAGCCCCTGCGGCGCTAAATACCACTCGGTGAGTTCCACTTCCGCGTCTTTAGAGAAGTAGTCACCGTAGCGGGCTGCATATTCACCGAACAGCCCCTCGATAATGGGCTGAAGTTCGGCATCTTCCGGTGAAACGTCACGAAATTGTTCACGCATAGCGCCTCCTTAATCACCCAGGCCATCAGGATTCACTTCTGACTGCGGAATACGCTCAACGCCCTCCCCCCAGCGGTTCAGCACTTTGTCGTAATCGCCGTTTTTGATGACGCCGTTCAGCGCGGTTTGCACCGGCTCAACCAGCCCGCTGCCTTTCTTCAGCGTCACCGCAATGTGCGCCGCCTTCGGCCAGCCGCCGTCGACGCTGCCCACCAGTTTGGTTTTCCCGTTCAGCGCCGCCTTCCATGCGCCAATCACGTTCGGGCCAAAGTAGGCATCCGCGCGCCCGGACTGGAGCGCCAGCGTTTGCGCCGCATCGTCTTTGGTGTAGATCGGCGTAAATGGTTTCAGCCCCTTCTTCAGGTTTTCAGCATTCCATGCCAGCAGGATGGCCTCCTGGTTGGTGCCGGAGCCGACGATAATCCGCAGCCCGGCGATGTCCTCAGCCTTCTGAAGCGATTCGATCGGGCTGGTCGATTTCACGTAGAAGCCGAGGGAGTCCTTACGGTAGGTGGCGAAATCAAACTTCTCTTTGCGCGCTTTGGTAACGGTAATGTTGCTGATGGCGGCATCGTATTTTCCGGACGCCACGCCCAGCGGCCAGTCTTCCCACGACGTTGGCACCACGTTCAACTCAAGGCCGAGGCTGTCGGCCACCAGACGAGCGACGTCAACTTCACTCCCGAGCAGCGTTTTGTTGTCGTCGGAAAATACCGTCAGCGGCGGTTGATTGAGGCCCGCCACCGCCACGGTAAATTTCCCCGGCACGGCGAAGCGATAATCTTTCGGCAACTGCGCCACTGCATCGCTGTTTCTGGCGGTATTGATCGGCGTTTTATTGGCCTCGACGCTCACGCCGGTGCCGTTAATGTTCACATTCTCTGCCCAGACGGCAGGGGTAAAGGCCAGCGCGAGCGCAAGAATAAGCGATGTTTTTTGCATAGCGGAGTTCTCTTTTATTGTTGTGTGAACTGGTTTTTCGGTTGGTCTAAGCCAAGGCTTTCGCGCAGCGTGGTTCCCGGGTAGTCGGTGCGGAACAGGCCGCGGGCCTGTAAAACGGGCACCACCTGGTCAACAAAGCGCGGAAAGGTATCCGGCGTACCGCCCTGGATGATGAAGCCGTCTGCGGCATAGCCTTCAAACCAGGCCTGCAGACCGTCGGCGACCTCCTCCGGCGTGCCGGAAAAGCGCGGGCGCGGCGATGCGGCCTCAAGCGCCACCTGGCGCAGGGTTAAGTTGCGCTCGCGGGCATTTCGCTTAATTTCATCGGTGGTGCTGCGGAAGCTGTTTTTGCCTAAGTCACCGATATCCGGGAACGGCTCGTCGAGCGGATACTGGCTGAAATCGTGATGTTCAAAATAACGTCCGAGGTAATTGAGGGCATCGGTAACCGACACCAGCGCCGCCGTGGTTTGATACTGGTTTTCCACGTCATCGGCGTCTTTACCCACAATCACGCTGACGCCCTGGAAGATATGTAAATCTGACGCGCGGCGGCCGTTTGTTTCCAGCTGCTGCTTCACGTCGCGGTAAAACGCTTTTGCCTCGTCGAGCGTTTCGTGATGAGTGAAAATGGCGTCGGCATGTTTTGCCGCCAGCTTTTTCCCGTCGTCCGACGCGCCCGCCTGAAAAACAATCGGACGCCCTTGCGGGGTGCGACCAATATTCAGCGGACCGGCGACCTGGAAGAAGTCACCGTGGTGATCGAGGGTATGCAGCCTGGCCGGGTCAAAAAACTGACCGCTCTCTTTGTTGCGGATAAACGCGTCGCCTTCCCAGGAGTCCCACAGCCCTTTCACCACGTCGAGATACTCATCCGCAATGCGATAGCGCAGCGCATGCTCGGGGTGTTTTTCGCGCGAGAAGTTCTTTGCCGACCCTTCCAGCGGCGAAGTCACCACGTTCCAGCCCGCACGTCCGTTGCTCAGATGATCGAGGCTGGCGAACTGGCGCGCCGTGGTAAAGGGTTCGCTGTAGGAGGTGGATAACGTTCCCACCAGCCCCAGCCGCGTAGTGATGCTTGCCAGCGCGGATAATACCGTTAACGGCTCAAAGCGGTTTAAAAAATGCGGAATGGATTTCTCATTTATATAAAGACCGTCGGCAACGAATAAAAAATCGAGTTTGCCCTCCTCCGCTTTTAACGCCGTCTCTTTTACAAATTCAAAATTAATGCTGGCATCCGCGACCGCCGCCGGATGACGCCAGGCGGACATATTGCCCGATGCACCATGCAAAATGGTCCCAAGCCGCAGTTGACGATGTGCAGACATATTTACCTCTCCAGAATTAAACGTGTTGCAGGGCTTTTTCCGCCAGCTGTGCAAAATAGCGGGCTGCGGGCTCAATCAGGGCTTCGTCAGGATTAAACGCCGGGTGATGTAAACCATACGGGCTGTTGCTGCCGATGCTGACAAACGCGCCGGGAACAGACTGCAGGTAGACCGCAAAATCTTCCCCGCCCATATGCAGCTCCGCGTGCCGGGTTTCATAACCGACCTCACGCGCGACCGAGGTGGCGAAGTCGGCCCAGCGCTCGTCGTTCACCAGCGCGGTGGGCCCGGCATACCAGGTGATGTCGATCTGCGCGCTGAAGGCGCTGGCAAACCCGGCGGCGATTTCGCCCACGCGGGCCTTCACTTTCTGCTGAACCTCCGTGCGGTGGGTGCGAAGCGTGCCCTCCAGCTCGACGCTTTCCGGCAGCACGTTCCAGGTGTTGCCGCCTGCGATGCGGGTGACGCTCAGCACCACCGAATCCAGCGTGTTGACGTTGCGGCTGGCGACGCTTTGCAGCGCCGTCACCAGCTGGCTCGCCAGCACAATGGCGTCGTTGCCTTCGTGCGGGCGGGCCGCATGTGCGCCCTTACCGGTAATGCGAATCACGAAGCGATCGACGTTGGCATAAAACGGTCCGCCGCGGGTGGCGAACTCACCGACCGGCAGGCCGGGCTCGTTATGCATGCCGAAGATGGCGCTGACGTCACGCAGGGCACCGGCACGCACCATGCTCTTCGCACCGCCAAAGTTCTCTTCGGCAGGTTGAAACAGGATACGCACCCGGCCGTTAAGTGAGGCTTCCCGCTCTTTGAGCTTTAACGCGGCGCCGAGGATCACGCTGGTGTGGATATCGTGTCCGCAGGCGTGCATCACGCCTGCATGCTGCGAGCTAAACGGCACGCCGCTGCGCTCCTCAATTGGCAGGGCATCAATGTCTGCCCGCAGCGCAATCAACTTGCTACCGGTTCCGATTTCCGCCACCAGACCGGTCGGCAGATCGTAAGGCTGTGGGGGAATACCGGCATTCGTCAGCCACTGGCGCAGGCGCGCGGTGGTCTCCACTTCCTGGCCGGACAGCTCCGGGTTCCGGTGCAGCTCACGACGCCAGGCTATCAGTTGTTCGCCGAAGCTCATACGGTGACCTCCCTGTTAAGACGCGCCTCAGCCAGCAGACGCAGAGACGCGACGCGCGTTGCCCCCTCCGCAACCGGCGTGTCGATGATAAATTCGTCAATGCCCCACTGTTCGTGCAGCGCGTTAAGCTGTTCCAGCACCGACTCAGCTGTGCCCGCCAGCAGCGACTGGGCCCGACGGGCAATGCGCACCGGCTCGCTCCCCGCCTGACGGGCAAAGGCGTAGGCCTGCTCCTCGCTGGCAACGGTTACGCGCTGGCCGTTTGCCAGCTCAACGCCCCACACTTCAACCTTCTGCGCCAGCGCGTCCGCTTCGGCCTGGGTCGGCGCGACAATCGCCTGCACCGCCACAATCACCTCCCGCGCGCTGTTCTTCCGCCAGATCGATACCACCTCGCGCAGCAGCTCCGGATCGCCGTTCAGGTGCGCGGCAAAGACGAAGTGCCAGTCGAGCGATGCGGCGAGCAGCGCGCTTTCGGGGCTGGCCCCCAGCAGGAAACCTTGTGCAGGGACCGGCGGCAACGGCGTGGCGCGAACGGCCTCTTCCGCCGACTGGTTTTCAGGACGGATCCAGCGGTCGAGCTGGGCCAGCTGTTCGGCAAAGCTGCCCTTTTCCTCTTGATTGAGGCCCTGCTGCAGCGCGCGGGTTGAGAGCGGTAGCCCACCGGGGGCTTTCCCGACGCCCAGATCCACGCGACCCGGCGCCAGCGCGGCCAGAACGTTAAAGTTTTCAGCGACTTTATAGGGGCTGTAGTGTTGAAGCATGACGCCGCCAGAGCCCACACGGATGCGTTTCGTTTGCCCGAGGATCCAGGCAATCAGCAGTTCCGGCGAGGGGCTGGCGAGCTGTGGTGTGTTGTGGTGTTCGGCAATCCAGAAGCGATGATAGCCTAGATTTTCCGCCTGTTGCGCCAGCGCTAACGTCCGCGCCAGCGCATCGGCAGCCGTTTCATTTTCAGCGATGGGGCTTTTATCCAGAATGCTGATTCGCCATGACATGTTGCGTTCTCGTTTGACTTAACATGTCGACATTATTAAAGGCGTATTTCACCACTGAGAAACAATTAATTTACATTTGGTTTGCCGGAAATCAGATATATAAAACCCTACTAAGAATAAGATTTTAAGGCGGCAATCAGCGTTTCCGCGTGCCCGCGGCGGGTAATATGGACGAAGCGGATATGCCCATATTGCGGGTTTTGCAGATCGGCTTCATAACGCGTGCGGTTGTTACGCCACGTTTTCATCGTCCAGATGAGAATCGACTCTTTACTGAAGAACGCGCGCCGGAAACTCTCTTTGTTCCCGGTTCCGGGCCAAAGCTCGTGTTTATGCCAGGCCCGTTTGATTGCCCTGTTGACGGCCTGCCAGAGGGTGCGGACAAACCCATAATCCACCCACACGACAACGTCTACATTACGCCATTTAACGGGCCGCGTGCGGTTATAGTTGCCGTCGAGTACCCAGTCTGGCGACGCCTGTAGCACCTGCTCAAGCTTTTCCTGAAACTCATCGTCCGGCGTTCCCTGCCATTCGGGTCGCCAGTAGAGTCTGTCCATCTCGATATAGGGAATAGCCAGTTCGGTCGCAATCTGCTTCGCCAGCGTGCTTTTTCCACTTCCGCTGGTTCCGATGACGTTAATTTTCACCTCAGCCTCCCTGTATTTACGAAAATGAGACCGAATCATAACGTTTTCATTCTGTTAACGAAATGCTTCCTGGTATTACCGCGGCGGTGTTACTCTCCTGTCTGGCAGTCTATTTATTCCCTGAGAAACGTCTGCAACTGGCCAGTCTGGTGCTGCTGTTTGATCAACCGCGCCTGCAGCAGGCGATTGCCGTTTTTGGCGGTTAGCCGTTCGGGTACTGTTCGTCGGTCACTTTTTCCAGCCACGTTACCGGGCTGCCGTTTACCGCTTCGGCGATGGCGATATGCGTCATCGCCGTTTGCGCACTTGCGCCGTGCCAGTGCTTCACGCCGGGTGGGATCCAGGCTATATCGCCCTGATTCAGGATTTCCGCCTCTTCGCCCCACGCCTGTAACCAGCCGCGCCCCTGCGTCACAATCAGCGTTTGTCCCAGGGGATGCGTATGCCAGGCCGTGCGCGCCCCCGGCTCAAAGGTCACGGTTGCCCCGCCGACGCTGGCAGGTTCGCTCGCCTGAAAGGGCGCGTCAATGCGAACAGCGCCGGTAAACCAGGCCTCCGGGCCTGTTGCTGAAGGTAATGAACCGCTGCGGATAATTTTCATCTTTTGCTCCTTGTTGACTGTTGCGTTAACAGTAGCGCAAAGCATTCTGGAGCATTAGGGTACATAATGAGATAGAACACATGACTGAAATTCATAAATAGAACCGCAATGCTAAAAGATAATTTCAACGACCTGCTCTCCTTTATGGTAGTGGCCCGCGAGCGCAGCTTTACGCGCGCAGCGGCGCAGCTGGGCGTCTCGCAATCGGCACTGAGTCATGCGATGCGCAAGCTTGAAGCGCGATTAGACGTTCGCCTGTTAACCCGCACAACCCGCAGCGTGGTTCCGACACCCGCGGGTGAGCAGCTCTTTTCGCGCCTCAGCCCGCATCTGCAGGAGATCGAACAGGAACTCACGGCGCTTTGCAGCACCCGCGACAAACCCGCAGGCGCTATCCGCATCGTCGCCGGCGAGCACGCGATGGACGCCGTGCTCTGGCCGGCACTGAAGGCTTTTATGCTGCAGTATCCTGAAATCAACGTCGAAGTGACGGTCGACAACGGCCTGACAGATATCGTCGATGGCCGCTTCGACGCGGGGGTACGCCTGGGTGAACAGGTGGCAAAAGATATGATTGCGGTGCGGATAGCGCCGGACATGCGCATGGCGGTCGTCGGCTCCCCGGATTACCTGGCTCGTTTTGGCGTGCCGCTCGTGCCGGAGCAGCTGGGTGAACACCGCTGTATCAATCTCCGCCTGCCCACCCGAGGGGCAGTGTATGACTGGGAGTTTGAGCGCGACGGGCGCGAGCTTCGGGTGCGGGTTGAAGGACAGCTTACACTGAGTAATCTGTCGCAGCGCATCGACGCGGCGGAGAGTGGCCTCGGATTAGCCTACGTGCCCGAGTCCTCGGTCCTGGACGCCCTTCAGTACGGACGGCTCGTCAGGGTCCTTGAGTCCTGGTGCCCCACGTTTGAAGGATATCACCTCTATTATCCAAGCCGTCGACAGCACACAACCGCGTTCAGGTTGCTTCTCGATGCCCTGCGGCAGTAAAAATTTATACCATCTGGTAATAATTAAGGGAATCTGATGATTAAATAAACAACGTCGCGATTGTTTTGACTAAAAACTCACCACGATTCAGCGCGTTGTAAACCTTGTCTGCTCTGACCACACGATTTCCTTCGACGTGCATCACTTTCGGCACGGTTATATTTTGCGTCGCTTATCAATTGCAGGTAGGATGCCTCGCCATGTTTCGCCTTATCCATACGCAGAATGACTGGGAAGGCGGCATGTGTTTGCGCAGAAGCAATCGTTTGTATTGCGCTCTGCCAGGCAGGACTATCACGATAATGGTTCAGACAGGCAAACAGGTAACTCAATGAAAACAAGCAATAAAAGCGCAGCCGATCATCACGCTGCGAAACGTCGCTGGTTGAACTCCCACGAAGAGGGCTACCACAAAGCGATGGGCAACCGTCAGGTTCAAATGATCGCCATCGGCGGCGCTATCGGAACGGGTCTGTTTTTAGGTGCTGGCGCGCGTCTGCAGATGGCGGGCCCGGCTCTCGCCCTGGTCTATCTGGTGTGCGGGATCTTCTCTTTCTTCATTCTTCGCGCGCTGGGTGAACTGGTACTGCATCGCCCTTCCAGCGGAAGCTTCGTCTCTTACGCCCGAGAATTCCTCGGTGAAAAAGCCGCCTACGTGGCAGGCTGGATGTACTTCGTCAACTGGGCGATGACCGGTATCGTCGATATCACCGCCGTTGCGCTGTATATGCACTACTGGGGCGCGTTCGGTGATGTGCCGCAGTGGGTCTTTGCCCTTGGCGCGCTGGCGATCGTCGGCACCATGAACATGATCGGCGTGAAGTGGTTCGCCGAGATGGAGTTCTGGTTTGCGCTGGTCAAAGTGCTCGCCATTGTGATTTTCCTGGTGGTCGGTACCGTCTTCCTCGGCAGCGGCAAGCCGCTGGATGGCAATGCTACCGGCTTCCACCTGATAACCGATAACGGCGGTTTCTTCCCGCACGGTCTGCTGCCTGCGCTGGTGCTGGTTCAGGGCGTGGTGTTTGCCTTTGCCTCTATTGAGCTGGTCGGTACCGCTGCGGGCGAATGTAAAGACCCACAAACGATGGTGCCAAAAGCCATTAACAGCGTGATCTGGCGTATCGGTCTGTTCTACGTCGGCTCCGTGGTGCTGCTGGTTCTGCTGCTGCCGTGGAACGCCTATCAGGCCGGCCAGAGCCCGTTCGTCACCTTCTTCTCGAAGCTCGGCGTGCCTTACGTGGGCAGTATCATGAACATCGTGGTGCTGACGGCGGCGCTCTCCAGCCTGAACTCCGGTCTTTACTCTACCGGGCGTATCCTGCGCTCCATGTCGATGGGCGGTTCAGCGCCGAAGTTCATGTCGAAGATGAGCAAGCAGCACGTGCCTTACGCGGGCATTCTGGCCACGCTGGTGGTGTACGTCTTCGGCGTTTTCCTGAACTATCTGGTGCCGTCTCAGGTTTTCGAAATCGTTCTGAACGTGGCCGCACTCGGCATTATCGCTTCCTGGGCCTTTATCGTGGTCTGCCAGATGCGTCTGCGTAAAGCCATTAAAGAAGGCAAAGCCGCAGATATCAGCTTCAAGCTGCCGGGCGCGCCGGTGACCTCCTGGCTCACCCTGCTCTTCCTGTTCAGCGTGCTGGTGCTGATGGCGTTCGACTACCCGAACGGCACCTATACCATCGCCACCATCCCGCTGCTGGCCGTGCTGCTGATCGCTGGCTGGTTCGGCGTGCGTAAGCGCGTTCACGAAATTCACAGCACCGCGCCGGTTCATCCAGACGATGAAAAACACGACGCGCCGCTGGTGGAAGAGACCTCGCGTTAAGCATCAAACAGGCATTAAAAAGGGAAGGCATATGCCTTCCCTTTTTTTATATTACAGCGCGATACGAATCACATCGTCAGGCTGGGTCGCTTCCTGCTGGCGGGTAGATTTTTGCTTCACCGTCACGTAAAGCGTTTTGCCATCCGCAGAGAGCGCCAGGCTGTTCGGGTAGACCGGCGTATCGAACGTTTTCGTCACTTTGTAGGTCTTCGCGTCAATCACGCTCACCTTGCCGGCCTCACGGTGCGTCACGTAGGCTTCATTGCGAGCCGGGTTAAACAGAACGGCCAGGGATTCAGGCGCGGCGATTTTCTCGATCACGCTGCCGTCTTTCAGGCTCACCGCCAGCACTTCCGGCTGTTTTGAATCGGTCAGGAACGCGCGCTGACCGGCGGTGTCCAGGCTCAGATTCAGATAGAAGTGCTCTTTTCCGTCGTCCTGCACTTTTTTGCGGCTCAGGATTTTGTTGGTGGCGGTATCAATGGTGACCAGTTCACCGTCTGCATTGGTGGTGTACAGGCGTTTCGCCTTTGCATCCAGCGCCAGACCGGTACTGTATGTGCCGGTGTTGGCAATGGTCTCTTTCAGCTTCAGCGTTGCGCCATCCACGACCCAAATCACGCTCTCTTTGCCGACACCGGTGATGTAAATCGTGTTGCTCGCGTCATCCGTCACCAGCTGGCGCGGCTGCAGCGGCTTGACGGTTTCACTGCGCTGGCGGCTATCAAGCACCAGTCGCCCTTTCACGTCGCCCGTTTTCGCATCAATGGCCGTCACCGCGCCGTTGATCGTATTACCCAGCCACAGGGTTTGCGTCGCGCCGTCGAGGGTGGCGCCAAACGGTTTGAGATCGCTATGAATGGCCTGCGTCACCTCCAGCGTAGCAGGATCGAGGCGATAGATAACGCCACCCTTGTCGAGTTTACGGCTTTGCGACGTCGCAACCCACAGCGCGTTCTCCTGCTGGCTGACCGCCATTTCATAGGCACCTTTACCCACCGCTTTACGCAGCATCTCTTCGGCGGCATGCGCCTGGAAGGTTCCGGCAAACAGTAAAGCGGCAGACAGCAGAGACGTACTCAGGCGTGGCGAGCACAGATGGCGTAAAGACATAACAATTCCTTTTTTGAAAATTGGGGGTACTGCTGACATCGCTTCCGGCTGGCAACGTCATGGCATTGCCGTTTTGATAATGAGAATAGTAATCATTAATAAGTTAAAAGTGGAGTTTTTCTTTTCCCTATTGCCTTTCATTAACGCAATGTGCGGTTATAGTTTTCAAAACATTTACAAAACCTTTAACATATATGGACATGTTCCATTTGGTTCGTTTATACATCACAACCGGTTTTACTCATGAAAATCATATCTGCCCGTAAGGCATCTCTCCCGCTGCTGCTGGTTCCCGTTGTTTTTGCGCCTCTAAGCGCGATGAGCGCAGAGGAACAGACCATGATCGTCAGCGCCACGCCGCAAAC
Source organism: Enterobacter cloacae complex sp. P43RS (assembly GCF_014930585.1). Taxonomy (NCBI): domain Bacteria; kingdom Pseudomonadati; phylum Pseudomonadota; class Gammaproteobacteria; order Enterobacterales; family Enterobacteriaceae; genus Enterobacter; species Enterobacter cloacae complex sp. P43RS. Next base: position 600,188 of record NZ_JADBRJ010000001.1, read on the forward strand.
CGTATCAGAGCTTGATACTCCGGCGGCGGTCAGCGTCGTGAATGGCGAGGATATGCGCCACGCTGCGCCGCGCATTAATCTCTCCGAATCGCTTGGCAGCGTTCCGGGACTACAGATTCAGAACCGTCAGAACTATGCTCAGGATCTCCAGCTTTCGATGCGCGGGTTTGGTGCTCGCTCAACGTTTGGCGTGCGCGGCATTCGCATGTACGTCGACGGTATTCCAGCCACCATGCCGGACGGACAGGGCCAGACCTCCAACATCGATCTCTCCAGCATTGACAGCGTTGAGGTGCTGCGCGGTCCCTTCTCCGCCCTGTATGGCAACGCCTCTGGCGGCGTGATTAACATCAATACGCAAACCGGGCAGCAGCCGCCGACCATCGAGGCAAGCAGCTATTACGGCAGTTACGGGACATGGCGCTACGGCATGAAAGCCACCGGCGCAATGGGCGATGGCACCCATTCCGGGGACGTGGATTACACCGTATCCACCACCCGCTTCACCACTAAAGGCTACCGCGACCACAGCGGCGCGCGGAAGAATCTCGCTAATGCCAAACTGGGCGTACGCATTGACGATGCCAGCAAGCTGACGCTGATTTTTAACAGCGTGGATATGAAAGCCAACGATCCGGGCGGGCTGAGCTATCAGGAGTGGCAGGATAACCCGCGTCAGTCCCCGCGCGGCGATCAGTACAACACGCGCAAGACCATCAAGCAGACTCAGGCGGGGCTGCGCTACGACCGCCAGCTTAGCGCTCAGGACGATCTCAGCGTGATGATGTACGCCGGCGAGCGTGAAATGACCCAGTACCAGTCGATTCCCTACCAGCCGCAGCTGAGGCCTTCTCACTCCGGCGGCGTGATCGATATGCAGCGTCATTATCAGGGGGTTGATACCCGCTGGACGCACCGCGGCGAGCTGCTGGTGCCGGTCACCTTCACCACCGGTCTGAACTATGAAAACATGAGTGAAGATCGTCGCGGGTACGAGAACTTTGTGATGAATAACGGCGTGCCGGATTACGGCGTGAAGGGTGATAAACGCCGGAACGAACGTAACCTGATGTGGAACGTCGACCCTTACCTGCAGACCAGCTGGCAGCTGACGCAGAAACTGTCCGTTGATGCGGGCGTGCGTTATAGCTCGGTCTGGTTTGATTCTAACGACCATTACGTTACGCCGGGCAACGGCGACGACAGCGGTGACGCGAGCTATCACAAGTGGCTCCCGGCGGGCTCCGTGAAGTATGCGGTGACGGACGCGTGGAACCTCTACGCTGCCGCAGGGCGTGGGTTCGAAACGCCAACCATCAACGAGCTTTCGTATCGCGCCGATAACCAGGGCGGCCTGAATATCGGCCTGCAGCCTTCCACGAACAACACGTATGAGGTGGGCAGCAAAACCCGCATTGGCAATGGCCTGCTGACGGCAGCGCTGTTCCGCACCGATACGGATGACGAGATCGTGGTGGATGCCAGCTCTGGTGGCCGCACAAGCTATAAAAATGCCGGAAAGACCCGCCGTCAGGGAGTTGAAGTGTCTCTCGATCAGCAGTTTGCCGAGAACTGGAAGCTGAAAATGGCGTGGACCTACCTTGATGCCACCTACCGAACCAACGTCTGCGGCGACGCGGACTGTAACGGCAATCGTATGCCTGGCATTGCCCGCAATATGGGCTATGCGTCGTTTGGCTGGCAGCCTGAAGAAGGCTGGTACGCGGGCTCGGACGTGCGCTACATGAGCGATATCATGGCCGACGACGAGAACACGGCGAAAGCGCCATCGTACACGGTGGTCGGGCTGAATACCGGGTATAAATTCAACTACGGCAACTGGGGAATGGACGTCTTTGGCCGCGTAGATAACCTGTTCGACAAAGAGTACGTTGGCTCGGTTATTGTCAACGAATCCAACGGGCGTTATTACGAGCCAGCGCCTGGCCGTAACTACGGTGTGGGTCTGTCGGTGTCTTATCGATTCGAGTAACAAATAAGTAAAGTTTATTTTATACCGAAAATAACGATCCTGATGGCAAAATGCCATCAGGAGTTATTCACCAGATAAATAAATAGACGCGGTATATAGTCGCTCTGTTAAATTATCTCTCAGTTAAAATATTGTCGCTGTAAAAGCGTATTCGCTTCATCAATCGATTTTTCAATCGCCTTCTGGCTGGCGTCGACATCCCGGCGTTCCAGGGCTGAAAGCAGTTCGTCATAGTGATACGTCGCTTCCTTAATGTCATTAAGCTCCTGGTGCAGATAGTTAATGCAAGGCCCGATGCGCACCCAAAGCTGTTCAATTAATGCATTCAGCGTGGGCATTTCCGCGTACTGATAAAGCGTAAAGCGGAAGATGCGATTTGCCTGCAATGCCTGCTGAACGTTCCCGTTGCGCATGGCCTCATGAAACGCTTCCGACAATTTGCGCAACGTCTCGATCTTTTGGTCAGACATATTCTGACAGGCTGCGGCAACCGCCATGGGTTCAAGCTGCTTGCGAATAGCGTTGATTTCGTTATAACGGTCCAGCGTCACCTCCGGCACCAGAAATGCCTGTGCCGGCGTGGCATGTAATGCCCCTGCTGACACCAGACGCAGTAGCGCCTCGCGCACTGGGGTAATGCTGGTTCCTAATTTATCGGCGATCTCTTTCGTAATCAGTCGTGCACCCGGTTTAAGGGAGCCTGTAATTAACGCTCCTTTCAAACTGAGTTCAACTTGCATGGTAAGACTGATCCTTTGGGCTTTTTCTAAGTGATCCAAATCAAGCATGTTCAATTCCTGTAGCTAAAACTTAATGCTATTTTTAAACGCCAGTTTTAATAAAACGACGCTGGTCCGATATATCCTGTATCGTCATGCCTGGTGGTGGGAAGTACGTAAAACAGCAAAAAATGCAAAATGTGTTTTTTTTATCGGTTTCGGGCTCATCCGGGATGATGGCGCGAAAAGCCATGTCCGTTAATTAAAGACAATATATCGTATCTTCACAAATAAATATGGCGGGAAACCCCGCCATAGTGCCTTTTATTTATTGTCACCCGCGACGCGAATCACGACTTTACCGAAGTTTTTTCCTTCCAGCAGGCCAATCAGCGCTTCAGGCGCGTTTTCCAGCCCGTCCGTCACCTGTTCACGATAGTGAATTTTACCCTCCTGCACCCAGCGCCCCATCTCTTCCTGAAACTCATGAATGCGGTGGCCGTAGTCCTGGGCAATGATAAAGCCCTGCATCCGGATGCGTTTCTTCAGAATAGTGCCCATCAGAAGCGGCAAACGGTCTGGCCCCTCAGGCAAGCCCGTAGCATTGTAGCCGCTCACCAGGCCACACACCGGCACGCGCGCGGAGGTATTCAGCAGCGGCAGCACGGCGTCAAATACTTTCCCGCCGACGTTTTCAAAGTAGACATCAATGCCTTTCGGGCAGGCGCGTTTCAGCTGCTCAGCGAAATCCGCCGCGTGGTGATCGAGACACACGTCAAATCCAAGAACCTCAACGGCGTGGCGGCATTTTTCTGCCCCACCGGCTACCCCGACCACGCGGCAGCCTTTAATTTTACCGATCTGCCCGACGGTCGCCCCAACCGGGCCCGTCGCGGCGGCGACCACCAGCGTTTCACCCGCTTGCGGTTGTCCGATATCCAGCAACCCCATATAGGCGGTAAAGCCCGGCATCCCAAGAATGCCCAGCGCCCAGGAGGGATGGGTGGGATTATCGCCCAGCTTGACCAGGCCGCTGCCGTCCGAAAGCGCGTACTCCTGCCAGCCGCTGTAGCTCAGCACCCATTCACCCGCTTTAAAGTCGGGGTGGTTTGACTGCTCAACGCGGCTAACTGTTCCCCCTACCATCACCGCACCAATCTCAACCGGCGGAGAATAGGATGGCGCATCGCTCATGCGGCCCCGCATGTAAGGGTCCAGCGACAGCCATACGGTGCGAAGCAGCAGTTGCCCCGCCTGAGGTGCAGGAACGGGCTGCTCTTCCAGACGAAAATTCTCCGCCACCGGCGCGCCCTGTGGGCGAGAGGCCAGCACCCAGCGGCGGTTTTGCGAAACAGATTGATTCATCGGATTCTCCTTCTGGTACAAATGTCATTACAGCCTGGCTCACGATCGGCATTATCGCCTTAACATTACGAGGCAGACTGGTTAAGCCGGACCACAAGATAGATGCAGGTTTCGTTCGTCTCGTTGATAAAACGGCAGTCGTTTGGCGGCCCCAGCTCCAGACAGTCTCCGGCCTTCATCTCGTGGCGAGTATCGCCCTCCTGAAATACCAGCTCGCCGGACTGCAGCCAGATCAGCTGCCGCGCGAGCGCGTAGGAGGACGCCGGCATCGGGACGTCGCTCCCCGCGGGCAGCTCAATCTGAACGAGGTCGATAGGCAGATCGGTACGGGGAGAAACGTGGCGACGAAGGTAGTGGGTTTGCGGATCGCGCCAGACGGGCTGGTTCGCCAGGCGCAGGAGTTTTCCCTCCTGCATCTCGGCTCTGGCTATCAGGGTCGACATGCTGATCCCAAACGCGCCTGACAGACGGGCAAGCAAGGTTGCCGTCGGGCTGCTGTCGCCGCGCTCTATCTTGTGGATCATGGCGCGAGATACGCCTGCCCGCTCGGCCAGCTCGCTAAGAGACCAGCCGCGTGATTCACGTTCGAGGCGAATTCTGGCGCTAATACGCTGATTCATTGTGTCTGTTATTGTGTTCATAACATCATACTAAAGCGTATAAACGCCGTTTCAATGGGGCTCATAATCATTCTCACGTAGCGCTCTGACGATACAGTTGTGTAATATCATATCTATAGCGTAATACTATAGTAAACAACATACAGAGGTTTAATCATGATCGTTCGTCACGCCTGTAAAGAAGACTGCGCTGCGATAGGAGAGATCTATAACCATGCGGTGCTGCATACTGCCGCGATCTGGAACGATAAAACCGTTGATACCGATAACCGAATCGCCTGGTTCGAGGCCCGCACGCTTGCGGGTTACCCGGTTCTGGTGGCTGAGGAAAATGGTGTGGTTACCGGGTACGCCTCTTTCGGCGACTGGCGCGCCTTCGACGGCTTTCGTCACACGGTTGAGCATTCGGTGTATGTCCATCCGGAGCATCAGGGTAAAGGCATTGGCCGCACGTTAATGAAAGCGCTGATCAATGAGGCCCGCGCCATCGGCAAACACGTGATGGTGGCCGGCATTGAAGCGCAAAATAAGGCCTCGATTCACCTCCACGAAACGCTCGGTTTTGTGACCACGGGGCAGATGCCGCAGGTGGGAACCAAGTTTGGCCGCTGGCTGGACTTAACCTTTATGCAGCTGCAGCTGGACGAGCGCAGCGACCCGGACGCAATCCCATGAATCAGTCGCTGACGCTGGCGTTCCTGGTGGCGGCGGGGATCGGTCTGGTGGTGCAAAACACCTTAATGGTGCGTATCACCCAGTCCTCCTCCACCATTCTTATCGCAATGCTGCTGAACTCCCTGGTCGGCATTGTGCTGTTTGTCAGCATTCTGCTGCTGAAGCAGGGCTTCGCCGGGTTCAGTGAGCTGGCCGCAACGGTGCGCTGGTGGACGCTGATCCCGGGGCTCCTGGGGTCGTTTTTTGTGTTTGCCAGCATCAGCGGCTACCAGAACGTGGGCGCGGCAACGACCATCGCGGTGCTGGTCGCAAGCCAGTTGATTGGCGGGCTGGTCCTTGACGTGCTGAGAAGCCACGGCATTCCCCTGCGCGCGCTGATCGGCCCGGTATGCGGCGCGGTGATGCTGGTCGTCGGGGCCTGGCTGGTAGCGCGACGCCAGTTTTGATTACAGTATGGTGCCGCCCTTGGTCAGCTGTTCCTGGCGTGCGTCCATCTCCTCTTTGTGCTGCTTACCGTGGTGCGAAATCGCGGTACGCAGACGCTGCTGTTGGGCGTAACGGTCTTCACGGCTGAGATCGGCATCATCGCTCAATGCAATCAGCAGTTCGTTCATGTGGGCGATGACGCTCTCTTCGATGGCGGCATCCACGCGGGCGGTAACTTCGTTTAAATGTGACATTGTCACTCCTTGTTTTTGCCGGGTGGCGGCTTACGCCTTACCCGGCAATAAATGCTTAGTTCAGCTTCGCTTTAGAGAAATCGCTGCCCATCAGGCTCACGCTGTATCCGGTCACGTTGCTGCGGGTTGCAAAGAACGTTTTGCCGTTTGCCAGCGCGATCCACGGTGCCTGCTGGTAGAAAATCTCCTGCGCCTGGCCGTACAGTTTCGCACGCTCGGCCGGATCGCTGGTCAGCTTCGCTTTTTGCACCAGGGCATCATAACCCTTATCGCACCAGCGCGCGGCGTTTGATCCGGTTTTAATGCTGTTGCAGCCCAGCAGCACATCGGCGAAGTTGTCCGGGTCGCCGTTATCGGACATCCAGCCGAACAGCGCGGAGTCGTGCTCTCCTTTGCGCATCCCGGAGAGGTATTCGCCCCACTCGTAAGAGACGATTTTGGCCTTCACGCCGACTTTCGCCCAGTCGCTCTGGATCATCTCCGCGATACGACGCGAGTTAGGGTTATACGGACGCTGAACCGGCATTGACCACAGCGTGACCTCTGCGCCCTTCTCCAGCCCGGCCTGCTTCAGCAGCGCTTTTGCTTTATCAGGATCGTAGCTGTAGTCCTGCAGATCTTTATTAAAGCCCAGCATATTTGGCGGGATCGGCGATTTAGCCACCGTACCGGAGCCCATAAAGACCGCATTAACGATAGCCTTCTTGTCGGTCGCGTAGTTCAGCGCCTGACGCACCAGCACGTTATCGAACGGCTTTTTCTCGGTGTTAAACGCCAGATAGCCGACGTTCAGCGCATCGACAGAGTGCAGCGTCAGGTCTTTGTTCTTTTTAATCACGTCAAACTGAACCGGAGACGGCGCAGGAATAATCTGACACTCGTTGGTCTGCAATTTCGCCAGGCGGGTTTCCACGTTTGGCGTGATGGAGAAGATAAGATGTTTGGTCGGCACCTCGCCATCCCAGTAGTTCGGATTAGCGACGTAGCGGATCAGCGAGTCCACCTTGTACTGCTGGAGCACATAGGGCCCGGTGCCGATAGGCCAGGTGTCTACGTTCTCAGGCGTGCCTTTTTTCAGCATCACATCGGCGTATTCGGCGGAAAGGATCGACGCGAAATCCATTCCCCAGTCGGCCAGGAACGCGGCGTTGGGTTCACTCAGGGTGAACTGAACGTGATAATCGTCGACCTTTTTAACGTCCTGAATCAGCTTATCGAGCCCGACATCGTTGAAGTATTCGTAGTTGCCCTGGGACACATTATGGTACGGGTGCTTAGGGTCTTTCTGACGCATCACCGAGAAAATAACGTCATCGGCGTTAAAGTCGCGCGTCGGCTTGAAGTATTTGTTGCTGTTGAACTTCACCCCTTTGCGCAGGGCAAAGGTATAGGTCTTGCCGTCCGGTGAAATCGTCCAGGATTCCGCCAGTGACGGGACCGGGGTATTTTTCACCGGGTCGAAATTGATCAGGCGGTTGTACAGAACCTGAGAGCTGGCCACGAACGACGGGCCAGAGCTGGCGATTTGCGGGTTGAACGACTCTGGCGATGCCTCGGAGCAGTAAATAAGGGTGTCGTTATTTGCCGCACATGCGGCACCGGCTGGTAAAAGAGCGCTCAGCGCAAGGGCGAGCAGCGTTTTCCCTGTAGACATAGTTATAACCCTGACAGTTTTATTATATAGGTCAGTAATAACAGCACAGCCCTTATCACCTGGCAAATAACGAAACACTATCAGGTTATTCTAAAGCCGCGTTTTTTGCCGGTTTTGCCGCCAGTGCAGAAAAAGGTGATTTGCCTTAAGTGACTTTATTCGTCAAGCACAACCGTCACGATCTATGCCGCAAGAAATCGGCGCTTTTAGCGTCTCTTCCTCCGTTTGTTTGCTTCCTCGTTTCGTTAAAGTAACGGTGTGAAGAAGTATATGGGATCAAATCGTGGCAAAAACTCTTTTACGCAGCGGTAATCTGGATGATTTTCAGGCCGTTGGCGGCGGCGGACAGGCCGTTTTTGAATCAGCGTTACAAATCCGGGAAGCGCTTCGATTGCGCAAACAGCAGGCCATAGTGGACTGTCTGGCTATTCCTCAGGTCAACGACAGCGGCGACCGCGTGGACTGGTATTCCCCCGTTGAGGGAAGCGTCACCAGCTGGAAGGCGGCCAGTGAAGACGACCGCTACCGCGCCCTGCGCTATCTGGAAAACACGCTTGCCAGCGTTGAGTCGTTAAGCAAGAAATGCCTCCAGTCGCCCAAAACCGCGCAGCAGCTTTTCGGCTCGCTGCTGTCGAAAGCGTTTCAGTTTCCCGGCGAGAATTTTGTTTTCCTGGTCGCAGGAAAGCCGATTATTTGCTTCTGGGGTTTTGTAAACCTGAACGAAAATGCGCGTGACGATGTCCTCGACTGCCTGCGTGAAGCGTTGATCCCCGAGCCTGCCCCCGTTGTGATTGAAGAGCCCGAGCCAGAACCCGCGCCCGAACCGGCCATCACCTTTAAAAAAGCAGACGAGCCGCTGATTGCGCCCGTCACCGCCGTGCGTATTACGCCGGAAGAACTGTATGAGCCGGAACCCGCGCAGGTTGTTGCGCAACCCGCTCAGGAACCTGCGCCTGTTGCCGTCACGAAAAAACGTCGCGTTCCCCTGTGGACCCTGCCGGTTGCCGCCGTGATTGTGGCAGCCGTTGCCGCGCCGCTGCTGTGGCCAAAACAGGCCCCTTCGGCAGAGCCCGCTCCGGCACCGGCTCCTGAGCCCGTGGCTATTGCACCGCAGCCGATCAAAGCGGTAGAGCCGCTGGCTATGAATCTCCCCCTGCATCAGGCTGAGGTCGTCGCCAGTAAAGAAAAAGAACCCGCTCCTGCACCTGAAGCCGCACCGGTGGTAATTGTTCCGATCCCGAAAGATGCCATGGTGATGGAAGCCGGTCAGGTGAAAGCCGGGTCGACGCGCTTCCTGAACGGTACCTGGCGCGCGGTTCTCGACGTGAAAGATCCGGTCACCGGCAAGCCGCCCTCAATGCGCTATCAAATCCAGAACAATAAAGGTTTCGCCCGCGTCGTGCACGGCGACAACATTGTCTGCCGCGCGGAGATTTTCTCCGGGCTGCACAGCAATGGCGAGCTGATGATTAAAAGTCGCGGCAATGCCCGCTGCACCGACGGTTCCCGCTATCCGATGCCGGAAGTCGCCTGTAAAGCCGGGGCCAGCGATATCGCAGAATGTCGCGCTCGCTACGATGCCAACACCGTCGTCCCACTGACGTTCAAGAAAGCAGGTGCCTGATCCTATGCTGGTAAATCTTTGCGACTATAAACAAAGCGTCACGCTTATTGCCAACAGCGGCGTGCAGTTCCTGGATTTCGGCCTGACGCCGCAGGACACCGCCAGCAACGGACGCTTCGTACGTAAAACCGCGAACGGCCCCCTTTTGCGACTCGATTTCGACCTGGTGAACGGGCGCTATACCCTGCCGGGGACGAACGGCGGTCAGCCTGAAGTGGTTAAACCGGAAACCACCATTCCGCTGCATCAGTCCCTTGCCGTGCTGGACGGCGTCTGGCTTCCCGTGCCGTTCCTGCGCTTCAATCCACCGCGAACCTTTGTGGAAGGACCGGATAACTGGGCGCGCGTTCAGGTGCGCAAGCTCGAGAAGCCCGACACGGCAGGCAACTCGCACCGCGTCACCCTCGCGCTCGACAGCCAGATCGCGGAGCATGCCACTTCCGCCCTGTCGCCGGTTGAAAACGATATTCTGAATGGAACCCGCTTTGCGCTGGCGTGGCGCGACAGTGAGGTAGAAAGCTTCCTCGACCAGACCTGGATTGACGGCTGGCTGCGCGAGGCATTTACTCAGTATGCCGACGGCGTTGAAAACCGCTCTGAACGCGACCTGCAGCAGGCGATGCGCAGCTTCGAATACCAGGCCCACTGGCTCAACCTGCTGACCATGCTCGGTGAACAGCTCACCGTGCCGGAAGTGAAATTTGTCACCCATACGCTCAGCACGCCTGCCATTCCTGTCGACCTGATCCTCGACGTGGGCAACACCCACACCTGCGGCATCATTATCGAAGACCACGGTGATGCAAACGACGGGCTCCGGCAGACCGCCGAGCTGCAGGTTCGTTCGTTAAGCGAGCCGCAGTTCCTGAACGAGCCTCTCTTTACCAGCCGTCTTGAATTCTCCGAAGCGCGTTTTGGCAAACAGCACTTCTCGGTGGAAAGCGGTCGCGAAGATGCGTTTGTCTGGCCGTCGATTGTTCGCGTGGGCGATGAAGCCCGCAAGCTGGCGATGCAGCGCCTGGGAACCGAAGGTAACAGCGGCATCTCCAGCCCGCGCCGCTACCTGTGGGATGAAACGCCTGTCGTGCAGGACTGGCGCTTTAGCCAGATGAACGGCAAAACCCAGCGTGAACCGCTCGCCACGGCGTTTCCGCTGATGAACCTGATGAACGATGACGGTGAGCCGCTGTTTACGCTGCCGCAGGACGAGCGGCTGCCGGTCTTTTCGCCGCAGTACAGCCGCAGCACGCTGATGACGCACATGCTGTGCGAGCTGCTGGCGCAGGCGCTGGGCCAGATCAACAGCGTCGCCACCCGCCTGCGCCTGGGCTTCCCGGCCTCGCCGCGCCAGCTGCGCACCCTGATCCTGACCCTGCCCTCGGCCATGCCGAAGCAGGAGCGCGAGATTTTCCGTCGCCGCATGTTTGAAGCCATTGCCATCGTCTGGAAAGCGATGGGCTGGCACCCGCAGGATGAAGATTTTGCCACCCGCAAGCAGCAGGAAAAAAGCGTGGTGCCGGTCCCTGAGATTCAGATGGAGTGGGATGAAGCCAGCTGCGGTCAGTTGGTCTGGCTGTATAACGAAGCGATTTCCCGTTTTGGCGGCCAGACGGAAGCCTTTTTCGCCTCCCTCGCCCGCACGGATCGTGAACCTGAGCCAGGCGTGCAGCCGGGCCGCGCATTACGCGTCGCGTCTATCGACATCGGCGGTGGCACCACGGATATGGCAATAACCCACTACCAGCTTGATGACGGCTCCGGTAATAACGTCAAAATCACCCCGCAACTGCTGTTCCGCGAAGGGTTCAAGGTGGCGGGCGACGATACCCTGCTGGACGTGATTCAGCGCTATGTCCTGCCCGCCCTGCAAACGCAGCTGCAGAAATCCGGCATTGCGGACGCCTCACTGCTGATGGCGTCGCTGTTCGGCGACTCCGGGCGTATTGATACCCAGGCGGTACTGCGCCAGCAAACGGCGCTTCAGCTCTTTATGCCGATTGGCCACGCCATTCTTTCCGCGTGGGAAGCCAGCGATATTAACGATCCGCTGGCGGGCCTGCATGCCACCTTTGGCGAGCTCCTTGCGCAGAAACCAACCCGCAACGTGATGAACTATCTTCAGCAGGCAATCGATCATGCCCTGCCGGCGGGCTCAGAGGCGTTCGACCTGTTCGCCGTGCCGCTGCACGTGAACTTCCGCGAAATGCAGGATGCAATGCTGGCCGGTCAATTTACGCTGACCTCACCGCTCCACGCGGTGTGTGAAGCGATTTCCCATTACAGCTGCGATATTCTGCTGATCACCGGGCGCCCGGGCTGCCTGCCTGGCGTTCAGGCGCTGATTCGGCATCTACAGCCGGTGCCGGTCAACCGCATCGTCTGGCTGGATAAATATCAAGTTCACGAGTGGTATCCCTTCAGCCAGCAGGGGCGCATAGGCAACCCGAAATCGACCGCCGCGGTGGGGGCCATGCTCTGCAGCCTGGCGCTCGATCTGCGTCTGCCGCGCTTTAACTTTAAGGCCGCGGACATTGGCGCCTATTCCACCGTGCGCTATCTGGGCGTGCTGGATAACACCGTCAATACCCTGCGCGAGGAAAACGTCTGGTATCAGGATATCGATCTCGATAAACCCGGCGCGAAGCTTGACGCCCGTCTGCAATTCCCGCTGCGCGGTAACGTCACCCTCGGCTTCCGCCAGCTGGCGAACGCGCGCTGGCCCGCCACGCCGCTTTATACGCTCAGCATCAACTCGGCTGAACTGGCAAAAGCGATTGCCGGCGACGGCGTGCTGAACGTGCGGCTTAAGCTCTGCGGCGGCAGCAAATTAGAGGGCCCTGAGTCCTTCGAGCTCAGCGATGCCTGGCTGCAGGACGGCACGCCGGTTGCACCTGACGCGTTAACCTTCAAACTGAATACCCTGGCCGATCGCCGACACAGCGGTAGCCACTACTGGATCGACAGCGGGAGCGTATACCTGAAATGACAGCGACCACGACCACCACTCAGGCCTTAATCGGGTGGATTAATGAGACGCGCCTGACCGCCCCTGTGCTGGATAACGATGCTGATGCCCTGCTTGCTCGCATCAACGCGGCGCTGGCGCGGGAGCATGCCATTGAACGCGCCCTGACCCGCCGGAGCAGCATTGGGCTTTACGGCCATTCTCAAAGCGCCAAAGCGCACCTGCTACTGTCGCTGTGCGGCAGCGGTAACGGGCGCCTGAACGTGATGCCGGGCCAGCGCACCTTTGACTATTTTTCGCATATTAACCCAGGGCATGCCCTGACCAACATGGCCGTGCGCTTCACACGAGACACCCCGGAGGTAGCGGATGAGGCGTTTCCGCTGCGTCTGAGCCTGGTGACAGAGGCCGAACTGGTACAGCTGTTTATTGCCCGCACGACGCTGCACCCGCAGATGCGCGCGGTGGATAAGGCTGTCATTGAGACGCGTCTGGAGAAATGGCGTGGCCTTCGCCAGCCGCAGAGCGTGCCCGGCATCACGGCGCAGGATGTGGGTGCGATTTCGCGTTTCTGGCAAAGCACGGTACCCGCCGCGAGACAGCAAATTGATGACGCCCTGTGGCATGAGTTTGCCCAGCTGGTGCCATCGCTCGATCTCAGCACCCGCGCCAGCGTCTGGTCGCTGCTGTGGGGCGAGCAACAGGAGTTAACCCAGCAGTGGCTGAAGCTTGCCCACGTGCTGCATCAGACCAGCCATGCGAGCGAGCTGGCTGCGCCGCTGAGCCTGCTGGTGGACAGCTTTGGTCTGCCTGGTGAAGGGTTCCTGACGCACGGTACCTTAACCCAGCAGGAAACTCAGGAGACGCTGCTTCATCCGCTGAACAACGGTGAAATGCTCAACGCTATCAGCATCCCGGTCGACGTGCTTGCCTTCCTTACCCGCGAGCTGGTCTTGCCGGTTGAGAATGGCGCGCTGGATAACGTTGATATCATTGATATTCCGGTCTTTGAAGACGGCAGTGCCGATCCTTTAGTACAGGCTAAATGCCAGTGGCTGCTTGAACATTACCGCCAGCAGCTCCAGCCGGATGTGCTGGTTATCTGCAACGCGACAGCGCGGCACGAGCAGACGGCCCAAAAAGCAAAAGTGTTAATTAACTGGATTAAAGAGACCCAGCCTGCCGAGGAGTCTGCCCTGCCGGGGCTGGTGTGGGCGATCACACCGCATGACGCTCGTTTCACTACCCGACAGAATCTCGATGAAGCCGTACAGCATCTGCTGGGCAAGCCAGGCCTGCGCTGGGGAACTCTGCAGGCGCTGGACAGCCACAGCATGCAGCGCGTCATTGAGTGGTTGTCTCAGGCGACGCTCCCGGCACAGCGGCAGAAGCGTCTCGGCACGCTGAAAAACCTGCTGCGGCAGGAGATCGCGTCGCTGATGCAAAGCTATCTGGCGCCGCTGGTTGAGGAACCGGGTACACGACGTGCTCAGGCCGAAAACATGGTGCGCACGCTGCAAAGCAGCGCCGCCCGTCACGGCGAGCTGCTTGAGGGCCTGCTGCCGCCGCTGAAAGCCTTTGAAACGCTGCTCGCCGTTCAGCAGCCGCGCGAGGAGCAGGTGAACGGGCTGTTCACGGACACCATCGATCTGTTCGCCGATAACGCCCAGGAAAGCGCAGGACGATTCCAGACAAAAGACAAAGCGCGCCTGGAGCACAGAGTATGGATAAATCATCTGCGCCAGTGGAGCCGCAATGAAGCTACCGCCGCCCGTCTTGGTCTGGAGCCCGCGGTGCTGCAGCAAATCGCGGATGTGCTGGTGGTAACCAGCTACCGGCTTAATCTGCCGCAACAGCTTCAGCGCATTGTCGACGCGGATAAAAGCAGCGCGGCGCAGCTGCATGCGGTGATAGGGAATTTCGTTGGCTGGCTGGGTTACGACCAGACCCCGTCAGCAGAACGCCCCGCAAGCCGCATTCGCAAAGGTCAGGCAATCTTTGTTACGCCCGTCGTCAGCAGTGCCGCACCGCGCCTGACGCGTCTGGGGGAGCAGCCTGTTCATGCGGCCACCGCGTACGTTTATGACTGGCTGGTTGCCCTCTATAGCCGGGCAATCGAAAACATTGATTATCAGCACCCGCATGATGTTCAGCCTGACGCACGTCGGGCACTGCAGGCTTTAATCCTGTAGCGGCCTTTCTTGCCGGGTAGCGCTGCGCTTACCCGGCCTGTATTCCGCAACGATAATCACGCCGCCATACACTCCGCTAACGCCTGCGCCAGTGCCGACGGGTTTTCCCACGACATGGAGTGCCCCGCCGCAGGGATGATTTTGACCTCAACGCCCTTCAGCTTCAGATTATCCACATCGTCATCCGGCAGTGAGAGCTCACCAAAAATCAACGTCACCGGGCAAGGCAGCGACAGAAATTGCGCTTCCCAGTCCGGCTCAACACCGGCGACCAGGCTTGATGCGCCGCGCCAGACGGCATAGGGTGCATTGCTTTGCAGGCACCCGGCCCAGGCGGTGGTCTCTTTACGGAGCATGGCATTATAGCCCTGCGCCACAAACTGGTGTTCGGTTTGCGCCGCAATAGCGCGGCTAAACATCCCCCCACCGGCGTGAAAATTGGGCTCCGACACTATCAGTCCCTTCACGCGCGGTGCCAGCAGCCCCGCCGTTTCTATAGCAATGCTGCCGCCCATGCTGTGACCGTATAACCAGAAGGCATCCAGCTGAAGATGGTCAATCAACTCCGCCACGACGCGCGCCTGTTCAGTCGTTTTATAGCTGTAATGTTCAGGCTTATCGCTGTAACCGCTGCCGGGTAAATCGATGAGAATAGCTCTGCGCCCGCCAAACTGAGGGTCTCGGACGACGCGAGGATATTCATAGGAAGAGGCGCAGCCCAATCCGTGGATAAAGACTACGGGATCGCCTGAGCCGGGCAAATCATGCCAGCGCACGGTGCAACCCGCATGCTGCGAGTAAAAACTGTTCATAAGCACTCCTTTTACGATGCACTGTGTATTTATACAGCTATCGTAACTGGAATGCTATGTTCATCTTTCGAAATGGGAAGGATGCTTCAGAAAAGAGAAATCAGCAGCGCAACGGGGAAACTCATCGGCCAGGTCGACCCGACCAGAAACGCGCTAAGCAGGCGGATGCGCTTGCGGTCTTTAGAAAGGAACCAGGTAATCAATGCACAGATGGAAGCCATCACTGCGTAAAAAACCAACATCTTTTGATACAACGTCATTCTGTATACCAGAGCCGAAAAAATAACCGCACGCAATATGCGTCATATGTTGATACAGATCAAGTTTTTTCATTACATAATAACCACTTAAATATTAAGGCTAATAACAACTGAGTATTTTGTATTACAAACAGGGGGAGCCACCCATTATCTTTATTGATAACATGCATGTTAAATGCACTTTTTGATAAATCCTCTCTTCCGCATAGGCGTCTAATAAAGGCAGACATACATGGGAGGCAATATGCTACGCATTCCGCAAAGCTGTATTCATACCCGCTCTACCCCTTTCTGGAATAAAGAAATCGCCCCCGCCGGGATCTTTCAGCGTCATCTCGACACGGGTACCCGTCCGGGCGTTTATCCCCGCCTGTCCGTTATGCAGGGTGCCGTCCGCTATCTGGGTTATGCTGATGAACATGCCCCTGAGCCTGACAGCACACTGATTATCAGGGCCGGCCACTTCGGTGTTTTTCCCCCTGAGAAATGGCATCACATCGAGGTGATGAGCGACGACACGCTGTTCAATATTGAATTTTTCGTCGAACCAGAGGTGTTGAAGTCGCTTTAAGCGGCTTTTATTTACGAGGTAACCTTTATGCTACGTATCCCTGAGAATTTTGTTCATACCCGCTCTACGCCATTCTGGAACAAAGACACCGCGCCAAAAGCCCTTTTCACCCACCATAATACGAAAGCCAGCGTATATGGCCGTTTGTCGGTGATGCAGGGTGCGGTGCACTATTTCGGTTTCCCGAACGCTGACGCGACCGAACCGGATCTGGAGCTGGTGATTGAAGCCGGATCGTTTGGCATCTCGCCGCCAGAGAAATGGCACCGCATCGAGCTATTGACCGACGATACCTATTTCAATATCGACTTTTTTGCCGATCCTGACGTTACGCTTCAGGGTGCGGGCATCGGCAAAGTAGTCAATACACATAAGGAGTAACCGCGTGGGTAAAGCAACGTACACAGTGACCGTGACCAACAACAGCAACGGCGTCTCGGTGGATTATGAAACAGAGGCCCCCATGGAGTTGCTCATCCCCGACGTCGCCGCAGATGTGGTAAAAGATCTGGTGAATACCGTCCGCGCTTACGACACGGAAAATGAGCACGAGGTGTGTGGCTGGTAAAGCAAACGCCCGGCGATGCAGACCGCCGGGCATGATTTTCTAATGTTTTATCATCACATGCCGGACAACCGTATAATCCTCAAGCCCGTACACCGACATATCCTTTCCATAGCCAGACAATTTCATGCCGCCGTGCGGCATTTCGCTCACCAGCATAAAGTGGGTATTGACCCAGGTGCAGCCGTACTGCAGACGAGCGCTCAGGCGATGGGCGCGTCCCACGTCTTTCGTCCAGACCGACGACGCCAGGCCGTACTGCGAATCGTTCGCCCAGGCCAGGACCTGCGCTTCATCGTCGAATTCGGTGACGCTCACCACCGGTCCAAACACTTCTCGCTGAACGATGGCATCGTCCTGTTTCGCCCCGGCCAGCAACGTTGGCTGGAAGTAGTAGCCCGCCCCCTCTTTTTTGCTCCCGCCCGTCACCACGCGGATATGGCCAAGGGCTTTCGCCTCGTCAACCGCCTGACAGACGCGTGAAAGATGGGCAGCCGAGCTGAGCGGACCGAGTTCAGTAGACTCATCCTCCGGGGCACCCATTTTGAGGCTGGCGACCGCGGCACCGAGCTTTTCCACAAGTTGGGCATAGATCCCCTTCTGGGCATAGATACGGCAGGCCGCCGTACAGTCCTGCCCGGCATTGTAGAAACCAAACGTCCGCACGCCTTCTACAACCGCATCCAGGTCGGCGTCATCGAACACGATAACCGGCGCTTTACCGCCCAGCTCCATGTGGGTGCGCTTAATGGAGGACGCCGTGTGCCCGATGATATGCTCCCCGGTGGCAATCGAACCGGTCAGCGACACCATGCGCACTTTTTCATGTCCGGTGAGTGGGTCGCCCACCGTTTTCCCGCGGCCAAACAGCACGTTGAGAACGCCAGCCGGGAAGATATCTTTCGCCAGCTCCGCCAGCTTTAACGCCGTTAGCGGCGTGATTTCAGACGGCTTGATGACCACACAGTTACCGGCCGCCAGCGCAGGCGCCAGCTTCCATGCCGCCATCATCAGCGGGTAGTTCCACGGCGCGATAGAGGCAACCACGCCCACCGGGTCGCGGCGGATCATCGACGTGTGGCCGTCAAGATACTCACCCGCGGCCAGCCCGTTCAGGCAGCGGGCCGCCCCGGCGAAGAAACGGAAAACGTCGACCACTGCCGGAATTTCATCGCCCAGCGCACAGTGCAGCGGCTTGCCGCAGTTGAGGGATTCAAGCCGGGCAAACTCTTCGCCATGCGCTTCAATCGCATCCGCGAGCTTCAGCAGGCACTCGGCGCGGGTTTTCGGCGTCGTTTGTCCCCACTCAGCAAAAGCCCGGTCGGCGGCCTGAACCGCTGCGTCGACCTGTGCCGCTGACGCTTCAGCAATCTCCAGCAGCACCTCTCCGGTGGCCGGGTTATAGACCGACTGTTTCTCTCCCTCTCCGGCAACCAGTTCACCCTTTATCAGCAGATGTGTTTGCATAGCATTGTCCTGTTCAAATCAATGTTATTTCCCGCCGCCGGCGATGTTCTCGCCGTCGCGGGTTAGCCACCAGGCTCCCAGAATGGGGATGGTTGTTACCAGCATCACCAGCAGTGCAACGACGTTGGTGACCGGCACGTCGCGCGGACGGCCTAGCTGATTGAGCAACCACAGCGGTAACGTGCGTTCGTGTCCCGCCGTAAAGGTTGTGACGATAATTTCGTCAAACGACAGGGCAAACGCCAGCATTCCCCCGGCCAGCAGCGCGGAGCCCAGGTTGGGCAGCACCACATAGCGGAAGGTTTGCCATCCGTCGGCCCCGAGATCCATCGACGCTTCCACCAGACTCCAGGAGGTGCGTCTGAACCGGGCAATCACGTTATTGAAGACCACCACCACGCAAAACGTGGCGTGCCCAACCACGATGGTGAAAAACCCCGGCTCAAGGTTGATTGTTTTGAACGCTGTCAGCAGCGCCAGGCCGGTGATGATCCCCGGCAACGCAATCGGCAGCAGCAGCAATAGCGAGATCGCGTTCTTGCCAAAAAACTCGCTTCGCCAGAGCGCCGCTGCAGCAAGCGTGCCAAGCACCAGGGCTATCGCGGTGGATAGCGCGGCAACCTGAAGTGACAACGTCACCGATTCGATGATATCGCCGCGCCCCGCCGCCGCCGTAAACCACTTCAGCGTCAGCCCCTGAGGCGGAAAGCTGTAGGCAGCATCTTCGGTATTAAAGGCATAGACTGCGATAATCAGCAGCGGGAAGTGCAGGAAGATGACACCTCCCCACGCTGCCACTTTCAGGAACAGCGGTGCGCGTTCAGAGTGCATCGAATGCTCCCAGACGCTTCACAAACGCCAGATAAAGTGAAATCAGCACGATGGGAACCAGCGTGAACGCGGCGGCCATGGGCATATTGCCGATCGCCCCCTGCTGGGAGTAGACCATGTTACCGATGAAAAACCCCGGCGGCCCGACCAGCTGCGGTACGATGAAATCCCCCAGCGTCAGGGAAAAGGTGAAGATTGAGCCCGCGGCAATGCCCGGGATAGCCAGCGGCAGAACGACATAGCGGAAGGTCTGGCGCGGGCGGGCGCCGAGATCGGCAGAGGCCTGCAGCAGCGAAGCCGGCAGCCGTTCCAGCGCCGCCTGAACGGGCAGGATCATAAACGGCAGCCAGATATAGACGAAGACCAGAAACCGTCCCAGCCCGGAGGTGGATAAGGTGTTGCCACCTACCGCGGGGAGCGTAAGGATCGAGGTCAGGAGCGGCTCCAGCCCCAGGTGGTTGAGGAACCATTGTGCCACGCCGTCCTTCGCCAGCAGCAGCGTCCAGGCGTAGGCTTTGACGATGTAGCTCGCCCACATTGGCAGCATCACGGCGATATAGAAAAACGCTTTCCACTTGCCGCGGGTGTATCGCGCCATGTACCAGGCCATCGGGAACGCCAGAATTGCGCTGGCAATCGTCACCGCAATCGCCATCGTTAACGTGCGCAGGATGATGTCGTAGTTTGCCGGATTGAAGAGCGCCAGTATGTTCGCCAGGGTCAGATCCGGCGTGACCGCCATGGTGAAATCGTCAAAGGTGTAAAAACCCTGCCACAAAAGGGTCAGCAGCGATCCTAAATAGACAATGCCAAACCACATCAGCGGTGCAAGCAGAAGCAGGAACAGTCCGAGCGACGGTTTACGCCAGAACAGTGACGTAATGCGGCTTATGCGGCCGCGCGGGGCGGGAGGGTGCGCGACACTCATAGCCATTTCACCTCTCCTCCTGCAGGCGAATCATCGCCTCGCGCGACCACGACGCCGTGACGGCCTGCCCCGGCGCAATGCCGCTTAGCGGCGAGAAATCGCTGAGACTGGCCTGGCTCACCAGCAGTTTGGCACCGTCGGCGAGCCTGAGCTCAAGGCGCGTGGCAGCCCCCTGATACTGAACGGCCTGGACGATGCCCTGCACCTGAACCTCACCCCCCTCATTCAGGCGGATATGTTCCGGACGCAGGGAATAGCTGCCCTCCATGCCGCAGACTTTATGCGCCAGGCCTGCATCGAAGACGTTCGAGGTGCCGACAAAACCGGCGACAAACGGCGTGCGCGGGCGCATGTAGAGATCGCGCGGGGTATCGACCTGCTCGATGCGTCCATTATTGAACACCGCCACCCGGTCCGACATGGAGAGGGCTTCACCCTGATCGTGGGTGACGAAAATAAAGGTGATGCCGAGTTCCTGCTGAAGCTTCTTCAGCTCGAACTGCATCTGCTCCCGCAGCTTGAGATCGAGCGCGCCTAACGGCTCGTCGAGCAGCAGGACGCGCGGTTCATTCACCAGCGCCCGCGCGATGGCCACACGCTGGCGCTGCCCTCCGGAAAGCTCCGAAGGCTTGCGGGCGACGGCAAAGCTTAAGCCCACTTTTTCCAGCGCGTCGCGAGCCTGCGCGTGGCGTTTTTTCTTGTCGACGCCTTTCACCATCAGCCCGTAGGCGACGTTATCGAGGATCGACATATGCGGGAACAGCGCGTAATCCTGGAATACGGTGTTCACGTCCCGCTCCCACGGCGGCAGCGCGCTCGCCTCTTTGCCAAAGATAGATATCGTGCCGCCTGACAGCTGCTCAAAACCGGCAATCAGACGCAGGCAGGTGGTTTTGCCGGAACCCGAAGGCCCCAGCATGGAGAAGAATTCTCCGTCACGAACGGCAATGGTGACCCCATCCACCGCCCGCACGTCGCCGTACAGACGGGAAACGTCATTAAACTCTACCGCGTACGTCATGTTCTGCTCCCGGATGATTAACGGCCACCCATGATGGCGATGTAATCCTGCGTCCAGCGGCTGTAAGGCACATATTTTCCGCCTTCTGCGATGGGGGTTTTCCAGAACATGATTTTGTCAAAATAGTTATAGCCGTTGGTTTCACAGCCCTTGTCACCCAGCAGCGTGCTGGCCTTACACCCTTCAGGCACGACGGGCAGCGAGCCAAACCATGCCGCCAGATCGCCCTGCACTTTCGGCGTGAGCGACCAGTTCATCCACTTGTAGGCGCACATCGGGTGTTTTGCCTGCGCATGCAGCATGGTGGTATCCGCCCAGCCGGTCACCCCCTCTTTCGGGAAGACGGTGGCAACGGGCTGGTTCTCGCCCTTCAGGGCATTCGCCTGATACGGCCAGGCGCTGGAGGCCACGACGCCTTCATTTTTGAAGTCGCTCATCTGGACGGTGGTGTCATGCCAGTAGCGGTGGATCAGGGCATGCTGGTCGCGAAGTACTTTGAGCACGGCGGCATACTGTTCTTCAGTGAGCTGATACGGGTCGCTAATACCCAGCTGCGGCTGAGTGGCTTTGACGAACAGCGCCGCATCGGCGATATAAATCGGGCCGTCGTATGCCTGCACGCGTCCCTGATTGGTTTTACCGTCCGGCAGATCCTGCTTCGTAAAGACCACGCTCCAGCTGTCCGGCGGCGTAGGGAAGGTTTTGGTGTTGTACATCAACAGATTGGGCCCCCACTGATACGGCGTGCCGTAGACCTTGCCGCCCACGTTAAACCACTCGCCCTTCACGATGCGCGGGTCAAGGGTTTTCCAGTTGGGGATCAATTGCGGGTTAATCGGCTGAACGCGTTTTCCCATAATCAGGCGGAGCGAGGCATCACCTGACGCGGTGACAAGGTCGTAACCTCCCTTCGCCATCAGGCTGACCATTTCATCGGACGTGGCCGCCGTTTTAACGTTGACCGCGCAACCGGTCTCTTTTTCAAACTGGGTAACCCAGTCATAATTTTTATCCGTCTGTCCGCGTTCGATGTACCCCGGCCAGGCGATAATATCCAGTCGGCCTTCCCCGTCGCCAATGGCCTTTGGTGGTTCTGCGGCTTGCACGGTCATGATAGTCATGCCGAGCGCGCACAGGCTGCTGCGGGCAAATTTTTTGCTCATAAGAGTTACTCCTGTCGCAATGAAATTTAGCGGCAGCCGTGCCGTAAAAATATCTCCCTTATTAAACGTAGACCGCGCAAATGCGCCGCACCGTTCGGCTTAAGGAAATTTCATCAAGGTGTGACCGAGGACGCATTCCCCGTTAACTGGATTATAGACAAGGAGTTAGCCGCGAAAGCCGGTATGCAGATTTCATATGATACGGCACCGCAAAATATTTGCCGTGCCGTCGTCAGGATAAGAAATGATTATTTAAATAAAGGGGAAAAGTTATTCCATCATTGTGCTAATTAATTTACCTAACTGAATGACCGCCTGCTCTTCCCGCTCGCCCCACGCCCAGGACGTATTAAACCGGAAGAACGGCGTCCACGCGTCAGAGGTGGAAAACATCTTTCCGGGCGCAATGCTGATATGGTGCGTTAAGGCCTTTTCGCTCAGCAGCCCCGCGTCCAGCCGCGCAGGTAGCTCCAGCCATAAAAAGTAGCCGCTGTCGTTGTGGTGGATTTTGACACCGGCGGGCATATGGCGCAGAAGCGACTGCCACGCCTGTTGTTTTCGCTCGGCGAGGGTTCGTCGCAGGCGGCGCAGATGGGCGTCGTAGCGTTTTGTCGCCAGGTAGTCCACCAGCGCCAGCTGCATGGGGGAACTCGTTGAAAGCGTGCTCATCAGCTGCAGCTGCTGAATGCGGCGCGCGTGTTTTCCTGCCGCCACCCAGCCGATGCGAAACCCCGCCACCAGGCATTTTGAAAAGGAGGAGCAGTGAAGCGTCATATCTACCCGGTCCCAGGCTTTGGCCGGAAGCGGTTTTTCGCGACCAAAATAGAGCTCGCTGTAGACATCGTCCTCGATCAAAGTGACGTTGTGTTCCGTCAGGAGCGCGACCAGACGCGCTTTTTTTTCCGCACTCAGCGTAAAGCCAAGCGGGTTTTGGCCGTTGGTCATGAGCCAGCAGGCTTTTACGGGGTAGTCGTTCAGCGCCTGCTCCAGCGCATTCAGATCGATACCCTCCCGGACGTCTGTGGCGACCGACAGCGCTTTTAGCTTCAGACGCTCCAGCGCCTGCAGCGCGCCGTAAAAACACGGGTTTTCAACAATCACCCAGTCTCCTGGCTCCGTCACCGCCTGCAAACTCAGGTTGAGGGCCTCAAGGGCGCCTGCGGTAATGACGATCTCGTCTGGCGAGATGTTCATCCCCTGCTGCGCATAACGGCGCGCAATGGCGTGACGGAGTTCAGCGTTGCCGGGCGGCAGGTTCTCAATCACGCTCATTGCGGTAGCGGTTTTACTGACGTTTGCCAGCGAGCGGTTGAGCTGCTGAAGCGGGAAAAGCCGGGGGTCGGGAAACGCGGAGGCGAAAGGAACAACGGACGGATCGCGGCTGGCCTGTAAGACCTCGAAGATATAGGTGTTGATATCTACCGCTTCATCACGCATCACCTGGGCAGGCGGCGCAGGCTGTTGTGCGGTCGGGCGCGAGGCAACGTAATAGCCCGACTGCGGCCTGGCGACAATGCGCCCCTGACTTTCCAGCATCTGATACGCGTGGCCAACGGTCATAAAGCTCATGCCGCTGCTTGCCACCTGCTCTCGCAGGGAAGGCAGCTTATCGCCCGGCAGCCAAACGCCAAGCTCAATCTGCGAGATAATTTGTTGCGCCAGACGCTGGTATTTTTTCATCAGATTCTCCTTATTGCCGACAGTGTATATCAGCAGGAGAAAAAGAGAAGATTTTGCTAACTGTTATAGTTTAAGAAAAAATTACTTACGGTACTCGGTAACGTGGCTTTGCGCCTGACGCGCAGCGGCCAGGTGATCGAGCGTAATCATTGACGATTTGCAAAAGATGCATTTCGCACCGAGCGGGTTTTTTTCAGATACATCAAAGACTGAGGTACGGTACTGCGAGCCATGACAGCATGGGCAGCGGAAATGGATATAAGAAGTCATAGGATTCTCCTGTGAACGTAAAAACGTAAATTACTCATGAGCCGATCAGGCAATAATGGTTTTAAACAAAACTAATCGGAATGTAGATAAAGACCCAAGAGAGGCTGCGGAGAGGCACAACGTGATGAGAACTGCTTTATGAAACTACGTCAGATATTTTTTTGGACTCAAAACCAGAAAACCATTAACGCACGGCGATGACGACAAAGCAAGCGGTTTAATGCGGAAAATTCATAAAAAGAATGTTTTTATTCCTCGTTGGCGAGGTATATCTGATAGCTAAAGCATGCGTTTTATGCCAACTGTTATGGTTAAAAATCACTTTTCTGCGTCTGAAAGTCCGAACGTTGCCCCTATAGCATAACAGTACACCGTTTGACATTGAGGCTGTGCATGTTTGGTTTAGATGCTTTTCACCTTGCGCGGATACAGTTTGCCTTTACCGTATCCTTTCACATTATTTTCCCGGCCATCACCATCGGCCTGGCCAGCTATCTTGCCGTGCTCGAAGGGCTGTGGCTGAAAACAAAAAATCCGGTCTGGCGCTCGCTGTACCATTTCTGGTCGAAGATTTTCGCCGTCAATTTTGGCATGGGCGTGGTCTCCGGGCTGGTGATGGCCTACCAGTTTGGCACCAACTGGAGCGGCTTTTCGCAGTTTGCAGGCAGCATTACCGGCCCGCTGCTGACCTATGAAGTGCTTACCGCCTTCTTCCTCGAAGCCGGGTTCCTCGGCGTGATGCTGTTCGGCTGGAATAAAGTGGGGCCAGGGCTGCACTTCTTCTCTACCTGCATGGTGGCGCTGGGCACCATTATCTCAACCTTCTGGATCCTCTCCTCGAACAGCTGGATGCAGACCCCGCAAGGCTACGAGATCGTCAACGGACAGGTGGTACCGGTGGACTGGTTCGCCGTGGTATTTAACCCCTCCTTCCCCTACCGCCTGCTGCATATGTCGATTGCGGCATTCCTGAGTAGCGCCCTGTTTGTCGGTGCATCTGCGGCATGGCATCTGTTGCGCGGGAATAATACCCCTGCCATTCGGGCGATGTTTTCGATGGCGCTGTGGATGACGCTGATTGTTGCACCCATCCAGGCCCTGGTTGGCGATATGCACGGGTTGAACACCTTAAAGCATCAGCCCGCCAAGATTGCCGCTATTGAAGGCCATTGGGAAAACCCGCCGGGCGAGCCTACCCCGCTGCTGCTGTTTGGCTGGCCTGATATGGAGCAGGAGCGCACCCGCTTTGGACTGGCGATCCCGGCGCTGGGTAGCCTCATCCTGACGCACAGCCTGGATAAACAGGTCCCTGCGCTAAAAGAGTTTCCAAAAGAAGACCGTCCTAATTCCACCATCGTCTTCTGGTCGTTCCGCATTATGGCGGGTTTAGGGATGCTGATGCTGCTGCTTGGAGTAGTGGCGCTTTGGCTGCGTTATAAAAAGCGGGTTTATTCTTCGCGTCCGTTCCTGTGGTTTGCCCTGCTGATGGGGCCATCCGGGCTGATTGCCATTCTGGCCGGATGGGTCACCACCGAAGTCGGCCGCCAGCCGTGGGTGGTCTACGGACTCCAGCGAACAAAGGATGCGGTTTCAGCCCATGGTGACCTGCATATGAGCGTGAGCCTGCTGGCCTTCTTCGTCGTCTATACCTCGGTATTCGGCGTGGGCTACAGCTATATGGTGCGCCTCATCCGAAAAGGCCCGCAGCCGCATGAATCGTTCGCCACCGAGTCCGATGGACGCCCGGCGCGCCCGCTTTCTGCCGTCACAGCTGAACATAAGGAGCAGCCATAATGGGTATCGATCTTTCCATTATCTGGTTTGTCATCATCGTCTTTGCCACGCTGATGTATATCGTCATGGACGGGTTTGATCTGGGAATCGGTATTCTGTTCCCGGCAACACAAAACGCCGACGATCGCGACGTGATGGTCAACAGCGTCGCACCGGTCTGGGACGGCAATGAGACCTGGTTGGTGCTAGGTGGTGCCGCCCTGTTCGGTGCATTCCCACTGGCCTATGCGGTGATTGTTGATGCTCTGACCATTCCGCTGACGTTAATGCTGATTGGACTTATATTCCGCGGCGTGGCGTTTGAATTTCGCTTTAAAGCCACGCCGGCCCACCGTCCTTTCTGGGATAAGGCGTTTATTGGCGGTTCCGTTCTGGCAACCTTTACCCAGGGCGTGACGGTAGGTGCCGTCATTAACGGCTTTAGCGTCACTGGCAGAACGTATACCGGCGGACCGTTTGACTGGTTTACCGCGTTTAACCTGTTCTGCGGCGCGGGTCTGGTGGTGGCCTACGCGCTGTTAGGCTCAACCTGGCTGGTGATGAAAAGCGAAAATGCGCTGCAGCAGCGGATGCGTGAGGTGTCGAAAACGCTGTTAATCGTGCTGCTGGCGTTTATCGCAGCGATCAGCCTCTGGACGCCGCTGGCGCACCCGGCCATCGCGGCGCGCTGGTTTACGCTGCCGAATCTGTTTTATCTGCTGCCAGTCCCTGCCCTGGTCGTCATGTTTAGCTTCTACCAGTGGCGCTGCCTGAGTAATCCTGACAGCCATGCTCGGCCGTTTATTCTGACGCTGGGGCTAATATTTCTCGGCTTTAGCGGGCTTGGGATCAGCATCTGGCCGCATATCATACCGCCGTCGATCACCCTGTGGCAGGCCGCCGCGCCGACGCAAAGCCAGGGCTTTATGCTGGTGGGCGCACTGTTGATCATTCCCGTTATTCTGGTCTACACCTTCTGGAGCTACTACGTATTTCGCGGCAAAGTTCAGCCTGGGGAGGGTTATCACTGATGCAACAACCTGTCTGGAAAAGATTGCTGTGGCTGGCCATTATCTGGGGCGGCAGCGTTCTTGCGCTGGCAGCAGTCAGCATGCTCTTTCGCATGCTGATGACGGCTGCCGGGTTTAAATCGCATTAAACTTCATTCCGGGCAGCCCTGCGCTGCCCGGCACCACCCCGCACTTTCAGATAAACCCCATTAACGCACCGCAGAGTATCGTTACACTGGTAAAAGATTCACAGAATTTATTATTTGAGAAGAAAAATGAAAAAGCTCATCGCGTTAAGTGTTATCAGCCTTGTCCTCAGCGGCTGCGTTAATCCGGGCAAAGCATCCGTTCAGCCGGATCAGCTGAAGAGCCACCGTTTTGTTCTGGAAAACGTGGACGGCAAATCCGTGAAGGGCATGACAACGCAGCCTGAGATCGCTTTTAACGCGCTTCCCGACATTAGCCTCATTGATAACATTAGCGTTTCGGGCCAGATGTGTAACCGCTTCAACGGGCAGGGAAAGCTGTCCGAAGGTGAGCTGAAAGTGAAAACGCTGGCGATGACCCGCAAACTTTGTACCGAACCACAGCTTAACGAGCTGGATCAGGCCATCGGCGACATGCTGCGCAAAGGGGCGCAGGTCGACCTGACTGAAGACCAGCTGACGCTGGCGACGGCCGATAAGACGCTGATGTTTAAGCGAGCAGAATAATCAGTAGCTACCGCAGCTTCCAACGGCAAGCGACTGTTCACTGCAGCGTTTGCCGTTTGGCAAGGCGCACATCCCAATAGCCGAACCGTCAAGCTGGCGGGCAACAGACAGCGAGCCGCCAATCATGGCGCAGTTGGCCTGGCCTGAACTGGACATTGCCGCTTTCATTCCTGGCGCCACGTGGGCCGCCGTGGCCTGCTGCACAGGTTCACTGCTACATGCCGACAACAACAACGCGGCACACCCTACCCAAAATGCTG
Organism: Enterobacter cloacae complex sp. P43RS; assembly: GCF_014930585.1. NCBI lineage: Bacteria > Pseudomonadati > Pseudomonadota > Gammaproteobacteria > Enterobacterales > Enterobacteriaceae > Enterobacter > Enterobacter cloacae complex sp. P43RS. The sequence goes on from NZ_JADBRJ010000001.1 coordinate 627,999, forward strand.
AACGCATGCTCTCTTCCCCGTAATTAGTGCGAAACCTAAGCATAATAGGCATCACATCCCGTGTCGTCGAGAGCGGAAGTGCGTATTTATGCGCCGCTGAAACAATTTCTCGCAATTTTTTCGCCCTAAGTTTGATCTAACCATTGATGGTGGGAATACCGAGGACACAAAAGCGAAAATCGTAAAACCCCCTGTTTGCTAGACTACACAGATAATATTCAGGGTTTGTCGCCTTATGACAGCCCCCTATTTTTTGCGCAATGTAAGGGTGTCGTCCTATGCAAACTATTGACGGTAATGGTGCAGTTGCCTCAGTCGCGTTTCGCACCAGTGAAGTTATCGCCATCTATCCGATCACGCCAAGTTCAACTATGGCCGAGCAGGCGGATGCCTGGGCGGGAAACGGGTTAAAAAACGTCTGGGGCGATGTCCCGAGAGTGGTTGAAATGCAGTCTGAAGCGGGTGCGATTGCTACGGTCCACGGTGCGCTGCAGACTGGCGCGCTTTCCACGTCGTTCACCTCCTCTCAGGGATTGCTGTTGATGATCCCAACGCTGTACAAACTCGCGGGTCAACTGACCCCCTTCGTCCTGCACGTCGCGGCGCGTACCGTGGCCACCCACGCACTTTCAATTTTTGGCGATCACTCAGACGTGATGGCCGTGCGCCAGACCGGGTGCGCGATGCTGTGCGCCAGCAGCGTTCAGGAAGCGCAGGACTTTGCCTTAATTTCGCATATCGCCACGCTTAAAAGTCGCGTTCCGTTTATTCACTTCTTTGATGGTTTCCGTACCTCTCACGAAATCAACAAAATCGTCCCGCTGGCGGACGAGACTATCCTTGAGCTTCTGCCGCAGGCGGAAATCGACGCGCATCGCGCCCGCGCCCTTAACCCGGAACATCCGGTAATTCGCGGGACATCGGCAAACCCGGATACTTATTTCCAGTCACGCGAGGCCACAAACCCGTGGTACAACGCGGTTTATGACCACGTCGAGCAGGCAATGAATGACTTTGCCGCCGCAACCGGACGCGAGTACAAGCCGTTCGAATACTACGGCCATCCGCAGGCCGAGCGCGTGATTGTGCTGATGGGATCTGCTATCGGCACCTGTGAAGAAGTCGTTGACGAGCTGCTGACCCGCGGCGAAAAGGTCGGCGTGCTTAAAGTGCGTCTTTACCGCCCGTTCTCGGCTAAACATCTGCTCTCTGCCCTGCCGGAAAGCACGCGTACCGTGGCGGTGCTCGATCGAACCAAAGAGCCGGGCGCACACGCGGAACCGCTGTATCTTGACGTGATGACCGCCCTCGCTGAAGCCTTTAATAACGGCGAACGTGAAACGCTACCGCGCGTTATCGGCGGTCGCTATGGCCTGTCTTCCAAAGAGTTTGGCCCGGACTGCGTGCTGGCCGTGTTTAACGAGCTAAGGGAAGCGAAACCTAAGCCGCGTTTCACGGTCGGCATTTATGATGACGTAACGAATCTTTCCCTGCCTTTACCGGAAAATACCCTGCCTGCGACGGCCAAACTTGAAGCGCTGTTCTACGGCCTGGGCAGCGACGGCAGCGTCTCGGCCACCAAAAACAACATCAAGATCATCGGCAATTCAACCCCGTGGTACGCGCAGGGTTACTTCGTCTACGACTCCAAGAAAGCCGGCGGTCTGACCGTTTCTCACCTGCGCGTCAGCGAGCAGCCCATCCGCTCGGCCTACCTTATTTCTCAGGCCGACTTTGTTGGCTGCCATCAGCTGCAGTTTATCGACAAGTACCAGATGGCTGAGCGCCTGAAGCCCGGCGGTATTTTCCTCCTCAATACGCCATACAATGCGGATGAGGTCTGGGCGCGCCTGCCGCAGGAAGTACAGACGGTGCTGAATCAGAAAAAAGCCCGATTCTATGTGGTTAACGCGGCGAAAATTGCTCGCGAATGTGGCCTGGCCGCGCGTATTAATACCGTCATGCAAATGGCCTTCTTCCATCTGACCAATATCCTGCCGGGCGACAGCGCGCTGGTGGAACTTCAGGGCGCCATCGCCAAAAGCTACAGCAGCAAGGGGCAGGAGCTGGTAGAGCGAAACTGGCAGGCGCTGGCGCTGGCGCGCGAGTCGCTGTTCGAGGTGCCGCTGCAGCCGGTCAATGACGCCAGCCCGAATCGCCCTCCGGTGGTCTCGGATTCCGCACCTGATTTCGTGAAGACCGTCACGGCCGCCATGCTGGCCGGGCTGGGTGACGCCCTGCCCGTCTCTGCGCTGCCGCCGGACGGAACCTGGCCGATGGGCACCACCCGCTGGGAAAAACGCAACATCGCCGAAGCGATCCCCATCTGGAAAGAAGAACTCTGTACCCAGTGTAACCACTGCGTCGCGGCCTGCCCGCACTCGGCCATTCGCGCCAAAGTGGTGTCACCGGAAGCAATGGAAGATGCCCCGGCCAGCCTGCACTCTCTGGATGTAAAATCCCGCGACATGCGCGGCCAGAAATACGTTCTGCAGGTCGCACCGGAAGACTGCACCGGGTGTAACCTGTGCGTTGAGGTCTGCCCGGCAAAAGATCGCCAGAACCCGGACATCAAAGCCATCAATATGATGTCGCGCCTTGAACACGTTGAAGAAGAAAAAGTGAATTATGACTTCTTCCTGAACCTGCCGGAAATCGATCGCAGCAAGCTGGAACGCATTGATATTCGTACCTCGCAGCTGATCACGCCGCTGTTCGAGTACTCCGGCGCCTGCTCCGGCTGCGGTGAAACGCCGTACATTAAGCTGCTTACCCAGTTGTACGGTGTCAGGATGCTGATTGCCAACGCCACCGGCTGCTCGTCTATTTATGGCGGTAACCTGCCCTCCACGCCGTACACCACCGATGCGAATGGGCGCGGTCCGGCATGGGCAAACTCGTTATTCGAGGATAACGCCGAATTTGGTCTGGGCTTCCGACTCACCGTTGACCAGCACCGCGCGCGTGTGATGCGCCTGCTTGAACAATTTGCCGATAAGATCCCGGCTGAACTTAACGCGGCGCTACACGCAGAAGCCACGCCAGAGGTTCGTCGCGAGCAGGTAGCTGCACTTCGCAACGCACTGAAGGGAATTGACGGCGCAGAACAGCTGATGACCGACGCTGACGCCCTGGTCGAAAAATCGATCTGGCTGATTGGCGGTGACGGCTGGGCCTACGACATCGGCTTTGGCGGGCTGGATCATGTGTTAAGCCTGACCGAAAACGTCAACATTCTGGTTCTGGATACGCAGTGTTATTCCAATACCGGTGGGCAGGCATCGAAAGCCACGCCGCTGGGCGCCGTCACGAAATTTGGTGAACACGGTAAACGCAAGGCACGTAAGGATCTCGGCGTGAGCATGATGATGTACGGCCACGTTTACGTCGCGCAAATCTCCCTGGGGGCGCAGCTTAACCAGACGGTGAAAGCCATTCAGGAGGCTGAAGCGTATCCGGGGCCGTCGCTGATCATTGCCTACAGCCCGTGCGAAGAGCATGGCTACGACCTGGCCCTCAGCCACGATCAGATGCGTCAGCTGACGGCCACCGGCTTCTGGCCGCTCTACCGGTTCGATCCGCGCCGTGCGGACGAGGGCAAATTACCGCTGGCGCTGGATTCACGTCCGCCGTCAGATGCCCTGGCAGAGACGCTGATGCAGGAACAGCGCTTCCGCCGTCTGAATGCGCAACAGCCTGAGGTGGCAGAACAGCTCTGGAAAGACGCCGCCGAAGATCTGCAAAAACGGTATGACTTCCTGGCACAAATGGCGGGTAAAGCCGAAAAATCAACCAGCGATTAACCCCACTGCCCGGCTTGTCCGGGCATTTTTTTGCCATAAAAAAAGCCCGATGTCTTCACATCGGGCTAATCCAGATAATTAATGAATCTCTCTTTAGTTTCCCAAATGACATTCACGATAATTATGGATAAATAATCTTAAAGGCATATAACGCCGCAGAGATTACCTGATTCAACCGCTGATTAATAATTTTTATTTAATATGAATCATTTTCAATCATTCACCACAACAATGATCATTTCCGCGGATTTATTCATTTGAGATTTTACTCAATTAGTAACAATTATATTTTATTACTCTTTCGCAGGAGTGATTTAGCATGGGACAACTTTCGGTTTCAGAAAGTTCAACAGGTAATCAAATAAAAACAACTGCAAAGGAATATCACGATGCAAAGAAAAGTACTGGCTCTGATGATTCCAGCTCTGTTAATGGCTGGCGCCGCACATGCGGCAGAAATTTATAATAAAGACGGCAACAAATTAGATCTGTACGGAAAAGTAGATGGTCTGCACTATTTCTCCGATGATGCCTCAAAAGACGGCGATCAAACCTACATGCGTCTGGGTTTCAAAGGTGAAACGCAGATTAACGACATGATGACCGGCTACGCGCAGTGGGAATATAACATTCAGGCGAATAACACCGAAGGGTCTGATAATCAGTCCTGGACGCGTCTGGCCTTCGCGGGTGTTAAAGTGGGTGACTACGGTTCCTTCGATTATGGTCGTAACTATGGCGTGCTGTACGACGTGGAAGGCTGGACCGATATGCTGCCTGAGTTCGGTGGCGACTCTTACACCTATGCGGATAACTTTATGACCGGCCGCGCCAACGGCGTGGCAACCTACCGCAACACTGATTTCTATGGTCTGGTGCAGGGTCTGAACTTCGCGCTGCAGTATCAGGGCAACAATGAAGATGCCAGCAACAATCAGGAAGGCACCAACAACGGCCGCGACATGCGTTATGAGAATGGCGACGGCTTCGGTATTTCAACCACCTATGATTTCGGCATGGGGTTCAGTGCCGGTGCCGCCTACGCCTCATCTGACCGTACAAATGACCAGGTAAGCGCAGGTACTGGCGCTGCGTCTCAATATGCGGGTGGTGATAAAGCGGATGCCTGGACTGCAGGCCTCAAATATGACGCAAATAATATCTACCTGGCGGCGATGTATTCTGAAACCCGTAATATGACGCCGTACGGTTCAGGTGATAGCAAATCAGGCGGTGGTATTGCCAACAAAACTCAGAACTTCGAAGTGACCGCACAGTACCAGTTCGATTTCGGTCTGCGTCCGGCCATTTCTTACCTGCAGTCTAAAGGGAAAGACCTGGGCAACGGTCAGGGCGATCAGGACCTGGTTAAATATGCGGACGTAGGCGCGACCTACTATTTCAACAAGAACATGTCCACCTATGTTGATTATAAAATCAACCTGCTGGATGAAGATGACAGCTTCTACAAAAACAACGGTATCAGCACCGACGATGTCGTTGCATTAGGCCTGGTTTACCAGTTCTGATGGTCAGAGCCCGCAGCGTCATGCGGGCTCTCCTTTTTTTGATGTTTGTCTCACAACAGCGCTTTATCGCGATATTGTTGAGGATAAGTTGAAAGAAAGCGGGTTAGACTGCGCCGATATCCCCCTCTTCATTAAGGATACCTGCGTTGTTTGGTCGTATATCCGTTACCATTCTGACACTTTTAGCATGCTTGTGGATGGCGTTAATCTTTGATTTTCGAGATATTGTCGGGCATCTCGGCACGCTGCTAAACCATCTGGATCACCATTAACAGTGATTCCCAGAAAAAAGCCACCAGCAGTGCCGGTGGCGGTCATACGCATTTCGAGCGTTATTTTTTCACGGGTTGAGGTTTTTTATCCCCTGATTCCGGGGCCTCACGCGGATCGTCTTTTTCTACACAGAGCATAATTTCTCCTGTTTTAGAAACCCACTTCCCACTATAGCCAGGCTGATAAAAAAAAGGCCAGGCGGTAATTAATCTTGATTGGTCTCTTTTTTGCGAAACGAGAGATAGCCAAAAACGCCGCTTTCGCCGTCGCTCGGATGGTTTACGCCATCCATCACCGTCACTTCTGGGAAATCAAACGGCGACACATTTTTAAAACAGGCCACATTGACGCCGTATTCATTTGGGTTAGAGCGACGCTGATGGAATGTGTAAATCCCGCAGACCGAGCAGAAGAAATGCCGCGCCGTCCCCGTGTTGAACCGGTACTCCGTCAGCTTATCCTCACCTCTGGTCACGGTGATACCCGACAGCGGTGCAGAGACCACAACCGCGCCCCGCATACGGCAAAAAGAGCAGCTGCAGCGCCGCGCGGTATTCAAGCCGTCAGTCAGTTCGACGGTAAAAGCCACCGCACCACAGTGGCACTGTGCATGACGAATGTCAGCCATTGGCTATACCCCTTTTCTTACCAGTTCGGCAGCTTTGAGAAAAACCTCATCTTCTACACCATCGCCTTTCTGCCTGCCCAGCCTGACAAGTTCGTTGACAATGCTGTCACGATCGATCGTTTTTTGCGATGAAACCAGCCCTATAACGGCGGCCCCAATCGCCAGCCCCACTAATCCTGTTTGTTCGTCTTTGTTCTTCATACTCATGCTCCTGATACAACAAACAAGCGTAGCAGGATTTTTCAGACCGTTTTCAGGCGTTTTACTATTTCGCCTGGATCGCTGTTATTCCGACACGCTGGCCGTATGAGAGCTCTAAGGTATTACCGTCAGGATCGGCAAAAAATACATAATAGCCGACGGGGTCACCCAGATCTTCCGGCGCTTTCCTCAACACCCCTTCTTTAGCGGCCATCGCAGTTTTTCTGTCAATTTCTTCGCGCGTGGCGCAGGCAATCCCAAGGTGGCCAAAATGCCCCAGCGGCGTATCGGTCACGGTGTCCGCCTGCACCAGAACCAGCGCAAAAGGACGCGTATGGTCAGTTAGCCACGCCACTTTACGGGCAGTTGGAAGATCGGGCTCACGCGAATGGATGACGTCCATCCCGGCATATCGGCGATAAAAAGCAAGGCTCTTCTCCAGATCCCTGACCATAAACGCAACATGAGTGAATCCTACATCAATGTCTTTCATTTTAAGATGTTACTCCTGTATCAACATGTCGTAGCCATCTTAAAAGCTCAAGTTAACTTGAGGTCAACGGTGAATTTGTGCGGTCCTGATGATGTTCAAAAAAGAATAAAGGGACAGAAATGATAAAGCGCCGCCGTGGCTGAAATATTCACGACGATGCTCAGCAAAAACCAGGTTTTGAAGGGTTGCTTCTGTGTTTTATGGCGAAAGAGCTGTTGGCCCAATATGGCGCCTGGCCACCCTCCCACAGTACCAAACGTCAGTAAAGTGACTTCCGGTATCCTGCGCATCGCTTTTCGTGCCGCCGTTTTGTCGACACCATAAATCGCTATCGTCAGCATATTAATCAGCAGAAACCACATGGCAAAAGGATACAAGGAAAAAAAGCTGCCGATCGCAGCGAAGATCAGCAGAACAAAACAAAAGCGATTCAATGTCATAGGGTCAGTCACGGAATATGTAAGGGTATGTCGGGAAAGCATTATACGCTATCTTACGCATGTATCCGGTCAGGTTCTATCAGCCCGCTTTTGCATGCGGGCCTCAAAATGAATGACCTCTTCGACGCACCGAATTGCATTTTGTGAAGCTTCGCATACGCGCCATCATGAGCAAGCAGTACCTTATGGCTTCCGCGTTCAACGATAACGCCAGTTTGTTTTGGTCCCCCCCGCCCGGATGGCGAACATAAAGCCGACTACGCTTTATTAGCTATTGCGCAGAGTGTAAAACGTGCTGGCATTCGCCGCCGGAATCCGTACCATACGCGGCATACTTTTGCCTGCTGGCTATTATCTGCCGGCGCTAACCCGTCTTTCGCCGCTACTGGCTCCGAAGGTAGTAATAAATGCAAGAAAATCAACCAAATACAAAGAAAGAGCAATACAACCTGAATAAACTGCAAAAGCGCCTGCGCCGTAACGTGGGCGAGGCCATTGCGGACTTCAACATGATTGAAGAAGGCGACCGCATCATGGTTTGCCTGTCAGGGGGTAAAGACAGCTACACCATGCTGGAGATCCTGCGTAATCTTCAGCAAAGCGCGCCAGTGAATTTTTCCCTGGTGGCGGTCAACCTTGACCAGAAACAGCCGGGTTTCCCGGAGCACATTCTGCCGGAATATCTGGAGCAGCTGGGCGTTGAGTACAAAATCGTCGAAGAAAACACCTACGGCATCGTGAAAGAGAAGATCCCGGAAGGGAAAACCACCTGCTCGCTTTGCTCCCGTCTGCGCCGCGGCATTCTCTATCGCACCGCAACGGAACTGGGCGCGACCAAAATTGCGCTGGGCCATCACCGCGACGATATTCTGCAAACGCTGTTCCTGAACATGTTCTACGGCGGCAAGATGAAAGGCATGCCGCCTAAGCTGATGAGCGATGACGGCAAGCATATTGTGATCCGCCCTCTTGCCTACTGCCGAGAAAAAGACATTGAGCGTTTTTCTCAGGCGAAAGGGTTCCCGATCATTCCATGCAATCTGTGCGGCTCACAGCCGAACCTGCAGCGTCAGGTGATTGGCGACATGCTGCGCGACTGGGACAAACGTTATCCGGGCCGTATTGAGACCATGTTCAGCGCGATGCAGAACGTGGTTCCTTCCCACCTCGCGGACGTAGAGCTGTTCGACTTCAAAGGTATCAACCACGGCTCGGAGGTGGTGAATGGTGGCGATTTGGCGTTTGACCGGGAAGAGATCCCAATGCAGCCTGCGGGCTGGCAGCCGGAAGACGAGGACAATCAGTTCGAAGAGTTGCGTCTGAACGTGCTTGAAGTGAAATAAGCGATGGGCGTCTCAGAAAGACCTTCTGAGACGCTTTATGCCTTATTTCAGCAGATGTACGCGGCAGGTTTTGCCTTTAATCTTGCCGTTTTGCAGCTGCTTCCACGCCTTATGCGCAACCGCCTGGCGAACCGCCACGTACACGTGTGCAGGATGAACCGCAATTTTCCCGATATCCACCCCTTCCAGCCCCACATCTCCGGTCAGTGCGCCCAGCACATCCCCCGGTCGCATCTTGGCCTTTTTGCCGCCATCAATGCACAGCGTCGCCATTTCGGCCTCCAGCGGCACGAGTTTGATGCTGCCCGGCGCGTTCACCCAGTTCAGTTTGATCTGCAACATTTCTGAGAGAATATTGGCGCGCTGCGCTTCTTCCGGCGCGCAGAAGCTGATGGCCAGCCCGCTGTTTCCGGCGCGAGCAGTGCGACCAATACGGTGGACGTGCACTTCGGGATCCCATGCCAGCTCATAGTTGACCACCAGTTCAAGGGATTTGATATCCAGGCCGCGTGCGGCCACGTCGGTCGCCACCAGCACGCGCGCGCTGCCGTTAGCAAAGCGCACCAGCGTCCGATCGCGATCGCGCTGTTCAAGGTCGCCGTGCAGCGACAGCGCGCTCTGCCCCGCCGCATTCAGGGCATCACAAACCGCCTGGCAGTCTTTTTTGGTATTACAGAACACCACGCATGACGCAGGCTGATGCTGGCTCAGCAGTTTCTGCAGGAGAGGGATTTTCCCCTGCTGCGAGGTTTCAAAGAACTGCTGTTCGATGGCCGGCAGCGCATCTACGCTGTCGATCTCAATGGTGAGCGGATTATTCTGCACGCGACCACTGATCGCGGCGATGGCTTCAGGCCAGGTCGCAGAGAACAGCAGCGTCTGCCTCCCGGCCGGCGCGAAGCGGATCACTTCATCAATGGCATCGCTGAAGCCCATATCCAGCATCCTGTCCGCCTCGTCCATCACCAGCGTGCTTAAGGCATCGAGCGAAACGGTGCCTTTTTGCAGGTGATCAAGCAGGCGGCCGGGCGTGGCGACAATAATGTGCGGCGCGTGCTGGAGCGAATCACGCTGTGCGCCAAACGGCTGCCCACCGCAGAGGGTTAAGATCTTGGTATTGGGCAGGAAGCGCGCCAGGCGACGCAGTTCACCCGCGACCTGGTCTGCCAGCTCGCGGGTCGGGCACAGCACCAGTGACTGGGTCTGAAACAGCGACGCGTCAATATGCTGCAGCAGACCAAGACCGAAAGCGGCCGTTTTCCCACTGCCCGTTTTCGCCTGCACGCGCACGTCCCGGCCTTCAAGGATAGCGGGCAGCGCGGCCGCCTGAACAGGCGTCATCGTGAGGTATCCCAACTCGTTGAGGTTGTCGAGTTGGGCGGCAGGCAGAACATTCAGAGTAGAAAAAGCGGTCACAATAATCTCTCGTGGTCATCTTTACGGTCAGATGGCGCGTATCCTCGCAGATCTCGGGGTTCGATGCGACAATTTAATCGGTTCTTCGTCCGGCGGCGGGTCTGGCATCGGCTGCGGACGCGGAATGGGATCGGGCATCGGCACGGGATCGGTGGGGACAGGATCGGACTGACGCGCATGTTGCAGTAGCAGAGCGAGTGAAATGCTCATCTTTCCCTCCAGGATTTGCTGTCATCCCTTTTAGGGTAGACGCTGAGAAACAGGAGGCAAAAAAAAGCCGACTACAAAGTCGGCGTCGTACGAATCAATTGTGCTATGCAGTAATTCAAAAAAGGAAGTAAGACAATATGGAGCGCAACGCCCATCGCTTGACGTTGCATTCACCTGCGGGAGTAATATTGCACCTTACGGGGGTGATGTTTATTGACTTCGCTCAATTAAAAGAGCGTTTTAATCCTCGAAAAAGGTGAAAAAACGTAAATTTACAGCCATTTACTACGATGCAACCACCATGCAACACCACCAATCAAAACAACTAACATGACGCAAAACGCGGTGAAGCCGTACCGATATTCGCCGCCGGGTATACCGCCCAGATTGACGCCAAAAAGCCCTGTCAGAAATGTGCTGGGTAAAAAGACCATCGCCATCAGGGACATCGTGTAGGTTCTTCTCGCCAGCGACTCCTGCATCACCTGCGCGATTTCATCCGCCATCACCGCCGTTCGGGCAATACAAGAATCGATCTCATCCAGACCGCGGCCCAGCCTGTCAGCAATGTCCTGCATCCGGCGGCGCTGATCGTCATTCATCCAGTTGAGTCTTTCACTGGCCAGACGGGCATACACATCCCGTTGTGGCGTCATATACCGACGCATCACGATCAGCTGCTTGCGCAATAGCGCCAGAAAGCCGCGCGGCGGGATCTGCTGATCGAGCAGATTATCTTCCAGGTCGATGATTTTATCGTGCAGCTCTTCAATAAATTCGCTCGCATGATCGGTCAGGGCGTCACAGACGTCCACCAGCCAGCTGCCGCAGTCAACCGGTCCGGTCCCCTCTTTGAGGTCGTTCACAATGTCATCCAGCGCCAGAACCTTACGCTGACGAGTGGAAACAATCAGCCCATCGTCCATATAAACGCGCATCGCAACCAGCTGATCGGGACGTTCATCCGTGCTGCCGTTTATACAGCGCAGGGTGATAAGCGTCCCGTCACCCATCCTGCTTACGCGAGGCCGCAGGCTTTCCCCCGCCAGCGCATCACGTACGTTGTTAGGCAGCAGCGGAGTCGAGGCCAGCCAGTCAGCACTGTCCGGGTGGGTATAGTTCAGATGTAGCCAGCAGGGATGCTCTTTATCAATGACATCATCATCTTCCAGCGGTCGGGCACCGCCGCGACCGTCCAGCACCCACGCAAAAACTGCGTCAGGAACGTTAAGTTCGGATCCTTTAATGCTCTCCACAGCGCCTCCCCTGTTTGGCTCTTTCGATGTCAGTCTAGCTTCCATCAGGGGTTAAGCAACAACTATGTTTCGCATCGCCCTGAAATCGCTCAGGAATTGTACACGCTATATTTTGAGAATAAAAAAGCCTGGCATGCCAGGCTTCGGGAAGCTGTCAATGAGAGTGCTCGGGGCGCGGATGAAACGAGACAGGGCTGGCTACGGGTGACGGGGGGTGCCCCTGGTCCAGCCTGAAATTTCGGGTCCGCGTCTGCAGTTCGATCACCTGATTACGCAGCACATCAGAGGAACCGTTGAGCTCCTCCGCCATCGCCACGTTGCTTTGCGTGACCCGCTCCAGTTCGGACAGCGCCAGCGTGATCTGGGAAATGCCCTTCTCCTGCTCTGCGGTTGAGGTAGAAATTTCGTCCATTAACCGGCTGACGTTGCCGGAGCCGGTCACGATGTCACGCATATTCTTCTCCGCTTCCGACACAACGCTGGCACCCTGGGTGACATTACTGCTGGTAACGTCAATCAGCGTTTTGATGTTTTTCGCCGCCTCAGCGCTGCGGTGAGCCAGGTTTCGGACTTCCTCTGCGACCACGGAGAACCCTTTCCCGTGATCGCCCGCCCGCGCGGCCTCGACGGCCGCGTTAAGCGCCAGAATATTCGTCTGGAATGCAATCCCGTCGATCAGGGAGATAATTTCCGTCATCTGCTGCGCGCACTCGGTAATGGATTGCATATTGCTGGCAACCTGTTCCATCAGATCTCCGCCCTTGCGCGCCTGCAACGTCGCGGCATTCGCCTGCTCGCTCGCCAGCCGGGTATTATCGGCATTGTTTCGGGTACTTGCCGCCATCTGCTCCATGCTTGCCGCAGTTTGCACCAGAGACGCAGACTGCTGCTCTGTTTTCACCGAGAGCTGGGCACTGCGGGAAGAGAGCTGATCCGACAAGGCCATGGCGTTTTGTGATGATGCCCTGATCTCACGCACCAGCGTAGCGATGTTGCTGGAAAGAGTATTAATCCCGGGAATTAATCGCCCCGCGCAGTTATTGCCAAACTCGGGGATAGAGACGCCTAAGTTGCCTGCGGTCACTTCTTCAATACTTTTTTTCACAGTATTGATCGGCGTCACAAGAAACTTCGTCATATAACTCCAGAGCAAAAATAATCCAACGAAATTGACCAGATTAATCGAAACGAAAAGAGGAAGATTGCTGGAAAATAGAACAACGATGCCTGCATTCACTAAAAACAGGCACAGCAGGAACCAGGCAATGAAGGTCCTGACACTAATATTTCTTAGCATGATTTTACCCACAACTTATATTTTGGTCGGCATTTAGATTTATAGCATTCACTTTTGCGTTTGTCCTCACATAATACGCTGGTTTCTCGTTTCGCCGTTACCCACCCTGTATTTAACTTAAGTCAGATAAAAAAGGTGTTTTAGTAGAAATGTCATACCCCATATGCTGTATTGCTGGTCCAAAGCCTCCTGAAGCGATACCATTATCTGCGGTAAAACGGTCCATATGCACACATATTTAAGACGCTTTGCTACAATCTATCGACTATGTTTAGCAGTACTCAATGCATTAACATAAAGAATATATTTTATATTTCGGGTAAGTTTGACCTTTTATATAAGTGGCTATTTTCCACGATAAATAACTAATATGGTTTGAATGCGCATGTTCGTTGCCAGATAAAGACGTGCCGGCCGGCAAAATCGGTAACCCTCTCAGGCGTGGGATTGCATAATGCTCAATATATCGTGGGACCCTGTGTTGATCGCTGTCTCTTATCTGGTGGCGTTTATCGCCTCCTTTGTGGCCCTGGACAGCGCCGGGAAAATTCCCCTTTCCAGCCGTAAAGCGGCTCTGTTCTGGCGCATTGCCGGCGGGATCACGCTGGGCATCGGGATCTGGTCAATGCACTTCATCGGTATGCTGTCGATGCAAATGCCGATGATGATGAGCTATGACCTATGGCTAACCCTTGCGTCTCTCGGCGTGGCTATCGTTGCCTCCACGATAGCAATAAATATTGCCGTTACGGGCAAACACCTCTCTCCCTTTCGGCTGTTCTTCGCCACGGTTATCCTCAGCGCTGGCGTGGTCGCTATGCACTATATCGGCATGGCCGCGTTGATGCTGGAAGGAAGCATCCTCTGGGATCGGCGAATTGTGGGTGTGTCCGTGATGATTGCCGTGGTCGCCTCCGGTGTGGCGCTGTGGCTGGCTTTTCGCCTTAGAGATAAGCACAAAGGGGTCTTTGTGACTCGCATTCTCGCCGCGTTAGTCATGGGCGCCGCCATTTGCGCGATGCACTATACGGGCATGAGCGCCGCGCATTTCCATGAGATGGCGCATACGCTCCCCGGCGGGGTCAGCGAGCTGGGGTTATCCATCTGGGTTTCCGTCACCACGCTCGCCCTGCTCGGCATGATGTTAATTATTTCGCTTATCGATTCGCACTGGCGGACCAGCCGGCTGACGGATAATTTGCGCCAACTCAACCGTCAGCTTGAGCTACAGGTTCGCTTTGACGCTCTCACCGGCCTCGCAAACCGCCAGCAGATGGATATCCGAATGCAGGATTGTCTGCACAGCGCCTTGTTGAGTAACAAACAATTTGCCGTGATTTTTCTGAATGTCGATCGCTTCAGACGCGTGAATGATACCTGGGGTCACAGCGTCGGTGATGAGTTATTAATTACCATTGCCCAGCGCATCACCGCCCTACTTACCCGTGAGATGACGCTGGCCAGGCTGGGTGGGGATGCCTTTATCCTGCTGGTTCCCGAATACGACGAAGAAAAGCTCACTACCCTGCTCACGACGCTGCTCGCGGATATGCGCCGTCCGCTATCCCTTTGCGGACATACGCTGAGTACCACCCTCAGCGCGGGTGTAAGCCTTTATCCTCAGGATGGCGAAACGCTGCATGAACTGAAGTTTAAGGCGGATGCCGCCTTACACCACGTTAAGCAAGAAGGTCGTAACGGCTGGGCGTTTTACCGCCCTGAGATGTCAACGGCGGTTCCGGCGCAGCCGGGTTTTCTGCAGGAACTTTATCAGGCGCTGGAAAGCGATCGGTTTGAACTGTGGTATCAGCCAACCTGGCATGCTAAAGATAAGACGATCCACGGTTTTGAGGCTCTTCTGCGCTGGCGGCATCCGGAGCAAGGCGTTTTGCTGCCAGGTCTGTTTTTACCCACTCTGGAACAAACGGGTTTGATTATTCCGGTTGGCAACTGGGCTATTGAAGCCGCGTGTCGGCAGCTTCATTTCTGGACTGAACAAGGTTTCAGCCAGTGGACGTTATCGCTCAATTTATCCCCTATTCAGTTCGAACAGCCGGATATCTTTCACATCGTGTCGTCCATGCTGGATAAATATAATCTGTCGCCCTCAAGGCTGATCCTGGAGGTCACGGAGAGTACCGCGCTAAAAAACCTCGACCGCAGCATCGAGCTGCTCAACGCCTTTAATCATGCGGGGATCACCGTCTCTATTGATGATTTTGGCACGGGCTATTCCAACCTGCTGATGCTGAGCGTTCTTCCGGCAAAAGAGCTTAAAATCGACAAGAGCTTTGTGTCCTCTATGCTGGGAAATGAAAAAAGCCGCAAGCTGGTGGAAACCATTATTAATATTGCCCGCACCATGGAGATGACTGTCGTTGCCGAGGGGATTGAAACGGACGAACAGCAGGCAATACTGACCAGCCTCGGCTGTGACTATCTCCAGGGCTACCTTTTCTCCCGCCCCTTGCCCGCTGAACAGGTTCCGTGGCTGCTGCTACAAAAAAACTCAGACAAACAAATTATACCCATAAGTAAAATTCAAACGGACCCCGAATTTATTTCACAAAAAAATCATGCCTGACGGGATTGAGTAGAGTATGTTTCAAGGGAGTACATGCGGGTCAGTTCTGCCATGATTACCAGCGTATCGTGCCGATGAACAGGAAAATACTATGTCGCAAAATAGTTTTGATGCGCTTAATGCAATTAAAACGCCCGTGTGGCTCATTTCTCCAGTTTCGGAACAGATTATTTTTGCAAATGTGGCCGCAATACAGCTAACGGGTAATAAAACGCTGAATGACCTGCGTAAAGGTTCCTGTTCTGCAAGTGCGCAAACCGTACTGTCGATGTATGTTCCCGAACTGAAGAACGATCACGATATTGTCGAGATCTGGACAGTTAGCCGGGGCGGGCAGGACGTACCGATAAGCTGTCGCCTCTCCCTCACCCACGTCACGCCGGATGGTGATGTTATCGTTTTCGAAGGAATCTCTTCGCACACCCCCTCAGGCCTGAAAGCCAGCCGTTCCGCAACCTATCAACGCAAAAAACAGGGGTTTTACGCCCGCTTTTTCCTGACCAACAGCGCACCAATGTTGCTAATCGATCCTGCCCGTGACGGGCAAATTGTCGATGCAAACCTGGCCGCGCTCAGCTTTTACGGTTATTCACATGATGAGATGTGCCGGAAGCACACCTGGGAAATTAACACGCTTGGCAGAGGCGTCATGCCCATCATGACGGAGATCGCTGCGCTGCCCGGCGGACATAAGCCGCTTAATTTTATTCATCGCCTTGCCGATGGCACCACCCGCCACGTCCAGACCTACGCGGGGCCCATTGAGATCTACGGCGACAAACTGATGCTGTGCATAATCCATGATATTACTGAGCAAAAGAGGCTTGAGCAGGAGTTGGAAAATGCTGCATTACGTGACTCGATGACGGGGTTACTCAACCGACGTCAGTTTTATAACGTTATCGACCAAACCAACCTGAGCCACCTCTCCGCCCAGCAGCAATTTAGCCTGCTGCTGGTGGATACCGATCATTTTAAAAACATCAATGACCTCTTTGGTCACCTGAAGGGTGATGAGGTGCTCATCGCCCTCTCCCGAACGCTGGAAGCCTGCAGCAGACAAGATGACCTGGTGTTCCGCTGGGGCGGTGAAGAGTTTGTCATCCTGTTGCCGCGTACGTCTCTCGAAACGGCGCTGAAGATTGCCGAATCCGTCCGTGCGGCGGTCGCCCATATTACCCTCCCAGGCTTACCACGCTTTACCGTCAGTATTGGCGTGGCTCGGCATGACCCGGAAGAGAGTATTGACGCGCTGTTTAAACGTGTCGACGATGCGCTCTATCGCGCCAAAAACGATGGGCGTAATAAAGTCCTTGCGGCATGAAACTGGAGTATCGTGAAAAGCCCCGCTACAATGCCCAGCTTAAGTAAATTAACGACGGGTGGGTTGTGGCAACAATGGGAAAGACAGAAATAATACTCACCTTAATTATTTTATTGCTTATTATATTTGGCTTATGGTTTATTTTCAGCGGTGAGATTTGGTTTTTCGTTGAATATCTGGAAAACAGTCTCTACCCCACTTTTGACGCACTGTAGTGCACGTTTAATTTATTGTTTCACCTACCGAATTTGTCAGGTATCTGCATTGCCCTCAGCCACGTAAGATACGCGGCGTTATCCTCCAACAATGTTGATAACGAATCACTAAATCATTTGCTTATTTCGCCCGTTCTCTGACGGGCTTTTTTTATTTCCGACTATTAAGCAAAATCAGGGTTTTCGCCCGTCAGTCACCATGTTGGTGTAGCACCGCTCTGCTCCAGTCATAAAAGGCGCGTACCGAAGGCGGGAGAAAGCGGTTTTGTGGATAGACAAGCGAAAGCGGTAAATCGAAAGAGACGTCCTCCATACAGCGAACCAACGCCCCGCTCTTCAGATACGGCTCAGCCAGATAGCTGGCCACGCGAATTAATCCGAGCCCTTGAATTCCGGCCTGGATATAGGCGTCGGTGTCATCGACGATCAGCGTCTCTTTCATGCGGATTGCACAATCGCCGTCATCACGCGTAAAAAACCAGTCAATGGTACGCCCGGTGCGGTGGTTCAGGTAGCCGACTGCGTAATGCTTTTCCAGTTGGTCGAGATTTTCCGGTTTACCACAGGCGGCTATATAGCCCGGAGAAGCCAAAACAACCCATCTGAAGTTCGCCAGAGGGCGCGCGACCAGCGTCGTTGAATCTTCTATCCTCCCGGTGCGGATCACGCAATCATACCCTTCCTGAATAATGTCCTCCACGTTATCGCTGGAACAGAGTATCAGCTCCAGCTCGGGATACTGGCGGAGAAATTCCGGGAGACTGGGAAGAATGCAATGTCGGGCGAGAGACTGCGGCATCCCGACTTTAAAACGGCCTCTTGGCTGCGCGGATCTGCCGGGAAAGGAAGACTCCATTGTCGCAATATCCGTCAGCAGCCGTTTGCTCTCGTCATAGTAACGTCGGCCTTCTGCGGTCACGCTGAGTTTCCGGGTGGTGCGTTGTAAAAGCTGAATGCCCAGATATGTTTCCAGCTCCTTAACGACCCGCGATACGGTAGAGCGCGGTAGCCCCAACACTTCTGCCGCCCTGGCGAAGCTATGGGTCTCGACCACACAAACGTATACCCGCATTGATTCCAGTTTATCCATATTCCCACCGCGCCTGAAAAGATCGATTATCCCATTTTTACGAACAGTCTAACTTATGCTTGTCGTCTTATCGAATGCAGCCATCTGACATAACCTTGCTCAAGTTGAATTAATCAAGCGATTTAACAAAGAGAGGCTCAGTATGAAAGAACGTGATATCACGACAGGCGAAAAAGTATTAGTGCTTGGTGCAGGACAATTGGGCGCTGCCGTGCTGGAGTATCTGGTTCCGGCAGTCACGCAGCGCGACGGCGCTGTCTCCGTTATCGTATCGCCCGGCTCCAGGGACAGCCGGGGTAAGCTTCTGTCCGAAACGCATCAAAAACTGGCTGATACAGGGGCCAAATTTATCTCTGTCGATGTCGCTGCCAGCACGATTGACGCGTTAAAAAACCACTTCGCGGATTTTGATACTGTTATCAACTGCATGGGGTTTGTCGCTGGCGCGGGAACACAGATAAAGATTACTCGCGCGGTACTGGAGGCTGGCGTTAAACGCTATTTTCCCTGGCAGTTTGGCGTGAATTACGATGTGGTAGGCAAAGGGAGCGGTCAGCCCGTCTGGGACGAGCAGTATGATGTCAGGACGCTACTGCGGGAACAGAACGCGACGGAATGGGTGATTGTTTCAACCGGCATGTTTACCAGTTTTCTCTTCGAACCGGCATTTGATGTGGTGAATTTATCCGAAAAAACCATCCATGCGCTCGGAGGATGGGACACACAGGTCACCGTGACATCACCTGCGGATATTGGCCGACTCACCACCGAAATTTATTTGCATCAGCCGCGGATCGTAAATGAAGTGATATTTGTCGCAGGTGAAACAACCTCATACGGAAAACTGGCAGAAACCGTTGAACGTGTGACCGGCCAAACGTTCACAAAAGACGTATTACCCCTCTCTGCGTTACTGGGTGAGCTGCGTTTGAAACCGGATGATACGATGACAGGCTATCGCACGGCCTTCGCCAGGGGAGACGGTGTATGGTGGCCGATGAAAGATACCTGGAATGTACAGAATAACCTGCCGACCCAGGATATAGCGTCATGGCTAAAAACCGTCATTTGAGGACATCTCTTTTCAGGACGCTAATGAAAACTGGCGCTGTCGGCCGCGCCAGCTCTGGTTTAGCTGTGCTGACCTGACATTCAGCCCGTTCATGCCCGGTTATGTACTCGTACTGTAACACCATGTCTGATAATGGTTTTTTCTTATCTGCAAAATATCTTTTTCGCCTGGCACAAAGCCGGGAGCGCCACCCGCTCGCTAACACTGAATGCATCTCGTTCACTGGCGCACCTTGTGGATGGTAAGCTGTTTCTGGTGTCACCGGACATTTTTAAGCAGTACCACAAAGAAACCCGCGGCGATGCGGGCGAAAAAGGGCACAGACGCAAAAAGACTTTCAGAAACTCAAACTTCTCCTGCGCGGCGTGGACGGTTCAATATCTGGAACTGAACTATCAAAAGTTCGGGAAGCACGAGAATTCTCCAGGGCTACCTGTTGAGCAACACCGCAACAGCTGAAATAACGGGATCTGCGCGGATCGCGGATAACCCCATTCTTCATCTTGATCTTGAAAATGCTTCCACTCAGAAGACACCAGGGCTGTGACCTGGCAAAAAAATCATATCTATCATCCCAAATTAATTCCCTACAGGCGTTCCCGTCCGGAATATTCAGGCCAAACTGTCAACTGCCCGGAAAAAATGATCTTCCGTCATGACGGCATTCTCTTTTGCACCCTGGTGCTCACGCCGGATAAACCATCCCTCTTCCGGCGCCATGCTCAGGTAAAACGCCTGGCTGATGCCGGGCGCAGCAACCCGCATTGTCACACAGCCCGTCTCCGGCCCACGGCAGAGTTGCTCCGGCATGATACTGACGCTGCGGTCTCCCTTCACCAGACGGATGGTGGTGATGTCATACCGGCATATGCCACTGCTGAGGCTGTAACCAATGGTGCTCAGGTCGTGGATGTGCTTTGTCGCGGTGATGACTTCAATCCCGCTCCCTTCAAACCACCCACAAATCTGCTGCGCCAGCACATCCATCCGCTGGCAAAAGGCCGTATTTCCGCCTCCGCTGATTTGTGACTGGGCGGCGGGGTACTGTCGCTGTTCTGCTGCACTTTCCTGAAAAAACGTTCTCTGGCTGACACGCTGTCGTCCCTGTTAGTTTTCACTCTCTGTTAAAACCAGATTCAGCGCGACATGCGCTGACCTGCTATTTTCTTTTTTTTCAACCGCTCCCGCGCTTTTTTTACTGACAAACGGCTCCGGTGCGGGAACAGTTTCAGCAGGTCCGGAAACAACAGATGGTCATTTCTGGCAAGGAGCACCCGCTCTTCCTCACTCCATATCCGCTGCCCGGCACTTTCGCCCCCCTGGTAACGGATACCCATATCGCAGGCCTTTAATTTCACCGCATCAGCAGTGCGCCCCGGCAGACGCTCTGCCACCGCAACCCCCTCCTCCGGATACCCGCTCAGCAAGGGCTTTGATCACCTCTTCCCGCTGAGACTGGCTGACTGAGCTCATGCTGTACAACCCGCGGAACCCCAGTGCTATTACCCGGTGGTAACAGGTCAGAACGGCCATATTCGGCGCAGGCTGACGTAATACTTCAGCGATACGATCCCAGAGAGCTTCGCCTGCATACAGGGATCCGAAATGACGCGCCTGCAATGGCGCTTTTCGCCAGGCAGCCTGACCAGCCTCAACGTCTGAGCTTTCACCGGGCTTTCTGCTCATTACCACTTCATCAAGCAACGCACACTGCGCGTAGGAAATATGCCCGATGCTGGCCTCGTCGTACCCCGCGCGATCCAGCGCCTCGCGTACGCTTTCCACGTGCTTACCGATATCTTTAATCGCAGCAACCTCTTCCATAGAGTCTTTCAGGAAGAACGCCGGGCCAACGGAGCCGATAAACGGCATATGCGCGGCGGCGGACACTTTCGAGATATTGCGCAGCAGCGCCACGTCCTGCGGGCTGGCGTCAAATTCGTAAGAAGAAATCACCGAGCCAATCGGCTCGCCGCCCGGGGTGTCGTATTCGGCGGTATAGGTGTGCCAGTAGAGGCCGCTCTGGATAAGTTCCGGTGCATCCTCAAAGTCCTGGCGCAGGTCGTCTTTGGAGACATCCAGAATTTCGGTTTTCACGTTCTGGCGGTAGTCGGTGCTGTCCACCAGCTGCTTCAGGCCACGCCAGAGAGATTCAACTTTCTGGAACGCTTCGTGGTGCATTACCGCATCCAGCTGACGGCTAATCTGGAAATCCAGCTCCGCGATATGGTGGTCAATCAGCGTCTTGTCGAGCTTCTCCACGGGCTCGCCGGATTTGCGGATGCAGTCCATAAACACCTGCATCGCTGCCGTCAGGCGCTCGCCTGCCGGGGCATCAGAGAGCGCCGCATCATCCAGAAACGCGTTAATATCACCCAGACTGGAGGCCGGGGTCAGGTTGATTTTTTCAAACAGGGAGGCGTAAACGCCCTCTTTTTCCAGTACGGTGGTCTGCCCCTGAGTGGAGGCGGTTTCGGTATTTACAGACATCAGCATATTCCCGGTTAATCCATTAAATAACGCACGCCGCTTATTTCGGGGCCAGTGCATTCATTTCGTCGCGTAATTCCCGGGACAGCGCCGGGTCTTTAAGAATTTTCTCAAGTTCTTTTCTGAAAGTGGCGTTATCAAGGAGATTAGATTTGAGATCGCGTAATAAATTACGCATCGCCAGCATGGCGCGGAGCTGAGGGATCTGGCGGGCAACCTGCTCAGGTTCGAAGTCTTTAATATCGGAGAAGCTCAGTTTCACATTTTCTTCGGAACCATCTCCCGCGAGGGTATTCTCAACATTCAGATTTACTTCCGGGTTAAATTCCGAAAGTACACTGTTGAAGTTGTTTTTATTGACGTTAATTTTTTTTCTTTCAGATAATGGGCGGGTCTCTTTGCCATTACTGAAATCACCGACGGTGAGGAGTTTAAGCGGCAGTTCGACTTTTTTCTGCGAGCCTCCTGTATGCAGGCTTAATTTAAGGTTTATGCGTGCCTTAGGCACCTCGTTCTGGAACGTATCGGCCATAGCGGTCCCTTCCCTTGAGGAGTGTTTGCTGGAAATAACGGCGTTTCTTTACAAAGCCGATGGTAGAACAAAACACCACTTAAGATCAATAAATTAGTGCAAATATCCTATATCGGATTTTTTTAAGCATTTTTCACCAAAACAAAACAACAAACGACACTACACACCAACCAATAACACGACACACTAACTATTTATTTACAAAAATGCGGAATAAATATCTACCGCTGCTGAAAACAGCAGTTTTATATCTGAATGCATTCATTTTATTGATATATATTAATACGTGACCACAGGGGTAGAAAGTCTTACATTAATATCTTTACCATTCATGTCATGAATTTGCTCATCAGACGCAGGCTAATCCGAATAATCATCGCACATCAAGGACCCCGTGAGTAATAGCTCACCCAGAGTCAAAGTTTTCGGAACAGGGATACAGGCTTGCACAATTAATGTACTGAGCTATTGCCTTCTTTTACTGGTGGGTTCCCTGCACCATTTTTCCTCAAGCCGACAACCAGCGTCAGTTCATTTATATCTATATCCATCAGATTACTACCTTTGTGTTCCATCAATATCGCTATCGAAAAAGCTAACGCTAGCATGTATTCATCTTCGGTAAGCCCAACATCCTCAGCGATTTTTTCTATTGTATTGACCATACCCTCAACAACATGAGTTCTCATTTTTTATACCTTGAATAATTATTTAATCTAATGGAAATAAGTTCGTAATCCCTGCTAAAGGTATCGTAACAAAGAGACCCGCGATACATCAAGCTGATCGACACTGACAGTACTAGTTTTTAGGATTTATTCATGAAAATTATTTTTTCACACTATAATAAATTTCCGTTGTATATATAAGATTATTTGTGCAATCGTGAATAAGCTTTGTTTTCATTTGAGACACTGTTGTGAAGATAAACTATCCAGTTAGATAGTCGACAGAAAAAGGATAGTAAGTTCTCCCGAACTTACTTGCTGGATACCATTCATCAGTTTCCTGCAGGTTCGCTTACGGGGTATTGGTACTATGATCGGCATCGCTCAGTCCGGTTGGTGATTTGTGATGTTTGGCGATTGATCAGAACGCAAAAATCGGACTGAGTTACCTTTAAAGTGATCTACTATTCGACGCAGCTATTTAGTGCAACTTCGCACCACTGTGGCCGCACTTTTCAATCAATGAGCTATCTCATCCGACTCATCTTAACCCAACATGTAAAAACATTCACACATCACCAACAATGCCAATATTTGCTCATAAAGCAAACGGGATAGAGCGCCAGTTTTGTTCCTTCCGTGCTAACATTTCGTATCGTCTTATCTAATTAATAGGCTGATCCGTCAGGCGTAAACATCACTGCATGTTGATTTAAACAGTACGTTTTGCTGCAAACTTTTGCCTGTGTATCTCCCATGTTTTTTCCAGACCTTTCATCATACCCTCATCACGCGCAATTAAGTCGGGGTGCTGCTGACGCGCGTCCAGCCAGGCTTCCACCTCATCCCGGTTCCAGGCTACAACCCGTGGCGTCAGTGAGAAACGTTTAGGGAAATCGCCGTCTTTTTCCAGCTTATCAATGGCATAAAAAGACAGAGGCACTAACTTTATCAATTTTTCTTTTCTGAGTGCTGCACGCATGATTATCTCCAGAAGTTGGTTATCTGTTGCCAAATTCTGTTAAATCAGGCTCACTGTTTTAAGCAACAATAAGCTTTTACCGGCTGCCGGATTCCTGACTCATTTAAATTTCTCAATTCACCTGTCGACCATATCCGCCCAGTCCTGCAACATTGATGCTCGTTGTTCTGCGTATTCCGCCTTGTTATACACCGCCCGAACGCCTCGCTGCTCATGCGCCAGACATTTTTCGATCCAGTCAGAGTTATACCCTGCTTCGTGCAAAAGCGTGCTGGCTGTCCGGCGCAAGTCATGGACAGAGAAGGACTCAAACTCCACGCCTTCTTCCGCTTATTGCTTTAACCCCGAACGAATAGCGGCATTAAGCGCAGCGTCGGAAAGTGGGAGTTTTGGACTAAAACGGCCTGGATGAAGGTACTCAGAATGCGCATACACACTATTCAGCGCAACCAGAATGTCCTTTGCCTGCCGGGAGAGATAAACCCGATGTGGTCGCGACATTTTCATGACAGAGGGCGGGAGCGTAAGCGTCTGCTCCTCCCAGTCCCCCAACTCCAAACGAGCCAGACGAAACTCCCGCTTTCGCAGTAACGTCAAAAGGACAAATTTAACTGACATCTGAATCGTCTGCGCAACTCCGGTACGGGCCAGCGCGTTAAAGAACACGCCGATCTCCCGTTCGCTTAATGCCCGTTCCTTTGGTTTAAACGTGGCAATCGACTTTGCCTTTACCGTCGATAAAACACCTGGCTGACGGTATTATGCGGAATTTACCGCAACCGTTTTTCGTTGAATACGTCAGCAATACCGTCAGAAAAGTCATGCTTTCTGCTGTGGCGGGAGAAGGTCAGAAGGATAAACTGGCGCGGTAAGCCGCGCCAGCTCGGGGTTTAGCGAGGGTTGCCTGACGTTAGCAGGAGCTCAGTACGCATCAGTGCTTTTCAATATATATCGTCCGGCTATATGCCACGTCTTCCGGGTTATTGATGGGGTAGCCCTTCACCCAGGGCTTAATCAGGCGACCGTTAGTGTACTGATAAATTGGCGCGATGGGCGCCTTCTCCATAAGGATTTTCTCCGCCATGTTGTAGTCCGCATTGCGCGCCTTCGCGGTGGTTTCCAGCGTCGCCTGCTGGACGATCTTATCGTAGGCAGGGTCATTAAAGCGGGAGATATTGCCGCTGTGAGTGGAGGTCAGCAATGACAGGAACGTTGATGGCTCGTTGTAATCGCCCACCCATGAGGCGCGGATCACATCAAAGTTGCCGGTGTTACGGCTATCAATGTAGGTTTTCCACTCTTGGTTTTGCAGTTTGACATCCACACCGAGATTTTTCTTCCACATGGAGGCCACCGCAATCGCGATTTTCTGATGGTTTTCCGAAGTGTTATACAGCAGGTTCAGCTTCAGCGGGCGCTGAGGACCGTATCCTGCAGCCTGCAGCAAGGTTTTGGCCTGGGCGTTGAGCTCCTGCTGCGACATCTGCTCAAACGGCGAGGCGTCCGGAGTGAACCCTGCCGTCACGTCTGGGGTGAAGTGCCAGGCGGGCTTCTCCCCCGTCCCTAACACCTTTTCTGCCATGATACGACGGTCGATGCTCATACTCAGCGCCAGACGAACCCGTGCATCCGCCGTCGGGCCTTTTTGGGTGTTAAAGGCATAGTAATACGTTCCCAACTGAGGCGGCGTATAAACCTGCCCCGGAATGTCCTTCATGAGCTTCTGATACATGTTTTTTGGGAACGATTCGGTAATATCAATATCCCCTGCCAGGTAGCGTTTGGTCGCCGACGATTCCTGATTAATCGGCACGAAGGTCACCTTCTGCAGTACCGTTTTGGCATTGTCCCAGTAGTGCGTATTGGGCACCACAACCAGTTTTTCATTCACCACGCGGTCCTTCAGAACGTAAGCCCCGTTCCCCACCAGTGCGCCCGGTCGCGTCCACTCTTTACCGCTTTCGACGTTAGCTTTTTGTACTGGATAAAAAGCAAAGTTCGCCGTCAGGTTGCTGAACCACGGCAGCGGTTTGTCCAGCTGAACGCGTAACGTTCTGGCGTCCACCGCCGTCACACCCAGCGTATCGGGCGCGGCTTTGCCGTCAATAATGGCCTGCGCGTTATTAATTCCCGCCAGCGCGGCAAACCAGGCAAACGGAGAGGTGGTTTTCGGGTCAACCAGACGCTGCCAGCTGTAGACAAAATCCTGGGCGGTGACAGGGGAGCCGTCGGACCATTTCGCGTCATCGCGTAAGGTAAACATCCAGACACGGTTATCGTTGCTCTGCCAGCGTGTCGCCACGCCCGGCGTCAGCTCCCCTTTCTCATTCTGATTAACCAGGCCTTCAAAGAGATCGCGAATCACCTGAATCTCTGGCAACCCCACGGCTTTCGCCGGGTCCAGCGAAGCCGGCTCGTCTTTAATATGCCTGACCAGCTCCTGTTTTTGCGCCAGCGCAGTGCCCTGCGGCACGTCAGCTGCGAAAGAAAGTGAAGAGAGCCCGCACAGGCACAGTGCGGCAAAAAGACGCGAAACAGGATGCTTCATAAGATCCCCTTTGATGAATTCAGGTATTAAGCAGATGCGTAATTATTTGTTTCGACAAAGAGAAATGCAAATAACTTACGCCTGAATAGTGATTTAAGGCAATTCTTAGCCATTACGGAAACTATTTGATTAACAGCGGGTTTTGCACAACACTGCCAGTAGTGACTTCTTTATCAGGATTTCGTATGGCAACCACCCGACCGAGAGCGGAACGCGGCGCCTTTCCGCCGGGCGCTGAGCAATATGGCCGCTCCTTTTTAGGCGCATCGCTGATCTGGTTCCCCGCCCCCGACGCAGACCGCGAAAGCGGCTTGATTCTTGCCGGCACGCACGGGGATGAAAACTCCTCCATCGTGACACTTTCCTGCGCGTTGCGGACGCTGACGCCTTCATTGCGACGTCATCACGTGATTCTGGCGGTTAACCCGGACGGCTGCCAGCTGGGTCTTCGCGCCAATGCGCGAGGCGTTGACTTAAACCGTAATTTTCCATCAGCAAACTGGCGCGCCGGGGAAACGGTGTATCGCTGGAACAGCTCCGCCGAGGAGCGTGATGTGGTTCTGCTAACGGGAGATAAGCCGGGCTCAGAACCGGAAACCCAGGCGCTGTGCCAGCTTATCCATAAGATCCACCCCGCGTGGGTGGTCTCCTTCCACGATCCGCTGGCCTGTATTGAAGATCCGCGTCACTCCGAGCTTGGCGCGTGGCTGGCAGACGCTTTCGCCCTGCCGCTCGTGACCAGCGTGGGCTATGAAACGCCAGGCTCGTTCGGTAGCTGGTGCGCCGATTTGAGCCTGCCCTGCATAACCGCTGAATTCCCGCCGATCTCCTCCGACGAGGCCAGCGAAAAATACTTAAAAGCCATGGTGGATCTTTTACGCTGGCAGCCTCAGAGATGAAGCACGCCGCTGGTAAAATGGAGCGCGGGAGAGACGTCAACCGCCAGCCACGTCGGGCCGTCCAGATCGGCGAAACGGACCTGATTGACAAGCGGTAGCGCCGCGCCGATTGCCCGGGATGTACAGAGCATGCAGCCCAGCATCAGTGAAAAACCTTGCGCCCGGGCTTCCGCCGCCAGGGCCAGCGCCTCTGTCAGCCCGCCGGTCTTGTCGAGCTTAATATTAATCATCTCGTAGCGGCCCTGCAGCTCGCTCAAGCTCGCGCGGGTGTGACAGCTTTCATCCGCACAAACGGGCAACGGATGGATAAAGTTCTTCAGCGCCGCGTCATCTTTTGCTGGCAGAGGCTGCTCCAGCATGGCCACCCCCAGGTCGGCCAGCAGCTGACAGCGGGCGGCCAGCCCTTCTGGATGCCATGATTCATTGGCATCAACAATCAGCGTGGCTGAGGGTACCGCCGCGCGAATGGCGACCATCCGCTCGCTAATCAGACGATCGTCGAGCTTCACCTTCAGCAGCCGGGCCCCGGCGTCATAAAGCGCTTTGGCGCTGGCGGCCATCTGTTCCGGCTCGCCAATCACTACCGTTTGCGCGGTAGCCACCGATTCCGGCAGCGCCACGCCCAGTAATGCTGTCAGGGTTTGCTGCTGTTTCGCCGCCTCGAGACTCCAGAGCGCACTATCAATGGCGTTACGTGCGGCCCCGGCGGGCAAACGATGCTGTAATGCCTCGCGCGTGAGCCCGGTTTGCAGGTCTGGCACCAGCGTCATGATATGCGCCATCACTGACGCGAGGCTTTCACCATAGCGCGGGTAAGGCGTACACTCGCCTACGCCTTTAAAACCGTCCTCTTCGATTTCAACGACCACCACGCTGGCTTCGCTTCGGCTGCCGCGGGAGATCACAAACGGGGTATGCAATGGCCAGGCTTCTTCATAGACCTTAACGCTTCTCATCACTGACTCCTTGCAGCCCGGAAAGGCGAAAAAATTTGGTTTGCCGTGTTATCCGCGGATGGCATACACTAGCCCCGACGTTAACTATATGTAAACAGGAAGATATCTATGTCACAACTCGTTCATTTCCAGGGCAACCCGGTTGCTGTTGCAGGTTCCATTCCGCAGGCTGGCAGCAAAGCGCAGGCTTTTACTCTGGTGGCTAAAGATCTGTCTGACGTCACACTGGCTCAGTTTGCGGGCAAACGCAAAGTGCTGAACATTTTCCCGAGCATTGATACCGGTGTTTGCGCCGCATCCGTGCGTAAGTTCAACCAGCTGGCAACTGAAATGGACAACACCGTTGTGCTGTGCATTTCTGCTGACCTGCCGTTCGCCCAGTCTCGCTTCTGTGGTGCTGAAGGCCTGAGCAACGTTATCACCCTCTCCACCCTACGTAGCCCGGATTTCCTCGAAAACTACGGCGTCAGCATCGCCGAAGGCCCTCTGAAAGGCCTGGCAGCACGCGCGGTACTGGTTCTTGATGAAAACGACACTGTCGTCTTCAGCGAACTGGTTAATGAAATCACTACCGAGCCGGATTACACCGCCGCGCTGGAAAAGCTGAAAGCATAATCATTACTTAGCATTCTATACCGCTTTTTCAAAACCTCGCTATGGCGGGGTTTTTTATTAACTACTCGCTGAATCGTTAAAGCAATAATGAGCTTGCGTCACAAAATTAACGCAATTCAGTTTCAAGAATTCACCAAAATAGCGATCAGATCCGCATATTGATCGTTAAACAACCCTGAATTTACCCTCAGTGAGGCGCATCACATTTCCCTTATCGCCAAAACATTAGATTTGCTTACGAAGTTAAATAATCGTTTCAGCAAAAAGGGATAAATATGAAAATAAAACTGGCTTTAACGCTCCTTTCGGTACTGGTTTCGGGCCATGCCGCAGCAAAAACCTGGGTGCTGACAAGCGCTGAAAGCAGCGTGGAAAAAGGAAACTGGAAGATTTCCAGCGATGAGCTGAAAATTAACGATCGAACGTTCAGCATTGAGCAAAAAGTGTTGCACGGCGGCAAGCAGGAAGGTAGTAAAGTGATCGTTATTAGCAGTAAAAACGGCCTGACCATCACCTTAAGCCCGACGCGCGGGATGAACCTTCTGCATGTGGAGGGCTTTGGCACCAGGCTGGGCTGGAACTCCCCCGTTAAAGAGGTCGTTAATCCGGCGTATATCAATCTGGAAAGCCGAAACGGACTTGGCTGGCTGGAAGGTTTCAACGAGATGATGGTCCGCTGTGGCTACGAATGGACGGGGCACCCGGTCACCGCTGATGGCCAGATTTACACCCTGCATGGCAAGGCGGGGAATACACCGGCATCCCAGGTGGAGGTAGAAATTGCGGATGCTGCCCCGCATGAAATTCGTATTCGCGGTCTCATCAAAGAAAGCACCTTTAAAAAAGCGGATCTGCAAACCATGACCGAACTGCGTTACGTTCCAGGAACCAACCAGTTCAGCCTGCATGACGTTCTGACGAACCATGCCGATTACCCTCATGACTATCAGATCATCTACCACAGCAACTTCGGGGCGCCTGTCCTCGAAGAAGGCGCGCGCTTCCTTGCCCCGGCGGCAAGCGTGAGCCCGTTCAATGATTACGCGAAAGCGGGCGTTAACGACTGGCAAACCTACGCCGGGCCGACAAAAGGCTTTGATGAGATGGTCTTTAACATCAAACCGCTTGCGGACAGCAACCATGAAACCCTCGCGGCGGTGGTGAATAAAGCCGGTGACAAAGGCGCGTCAATTCAGTTTGATACCCGCCAGCTGTCCGTGCTGACCCTGTGGAAAAATACCGATACGCCAAAACAGGGCTATGTCACGGGGATTGAGCCAGGCACCAGCTATGCCTACCCCGTCACCATTGAACGCGAGCAGAAGCGGGTTAAGCAGTTGCAACCAGGCGCCAGCGCTCAATTTGACCTGACCTATACCCTGCTACACAGCGCGCAGCAGGTGAAGGACGTCGAAAGCAGGATTGCGTCGATTCAGGGCGAGACAAAAACAGAGATCGTGACCACGCCGCTGGCGAAGGAATAAGCATTAAAAAAGCCTCTTTACAGAGGCTTTTTGTTATTCGTCACCTTTCTTATGATTCAATCCATACTCACGTAGCTTATTCGCAATCGCGGTATGCGAGACGCCAAGCCGTTTTGCCAGTTTGCGGGTGCTGGGGTAGCTGCGGTACAGCTGCGTCAGCACGGAGCGCTCGAAGCGGCTGGTGATATCATCCAGCGAGCCTTCCATCGCTTCTTCGCCTACCGATACCGTCCCGGCGTCGTAATCCGGCAACAGAATGTCCTGAGGGCGCAGTTCATACCCTTCCAGCTGGGTCAGCGCGCGATAAACGGCGTTTTTAAGCTGACGAATGTTGCCCGGCCAGCCGTAGCGCATTAACACCGTGCCGAGATCTGCAGACAGTTTCGGACGTGGAACGCCCTGCTCGTCGGCAAAGCGGGCCACAAACAGCTCCGTTAGCGGCATGATGTCCTGCGGACAATCGCGCAGCGGTGGAATGTTCAGCGTCAGGACGTTGAGGCGGTAATAGAGATCTTCGCGGAAAATCCCCTTTTGCACCAGTTCTACCAAGTTCTTCTGGGTGGCACAAATGACGCGCACGTCCACATGCACTTCGTGATCCTCACCGACGCGGCGGAAGGTGCCGTCGTTCAGGAAACGCAGCAGTTTAGCCTGCATACGCGGCGACATTTCGCCGATCTCGTCCAGCAGCACGGAGCCGCCGTTGGCCTGCTCGAAGAACCCTTTCTTGCCTTCCGGCGCGTGTCCAAACAGCTCGCTTTCGACGGCATCTTCTGGAATTGAAGCGCAGTTAAGCGCCAGATACGGTTTTGCCGCACGCGGGCTTGCCAGGTGCACGGCGTGCGCCAGCAGATCTTTCCCGGTACCGGTATCGCCGGTAATCAGCAGCGGCGCGGTCAGGCTGGCAAGCTTGCGCGCCTGGTCAACCACGTGGCGCATTTTCGGGCTGACGGCAATAATCTGGCTGAATGCGCCAACGTCCTGGCTGGAGAGGTTTTGCAGCTGGCGCCCCATGCGTAGCGTCGAGCGCAGCATGATCACCGCCCCGGTCAATACGCGACTATTTCCTTCTCCTTTCAGATAGACCGGTGTGATCTCCATCAGGAAATTCTGCCCGTTAATCACCACATGCTCGCTGTGCGTATTCTGCGGGTTGCTGTCCAGCCAGCGCTGGAAGTTAAAACCGGGGATCAGCTGCGCGGCGTGGTGGCTGCTGAGCTTCTCCTGGCTCTGCGCGAAAAGCTGGCAGCTCGCATGGTTAACGCGCTCGACTTTACTTTTCAGATCCAAAGAGAGGAACGGTTCGGGCATCGCTTCAAGCAGCGCGCTCAGGGCGAGGTGCTCACGTTCGGAGGGCATCCAGGGGATGGTGCGTACATCCGTAACGCCAGCGATACGGCGGATTTCCGCCATCAGGCTGCTGAAGGTGTTAAATTCAATTTCGGCAAAATTGAGGTAAATTCGCCCGACAGGATCGATCTCAATGCCACGTAAATCAATGCTACGTAAAACAAGAAGATCGAGTAATTCGCGGGTAAGACCGAGACGGTCTTCACAGAAGACTTCAAGACGCATGGGAAATTCACCGTTTTAAGCCAATAACGTTAAAATGATATGTCAGAACTCGGTGAACCGGAAGATGGCTGTCAACAAATATTGACAGCCAGCACGATTAGTGAACAACGCCTTAAGGAGACGGTTTTTTATTGAGCGTTTCTTTCAGCTGACCGATCAGTTCACGCCTGAAATCCCCCAGCCGCGGCTTATCGCCATCAATCCACGGCAGCGGACGGCACACCTCCATCGCTTTGATACCCAAACGCGCCGTCAGCAAGCCCGCGCCAATGCCCTGGGCTGCACGGGCTGAAAGACGCGCCGCCAGATCCTGCGACATCCAGTCCATTCCTACTTCGCGCACCAGCTCGCTCGCGCCCGCAAACGCGATATTGAGCAGGACCAGTTTGAACAGCCTGAGCCGACTGTAATAACCCAGCTCTATGCCGTAAAGGTTCGCGATACGGTTGATGAGGCGCAGGTTACGCCAGGCGATAAAGGCCATATCCACCAGCGCCAGCGGGCTGACGGCAATCATCAGCGTGGATTCCGCCGCCGAGCGGCTAATCTCACGCCGCGCCTGGGCATCCAGCACCGGCTGAACCATATGGGAATAGAGCGTGACCACCTCCCGGTCGTTCTGGGTTTCATGGATGGCGGCGTACCAGCGCTGGAGCGCCGGATGCGACTGATCGATACCGGCCTGGCTGGCCAGTTTTTCACAGAAGGCGCGGCCTTTGCCGGCGCCGTGGCTGTGGAGGAGATCCCGCGCTTCATCGCGCTCGTGCGCGCGCTGTCGCAAACGCCAGAGGCGGCGCCACTCGGTGGCAACCGACCCGACGCCCGCCCCCACGATGAGCGCGCCCGCGGCACATCCTCCCAGCGCAACCCAGTCCTGGGTTTGCCAGGCGTTCATCGCCCACTGGACGCCCTGCCCGACCACGCTGACGCCAAACAGCGCCAGACCAGCGGTGACCATCTTGCGCCACAGGCTGCGTTTAGGACGCAGAGCGGCTTCCACGACCGCCTCCGCCGGACCGTCTTCGACGGTGGGATCGTCCGGCAGCGCCGGGGCGAAGTTCTCCGCCTGCGCGCCGCTGAACGTCTGCGCCGTTTTAAAGGCGTCCTGACGCTCGGGCTCAAGCGTTCCGGTAAAGTCTATGCGCGGTTTTAAGGGTTCCGTCATCGCAGTTTATCTCCAATCAAAAACTCCAGCGCCGCATCCAGACGGATGTGCGGTAACGGCCGATCGACGCTCATGGTCTGAGGGCGGAAGGCTTCAAACTGGAAGCCCTGGCTCTGCCAGAAGGCCTGGCCCGGCAGCCGCGCGGGCACTTCGCCGGGATAGACGGTAAGCGGCTCGCCGTCACTGAGTCGATTCCCGCGTAATGCTGGTATTTTCTCGCCGTTAAGGTCAATCAGGCCGCTTTGGGTCGCCTGCACCGATGCGAGCCCAAGACAATCCATACTGATGCCTTCAAACGCGGCGTTTTGCCAGGCGTCCTGCACCAGCTGCTGCAGCAGAGAAACCATGTTGGCGTGCTGATCGACCGTAACGTGATCGGCTTTCGTGGCCGCAAACAGCAGCTTGTCGATCACCGGTGAGAACAGACGACGAAACAGCGTCCGCTGCCCGTAGTGGAAACTCTGCATCAGCTGCGTCAGCGCGAGGCGCATATCGTTAAATGCCTGCGGCCCGCTGTTGAGCGGCTGCAGGCAATCCACCAGCACAATCTGGCGGTCGAAACGTAAAAAGTGGTTTTTATAAAAACCTTTGACCACCTTTTCGCAGTAGTAATTGTAACGCTCGCGCAGCATGCCGGCATTCGTGTGTTTGTCGGTCTGTGCCAGCTTCGACTCGCCTGCGCCGTCCACATCCGGCCACGGGAAGAACTGCAGCGCGGGCGCGCCTGCTAAATCACCCGGCAAGACAAAACGGCCCGGCTGGATGAAGTGCAGCCCTTCCTGTTTGCACTGATGCAGATAGTCCGTCCAGGCTTCAGCAATGGTCGCCAGACGGTTTTCGTCCGCAGGCGCCAGCGGATCAAGGCCCTCGCACAGCTGTCGCCATTTCGTTGACCACTCTGAGCGTTGCCCTTGCAACAAGCCCGTCATCTGGCGGGACCAGCTGAGGTAGTCCTGCGCCAGCATCGGCAGGTCGAGCAGCCATTCGCCGGGATAATCGACGATTTCCAGATACAGGGTTGAGGTATCCTTAAAGTGACGTATCAGCGATTCATTAGAACGAAAGCGCAGCGCAAGGCGAATTTCACTGACGCCTCGCGTTGGCGTCGGCCACGCGGGCGGATCGCCGTAAAGCTGCGTCAGCCCTTCGTCGTAGGTAAAACGCGGTATGCCAAAATCACGCTGAGGGACGCGCTTAACGCCCAGCAGACGCTCTTCGCGCACGGCGCTGAGCAACGGCAGTCGCGCGCCGGCGTGCAGATTCAGCAACTGGTTTACCATCGCGGTGATGAACGCCGTCTTACCGCTGCGGCTCAGGCCGGTAACGGCCAGACGCAGATGTCGATCAACGCCGCGGTTCACCAGTGAATTGAGTTCGTTCTTAAATCGCTTCATCGCCATCCTTCATTGCCCGGAAGCCAGGAATGTATGGCTTCAGAATACAATAAATGGGGGCAGATCGTTGATTATCAATTCTTATTTATTGCTATTGCCGTTTTCTCTCCAGTAAGATGAACGACATTGCTGTCAGTCCGGAGTGAGTAAGGTGTATGTCACCCACCATCTATGATATCGCACGGGTTGCGGGCGTATCGAAATCAACCGTTTCCCGCGTTCTGAATAAACAAACGAATATTTCCCCTGAAGCGCGAGACAAAGTGCTTAAGGCGATAGACGAATTAAATTATCAGCCCAACAAACTGGCCCGCGCCCTGACCTCTTCTGGCTTTGATGCCATTATGGTTATTTCGACCCGCTCGACCAAAACTACTGCCGGTAACCCTTTTTTCTCCGATGTTCTTCACGCCATTACGGCAAAAGCGGAAGAGGAAGGGTTTGACGTTATTTTACAAACCTCGAAAAGCAGTGAGGACGATCTACAGAAGTGCGTGGGAAAAATAAAGCAGAAGATGATCAAAGGGATCATCATGCTGAGTTCACCCGCAAACGAATCTTTTTTCACCACGCTGGACGAATACGGTGTGCCCGTGGTGGTTATTGGAAAAGTAGAAGGAAAGTTCCAGAATATTTATTCTGTTGATACGGACAATTTTCACGACAGCGCTATTCTGGTCGATTCGTTTATTAAACATGGGCGAACAAAAATTGCCTGTCTGCATGCCCCGCTCGATTATCACGTTTCTATCGATCGCCTTGCGGGTTATAAATCCAGCCTTGAGAAGCAGGGTATCGCCATAAACCCGGACTGGGTCATTGATGGCGGATATACCCATGAAAGCGCGCTCCAGGCAGCCTGCAAATTACTCTCGTCTGACAACCCGCCCAATGCCGTTTTTGCTACTGACAGTATGAAATTGTTGGGTCTTTATCGTGCAGCGGATGAGTTAAATCTGGTGGTTCCCGAGCAGGTTGCAATGGCAGGCTACAGCGATCCGATGCTGTCTCTCGTTTTAACCCCTGCGCCAGGCGGGTTTGATATTCCGACGAGAAAGCTCGGCGAAGAGAGCTGCAACGTGTTGTTTAAGCGTATTGCGGGTAAACCTGCGCCGCATAAGATTTTGGTTGATACGCATTTTTCGGATGCGGCGTCCTTGCGCTAATAACCAGGGGCAATCGCCCCTGGTAAATCATGATCAGAACGCGTAGTTCACGCCGACACCCGCGTAGTGGAAGCGATCGCCCTCACCTTCGTCATGGTTTTCCCATTCATAGGCATATTCCAGCGTCATGGATAAACCGTTGTTAAAATCATAGGCGTACAGCATACCCAGACGGTTGAAATCATGTCCTTCACGCGTCGGATCGTCCTGCCAGTCCCAGTTTGACCAGCGATCGAGCCCCAGACGGGTATAAGGCGTTAACGTCGTCTGGCCTAACGAAATCGGCAGGTAGGCACGAATTTCCTGGGTAGAAAACTCGCCGTTATTACGTGAGCTGTCCATATTGAAGCCGCGCTCTAAATAATAATTTACTTTCGCAGAGAACGTTTCGTTGATGGTCCAGGTAAAACCGGTTTCGGTCTCGACGCGACTGTCAGAATAACCGGTTTTATCGAGATCGTTGGCAAACTGATACATGGCAAACCAGCCGCCAAAGCGCCAGTCGTCGGTTAATTTAATATCCCAGTCAGGCTGAACTTTATAGCGCTGCATATTAGCGCTGCCGTCTTTGGCACCGTGTTCATCTTTAAAGTGATAACCATAATTGCGGAAGCCACCGGTCAGACCGAACGTAAAATCATCGGTGCCGATAAAGCGATAGCGCAATTCAAATTCCGGGCGATCGAAATAGGTGCCACGCGTCATGCTGCTATAATCAACCGGCCCTTCCTGATACATTGCCAGAGAGATTGTCCAGGCATCCCATGTTGCATTAAACCATACGGAGGGTTCATATAATCCATCTTTATCGTCGCTCTGTCCTTCGACGTTTTCAATTTCATACATGGCACCGATATTAAACGCCCACTGCTTTGCGGATTCTGTTGCTTGCGCGCAGCTAACCCCTGCGCACAGAACGAGCGCAGCACTTCTTAGTAGAGTACTCATAAAATATTCCCTTTATAATTAACAAACAAAAAAAACCGGAAATTTGCATTTCCGGCAAACACCTTTCTTATCTAATAGCCGCTTCGGTATCGGCGTCGAAGAAATGGCACTTATTCATATCGAACTGAATGCCGATAGTATCTCCGGCTACGTAGTCATTGGCCGCGCCTGCGCGGACAACCAGTTCATGTCCGCCCACGGTGGCATAAAGCATAAATTCGGCACCGGTAAGTTCAGCGACGCTGACTTTCGCCGCGATATCTTCTCCGCTGCTCTGCAGGGTAAGAATGTCTTCCGGACGGATCCCGAAGACGACCGCTTTACGCTGGTAACCTTGCGCATTCAACTCGACTAGCTTGTCCTCAGGGATCTCCAGACGCAGCGTTTCCGTTACGAAATAGCGATCGTCGATAGCGCCACGAATGAAGTTCATTGCCGGAGAGCCAATGAACCCTGCGACAAACATATTGGCCGGCTCGTTGTATACCTGCTTCGGCGCACCCACCTGCTGAATGATGCCGTCTTTCAGGATCACGATGCGAGTCGCCATCGTCATGGCTTCCGTCTGGTCGTGCGTAACATAGATCATGGTGGTGTTAAGCTTCTGGTGCAGCTTGCTGATTTCGGCACGCATCTGCACGCGAAGCTTGGCATCGAGGTTGGATAACGGCTCATCCATCAGGAAGACGCCCGCCTCGCGCACGATCGCCCTGCCCAGCGCCACGCGCTGGCGCTGACCACCCGATAAAGCGCCAGGTTTACGCTTCAGGTATTCGCGTAACCCTAAAATCTGCGCCGCCCAGTTCACGCGTTCTTCAATCACCGCGGGCGCTATTTTTTGCATTTTCAGGCCAAACGCCATGTTGTCGTAGACCGTCATATGCGGATAAAGCGCATAGTTCTGGAATACCATCGCGATATCACGCGATTTGGCAGGCACGTCATTCATGCATACGCCGTCGATAATCAGTTCACCCGCGCTGATCTCCTCAAGACCGGCAATCATTCGCAGCGTCGTGGATTTACCGCAGCCCGACGGACCGACGAAAACAATAAACTCTTTGTCTTCAATTTCGAGGTTGAAATCCTTAACCACGTGGACCTGGTTATCATAGATTTTCTGAATATGTTTCAGAGAAAGGTGAGCCATAATTTATTCCTTATCAATACGCCCGGGAAGCCCAGAATTCTGTCAGGCATTTCCAGGTCAGTTCCCGCGTTGAATGAAGTTGTAACCCCGCATGGTTAAGGCCAGGCCCAATCCCGACCGACAGCATTCCTGCGGCGTTGATTGCTTCAACACCCGCAGCGGCATCTTCAATGCCAATCGCCTCTGCAGGACGCACGTTCAGCCCCGCACAGGCCGCAAGGAAGATCTCCGGGTCCGGCTTTGAACGGCAAATGCGGGAAGCATCAGCGCAAAAATCGAAGGCCTGATGAATGCCCAGCGCGTGCAAAATCCCTGGGGCATTGAGCGATACGGATGCCAGCCCAATCTTGACCTTCGCGGCACGGATCTCCGCCAGCACGTCGCGGATCCCCGGTAGCAGAGAATCCTGCGTCAGTGATGCCAGCGACTGGACGTAAAGCGCATTTTTTTTCGTCGCAAGCGCCAGGCACTGCTCCTCGCTAAACATCCCCTCTTTTCCGCCGTGCTTCAGAATGCGCTGGAGGGAATCCATGCGGCTTATTCCCTTGAGCTGTTCGTTAAACACTTCGTCGAAGGTAATGCCAATTTCCTCCGCCACGGCACGCCAGGCCAGAAAGTGAAGATGCGCGGTATCGGTGATCACACCGTCCAAATCGAATACAACAGCCTTAAGCGTCATGTTGCCCCTCCGTGGTAGCGGTCCCATTCACGGACGCAAGAAAATCCTTATACGCGAACACTTCTCGCTCCGGGATATGGAGCGTTTTGCCCCACAGCGTCAGCGTGGCAGGCGCCGTGGTTTCAATGGTTAACACCTCGTTCTCATACGTGAAGTGCATTGCTGCGTTCCGCCACCGCAGCGGGAAAGCGAGTTTCTGCCAGTGAGCAGGCAGTTTTGGCGCGAGATGCAGTTCCCCTTCAATGATTTGCAGGCCAGCAAATCCCTGAATTGCGCCAGACCAGATCGCACCGGTTGCCGCAGCATGAATGCCCTCATCGCTGCTGTGCGGATCCTCGCCCAAATCAATGGCGATGCCATCGCGCCAGAAGGCATAGGCCCCCTGCGTGTCACCGCAGCGCGCGAGCACAATCCCGTGAATGGCCTTGCTCAGGGACGAATCATGGATCGTGCGTGGCTCATAGAACGCCAGATTGGCGGCGCATTGCCGTGGCGTAAACCGTTCTGGCAGCAGGTAGTTAAGCATCACCACATCTGCCTGCTTCAGGATCTGCATCTCGTTCACTTCCGCGCGGGAATAATCGAGCAGAATCGTCTGCTTACCCGCTTTGGCTTTGTAGCGGCTCAGATCGATGGCAGGTTTTGCCATGAAGGAATCATCCTGCGGGATCACACCGTCTGCATCGGCCTCCGGTAGCCATAAGCGCGCCAGGAACTGCGCGGCATTCTCCGTAAAACGCTCATCCTCACGCCCAAACATCGCCATAAACTGGCGCGCGCAGGCAACGTTGTGCCAGGCCAGATAGTTGGTGTAAGCGTTGTTGTTCACGTGCTCGGTGTATTCGTCCGGTCCGATCACATTATGGATTTCCAGACGACCATTGACGTCCGTTGCGCGCCCCATCCAGAACAAAGCTGTTTCCATCAGCAGCGTCAGGCCTTCGTTACGCATAAAGGCGTCATCATGCGTCGCCTGCCAGTACGCAACGACGGCCCAGGCAATATCAGCCACGATGTGATGCTCAGCAAGTGCGGAAGCCACCTTCTGGCGTACCCCGGTGCGGATGTTGATTGCCGCGAACTCCGGCGTCTCTTCCTCTCCGCTTGCGGCGCTTTCCCATGGGAACAACGCGCCCGGCCAGCCGTTACGACGGGCTTTTTCCCGTGCGCCAGCCAGATTAAGCCAGCGATAGCGCAGCAGGCTGCGGGCAACCTGCGGGCGGGTAAACAGATGGAAAGGCAGCAGGAAAATTTCGGTATCCCAGAAGACGTGGCCTTTATACCCCTCTCCCGTCAGCCCCTTCGCAGCGATACTGCTTCGCTCATCATGGGCAGGCGTCATCGTGGTCAGGTGCCAGACCGCATAATCCAGCGCCATCTGATCCTGTTGCTCTGCGGAAGTCACTTCCACCCGGGCATCACGCCAGACCTCTTTCCAGGCATACGCTGAGCTTTCAAGCAATGCGTCGTAACCTCTTGCGGCAGAAACTTTGAGATCGGCCAGCGCGTTGCGCGCAAAAGACTCCTGTGACAGCGCTTTATCGCTGCGATGTGTCACCCAGACGATCTTTTCAAGCGTGACAGTGTCACCCTGAGCAATGGTCAGTGAATGATGTACGCTGAGACGCCGATTTTTGGCGGTGAAGCAGCTGTCGCTCTTCGCGGAGAGCTGACAAAACGCCGAAACAACAACCTCCGACGCCCGATCCTGCGTTTCATACACCCCCTGCATATAGTGTTGATCAAAGACCCTGACCGAGAGTTCATCCAGATGCTGTCTGCCGCTGTTCGTTTGCGTCGCATCGATGCCGGTTTTCAGCACGGCATGCGTGGCGGCATCAAGAGGCGTGATCGCGAGCTGCATAGCCACTAAAGGCAGCTGGTCCAGCGATACAAAACGACGACTCTCCAGCCGATAGCGCTTGCCGTCGGGCGAACGCCAGACAACGTTACGATGCAGTTCGCCGTTAGCGAAGGCCAGCTCGCGCTGCCACTCAAGAATTTCCCCGGCCAGGAGCGTGAAATTGACGCCGTCCAGCTCTACATCAATACCGGTGATATCCGGCAGATTGACCAGCTCGGTGGTCTCGTTGCGCCCCGCGCGATGATACAGCCCAGCGAGATACATGCCTCTGGTCTGCTGGGTGTACTCTTCTTCATGCGCGGCGCGAATGCCCATGTAGCCATTGCCGCATGCCATGATGGAGGCGTATTTATTCAGGCTGTGCGGACAAAAGCCCGGATCGGTTAATACAGAGACGTTCAGCATAGTGTTACGCTTTCCCCTGTTTCTGCGGATTCATAAAGCGCGCCAACAAGCTGCTGAATTACCAGTCCCTGTTCTGCATCGGCAATCATCACGGGCTCTCCCAGCACGTGACGTACGAAGGCATCCATGCTGCGCAGATGGCGCTGATCGTCCGCCTCTTCGCGCTGGGTAAGGGTTTCTAAAACACCGGCTTCGTCGTTGTAGATGTGCGCCGGGAACAGCGTTGCACCCGCCTTTTCACCGCAGAAAGCGACGTTCATGATCGACTGCTCGCGAATGTTAAGCGCAAAGGAGGTGTCCAGACGCAAAATGCCGCCGTTGCAGAATTCAATCGTGCCAAACAGCGCATCTTCCACGGTAAATTGCGCAGGATCCCACTCGCCAAACTGACCGGTGCTTTTACGGTTTCCCAGCCTCTGGAAGCTGTGCGCAGTCACCCGTTTTACCGCCGGGAAACCCAGGACATACATTGCGGCGTCGAGCATATGAATGCCGATATCAATCAGCGGTCCACCGCCCTGTAGCGATTTGTTGGTAAAAACGCCCCACCCCGGCACACCGCAGCGACGCAGCGCCTGCGCTGAGGTAAAGTAAACCTCACCGAGCGTTCCGTTCATTACCGCATCGCGCAGGAGTTGGGTATCCAGGGCAAAGCGATGGTGAAAATCATAGGCCAGAACTTTTCCTGCCTTGCGCGCCGCGATGCGCATCTCATCAGCCTGCTGCGGCGTCATCGCCGGGGGCTTTTCACACATCACATGGCAACCCGCCTCGAGCGCCGCCATCACGTGTTCAAAATGGAACCGGTTAGGCGAACAGACGCTCACCACATCCGGTTTTACTGCCTGCAACATCTCGTGAGCGTCCTGCCATGCCGATGGAATAGCATAACGTTCCGCGAACGCCTGTGCCTGCTCAAGGCGGCTGTCCATGACAGCCACCATTTGAACATCACTGCGCGTGGCGTAATACGAGGCATGCACTTTGTCCGCGACCTGCCCGGCGCCAATAATGGCGACGCGCAGAGGCGAAGGTGTAGAAGCACTCATCACGCTCGTCATCCTTAGCATTCACGCAAATAAGTGAGAGAGTCCTGATAAGCCTTAGCCGGATCCTCGGCGCGAACACGGCATTCATACACCACGTATCCCTGATAGTTATCGGTACGCAGCTGATCGAACAGGCTGGCGAAATCGAGGCTGCCGCTGCCCGGCTGATAGCGGTGGTTATCTGCAATGTGAACATGACCCAGCAGATCGCGGTTCTGATGCAGCGCGTCCGTCAGCGAGTCTTCTTCAATGTTCATGTGATAGAAATCACCGATGATCTGCACGTGCTTCAGGCCGTTCTCTTCGATATAACGACGCGCGTCTGCCAGGGTGTTGATCATATGATCCTGGTAGCGGTTCAGCGGCTCCAGGTAGACGGTGGTGCCGGTGCGCGCGGCCACCTCATCCAGCCAGCGCAGCGAGGCGCTTACGGCTTTGCGGTCACCGTCCAGGCTGCGTGGAGAGGTCATTGGCGGCAGACGGAAGGTAAACATGCCCCAGGCAGCAGGCACGATAATGCCCTTTCCGCCGACTTCCGCCAGCGCTTCCAGAATGCGTTCGATCTGCTGTAATCCGTTCAGACGGCGTTCTTCGATGAAATCACCGATCCAGCCATCGTACCCGCCACATGCAGTCGTCACCGGCAGGCCCGTGGCTTTGATAGCGGCTTTCACTTCGTCGAGATTTTCCACCAGCAGACGGCCGTCAATTTCGTAGCCATCAAAACCCATCGCTTTGATGTACTCGAATTTTTCCATGATGTTGGTCGGGAAAAAGGCCTGGTTTTGTGTTGCGATCTTCATGATTTGCTGTCCTTAGCTTAAAAAGTGACGCCCATTTTGATACTGAGTTCCGGATGCTGATCGACATACTTCATATAGCTTTCCGGGCTGGTGGTGAAGGTGACGACCGGGTCGATCAGATCTTCACAGTTCAGATAACCGTTCATCAGCAATTCCCAGCAGGTCTCTTCGATACGCTTGCGGCTCCAGCGCGGATAGTCCGGGTTCGGTTCACTGCAGGCGCGGGAGAAGACAATCTTCGCGTTGTTAAAGTGCGCTTCGCGGCCCAGGTTGAAGCCTGCCGCAAACGGTTTGGCGAAGGC
This sequence comes from Enterobacter cloacae complex sp. P43RS, assembly GCF_014930585.1. Taxonomy (NCBI): domain Bacteria; kingdom Pseudomonadati; phylum Pseudomonadota; class Gammaproteobacteria; order Enterobacterales; family Enterobacteriaceae; genus Enterobacter; species Enterobacter cloacae complex sp. P43RS. The sequence goes on from NZ_JADBRJ010000001.1 coordinate 670,847, forward strand.
CACGTAGGAGATGGTGCCGCCGTAGGCGAGCCCGCGCAGCGCGGACTGCAATGCATCTGCAAAGCCGCTGGTTTCTATGATCACGTCCGCGCCCTGCTTGCCGGTCAGCTTTTTAATTTCCAGACCGACATCGGTACCGATTGGATTCAGGCAGTGGTCCGCGCCGTGACGGCGAGCGATCTCACAGCGGTGTTCAATCGGATCAACGCCGATAACCACTGACGCACCGGCTTTTTTCGCCAGCTGAATCGCAATCTGTCCGATGGCTCCCAGACCGACTACGACAACAAAGTCACCCACACGGACGTTGGCATCACGCACGCCGCTCATGGCGAACTGCGCCGGATCGTAGCAAACGGCATTCTTCCAGGACGCGCCCTGCGGCATTTTACGCAGCTTATAGTTGTTCACTGCGTTAACGATGACCGTCTCCTGCAGAGGGCCGTAGCAGCAGACGCTGTCGCCGATCTGGTATTCCGTTACGTCTGCACCGCATTCAATAATGTCGCCAACGATCATGTTGCCCAACTGGAACTTACCGAATTCGATACCGCGCGCAGCGCCCTCTTCACGCGGCGTGAACATCTGCCACTCTGCGTTGAACTCTTCATCAATAAACGGGCTTGCCGCGCGGAAATCCACGACTTCCGTTCCGTGCTTCGGGGCGCCAAAGCGGGCGCGAATTTTCACTTCATGTGCTTCCACAGCACGGTCTTCATACTCCACCAGCGCCGCCACGCGTGGCGCTGTCGCAACTAACTTCTTCATAACTTGCTCCTGATAAAAAATTGGCCGCCTTAGCCCTTGACGCCACCGGCGGTCAAACCACTTTTAATAAAACGTTCAGAGAGTGCGTACATGATGACCACCGGAAGCGCCGTCACCAGCGATGCCGCCATCATGCGACCCCAGATATAATCTGGCGTACTAAAGAGCGTGTTCAGCCCGACCGGCAGGGTAAAGTTGCTGGCACTGGACAGGAAAATGGAGGCAAACAGGTAGTCGTTCCATGCCACCATGAAGCAGTAAACAAACACCGACACGAGACCGGAAATGGCCAGCGGCACGGTAATGCGGAAGATGATTTGCAGGCGGTTCAGACCATCCATCATCGCGGCCTCTTCTATTTCGTCCGGAATGGTGTCGAAATAGCTGCGCAGCATGAATACCGCCGTAGGCAACGTCTGGGTCACCATGGTGATGATCAGCGCCAGTTCAGTGTCGTAAATGCCGAGCGCGGTGATGATTTTGAACAGCGGCACCACCAGCAAAATCCCGGAGAACATATAGACGGTGTAGAAGCTCGCGTTGATCGTCGCGCGTCCTTTAAAACGCAGCTTGGACAAGGCGTAAGCGCCCAGCGTGCCGAGAAACACCGCAATTACCGATGACGTCAGCGACACCACCATGCTGTTGCGGAAATAATCCACGAACGGGAAAATTAGCGGGTTAAAGATGTCAACGTAATGCTGAAGCGTCCACGCCTGCGGCAAAATAGTCGGATTCAGCGATATGGCCTCTTTCGCGCTCTTGAATGACGTCATCAGCATCACGAAGAACGGGAACAGCGTGATAATCAGAAATACCGCCAGCCCCAGATAGAAACCAATACGGCCCAGTATGCGTTTATTTGTTGCCATTGAGGTTTACCCTTTTTCTGGTCAGCAGAATGACGGCGAAGATGATCACAAACAGCACAACAGAAATGGCGGCTGCTTTGCCCAGATCGTTGAATGCAAAGGCAGTTTTATAGAGATACACGCCCAGAATATCGACCTTCGTGGTCAGCAGATAAACATCCGCAAACATGTAGAACATCCAGATGGTTCGTAGCGTCACCACCGTTGCCAGTACAGGCATGATGGCGGGCAACGTGACGATACGGAAACGCTGCCAGGCGTTGGCTCCGTCCATCTCTGCCGCTTCATACAGCGATTTATCAATGGTCTGCAAAATTGCCAGGAATGAGATAAAGGCATACGGGAAGTAGCGCCAGATGGCGAACAGCACCACCAGCACGAAGCTGCTGCCAGGGTTGTCGAACCAGAGCGGCGCCTGGTCATACAGATGCAGCAGATCGACGCCCAGATAGTTCACAATGCCGTAGCCGTTGTTGAACATGTATTTCCAGGCAAATACCAGGGAAATAGAGGGTGTCACGTAGGATAAAATCACCAGCGAACGCGCCGTCTTCCGGAGACGAAACTCACGGTTAAAGAAGATGGCGACGGCAAGACCCAGCCCGGTGCTGCCGAGCACGACCAGCGCCGTATACCAGAACGTCATCCACAGCGAGTGCCAGAACGCAGCATCCCCCAGAATACGGATATAGTTATCCAGGCCAACAAACACCGCATCAATACGCGGGTTAAGCGGCAGGCGTAAGAAACTGATTTCAATATTGGAAATCATTGGCCAGGCCACCAGGCCCCCCAGCAAAATCAGGCTGGGGGCCAACAGCAGCATGGCGAAAGGCATATCTGAACGACCAGAAAACAACGTCTTCATAATTTCCTTCCGCAGAGCGCTCCTATCGTTGTGAAATCAGGTCAGTCAGTCGCGTCTGGCTCTTGCTAAGCGTTGCGCTGAGATCTTGTTTACCCACGGTGACGTTATGCACCATGGAGCTGATAATGCCGGACCCTGTCACATCGCCCATGCGCGTGAAGTTTTTGTCGCCGACAGCACCAAACACCTGAACGTTCGGGAATTGGGCGATCAGTTCATAAGGCAGTTGCCCAAACGCTTTAATCACCTCGTTGTTTTTCCAGGTATCCGTTCCTACGACCAGCGTGTTCACCGGCAGTGCCGCGCCCGGCGACATCATGACCCAGTCAGTTGCGTTTTGAGCCTGCTCCATCCACGTCACAAACTTTTCAGCCGCTTGCGTTTCTTCTTCGGTTTGTCCGCTGGTGATCGTCAACGAGGTGACCATGCCATAAACGGCAGAGGACTTTTCTGTCGGGACAACGAAGCCAAGGTTGGCAGGGTTACCATCCTGGAATACCGCCGGCAGGATGTAGGTGGAATATACGGCCATCGGTGCAGAACCGTTCATGAAGGCATCTTTGATCTCCATGACGTCGTTCGAGCCCGGCATGGTGGTCGCGGCCAGCGCTTTATAGAACGCCAGCGCTTTCGCCATTTCAGGGGTGTCAATTTCAACGTTTCCGTTGGCATCAAAAACGTTCGCGCCGCCGGAAAGCGCAAACTGGGAGAACGCCTGCTCGGTCATGACGCTTTCCGCGGTGGGCAGCGCAATACCGTAATGTTTGTTGGCCGGGTCGTTAAGCTTCTGGCTGGCATTCAGCAGCTGTTCCCAGTTATGCGGTTCCTGAATACCCGCAGCGGCAAGCACATCTTTGTGATACCAGACGCCGGACAGCCAGGCGCTCATCGGCACCCCTGTCCAGGCTGTGCCGTCTTCAGTACGCACAACGCGCAGGATCCCGTCATAGAAGGTCTTTTCGCCTACCGCTTCAATGGCTTCACCGATAGCCTTGCGATCCAGCAGTTGTTCCTTATCCATGACTTTCGCGTAATCATGGCTGACTTCAATCACTTCAGGCAGCGCGCCCGTTCTGGCGAGCGTAATCACTTTGGTGTTGTAGGCATCTTCTTCCACCGGCACCTGCTTCACCGTAATGCCGGGGTTTTCTTTCTCGAATTTTTCGATCAGTTTCGTAATAACCGCCTGGCGCTCCTGCTCTACTGACGAGTGCATGAACTCAATGGTCACAGCAGACGCTTTATCATCTTTACAGCCTGATAACAGGGCGCACGAAACCAGTGCTGATAACAGCACAATTTTGGGCATTTTCATTTTAGGGTCCTTTTTAGTTTTCTTTAATCCACATAACCTGCCATGGATTGAGGGTCAGCTCTTTACCGCTAACAGCTTGTCCTGATAGTAATTCCATACCAGTAAGCGTGTCCCCATAAACGGTATGAACGTTATTACTAAAATTAAACAGGGCTGTAATTCTCTCACCGTTTTCAGCCACGCGAACAATTTTAAGAATTTGTTCATCCAGTGATTCAAAAAATGCCTGGGCATCAGGGTGAAACGCACTTTCCCCACGACGAATCGCAATAAACTCGCTTAAACGGGAATAAATTTTATGACGAATGCTATTTTTATTATTAAGTTCGAGATCAACCTGACCGGCGGTATATTTCTTGCGGTTTATTGCGCGGTTATAGCCGAGGCGCTCGACCCCTTCATAATCGTTACGGGAGCCAAGAATACTTTGAATATACACGGCAGGTACACCCGGGAAACTTAACAGCACCGCATGCGCCAGAATAAAGCGCGCAATGCGTTCATCATCTGAACTGTTTTGCGCGCTTAACGCGTCAAGATAGGTCACATTAATTTCGTAAGGACTGCGCGTACCGTCAGGATTATTTTTCCAGTTGACCAGCGCCCCTTCCTGCTGAAGTTTCTCAACCAGTGCGAGGATTTCTGATTCCGGCAGAATGCCGCGCAGTGGGTTCAGACCGATACCGTCATGAGACGCCAGGAAATTGAACCAGGTCGTTTTTGTTGAAGGCAGCGCCAGCGATCCCGCCCACTGACAGAGAGCGTTAACATCCTGACGGTGCACTGCATGCAGCACCAGCGGCGGCAAGGAGAACTGGTAGACCATCTGAGCTTCATTTTCACCGTCACCGAAATAAGAGATATTGTCCTTATGCGGAACGTTCGTCTCAGTAATGATTACGGTACCCGGCGCCACGGCCTCGGTAATAGCACGGAAAAGCTGGATAAGGCAGTGAGTCTGTTCCAGATGGATACAGCTTGTTCCAGGGATCTTCCACATAAATCCGACGGCGTCCAGACGGATATAACGCGCCCCTTCCGCCAGGTAATGGAGCAGCACATCAACCATCGCAATCAGCACCTGAGGCGAGGCGAAGTTGAGATCGATCTGGTCATCGCTGAAGGTGGTCCAAAGATGACGCACGCTGCCATCATGCAGCGTAAACGGCGTCAGCAACGGTAATGCGCGAGGACGCGTCACCGCAGATAAATCAGTTTCAGGATCGACAGCAATAAAGAAATCTTCGTAGCCAGGTTTCTGCGCAAGATAATTAGCAAACCATTCACTTTTTGCTGACATATGGTTGCAGACGAAATCAAACATTAAGCTGGCAGACTGTTTTAAATCAGCAACGTCTTGCCAGGTCCCGGTTTCAGGCGCAACGTTATGGTAATCAATAACGGAAAATCCGTCATCAGAGGACCACGGATAAAAAGGTAAAAGGTGGACATGGGAAAACGTGCGAGCAAGCCACTCATTATAAAAGCGGGTAAATACCGGCAACGCTTTCTCCCCTTTCGCGGAGAACTGATCGGCGTAGGTGATCAGAACAACGTCTTTTTCATCCCAGCCTGATTTACGCTTTTCTGTAATATCAACAGCAGCTTGTTCAAGCTTTGTTAATAACACTTTAAAATGTGCTTCAGAAAATGATTCACCGTAAATATGATTGATAAGTTTTTTAATTTTTGCGTTCACATTATTCTCCATGGTAGCGGTCCCACGAAAGGCAATCTACTCCCCTGAAAAATATCTGTCAACGAACCGGGAGGCTGAAAAACGCAATTACAAAGCTGCTCTGTGCAGTAATGTGAGCTGCCGCAAAGAAAGTGAGGGAAAGGGATGAAATGTCGTTAGCCCTTCCGGGGAGAGAAAGGGCTAACGCGAGCGTGAATTATCGGGATAAGTAACGGCGTGACAGCCGCTTTGCCGCTTTTTGCAACAGAGGTTCAAGCGCCACGGCCAGCAACATTCTGACCGGCTTGCGGGCAACAGATTTGATCGCCCAGCCCGCCACACCTGCAGGGCCGTAACGTAACGCCGTCATCAGAACCAGTTTACCTGCGATTTTCAGGCCGGGTTTTACCTTCTGACCGGCCTGTTGCCAGTTTTTCTTCATGTATATTCTCTCTTAAAGCTGACGAAAACGACTTCTCAGCGTAAAGGTATCGGATGTGACATAGCGTTCCATTTCACGTAACCGCTTCTCCCCTTCAGCCAGCCGATCGTCAACCGCATTGAGAAGATCGTTACTGGTAGGCGCGCCTTCCGCAGCCAGTTCGCCTTCCGGCATCGGGTCAAGTACAAACGACAGCACGATGTAGGCCACGAAAGTGATAAACGCCAGGCCGAAAAATATCGACAGCACCGTGACCACACGAACCAGCTTTACCGGAACGTCGAGATAATGGGCCAGCCCGGCGCAAACGCCGCGCACCATGCCCTGCTGTGGAATTCGCCACAATTTTTTGTTCAGATTCAGTCCTGACATTAACGGTCCCTCCAGTTAGGATGTTCTGCATCCAGGATTGCTTCCAGCGCCTGAATGCGATCGCGCATCTTGTTAGCCTGGTCGGTAAGCTGCGCAAGACGTTGTTGTTCACTCTGGGATAAATCGTTCCCTGAAGAACGGTTGCTGTAGTGCAGCCATAGCCAAATCGGCAAAACAAACAGCACGAAAATCGTCAGGGGAATGGCCAGGAAAAGCGCGCTCATGTGTACTCCTTGTCGTTGGATGCTTAGCGGCACGCTCAGGTGCCGCAACATTATTATTGGTTATCTTGCTTCATTTTGGCTTTCAATGCCGCCAGCTGCTCGCTGATTTCATCGTCCGCTTTCAGATCGGCAAACTGTTGATCCAGCGACTTTTGCTTACCGATGCCGTGGCTCTCTGCTTCCGCTTCCATCTGGTCGATACGACGCTCGAATGACTCAAAACGCGCCATGGCCTCATCCAGCTTGCCGCTGTCCAGCTGACGACGCACGTCGCGGGAAGAGCTTGCCGCCTGATGACGCAGGGTCAGCGCCTGCTGACGCGCGCGGGTTTCGCTCAGTTTATTTTCGAGCTCACCAATCTCTTTTTTCATGCGGGTGAGCGTGTCTTCCACCAGCGTGACTTCATGCTCCAGCGTAGCGATCATGTCCGCCAGCTTCTGCTTTTCAATTAACGCTGCGCGAGCAAGATCTTCTTTATCTTTGCGCAGGGCGAGTTCCGCCTTTTCCTGCCATTCATTGAGCTGAGCGGTGGCCTGCTCAATACGGCGCGTTAACTGCTTTTTCTCAGCCAGCGCACGGGCGGAGGTAGAACGCACTTCAACCAGCGTGTCTTCCATCTCCTGAATCATCAGGCGCACCAGCTTCTGCGGATCTTCTGCTTTCTCCAGCAGTGAGTTGATGTTGGCGTTCACGATGTCGGCAAAACGAGAAAAAATACCCATAATCAAATCCTCATAGTTCTGTTATCGGGCTATGCCCTGCTGTACTGATAATACAATTCCCGTGCCAGTTTTTTATCTTATTGATTTTACACGATGTGATTGATTTTTATTCATCACAGAACTATGCTGACCTGGTGAATATCGCTAAGGAGTGGTTAATTTCATCATGGCTCAATACAAAGATAACTTACTCGGCGAAGCCAACAGCTTTCTTGAGGTACTGGAACAGGTTTCTCGCCTTGCGCCGCTCAACAAACCGGTGCTGATTATCGGCGAGCGCGGCACGGGTAAGGAACTGATTGCCAACCGTCTGCACTATTTATCCGGACGCTGGGACGGCCCCTTCATTTCTCTAAACTGTGCGGCGCTGAATGAAAACCTGCTCGACACCGAGCTGTTCGGCCACGAGGCGGGCGCGTTTACCGGCGCTCAAAAGCGCCATCCGGGACGTTTTGAGCGCGCCGACGGCGGCACCCTGTTCCTTGATGAACTCGCCACCGCGCCGATGCTGGTGCAGGAAAAGCTGCTGCGCGTGATTGAGTATGGTGAACTGGAGCGCGTCGGCGGCAACCAGCCGCTGCAGGTTAACGTGCGCCTGGTCTGCGCCACCAACGCCAATCTGCCGGATATGGTCGCGGAGGAGAAATTCCGTGCCGATCTGCTTGACCGCCTGGCCTTTGACGTCGTTCAGCTTCCGCCCCTGCGCGACAGGAGAAGCGACATCATGCTGCTTGCTCAACAATTTGCGATTCAGATGTGCCGCGAGCTCGGTCTCCCTCTTTTCCCCGGCTTCAGCGATCATGCGCGGGAGACGCTTCTGGCCTACCGTTGGCCGGGAAATATCCGCGAACTGAAGAACGTTGTGGAGCGTTCTGTTTACCGCCACGGCAGCAGCGAGACGGAGCTGGACAATATCATTATCGATCCTTTTCAGCGCAATGCGCCGCCGGTTTCCTCCCCGTCATCATCAGGCGATACTCCCGCGCTGCCCCTTGATTTGCGCCAGTTCCAGCACAAGCAGGAGCAACAGCTGCTGGAGCAAAGCCTGAAGGCGGCGAAATATAACCAGAAACGCGCGGCCGAACTCCTGGGCCTGACCTACCATCAGTTACGGGCATTGCTTAAAAAACATCAAATGCGCTGACAATATCGGCACTTACCCGCAGACATTTTTACGAAGCAGGCGTAAGTGCGATACACTTTGCAGATCGAACCTAAAAACCTTAAAAATTATGCGTCTGGTTTTATCGTCCTTTTTTGCACTCGGTCTGTTCAGCGGCCTGGCGTTTGCTGCGCCCGGGCAGTCAACGCAGCCTGACATTCGTGACAGCGGCTTCGTCTATTGCGTAAGTGGCCAGGTGGACACCTTCAACCCGCAAAAAGCGGGCAGCGGCCTGATTGTGGATACGCTCGCCGCGCAGCTTTACGACCGTCTGCTTGATGTCGACCCGTACACCTATCGCCTGGTGCCTGAACTTGCGGAAAGCTGGGAAGTCCTGGATAACGGTGCAACCTACCGTTTTCGCCTGCGCGATGATGTCGCGTTTCAGCGTACGCCGTGGTTTACCCCTACGCGCAAGCTGAACGCGGATGACGTGGTCTTCACCTTCCAGCGTATCTTTAACCGTAACCACCCGTGGCATAACGTTAACGGGGATAATTTCCCCTATTTCGACAGCCTGCAGTTTGCCGACACCGTTAAAAGCGTGCGCAAGCTGGACAGCCGGACGGTTGAATTTACGCTGACGCGCCCGGATGCCTCCTTCCTCTGGCACCTGGCGACCCACTATGCTTCCGTTATGTCCGCCGAATACGCGGCGAAGCTGACGAAAAAAGATCGTCAGGAGCTGCTCGACCGCCAGCCGGTCGGTACCGGTCCATTCCAGTTGGCCGAATACCGCGCGGGGCAATATATTCGCCTGCAGCGCCACGAACATTTCTGGCGCGGTACGCCGCTGATGCCGCAGGTGGTGGTCGATCTCGGGTCTGGCGGAACGGGACGGCTCTCGAAACTGCTCACCGGGGAATGCGACGTGCTCGCCTGGCCCGCTGCCAGCCAGCTCACCATTCTGCGCGACGATCCGCGTCTGCGTCTGACGTTACGCCCGGGGATGAACATCGCTTATCTGGCCTTTAACACCGATAAGCCGCCGCTGAACAACCCTGCCGTACGTCACGCTCTGGCGCTGGCGATCAACAACCAGCGTCTAATGCAGTCGATCTACTACGGCACGGCGGAAACCGCCGCCTCAATTTTACCGCGCGCCTCGTGGGCCTACGACGGTGAGGCTAAAATTACGGAATACAATCCGGCAAAAGCGCGTGAACAACTGAAAGCGCTGGGCGCGGAAAACCTGACGCTCCAGCTTTGGGTGCCCACCAGCTCCCAGGCGTGGAACCCGAGCCCGCTGAAAACCGCTGAACTGCTGCAGGCGGATATGGCGCAGGTGGGCGTCAAGGTGATCATCGTACCGGTTGAGGGCCGTTTCCAGGAGGCGCGCCTGATGGATATGAATCACGACCTCACCCTGACAGGCTGGGCTACCGACAGTAACGATCCGGACAGCTTCTTCCGGCCGCTGCTGAGCTGTGCTGCGATAAATTCGCAGACCAACTACGCCCACTGGTGTAACCGGGAGTTCGACGCCGTGCTGCAAAAAGCGCTCTCTTCCCAACAGCTGGCCTCGCGCATTGACGCTTATGATGAAGCGCAAAAGATACTCGCTCAGGAACTGCCCGTGCTGCCGCTGGCCTCTTCCCTGCGCCTTCAGGCCTACCGCTATGATATTAAAGGCCTGGTGCTGAGTCCGTTCGGCAACGCCTCGTTCGCCGGCGTATCGCGTGAAAAAGAACAAGAGGTGAAAAAACCATGATTATTTTTACCTTGCGTCGGCTCCTTTTACTGCTGGTGACGCTCTTTTTCCTGAACTTTGTCGGCTTCAGCCTGAGCTATTTCACGCCGCATGCTCCGCTACAGGGCTCATCGCTGTGGGATGCCTGGCTGTTCTGGTTTAACGGTCTGCTGCACTGGGATTTCGGCGTGTCGAGCATCAACGGGCAGCTTATCTCCGAGCAGCTGAAAGAGGTGTTCCCGGCCACGATGGAGCTGTGCATTCTGGCCTTCGGCTTTGCCCTGATGGTAGGTATTCCCGTGGGCATGCTGGCCGGGATCTACCGCAACAAATGGCAGGATAAGTTTATCAGCGCCCTTGCCCTGCTCGGCTTCTCTATCCCGGTATTCTGGCTGGCGCTGCTGCTGACGCTGTTCTTCTCGCTGACGATGGGTTGGCTACCGGTCTCTGGCCGTTTTGACCTGCTCTATACGGTTAAAACGGTAACGGGTTTTGCCATCATTGACGCCTGGCTGTCCGATTCCGTCTGGCGCCATGAGATGATCGTCAGCGCCCTGCGTCATATGGTACTGCCGGTGCTGACGCTGGCGGTTGCGCCGACAACCGAGGTGATCCGCCTGATGCGCCTGAGCACCATCGAGGTGTTTGAGCAGAACTATGTCAAAGCTGCCGCCACGCGCGGATTGTCGCGCCTGACCATATTGCGCCGCAACGTCCTGCACAACGCTCTGCCGCCGGTAATTCCGCGCCTGGGGCTGCAGTTTTCCACCATGCTTACGCTGGCCATGATCACCGAGATGGTCTTTAGCTGGCCCGGGCTGGGACGCTGGCTGATTAACGCCATCCGTCAGCAGGATTATGCTGCTATCTCAGCGGGTGTGATGGTGATTGGTTCGCTGGTCATTATTGTTAACGTGTTATCCGATATTTTGGGTGCGATGGCTAACCCATTGAAGCATAAGGAATGGTATGCCTTACGATAACGTTTACAGTGAAAAGCGCACGCCCGGTGCGCTGCGTACCGTGTGGCGTAAGTTCTATGGTGACACCACGGCAATGATCGGCCTTTATGGTTGCGCCGGTCTGGTATTGCTTTGCCTCTTTGGTTCGTGGTTTGCGCCTTATGGCATTGATCAGCAGTTCCTTGGCTATCAGCTGCTACCGCCTTCCTGGTCACGCTACGGCGAAGTCTCATTCTTCCTCGGCACTGACGATCTCGGACGCGACGTATTGAGCCGTCTGTTAAGCGGGGCTGCCCCGACGGTGGGCGGCGCGTTTGTCGTGACGCTCGCGGCGACGCTCTGTGGACTGGCTCTCGGTATTTTCGCGGGCTCCACGCATGGCCTGCGCTCGGCGGTGCTGAACCACATTCTGGACACGCTGCTGTCGATTCCGTCTCTGCTGCTGGCAATCATTGTGGTTGCCTTTGCCGGTCCGCATCTGTCGCATGCCATGTTCGCCGTCTGGCTGGCTATCCTCCCCCGCATCGTGCGCTCGGTTTACAGCATGGTGCATGACGAGCTGGAAAAAGAGTATGTCGTTGCGGCCCGTCTGGACGGCGCGACGACCTTCAATATTTTGTGGTTTGCCGTTCTGCCAAACATCGCCGCCGGGCTGGTCACCGAGATCACCCGTGCGCTGTCGATGGCGATCCTGGACATCGCTGCGCTCGGGTTCCTCGACCTCGGCGCGCAGCTGCCGTCCCCTGAATGGGGTGCGATGCTCGGTGACGCGCTGGAATTGATCTACGTGGCGCCGTGGACGGTTATGCTGCCGGGGGCGGCGATTATGGTAAGCGTGTTGCTGATCAACCTGCTGGGCGATGGTATTCGCCGTGCAATTAACGCGGGGGTGCAATAATGCCGCTTCTTGATATTCGCAACCTCACCATTGAATTCAAAACCGGTGAAGGCTGGGTTAAAGCCGTCGATCGCATCAGCATTACTCTCGCCGAGGGCGAGATTCGCGGGCTGGTGGGTGAATCTGGTTCGGGAAAAAGCCTGATCGCCAAAGCTATCTGCGGCGTGGCGAAAGACAACTGGCGCGTGACCGCCGACCGCATGCGGTTCGACGATATAGACCTGCTGCGCCTCTCTCCGCGCGAGCGTCGCAAGCTGGTCGGCCATAACGTCTCGATGATTTTCCAGGAGCCACAGTCCTGCCTCGATCCGTCCGAGCGCGTAGGCAAACAGCTGATGCAGAACATTCCCGGCTGGACCTATAAAGGCCGCTGGTGGCAGCGTTTCGGCTGGCGCAAGCGCCGCGCCATTGAGCTATTACACCGCGTCGGGATCAAAGACCATAAAGACGCGATGCGCAGCTTCCCGTATGAGCTGACCGACGGTGAATGCCAGAAGGTGATGATTGCCATCGCCCTGGCTAATCAGCCGCGTTTGCTGATTGCGGATGAACCCACCAACGCGATGGAGCCGACCACCCAGGCACAAATTTTCCGCCTGCTGTCGCGCCTGAACCAGAACAATAACACCACCATTTTGCTGATCAGCCATGACCTGCAAATGCTCAGCAAATGGGCGGATAAAATTGACGTGATGTACTGCGGGCAAACGGTCGAAACTGCCCCGAGTGAGGAGCTGATCGCCGCGCCGCACCATCCATATACGCAGGCGCTTATCCGCGCCATTCCTGATTTTGGCAGCGCCATGCCGCACAAGAGCCGTCTGAATACCCTGCCCGGAGCGATTCCGCTGCTGGAATCGTTGCCGATAGGCTGTCGTCTGGGGCCGCGTTGTCCGTATGCTCAGCGTAAATGTATCGAAACGCCGCGCCTGACCGGCGCCAAAAATCATCTTTACGCCTGTCATTTCCCGCTGAACATGGAGAGAGAGTGAAATGGTCGAAACCTTGCTGGAAGTCCGCAATCTGAGTAAGACCTTTCGCTATCGCACGGGGCTGTTTCATCGTCAGACTGTCGAAGCGGTTAAGCCGCTGAGTTTTACCCTGCGTGAAAAACAGACGCTGGCGATCATCGGCGAAAACGGCTCCGGTAAATCCACGCTGGCGAAAATGCTTGCCGGCATGGTCGAGCCCACTGCTGGAGAAGTGTTGATTGACGATCATCCTCTGCAGTTTGGCGATTACTCTTTCCGCAGCCAGCGCATCCGCATGATCTTCCAGGATCCGTCTACCTCACTTAATCCACGCCAGCGCATTTCGCAGATCCTTGATTTCCCTCTGCGTCTGAATACCGAACTGGAGCCAGAGGCGCGCCGCAAGCGTATCTTCGAAACGCTGCGTATGGTTGGGCTGTTACCGGATCACGAAAGCTACTACCCGCATATGCTGGCCCCCGGTCAGAAACAGCGTCTGGGTCTGGCCCGCGCGTTGATTCTGCGCCCGAAAGTGATCGTTGCAGACGAAGCGCTTGCCTCGCTGGATATGTCGATGCGTTCGCAGCTGATTAACCTGATGCTCGAATTACAGGAAAAGCAGGGTATCTCCTACATCTACGTCACCCAGCATCTGGGGATGATGAAGCACATCAGCGATCAGGTAATGGTCATGCACCAGGGGGAAGTCGTCGAGCGCGGCAGCACGGCGGATGTGATGGCCTCCCCGCTTCATGAGCTGACGAAAAGGCTGATTGCCGGGCATTTCGGTGAAGCATTGACCGCCGATGCGTGGAGAAAAGACCGTTAAGCGCGGCGGTAAACACGGATTGCTCCGCTCAAATAAGGATTAAATAGCCTGCGTGCGCTATTTAATCCTTTTATTTTTTGTCTCCATCCCTGCTCCATATTTTAAGCAATATCAATCAATAGTTCTTCTCCAGAATACCGGGACATTACGGAGGAGAAGAAATGAACACCACCACATATGTTCTAAAATATACGGAGTATCTCATCAGAAAATGCCGTTCATATTTCATGACGGACCTCAATTTTCATACTGCAAAACTCAAAAAGACATCAGGCATAACCCCTGACATTAAATCACCCACTACGTTGAGTGAAAAAATATGTCATCGCCTGGTCTATGACCATAATAATCTCTACACAATGCTTGCCGATAAACTCGCCGTCCGCGAATACGTTGCGTCCAGAACAACGCGAGTAAAGGTGGTGCCTTTGATTGGTGTATACCGCAGGTTTTCGCATATCGATTTTTCAATACTGCCCGATCAATTCGTCCTTAAGTGCAATCATGACAGTGGAAGCACAATAATCTGTACAAACAAAAACCAGTTCAATTACCGACAGGCCCGTAAAAAGCTCACTCTCGCATTAAAGAAGAATTTGTATTACACCACGCGCGAGTGGCAGTACAAAAATATTACACCCGTTATACTGTGTGAGCCCTATGTCGATCTTTTCAATAATGCGGACAGGAACAGCACGCCGGAAATGCTGAGAATTCACTGTTTTCACGGGGTCGCACACTATGTTGAGGCCGATTTTACAGATGACCGCGGCAGAGAGTTTATCAACGTTTACGACCGACACTGGAATTTACAGCCCTTCCAGATGGAATATTCTAATACGCCGGTCGCGCCCGGCGAGCCGAAATTGTTCCGTGAGGCTCTGCTCGCCGCTCAGGAGCTGGCGAAGGGACTTGACTACTGCCGCATTGACCTCATGTTGAAAAGCGATGAAATTTACTTCAGTGAAATAACCTTAAGCCCAAAACGGGGCAAATTGCGAATTTCCCCTCTGGAATGGGATACAAAGTTAGGCGATATATGGCAGTTGCCGCTATCGGCAGGCAGGCCAGGCTGACCTGCCGCCAGGGCTCAGGCATCGGGCCAGGTCAGTTTGAATAGGGAGTGGTTTTGCTTCGATAAGGTATACGTTACATCGCCACCATGAGCCAGCATGATGGCTTTTACCACCGATAAGCCTAAACCACATCCTTCAGGATTCACATCTCTGGCACCATTATCCCGCTGGAAGGGTTGAAATAAGAAATCATGAAATTCCCTGGGGATGCCCGGCCCGCCATCCTCAATAAGGATATAATTGCCTTTATCAGAGACGCCATTTTTTACGATGAGTTTCCGCGAAGTTGAATAATGTAATGCGTTGTCAAACAGAACGGCCAGACACTGATTAATGCGCAACGGATCGAACACGCATCGCTGTTCCCTCAACTCTGTTTTAATTACAAACTGATTGTGCTTGAACTCGGGCATGAAAGTATCAAGCGCATCCTGGATTGTGCCTTTGAGGTCCGTTCTGGATTTATACAGCGTATAACCCGCCCCGCCGTCAGAGCTGATCACCCGAAGATCTTCAATCAAACGGGTTAACCCCTCAGTCTGCTTGAGAAGATTATTAAAAAGTAGCGGATCCGGCTCAAAAACGCCGTCAACCAGCCCCTGAAGCCGCCCGCGTAAAATCGTGACCGGGGTTCTCAGCTCATGGGCAATGGCGGCGTTCCAGGATTTCCTCTGAATATCCAGCGTCTGGAGTTTTTCCGCCATTTCATTGAAATCCGTGACCAGATGATTGACCTCTCCCAGACGGGAGCTGGCGCAATAAGCACGGGCATCCAGCTGGCCCTGAGAAATTTTTCTCAGGCTGGACGCTACCGCGTTTAACGGGGTGAGTATTCGTGAAGAAAGTTTTATCGTTAAAAATATCGCGATTATCAGACTGATTGTTGTCGCGGTCCCGATCCACACCCAGTCCCACATCGTCATTTGCTCGTCATCGCCCTCAACGGCACCGCCGGGGAGGTGATCGAGAATAAAAGAGTAAAAAAACCAGGAGCCCAGTACCGCAATGGCAATGATCATAAACGTCAGCAGCAGCATATACGTTAAGATCTGCCGACTCAGGACAGAATCTCTGTTCATTTTTTCTCCCCGAGTCGATAGCCCATCCCCCTGATGCTCTCAGGAACGCCATAAAGGCCTGCAAGCTCCAGCTTTTTACGCAGCTTGCTCATATGGCTGTCTACCGTTCTGTCGAGCGTATCGCCTTCCGGCAGACACGCGTTAAGTAACTCTTCCCGGGAACAGACCTTTCGCGGGTATCTCACCAGGTAAGTAAGAAGTTTAAATTCCGTCGTCGTTAATACTGGGGAGACTACCTCTTCGCCCACGGTGACCTCAACGTAGAAATCGTCCGGGTAGACCGTAATAAAAGGCGTCCTGAGAGGCACAGCACCCGCCTGCTGAAGAGCGGGTCTGGTTCTGCGCAGCACGGCTTCAACCCGCGCGACCACTTCGGAAGGGTTGAAAGGTTTGATGACGTAATCATCCGCGCCAAGCCTAAGCCCCATCAGCTTATCCACGTCCTGATCGAGTGCGGACACCATAATGACGGGCACAGAACTTTCCTGACGGAGCGTCGTGAGTACGCTCCAGCCATCGCATACGGGCAGATGGATATCCAGCAATATAAGATCCGGTTTATGGAGCCGATTAAGCGCTATCGCCTGCTCGCCCTGCCGGGCTCTCAGCGTTTTCATCCCAGAACGCTCTAAGTAACTCATCAGTATATCGGCAATTTCGTTTTCATCTTCAACAACAAGGATTAGAGTATTTTTGTTCATTTTATCTCCGCGGGTGAAATCCCTTTGAGCACGCTATCAGATATCTTTAGCACAATAAGACACAGGCTCCGGGAAAAAGTGCCGTGGCCGCGAAAATTTCCTGAATTAATTTAAGTGCCCGGCAATTTCTCCATACAGCCTACACATTCAGTCAATAAAGACTCGACAATGTCAGTCCACAATAGTTATTCGGAGTTAAACCGTCTTTCGTTTAACGTGGTAAATAACCCTGTCGCTTAAAGGCTTTCTGAATTTGGCTGAGATAATGAACATGGAACTTTCGAAATACTTCTCTCCTAAAAAAATCGGCATATTTTCTCTCTTCCTGCTGCTATCGTGGGGATTACTTTATACCTGGCTGGTATTGATGCATAAAATGGATGAGAAAGTCGCCGCAACGCTACTCTCTTCCCCCATGATCTATGGCTGCATTGCCTTGTCGGTTGTCTCTCTGATAATACAAAACAAAGCAGGCGCGTTCACTGAATTACTTCTCATCGCCTTCTGGCTAATGGTGATTTTTGTTTATCTCATTATTACGTTCACTGTGCTGCTGAACGCTACGCCAGATTTTAACGATTTGGTGTTTTACTATGAGTGTTATTTAATTCTCTTTTTTGGCGGTTCACCGTTGTACCTCATCGTGAGAATGATTTAAACAACCGTGTTGTTTCGCTCCACACTCTCTCCATAAACCGCCCATGTCCGCTAAACAGGCGAGTTGTAGACTTTCCATCACACCATCTTGAACAAAATAACTCACTGAAAGAGTCACGTATCTGGAAGTTAAATTAATGCCTCATTTCTTTATTGAACGTCCCATTTTCGCCTGGGTCGTGGCGCTTTTTATCGTCCTGTCGGGTGTATTGTCTATTCCCCGGCTGCCGGTTGCGCAGTATCCGGCGGTGGCACCGCCTGGGATTATTATTTCTGTCTCCTACCCGGGCGCCAGCCCCGATATTATGAATACGTCGGTAGTGTCGTTACTTGAGCGCGAAATATCTGGCGTCGATAATTTGCTTTACTTCGAATCATCCAGTGACACAACCGGTTCTGCGTCTATTACCGTGACGTTTAAGCCCGGCACGGACATCAAGCTGGCGCAGATGGACCTTCAGAACCAGATTAAAATTGTGGAGCCGCGTTTGCCACAGGCGGTCAGGCAAAATGGCATCAACGTCGAGGCGGCCAATTCCGGTTTTTTAATGATGGTGGGGCTGAAGTCCACAACCGGTAAATTTGAGGAAGCCGATTTAAGCGATTACTTTGCCCGGCATGTCAGCGACGAGCTTCGCCGCGTACCTGGAGTAGGGAAAATTCAGCTGTTTGGTGGCGAAAAAGCGCTGCGCATCTGGCTGGACCCGATGAAGCTTCATAGCTACGGACTTTCGGTGAGCGATGTGCTTACCGCCGTTGGCCAGCAAAATGCCCTGGTTTCGCCCGGCAAAACGGGAGATGAACCGGCATCTGAAGGGCAAGGCGTAACGTATCCGATCACCGTGAAGGGGCAACTCACTTCCGTAGAGGCTTTCAGGAATATTACTCTGAAATCAGAGGCGTCCGGCGCAAGGCTGAAGCTGTCCGACGTCGCGCGCATTGAGTCCGGCCTGCAAAGCTATGCTTTCGGTATCCGCGAAAATGGGGTTCCCGCAACGGCTGCGGCAGTCCAGCTATCGCCTGGCGCCAATGCGATGAGCACGGCTGCAGGCGTACGCGCACGCATCGACGAACTTTCTCAGGTGTTGCCGGAAGGAATGACGTTTACAGTTCCCTTCGATACCGCGCCTTTTGTGAAGCTCTCCATCATGAAAGTGGTGCAGACCTTTGTGGAAGCGATGGTTCTGGTCTTCCTCGTAATGCTGCTGTTTCTGCATAAGATACGCTGTACGCTTATCCCGGCGATTGTTGCCCCCGTCGCACTGCTTGGCACCTTCACGGTGATGCTATTGAGTGGATACTCCATCAATATTCTGACCATGTTCGGCATGGTTCTGGCGATAGGGATTATCGTAGATGACGCCATTGTGGTCGTGGAGAACGTTGAGCGCCTGATGGAAGAAAAACAACTCTCTCCGCGCGACGCGACCCGGGAGGCCATGAAAGAAATCACGCCGGCAATTATCGGGATCACGCTGGTGCTTACCGCCGTCTTTATTCCCATGGGTTTCGCCGAAGGATCCGTCGGGATTATTTATCGACAATTTTGTATTTCCATGGCGGTCTCCATACTGTTGTCGGCATTTCTTGCCCTCACGCTTACCCCCGCGCTATGCGCGACGCTACTTAAGCCTCACAGCGCAGCAAAGCACGTTGGTGGCAGGTTCGCGGCAGGGTTTAACGCCCGCTTTCGTACCCTCACGACGTGGTACGAATCCGGGCTGGGCGCGGTGCTGAGACGTACCGGGCGAATGCTGCTGTTGTACGTTGCGCTATGTGCTGCGCTATGTTTGGGGCTTTCTTCGCTGCCCTCGTCCTTTCTTCCGGATGAAGATCAGGGCTATTTTATGTCCTCAATTCAGCTGCCTTCCGATGCCACAATGCAGCGCACCCTGAAAGTGGTTAAAAAATTTGAAGAGGAAATTGCGGCCCGGCCGGATATTGAAAGCAACATTATGATTCTGGGATTTGGGTTTTCAGGCTCGGGACCGAATTCGGCCATGGCCTTCACCACGCTGAAGGACTGGAAAGATCAGCAGGGTACGACCGCACAGAATGAAGCCGACCATATACAGGCCAGCATGGCTAACGTCTCTGATGCCGTCACGATGAGCCTTCTCCCGCCGGCCATTTCGGATATGGGCACCTCCTCGGGCTTCACCTGGTACGTGCAGGACAGGGCGGGACTGGGCTACGAGGCGTTAAAGAGAGCGGCCGATGCGCTGGTTATGAAAGCTAATCAACGTCCTGAACTGAGTGACGTGTATATAGACGGTCTGCCGGAAGGAACAAGCCTGGCCCTTCAGATTGACCGGGAAAAAGCGGAAGCGCTGGGCGTCTCATTTGATGAAATCAACCAGACGCTCTCGGTCACCATGGGGTCGAACTACGTTAATGATTACACGAACAAGGGCCGCGTTCAGCAGGTCATTATTCAGGCCGACGCCCCTTACCGCATGCAGCCTGAGCAGATCCTGAAATTATCGGTAAAAAACCGTATGGGGCAGATGGTGCCAGTATCTACGTTTGCGACGCTTTCCTGGAACGTTGCGCCGCAGCAGTTGACGCGTTATCAGGGATATTCTGCTATCCGCATTACCGGCAGTGCGGCCCCAGGCAAATCCAGCGGCACTGCAATGAAAGCCATGGAGACGTTGTCACGGGATTTACCGCAGGGGATGGCCGGCGAGTGGGCCGGGAGCTCATTGCAGGAGAGAAAATCCGAATCTCAGCTCCCGGGTCTGATCGTTCTGTCGATACTGGTTGTGTTCATGGTGCTCGCCGCCCTGTATGAGAGCTGGTCAATTCCCTTTGCGGTCATGCTGGTCGTTCCCCTGGGGCTTATCGGTGCGGTGGTTGCCGTCTCCGTTGCGGGCATGACGAATGATGTTTTCTTTAAGGTCGGTCTTATCACCCTGATAGGCCTTTCCGCCAAGAACGCCATTCTGATTGTCGAGTTTGCAAGGCAGCTCCACCGGGAAGGACAACCCCTGCTTGCGGCCACGATACAGGCCGCAAGCCAGCGTCTGCGCCCTATTCTGATGACATCGTTAGCCTTTACGTTAGGCGTGGTGCCACTGATGCTGGCGCGTGGCGCGAGTGACAGCACGCAGCACGCTATCGGCACCGGGGTGTTTGGCGGCATGATCAGCGGCACGCTTCTCGCGATCTTTTTCGTCCCGGTATTCTTTATTGTCGTTGCGCGTTTCGTTGAGAACGCCAGGAAAGTGTGAATACCGCTGATGGATCGCGGAACCTTGCTGGTTGGATGAGGCGAAGCTGCTGCCGGGTGATATACTGGACGAATGCTGAAATTTTGAGCCCCCGCCAGCCCGCGCCTCACCTTTTGGGGCATTCCTCTTCGGAGATCGACGAGAAATATCGTGACACAAGGGGCCGTGAGTGGGCTATAATTTCGAGCTAATTTCGAATGATTTTGAAATACTGCCTGTAACGCTATGAATTACAAGGCAAAATAAGCAATGAATATAAGGATTAAAGCTATGGGTTTTCTTTCCGGTAAGCGCATTCTGGTGACTGGCGTTGCCAGCAAACTGTCCATCGCATACGGCATCGCACAGGCAATGCATCGCGAAGGCGCTGAGCTGGCGTTCACCTACCAGAACGACAAGCTGAAAGGCCGTGTTGAAGAGTTTGCCGCGCAGCTGGGTTCCAGCATTGTTCTGGAATGTGACGTTGCACAAGACGAAAGCATCGACGGCATGTTTGCTGAACTGGCAAAAGCATGGCCGAAATTCGACGGTTTCGTTCACTCCATCGGCTTCGCTCCTGGCGACCAGCTGGACGGCGACTACGTGAACGCGGTAACCCGTGATGGCTTTAAAATCGCGCACGACATCAGCTCCTACAGCTTCGTTGCAATGGCGAAATCTTGCCGCGCAATGCTGAATCCGGGCGCAGCGCTGCTGACCCTGTCCTACCTGGGCGCAGAGCGTGCTATCCCTAACTACAACGTTATGGGCCTGGCGAAAGCATCTCTGGAAGCCAACGTCCGCTACATGGCGAACGCAATGGGTCCAGAAGGCGTGCGCGTTAACGCCATCTCTGCTGGCCCTATCCGCACCCTGGCGGCGTCCGGCATCAAAGATTTCCGTAAAATGCTGGCACACTGCGAAGCGGTTACCCCGATTCGTCGTACCGTTACCATTGAAGATGTGGGTAACTCTGCTGCATTCCTGTGCTCTGACCTTTCCGCAGGTATCTCCGGCGAAGTGGTTCACGTTGACGGCGGCTTCAACATCGCTGCAATGAACGAGCTGGAAATTAAATAAGCTGTGGCTCTCTTCCCGCATGGGAAGAGAGCTTTCCCCCTCCGCACTCCTCTTCGTTATTCCGTTCTGCTATTTGTTATCACCTAACAATATTTTTCCCTTTATCTGCCTTACGCCAGGATATTGATCGCCATTTTGAGATCAAGGAACGCCCATGGAACAACGCCGTTTTTCCGGCAAAGGCCACTGGTATCACGAAACCCAGTCAAACCACGCGCAGCCGGATGTGCTGCCCCTGGTGCCCGAAGCCGCTAACGTCGACGATCGTTTTTTGCTCGATTTAGCCCTGCCAGATGAGATTGTCGCCGCCTGTACCGGCTGGCTCGCTCCTGCCAGATCCTTATGTCACCAGCTGTTCCCGCTCTCACTTCCCGTAAACCGCCTGCGAACGCTTAGCGCCTACGATCGGTTAAGTACCGCGCTGACCGTGGCGCAGGCCTGCGGCGTTCAGCGGCTGTGCAACCACTACGCCGCCCTCCTCGCCCCGCTGCCGGGCCCTGACTCCTCCCGCGAAAGTAACCGACGGCTGGCGCAAATCACGCAGTACGCCCGCCAGCTCGCCAGCTCACCTGACGTCATTGATGATAAGGCGCGTAACCAGCTTGATGAGGTAGGTCTGTCTATCTATGACGTTGTGGTAATTAACCAGATAATCGGCTTTATCGGTTTTCAGGCGCGCGTGGTCGCCGTCTTTCAGGCACTGCTCGGCCATCCCGTCCGCTGGCTGCCGGGCCATCATATTCAGCCGCACACCCTGCCAACGTCCTCCGACGCGTGGATCTCGCTTCTGCCCGTGGTCGAGCTTCGCTATGCCAGTGCGCATCAGCTTGAGTCCCTCTCCCGCTGGCAGGCAGAGCCCGCGCTTGACGCGCTGACGCCGGTCCTGTGCCATGAACCGACCTTGCTCGACCTGATGGGGGAGATCCTGATAAACAGCCGGGAAACCATTTCGCTGTCTCCTCCGGCGCTTTCGGCAGCGGCCGAATTGCTGACACGCTCGCCGGACCGCTTCAGCGCCGCACAATTTACCCCGCTCACTGAAGAAGGACTTACTGCCGTTCAGGCGATCAACCTGCTCAGCCAATGCGCGCTGGAGGGCTGGCTCAATCGACTAAAAGTCGCGTCCGGCAAAGCGGAATAACCACACTCTTTCCCCAAAGAGCGCTTGCTGTAGCAGTGAGAATCGCGTAAAACTGTCAGCCGCTCAATGGCTACGAAAATAGAACATTATGTTTCAGGACAACCCGCTGCTAGCGCAGCTTAAACAGCAACTGCATTCCCAGACGCCGCGTGCAGAAGGGGTCGTGAAAGCCACGGAAAAGGGCTTTGGCTTCCTTGAAGTTGACGCGCAGAAAAGCTACTTCATTCCGCCACCGCAGATGAAGAAAGTGATGCATGGCGATCGCGTCATGGCCGTCATCCATACCGAGAAGGAACGTGAATCCGCCGAGCCGGAAGAACTGATCGAGCCGTTCCTGACCCGCTTTGTGGGCAAAGTGCAGAGAAAGGACGATCGTCTTTCTGTCGTGCCGGATCACCCCCTGCTGAAAGATGCCATTCCCTGCCGCGCCGCCCGCGGCGTTGAGCATGATTTTAAAGAAGGTGACTGGGCCGTGGCAGAAATGCGCCGTCATCCTCTGAAAGGCGACCGCGGTTTCTATGCTGAACTGACCCAGTTCATCACCTTTGGCGACGACCATTTCGTCCCGTGGTGGGTCACGCTGGCGCGCCATAATCTTGAAAAAGAAGCGCCGAACGGCGTGGCAACTGAGATGCAGGACGAAGGCCTGGCGCGCCGCGATCTTACCGCGCTGGAGTTTGTCACCATCGACAGCGCCAGCACAGAAGATATGGACGATGCGCTCTACGCTGAAGAGAGCGCCGATGGCAAACTGCATTTGACCGTCGCCATTGCCGATCCAACCGCCTGGATTGTGGAAGGCAGCAAGCTGGACGAAACGGCGAAAATCCGCGCGTTCACCAACTACCTGCCGGGCTTTAACATCCCGATGCTGCCGCGCGAACTGTCTGACGACCTCTGCTCGCTGCGCCCAAATGAGGTGCGCCCGGTTCTCGCCTGCCGCATGACCATTGCCGCAGATGGCACGATTGAAGACGATATCGAATTCTTTGCCGCCACCATCGAATCCAAAGCCAAGCTGGCCTATGACAATGTCTCCGACTGGCTGGAAAACACCGGCAGCTGGAAACCTGAATCCGATGCTATCGCGGCACAGATTCGTCTGCTGCACCGCATCTGCCTGAACCGCGGCGAGTGGCGTAAGACTCACGCCCTGGTCTTCAAAGATCGTCCGGATTATCGTTTTGTTCTCGGTGAAAAAGGCGAAGTGCTGGATATCGTGGCCGAGCCGCGACGCATTGCTAACCGCATCGTCGAAGAAGCGATGATTTCCGCCAACATCTGTGCCGCGCGCGTGCTGCGCGACAGGCTGGGCTTCGGTATTTACAACGTTCATACCGGATTCGATCCGGCCAATACCGAAGCGCTCGCGGCCCTGCTGAAGAATCACGATGTGCATGTTGATCCGGAAGAAGTGCTGACACTGCCGGGCTTCTGCAAGCTTCGCCGCGAGCTGGACGCTCAGCCGTCCGGTTTCCTGGATAGCCGTATTCGCCGCTTCCAGTCCTTCGCGGAAATCAGCACCGAGCCAGGCCCGCACTTTGGCCTCGGTCTGGAAGCCTACGCCACCTGGACCTCCCCGATCCGTAAGTATGGCGATATGGTTAACCACCGCCTGCTGAAAGCGATTATTAAGGGCGAAACCATTGCCCGTCCTCAGGACGACACGACCCTACAGATGGCCGAGCGACGCCGTCTGAACCGCATGGCGGAACGTGACGTCGGAGACTGGCTATACGCGCGCTTCCTGCAGGATAAAGCCGGTACCGATACCCGCTTCGCGGCAGAAATTATTGATATCAGCCGCGGGGGAATGCGCGTACGTCTGGTGGATAACGGTGCGGTCGCCTTTATCCCTGCCCCGTTCCTGCACGCCGTTCGTGACGAACTGGTCTGCAGTCAGGAAAGCGGCACCGTGCAAATTAAAGGCGAGACGGTTTACAAAGTCACTGACGTGATTGATGTAACTATCGCTGAAGTTCGCATGGAAACCCGCAGTATTATTGCGCGCCCTGTCGCCTGATAACCTGCTCAATTGTCGGTCATTTCCGTTCAGAAAGGCCGACAATTTTCTCCCTGTCTTTCCCCTCGCAAAAGCATCATTTTTCTTACTTTTTCCGCCCCAGCCCGCCCAAAACAGCCATAATTATCTACAGTTAAAGAGTGCTGCCCTGTTCGGGCACGTGGATTTTATACGCTCAGCATTTTTATATGCCTGATGCGTTTCATTATAAAAAAGCTCAGAAAAACAATACTTTAAATGCGGCTTTGCCGCTATTTTCAACGGAAAAGTCGACGACTAATGAATAATTTGTTCGCTAATGCGTCGCGGCGGGAGAAATCATGATCGACGAACTTGAGCAAAATTTGCTGTTTCGTTACATGGGTACTCACAGCCCGTGGTGGCGATTGTCGGCTGACAGCAACGCTCTGCACCTTGCCGCCAGCGAAAATGCTGACGTGACTCAGGAGATCGTACTGGATGATGAACAGGCCGCACAGATCCGTCAGCTAACGGTAATGACCACCAGCATTTCCCTGAACCTCTCTCTTTACGGCGAGCAAGTTCCCGTCCATCTTGTCGGACGCAAAATCACCCGAAACGAGTGGGCCGGAACGGCTTCCGCCTGGAACGATACGCCCTCCGTGGCACGCGATCTGGCTCAGGGACTCTCCTTTGCGGAACAGGTTGTTTCTGAAGCGAATTCCGTCATTGTCATTCTCGATCAAAACGGCAATATCCAGCGCTTTAACCGCCTGAGCGAAGAGTATACCGGTCTGAAAGAACATGAAGTCATTGGTCAAAACGTGTTTGAACTGTTCATGAGCCGCAGCGAAGCGGCAGCCTCGAAGCGCAACATTGCGGGTTTCTTTCGCAACGGCAGCTCCTACGAAGTCGAACGCTGGATTAAAACGCGAAAAGGGCAACGCTTGTTTCTGTTCAGAAATAAATTCGTTCACAGCGGCAGCGGTAAAAATGAAATTTTCCTTATCTGCTCCGGGACCGACATTACCGAAGAACGACGGGCACAGGAGCGCCTGCGCGTGCTGGCCAATACCGATACCATCACCGGCCTGCCCAACCGCAATGCGATCCATGAGCTGATTTCAGACGCCATCAATAGCCGCGGCGACACGCAGGTTGGCGTGGTGTACCTCGACCTCGATAACTTCAAAAAGGTTAACGATGCCTACGGGCATATGTTCGGCGATCAGCTCCTGCAGGCGGTTGCACTTGCCCTTCTGAGTTGTCTGGATGAGGGGCAGGTTTTAGCGCGGCTCGGCGGCGATGAGTTTATCGTTATGGCCACCAATACCTCTCAGGGCTCGCTGGAAGCGATGGCGTCGCGTATTCTGACCCGCCTGCGCCAGCCGTTCAGAATCGGTCTCATTGAGGTTTACACCGGTTGCTCCCTGGGGATCGCCCTCGCGCCGCAGCACGGGAACGATAGGGAAAGCGTGATTCGCAATGCCGACATCGCCATGTACACCGCCAAGGAGAATGGCCGTGGCAAATTCTGCGTCTTCTCCCCCGAGATGAACCAGCGCGTGTTTGAGTACCTGTGGCTGGACACCAACCTGCGTAAAGCGCTGGATAACGATCAGCTCCTGATCCACTACCAGCCGAAAATGACCTGGCGCGGCGAAGTCCGAAGCCTTGAAGCGCTGGTCCGCTGGCAGTCGCCCGAGCGCGGGCTGATCCCCCCTCTGGAATTTATCTCTTATGCCGAGGAGTCCGGTTTGATTGTGCCGCTGGGTCGCTGGGTGATGCTTGATGTGGTTCGCCAGGTGGCAAAATGGCGTGACAAGGGAATTAACCTGCGCGTGGCCGTGAACGTCTCTGCACGTCAGTTGGCCGACCAGACGATTTTCAGCGAGCTAAAGCAGGCGCTTAAGGATCTGCATTTTGAGTACTGCCCTATCGACGTTGAATTAACCGAAAGCTGTCTTATCGAAAACGAAGAGCTGGCGCTCTCGGTGATCCAGCAATTCAGTCGGCTCGGGGCACAAATTCATCTGGACGATTTCGGTACCGGCTACTCTTCCCTTTCCCAGCTGGCGCGTTTTCCTATTGATGCCATTAAACTCGATCAGGCTTTTGTCAGAGATATTCATAAGCACTCTGTCTCCCAGTCTTTGGTACGCGCCATTGTCGCAGTGGCGCAGGCGTTAAACCTGCAGGTGATTGCCGAAGGGGTGGAGAACGCAAAAGAAGATGCCTTTCTGACCAAAAACGGCGTCAACGAACGGCAGGGTTTTCTTTTCGCTAAGCCGATGCCCGCTGCCGCATTCGAGCGCTGGCTAAAACGATATCAAGCGCGACAACAACGTTAACGTCATACAGAGGTTCACTTTCGTATAGGTAATTTCGTTATGGCGTTTTTTCCCTTCTCTTTTGAACCTATTTTCTGCATCATTGAAATTATTAACTTTTCGCTCCTGGGGAGAGATGATGTCTACTATTGATCCACAAGCTGTAGCACAACGTATTGATACCGTGCTGGATATCCTGGTGGCGGGTGATTATCACTCTGCAATCCGTAATCTCGAGATCCTGAAGTCTGAACTTCTCGCTCAGGATGGCTCTGACAATGCCCCCGAAAACCGACAGCCTAAAGCGCCGTGGGAAGTCTAATCCCACTGTCTCAGACCTCGTTTCGCTTTATTAATTGGATGCTATGAATTCCCGACAACAACTCATTTTGCAGATGGTCATCGATCAGGGGCGCGTAAGCGTCGTTGAGCTGGCTAAAACCACCGGCGTTTCAGAAGTGACCATCCGTCAGGATCTTAATCTGCTGGAAAAACAGAGCTACCTGCGCCGTGCGCATGGCTATGCCGTGCCGCTGGACAGCGACGACGTTGAGACGCGCATGATGAATAACTACGCGCTTAAACGAGAACTGGCAGAATTTGCCGCATCGCTGGTAAACCCTGGCGAGACGGTCTTTATTGAAAACGGCAGCAGCAACGCTCTTCTGGCACGTACGCTTGCCGAACAAAAAGACGTTACCATCATCACCGTCAGCAGCTATATCGCCCATTTGCTCAAAGAGACGCGCTGTGAGGTGATTTTGCTGGGCGGCATTTACCAGAAAAAAAGTGAGAGCATGGTAGGCCCGCTAACCCGGCAGTATGTCCAGCAGGTTCATTTCAGTAAGGCGTTTATCGGTATTGACGGCTGGCAGCCGGAGACAGGCTTCACCGGCCGGGATATGATGCGATCTGACGTTGTGAATGCCGTTCTGGAAAAAGAGTGTGAAGCCATTGTGCTGACCGACAGCTCTAAATTTGGCGCCGTCCATCCTTACACCATGGGTCCAGCCTCACGCTTTAGCCGCGTAATTACCGATGAAAGGTTAAGCGACGAACATCGTAATAAACTGGAAGATGACGGTCTCATTGTCGATATTATTAAAACGCCCGCCTGAGTCCATTTGCGCCCGTATTCCGGGCGCATATGCCCCTTCGTCTGAGAGGATTCCTATCCATCCTTTAAGAGTTTTTACCTGTTTAACCTGCCGTAAAGTCGTAAAATTAATGTTAGCGATATAACAGGAAGTGACTATCACCTGCGTGATTACGTAACGCCTGCGCGACCAGCTTTCACGGAAAAAAGAATTGAGTATTCATTTTGACTATACTTAATGTGTACATCTTTCCGTGAATCGATAATTCAGGAGAAAGTATTATGACCTTAACCAGCAAAAAATTAGCCGCCGCTGTTCTGGCAATCACTGTAGCAATGTCCCTGAGCGCGTGCTCTAACTGGTCTAAACGTGACCGTAACACCGCAATTGGCGCCGGTGCTGGTGCGCTCGGTGGTGCAGTATTAACGGATGGTAGTACGCTGGGTACATTAGGCGGCGCTGCTGTCGGTGGTATTATCGGTCACCAGGTTGGCAAATAATTATTCTATCAGCCTTCCCGTTAAGGCGATTTAGCATCGCATTTCAGGTCTGACTAACGCACGTATATAACACGAGCCACGGCATTTGCCGTGGCTTATTTATTTTAGCCGCCTGCCAGTTTAACTTTCATGCCTTTGGCTTCAAGGAGCGTTTTAATTAAATCGCGTTTATCACCCTGAATTTCGATAATGCCGTCCTTCACGGCGCCGCCGCAGCCACATTTTTTCTTCAACTCTGCTGCCAGCTTGTTCAGCTCCGCATCATCCAGATCAATCCCGGAGATCAGGCAGACCCCCTTTCCTTTTCGCCCGCTGGTCTGACGCTGGATACGAACAATACCGTCACCTTTCGGACGTTCTGCTTTCGTTTTCGGTTCGTCTATGCGCCCGCTTTCCGTCGAGTAGACCAGCCGACTGTTGGAATCAGTCATTGCGCCCCCTTTTTCAGTGATGCGTTGATAGCCTTAAGCGTCTCCGCCGGGTTCGCAGACTGCGTCACCGGCCGGCCGATAACCATGTAGTCAACGCCTGCTGCCAACGCCTGCTCAGGCGTCATAATGCGTCGCTGATCGCCCACGTCGCTGCCAGCAGGACGAATGCCTGGCGTGACCAGTTTAAAATCTTTGCCCAACTCTGACTTAAAGCGTACCGCTTCCTGCGCGGAGCAAACGACGCCATCGAGACCACAGCTCTGCGTCAGACGCGCGAGACGCTCGGCGTGCCCGGCAGGTGACAACGTCACGCCAAGGTCGCGCAAGTCGCTGTCGTCCATGCTGGTCAGCACGGTAACCGCAATCAGTAATGGCGCATCGTTGCCGAACGGCAGGAGTGCTTCGCGAGCGGCTGTCATCATTCTCGCCCCGCCCGACGCGTGGACGTTGACCATCCATACACCCAGTTCCGCAGCGGCGGCAACCGCGTGCGCCGTGGTGTTCGGGATATCATGGAATTTGAGATCGAGGAAGACATCGAAACCGCGCTGCTGCAGATCGCGGACGATTTGCGGTCCAAACAGCGTGAACATCTCTTTACCAACTTTCAGACGACAATCGCGAGGATCGATACCGTCGACAAAGGCCAGCGCTGCGTCACGCTTATTGTAATCAAGCGCAACAACAACAGGAGAATCCGTAATAACGCGGGAAGTGGAGGAAGTAACAGACGTCATGACCAGCCCTTTTCGTCTATGGGCGCGCAGCGGCGCGGAACAGATAAACGGCCTGCATTCTACCTGCCGTCGCCGCAAATTGACAGGATCCATTTATGCCCCTGCCAGGCCAGCAAGCCGCACGGTGTTGAGAAAGCGGTAAAAGCCATCAGTATGTTGTAACTAAAATGAAGGCTTTTTAAAAAATTACTGCCCATCCAGGCCGCGAATTGGCTTGATGGTGGACCAGGCCCGGCAGGACGGACAATGCCAGTAGAGCGTGTAGGCGGTAAAACCACACTTCTGGCAACGGTAGCGCGGCTTGCTGCGCACCTGCTCGCCAACCATGTCGCGCAGCACCATCAGGCTCTCTTTCGCGCGCCCTTCTTCCGCATCGTTCAGATGGTAGTCCATCAGCTTGTGGAATACGCGCATCGTGGGATGACGTTGCAACTGACGGGTAATATAAACCTGTGCGGTGTCGCTCCCCTCATACTGCTCAACCACGTCAGAGAGCATCAGCTCAGCGGTCGCGCCGGTATTCTCTTCCACGCAACGGCGCAGAAATGCCACCCACTCTTCCTGCTTGTCCAGCTGCTGATAGCAGGTTTGCAGCATTTCAAGCGTTTCGCTGACCAGCTCTTTGTCCTGGTCAATCACCCGCATCAGGCTTTCAACGGCTTTAGCGTAGTCGCCGCTGGCCATAAAAACGCGCCCCATCATGATAGAGATACGCGCACTATTGCGGTCTGCGGCGGCGCCTTTCTTGAGCAACGCCATGGCTTTATCCATGTCGTCGTTGCCCATCTGCTGAAGGGCAAGCTCGCAGTAGAAATGCGCAATTTCAACGCGCTGCTTGTCTTTGCCCAGCTTCACCAGACGCTCTGCCGTATCAATGGCTTTCTGCCAGTCGCTGGTGGCCTGGTAAATCTGCAGTAACTGCTGCAACGCGCCGATACGGAAATCCGTTTCATCCACCAGCTGTGTGAACATATCTTCAGCGCGATCGTACAGCCCCGCGGCCATATAGTCTCGGCCCAGCTGTTGTACCGCCAGGAGACGTTGTTCGTAGGTCAGGGAGGCGCTTTCCATCAGGGTCTGGTGGATACGGATAGCGCGGTCAACCTCGCCGCGTGAGCGGAACAGGTTACCGAGAGTGAGGTGGGCTTCGACGGTCCCCGTATCCTCTTTCAGCATATCGAGGAACAGGTCTACCGCTTTGTCCTGCTGATTGCTCAGGAGGAAGTTCACCCCCGCAACGTAGTCGCGGGAGAGTCGGTTAGCCTCATCCTGTTTCGTTTGTTGCGCACTTCTGCGGCCCATATACCAGCCATAGGCTGCGGCTACAGGCAAAAGCAGAAACAACAACTCCAGCATAGTCGATTATTCCTTCACGACCGGCACACCTGAACTTTCCGGCATGTCGGACGCAGGCGCAATGTGCTGTTCAAGTCGTTTAATTTTACGTTCAGCGCGCGCAAGAGAAACACGAACTTTCAACCAGAAAAGACCGCAAACCAGCCAGCCGATGGCAAAGCCTGCAGCAAATAAGACCGCCAGCAGGCTGGAGACCCGATACTCACCCTGCGCCAGCAGATAGTTAAACGTCACCTGTTGATCGTTTTGTGCACCCAATGTGACTGAAATGACAAAAATCGCCAATACCAGTAAGAAAATGAGTAAATATTTCACATTACTTCCCGTTATGTGGTTCAAGCGAATAAAGTGTGTTCAACTCACCGCAATCAGCCTTATAAACTACCATTTTAGCGACGGGCGCGAAACGGAAAAAGTAACGCGCACGTCATGGATTTATGGGCAAAATGCACAATATCAACCGTCAGGCGTCGCTTTGCTCCCTTTCGGCGATCTCTTCTTTCTCTTCAGGTGGTGGCGTGAGCGGGCCGCAGAACCGTTCTGCAAGCCAGGTTGCCAGCGTCACCAGCATCCAGGAGATCAGCGTAGCGACCACCAGATCCCGCGGCCAGTGCATTCCCAGCAGCAAGCGGCTGCCCATCACCCCTGTCGCCCAAACCAGTAAAATCGCGATGGTCATGGTGCGACGTCGAGGCCAAAGCAGCCCAACGCCCAGCAACGCCCAACTGGCTGCAAACATCGTATGGCCGGAAGGAAACGCGAATCCCGTCTCTTTTTGCCAGTGCTTACGCAGGAACTTTGGAATATCTTCCTGTTCTGAAAGCTGTTCTTTCACCAGCGCGCCGCGATCTTTACGCTTTAAATTGTAGAACTCATCCACCGGAACATGGTGCGCTTTTTCCAGCCAGACGACAAAAGGTCTTGGCTCCTGAACGTGATCCTTCACCCAGGACTTCACGCCCTGTCCAATAACGATCGCGCCACCGAGGATAGCAAAGAGCATCAACGCCGCGCGCAGTCGAAAGCGCAGGCACCACAAGAACCAGCCGCAGAGGATAACGTGGGTAATAATTCCCCACGGCTGCGTGACCGTCTCCGTTACCCAGTATAACGTTTTCAGCAACGTGGCATTCTGCCCCGGCTGCCACATCCAGCCGGAGACCCACACGGCCAAAGGCATAATCAGTAAAATGGCCGCGCCTGCTGCCGTACGTCTGGCGATTGAAAGCATGTCTTCTCCTTTTTCGCTAAGCCTCACAATCATAACTGAAATTCATTCGATGGGTGGATATGTCGGATCGTGCGTTTAACGTTCATATAGCATGGCGCCCATTAGGCGAACGTGCTGAGCTTGTGGCAAAATGGACA
The DNA here is from genome assembly GCF_014930585.1 of Enterobacter cloacae complex sp. P43RS. NCBI lineage: Bacteria > Pseudomonadati > Pseudomonadota > Gammaproteobacteria > Enterobacterales > Enterobacteriaceae > Enterobacter > Enterobacter cloacae complex sp. P43RS. Next base: position 703,369 of record NZ_JADBRJ010000001.1, read on the forward strand.
AATACAGAAAGCAAAACAGGCGCAAGGCACGAAACGTGTCAGCCTACTCTGGAGAATCACATGCAGCTTAAACGTGTGGCAGAAGCCAAACTGCCAACCCCATGGGGCGATTTCCTGATGGTGGGGTTTGAAGAACTGGCAACCGGACAGGATCATGTCGCGCTGGTCTACGGCGACATTTCAGGGCAGACGCCGGTGCTGTCCCGCGTCCATTCGGAGTGTCTGACCGGCGACGCGTTGTTCAGCCTGCGCTGTGATTGCGGTTTCCAGCTCGAAGCTGCCCTTACCCATATTGCCGAAGAAGGCCGCGGCGTGCTGCTCTATCACCGTCAGGAAGGTCGTAACATTGGTCTGCTGAATAAAATCCGCGCTTACGCGCTGCAGGATCAGGGCTACGATACGGTGGAAGCCAACCACCAGCTCGGTTTTGCCGCCGATGAACGTGATTTCACCCTCTGCGCCGATATGTTCAAGCTGCTGGGCGTGGACGAGGTTCGCCTGCTGACCAATAATCCCAAAAAGGTGGAAATCCTCACCGAAGCCGGGATCAACATCGTCGAGCGTGTACCGCTGATTGTCGGCCGCAACCCGAAAAATGCCCACTATCTTGATACCAAGGCGGCCAAAATGGGCCATCTTCTGAAAGAGTGAAAGTAAAAAGCCCGGCACAGATGCCGGGCTTTTTTTATCAATCCAGCATTTTACGAATCACATAATGTAAAATGCCGTCGTTCTGGTAGTAGGTCAGTTCGGTTGCCGTATCAATACGACACCGGCATTCCAGTACCTCGCTTTTCCCGTCTGCTCGCGTAAGCTTCACCGGCACCGTTTTGCCCGGCTGCAGGTTTTGCAGGCCGCTAATATCAATCTGCTCTTCCCCCGTCAGGCCCAGCGTTTTGCGCGTGACGCCCTGCGGGAACTCAAGCGGCAGGATCCCCATGCCAATCAGGTTCGAGCGGTGAATACGTTCAAACGACTCGGCGATGACCACGCGAACGCCAAGCAGTCGCGGACCTTTCGCCGCCCAGTCACGACTGGAGCCGGAACCGTACTCTTTCCCGGCGATCACCGCCAGCGGCGTACCTTCCTGCTGATATTTGACGGCTGCGTCATAAATCGACACGACTTCCGTCCCCGGAAGATGGCGCGTCATCCCCCCTTCCACGCCCGGAACCATTTCGTTACGAATGCGGATGTTGGCAAACGTCCCGCGCATCATCACTTCATGGTTACCGCGGCGCGATCCGTAGGAGTTAAAATCGCGGCGCTCCACGCCCCGGCTTTGCAGATAACGGCCCGCCGGGCTGTCGGCTTTGATGCTCCCCGCCGGAGAGATATGGTCAGTGGTGACGGAATCTCCCAGCATCGCCAGTATGCGCGCCCCGTGAATATCCTGAAGCGGTGCAGGCTCGGCCAGCATTTCATCAAAGAACGGCGACAGGCGGATATAGGTGGAATCGTCCTGCCAGTCATAGGTGTCCGAGCCCACAACGTTGATGGCTTTCCATTCCGGCGTGCCTTCAAACACTTCCGCATACTCTTTGCGGAACATCTCGGTGGAGACCTTTTCAACGGCCATCGCAATTTCACGTGAGGACGGCCAGATATCTTTCAGATAGACCGGCTCATTCTTGCGGTCGTGACCAATAGGATCGGTAGCCAGGTTGATATTCATGTTCCCGGCGAGCGCGTAGGCCACCACCAGTGGCGGCGAAGCGAGCCAGTTGGTTTTCACCAGCGGATGAATGCGTCCTTCAAAGTTACGGTTACCGGAAAGGACTGCGCCAACCGTCAGATCGCCCTGCTTGATCGCCGTTTCAATAGGTTCAGGCAGCGGGCCGGAGTTACCGATGCAGGTGGTACAGCCATAGCCCACGAGGTTAAAGCCCAGCTCGTCAAGATACGGCGTTAGCCTGGCCTGCGCCAGGTAATCCGAGACCACTTTGGAGCCCGGTGCCAGAGAGGCTTTGACCCAGGGCTGTGGTTTCAGCCCCAGCTCAACCGCTTTTTTAGCCAGCAGGCCGGCCGCCATTAATACGCTGGGGTTTGAGGTGTTGGTGCAGGAGGTAATGGCGGCTATGACAACCGCGCCGTCCGGGAGCTGATACTGATGTCCGTTCAGAACATAGTCGATTGGGCGATGGTCCTTCTTCGCCACGTTAACTTCCAGCTCGTTGCTTGCGGCAAACGCTTTTGGCACGTCGCTTAACGCTACGCGATCCTGCGGACGTTTCGGACCGGCGAGGCTCGCCTCAACGTTTCCCATGTCAAGCGCAAGCGTACTGGTAAATACCGGCTCATCCCCCGGATTGCGCCACATGCCCTGCGCTTTGGTATACGCCTCCACCAGCGCCACCTGCTCTTCGCTGCGTCCGCTAAGGCGCATGTACTCCAGCGTGACGTCATCAATGGGGAAAAATCCGCAGGTTGCGCCATATTCTGGCGCCATGTTGGCGATGGTCGCGCGGTCAGCCAGCGGCAGCGAATCCAGCCCGTCACCGTAAAATTCAACAAATTTTCCCACCACACCATGCTTACGCAGCATCTGGGTAACGGTGAGCACCAGATCGGTGGCGGTAATGCCTTCAGACAACTTCCCGGTGAGCTTAAAGCCCACAACATCAGGGATAAGCATGGAGACCGGCTGACCGAGCATGGCGGCTTCCGCTTCGATACCGCCGACACCCCAACCCAGCACGCCGAGGCCGTTAATCATGGTGGTGTGGGAATCTGTACCCACCAGTGTGTCCGGATAAGCCACCCACTCTTTGTCCTGCAATTCACTCCAGACGGCTTTACCGAGATATTCAAGGTTAACCTGGTGACAAATACCGGTGCCGGGTGGAACCACGCTAAAGCGGCTGAACGCCTGCTGACCCCACTTCAGGAAGACATAACGCTCGTGATTTCGCTCCATCTCGAGACGCACGTTCTCGCCAAAGGCATCGTCATCACCGAAGTGGTCAACGGTTACGGAGTGGTCAATCACGAGGTCGACGGGTGAAAGCGGGTTCACTTTAGCCGTATCGCCGCCGAGGCGTTTAACCGCCTCACGCATGGCGGCGAGATCCACCACGGCAGGAACGCCGGTGAAGTCTTGCATCAGGACCCTTGCCGGGCGGTAGGCAATTTCTCTGTCGGCATGGGCATTCTTAAGCCACCCTGCCAGCGCCTGAATATCGTCGAGGGTCACGGAGTCACCGTCCTGCCAGCGCAAGAGATTTTCCAGCAAAACTTTCAAGGACTTGGGTAAACGCGAAATGTCCCCAAGCGTCCTGGCAGCCAGCGGCAGGCTATAGTAGTGCCAGGTTTTATTATCTGCCTGTAACGTGTCCTTACTGGCTTCGCGTAGGGTTAACGACATAAGCTCCTCCTTAATTACAGAGATGTCCTGACAATCATCAGGGCCGTAATTAAAGATAACACAAAGATGTCGTAACGTTTTGATAACAACCCAAATTGATAAATTTAGGAATGGTCCAGAGGAGGGTAAAACAAAAAACCCCGCCGCAGCGAGGTTTTATGATTTAGTGGACGGCCAGCCAGATGAGCTGACTCCAGAACAGAATCGACAGGGTAAAAACGCCGATCCATGACCAGTATTTTTGAGACATCATGTTATTCATCATAGGGACACCAGGCATTATTTATTAAACATTCCGAGGCAGGTCCTCGTGCTATATTGCTGATGTGTATTTATTAAAGAGTACAAAGGCGCATAGTCATTATTCAGACTAACTGCATCATTACGCAATAAACTAAATTATTGTTTTTTGGGTTCGTCTTCCGCGAACACATCAATAAAAGCCTGCTGCTGCGGCGTCAGTTTCCAGGATGCTGGCACTGCTGTTGCAGGCGCTTTGCGTCCCTTGTGAACAGTGTCATGATGCTGACACATCCGCTTTGCCGTTTCTGTACGTACCGTCACTGCCATATTCAACCCCAATATTTCCAGGCCAGGAGAGCAACCATCACCCAGAACAGGGCGGAAACGAGAAAGACCGCCAGCCAGGCTTTACGCTTGAGCGCAGGATCCCTTTGCGGTTCTTCACTTCCTGAAGGCATTGCTAACCTCATACAATCGATATCGCTTATCATTTAGGACCAAACAATTGGTACAATTAATCATCTGTTGAGATAAATCCTAAAGAAACTTTAGCCGAAAAGCCAGTGAATTTACGCATCAAGAGGCATGAAATATTCAATCTTTTGACCAGAAATAAATATTTGAAAAGAAAAATTTGCGTAGCCGTTAATTAGTTTCTATTTTTGTCGCCAATTCACGACATTAAAACCACACAAATTAAAAGGATGATGACAATATATGGCAGGGGAAGTGCAGATGATGATAATTCTAATTTAGCTTTAAGCCGATATTTCGGTATCTTTCCCTCAGGGAAAGATACCGGGTGTGATTATTTTTCGGGGAGTTTGATATCTTTAAACATCTCTTCGATATCTTCATTTGATCGTAATGCCACGGCGGTATCCACCACGTCACGCGTTAAATGCGGTGCAAAGCGCTGAATAAAATCATACATATAGCTTCGCAGGAAGGTACTGCGGCGGAAGCCAATTTTTGTCGTGCTGTGGCTGAAAATATCATGCGCATCAAGACGCACCAGGTCAGGGTCTGACACCGGGTCGACCGCCATGCTGGCGATCACCCCTACCCCCAGGCCAAGCCGTACATAGGTCTTTATGACGTCGGCATCGGTGGCGGTAAAGACAATCCGCGGCGTTAACCCGGCCCGGTTGAAGGCGGTATCAAGCTCAGATCGTCCGGTGAAGCCAAACGTGTAAGTGACCAGAGGATATTGCGCCAGCTCTTCGATTGACACCGACCCTTTGCCCGCCAGCGGATGATCAGGGGTCACCACAATGGAGCGGTTCCAGTGATAGCACGGCAGCATGACCAGATCGTCATAGAGATGGAGCGCTTCCGTTGCAATGGCAAAATCTGCATTGCCCTTCGACACCGCCTCCGCAATTTGCGTCGGCGATCCCTGGTGCATATGCAGGGAGACGCGCGGATAACGCTCGATAAAGCCCTTGATAACGCCCGGTAGCGCATAGCGCGCCTGGGTGTGCGTCGTGGCAATATACAGCGAGCCTTTATCCGGCCAGGTATGTTCCCCCGCCACAGACTTAATCGCATCGACTTTGGAAAGGACTTCCCGCGCAATACGGATGATTTCCTGCCCCGCTGGCGTCACCTGGGTAAGGTGCTTACCACTGCGGGCGAAAATCTGAATACCTAATTCATCCTCCAGCATGCGAACCTGCTTGCTGATGCCCGGTTGCGAGGTATATAGCCCCTCGGCGGTGGAAGAGACATTAAGGTTGTGATTCACCACCTCAACGATATAACGAAGCTGTTGTAATTTCATGCCAGACCATCCGATTTAGCGCACGCGGTCAATCGCTTAAGACGATTTGATAATAAAAAAAGGGTTAACTATAACCACTATATCACTTATAGCCTGACTGTATAGTACGGAACAAAAAATAATAATAAGGTAATAAAAAAGGGCCGGAAGTCCGGCCCTTTCACGGGTAAGTTACGGTTAAGAAAGATTATTTCTTGCCTTCAACCCATTTGCCATCGACAAAGAAGGCGGACCATCCGGTCGCTTTACCCTCTTTCTCTGCCGCAACGTACTGCTGCTTCGTTTTACGGCTAAAACGGACCACCGTCTTATTGCCTTCAGGATCCTGCTGTGGCGCATCGGCCAGATAACGCAGCTTCTCAGGCAGACGATCGCGGAAGCGATGCAGCTCTTCCACCAGCGGGGCGCGCGTTTCACGCGATTTCGGGAAGGTGTTGGCGGCCAGGAAGACACCTGCGGCACCATCACGCAGCACGAAGTACGCGTCGGATTTTTCACACGGCAATTCTGGCAGCGGAACCGGATCTTCCTTCGGCGGAGCAACCTCACCATTGCGCAGAATTTTACGCGTGTTCTTACACTCGTCGTTGGTGCAGGCCATGTACTTACCGAAACGCCCCATTTTCAGGTGCATCTCAGAGCCACACTTCTCGCACTCCACAATCGGACCGTCATAGCCTTTGATGCGGAACTCACCCTCTTCGATCTCATACCCGTCGCACGTTGGGTTGTTACCACACACGTGCAGCTTGCGTTTAGGATCGATCAGATAGCTGTCCATCGCCGTGCCGCATTTTTTGCAGCGGCGTTTCGCGCGCAGGGCGTTGGTTTCCGCATCATCACCTTCCAGCACGTTGAGAACTTCGTTCTCCGGCACCAGGTTGATGGTTGTTTTACAGCGCTCTTTTGGTGGCAGCGCATAGCCTGAACAGCCAAGGAACACGCCCGTTGTCGCAGTACGGATCCCCATCTTGCGGCCGCAGGTCGGGCAGTCGATGCTGGTCAGAACCATCTGGTTAGGCAGCATGCCGCCCTCTTCAGGATCTTTCTCCGCTTTCTCAAGCTGGTTGGTAAAGTCGCTGAAGAAGCTATCGAGAACCTTCTTCCACTCCGCCTTGTGACTGGCCACTTCGTCGAGGCTGTCTTCCATCTGCGCGGTGAAGTCGTAGTTCATCAATTCGCGGAAGTTAGCTTCCAGACGGTCAGTGACAATCTCACCCATTTTTTCGGCATAGAAACGGCGGTTCTCTACGCGAACGTAACCGCGGTCCTGAATGGTCGAGATGATTGACGCGTAGGTTGACGGACGGCCAATCCCGCGTTTTTCCAGCTCTTTAACCAACGACGCTTCACTAAAGCGCGCAGGCGGCTTGGTGAAGTGCTGGGCCGGAACCAGGTCGACAAGCGACAACTCGTCGCCTTTGTTTACCGCAGGCAGCGTACGGTCTTCATCACCTTTACGCAGTGCAGGCATCACTTTCGTCCAGCCGTCGAAGCGCAGGATACGACCGCGTGCTTTCAAACGGAAATCGCCCGCACCGACGGTCAGCGTAGTGGAATCATATTTCGCTGGCGTCATCTGACACGCGACAAACTGACGCCAGATCAGCTGATACAGCTTCTGGGCGTCGGCTTCCATATCCTTCAGCGACTCGGCTAAAACAGAGACATCAGAAGGACGAATCGCTTCGTGCGCTTCCTGAGAATTCTCTTTGCTGGCGAACTGGTTGGCGCTTTCCGGCAGGTATTTTTTACCGAAGTTGTCGCTGATGTAGCCGCGCACCATGTTCACCGCGTCCTGGCTCAGGTTGGTGGAGTCAGTACGCATGTAGGTGATGTAACCCGCTTCATACAAGCGCTGGGCCATCATCATGGTTTTCTTCACGCCGTAACCCAGACGGGTGCTCGCCGCCTGTTGCAGTGTGGACGTGATAAACGGCGCGCCAGGCTTGCTGCTGGTCGGCTTATCTTCGCGTTCCAGTACCTGATAGCGCGCTTTTTCCAGCAGCGCCACGGCGGCCATGGTCTGATCGCGGTTTTCAGGACGGAAAGGCTTATCGTTGTGATGGCTTACCTGCAGCGGCAGCGCATCACCGCCCGGGGTGGTGACATTGGCGTCAACTTCCCAGAACTCTTCCGGCACGAAGGCTTTAATTTCGCGTTCACGCTCAACGACAAGACGCACGGCTACAGACTGCACGCGTCCTGCAGACAGGCCGCGGGCAATCTTTTTCCACAGCAGTGGAGAAACCATGTAGCCCACAACGCGGTCCATAAAGCGACGCGCCTGCTGAGCGTTCACACGGTCGATATTCAGCTCGCCCGGCTTCTCAAACGCCTGACGAATCGCATTCTTTGTAATTTCGTTAAACACTACGCGGCTGTAGCGTTTGTCATCCCCGCCGATCACTTCCCGCAGGTGCCACGCAATGGCTTCCCCTTCGCGGTCAAGGTCGGTTGCGAGATAGATGTGGTCTGCTTTTTCAGCAAGCTGCTTCAGCTCGTTAACGACTTTTTCTTTCCCGGGCAGCACTTCATATTGTGCATCCCAGTTGTGCCATGGGTTAACACCCATGCGGTTGACAAGCGCGCTACGTTCATCCTTTTTAGGCTTTTTAGCCCCTTTGGTGGAGGTAGAGTCTGCGCTCTTTTTGCTGGCTGAGCCACTGGTCGGCAAATCGCGGATGTGACCAACGCTGGACTTAACCACGTAGTCATTACCCAGATACTTATTGATCGTTTTGGCTTTTGCCGGGGACTCAACGATGACGAGAGCTTTACCCATATTCACCTTTACCTAATTTAATTCTTCCAGGAATACGCCGCACGTTGATTTCCCTTCCGCTGACGACGAGCCAATGATATTGCGACTGCGTCAGGGGATATCAACCCCTATGTCTTACCGAACGTCAGAATGGCGACATCCAGGTCATTGAGTTTTCGGGTATTTTTCTCACATCTCGTATAATTCGTGACGAATTCCCGGTCGAATGTCAAGCAATTCTGTTGCCAGAATGACGAAAGCGCACACTCTACCTGATAAAATTCGTTACGCAACTTTATTAGCATGCAAAAGCAAATCCCGCCAACCTGCCCTCTGCATCTTATCCCCTCACATTACAGGGAAAATTTGCCCCCAAAGCGCCCCCGGCGTAGACTATTGTCACTGTTTAAGGAGTGGATTATGCAGAATACGACCCAACCCATTGACCGAGCCTCTCTGCTTATCGAAGCAAACAAGCTTATTCGTGACCATGAAGATACGCTGGCAGGCATTGAAGCCACCGGCGTTGAGCAACGTAATGGCGTGCTGGTTTTCAGCGGCGAATACTTCCTTGACGAGCAGGGGTTACCGACCCCGAAAAGCACTGCCGTGTTTAATATGTTTAAATACCTGGCGCATACGCTTTCAGAGAAATATCACCTGGTCGATTAATGCAAAACGCGAGGCATATGCCTCGCGTTTTTGTTTACAGCAGCGGTTTTTGTCCGCGCTGTAGCCAGCGAAGCAGCAGGCGGTCCGCGCTTTCCGCCGCACTGTTGGTAAAGCGGTCCATCAGCCGTTTGCGCTGTGTAAAGCGCACGCCTACCAGTTCCCTGCCTTCCATCAGGTTGAGCAGCAGGTCATCACTGGTACCTACTTCATCCACCAGCCCTTTTTCCTGCGCCTGGATGCCGTACCAGTGCTCACCGGTCGCCACCTGTTCAATATCCAGCGTTGGGCGCATGCGATGTACGAAGTCTTTAAAGAGATGGTGAGTTTCATTCAGATCTTCACGGAATTTTTGGCGCCCCTCTTCCGTGTTTTCCCCCAGCAGCGTCAGGGTGCGTTTGTACTGACCCGCCGTGTGAAGTTCGATATCAATCTCTTTATTTTTCAGGAAGCGGTTAAAGTTAGGGATCTGTGCGACCACGCCAATGGAACCTATGATGGAAAACGGCGCCGCAACGATTTTGTCCGCCACGCAGGCCATCATATAGCCGCCGCTCGCCGCGACTTTATCTACCGCCACGGTAAGTGGGATCTGCTTCTCGCGCAGACGCTGCAGCTGTGAAGCGGCCAGCCCGTAACCGTGTACCACCCCGCCCGGGCTCTCAAGACGCACCACCACCTGATCCTGCGGCGTTGCCACGGCCAGAACCGCAGTCACCTCTTCGCGCAGCGAAGCGACTTCATGCGCATCCATGCTGCCTTTAAAATCGAGCACATAGACGCGGGGTTTTGCGTCGCCCTGCGGCGTCGCGAGCTTTGCCTTCGCCTTCGCGGCTTTGGCTTCCTGCTTATGTTTTTTCTTCTGGGCTTTCAGCCACAGCTTCTGCTGATGGCTATCGAGCAGCGAGAGGGACATCTCTTCCTGCATCTCTTTATACTGCTCGCTCAGGCGGGTGATGCGTAACTCCCCACGCTGACGCTTGCGCTGCGTCAGGTTGACAATCAGAACGGCAACCACGGCAATGGCAATCACCACCGTCGCGATTTTGGCCAAAAACAACCCATATTGAGAAAGTAATTCCACGCGTTCCACCTTGATTTAACCACGAATCTTTCACGGCAGTGTACAACAGCCCTGCCCCTGCGTCTCGCCCGTGACATTACCTCTGCGAGCCGTCTTCAGGAATCCCCGCGCTGCGGTTTAAATATTTGCAAATTGTTAATTTTGCAGCAATGCGTCCTGTAGACTGATTGAATTCTCACGCTAATTCGGGCATAAAGCCGAAAAGTCATTATGAAGGCGTGATTGAGACCCCGTGCGCCTGAGGAGTCACCGTGCATTATCAACCGCAAAAAAACCTGCTGCAGAACCGAATCATTCTTGTCACCGGCGCCAGCGATGGTATTGGTCGCGAAGCGGCCCTGACGTACGCTGAATATGGCGCAAGCGTAATTCTGATTGGGCGTAACGAAGAAAAGCTCAAAGGGGTCGCTCAGGAAATTGAGGCCGCAGGCGGGACACCTGCCCCCTGGTACACGCTCGATTTGCTGACATGCACCCCAGCGCTCTGCCAGGAGCTTGCTCACCGTATCAGTACCCACTACCCACGTCTTGACGGCGTACTGCACAACGCCGGTTTGTTAGGTGAAGTGCGTCCAATGGATGAACAGGATCCTGAAATCTGGCAGCAGGTGATGCAGGTTAACGTTAACGGTACTTTTTTCCTCACGCAGGCCTTGCTTCCTTTATTACTCAAATCCGAGTCTGGATCTCTGGTCTTCACCTCTTCCAGCGTAGGCCGCGAGGGACGCGCAAACTGGGGGGCTTATGCTGTCTCAAAATTCGCGACCGAGGGCATGATGCAGGTGCTGGCGGATGAGTATCAGAGCCGCCATCTGCGCGTAAACTGCATTAATCCGGGGGGGACGCGCACCAGCATGCGCGCCAGCGCGTTCCCGACGGAAGATCCGCTGAAGCTGAAAACCCCGGCAGACATTATGCCGCTCTATCTCTGGCTGATGGGCGACGACAGCCGCCGCAAAACCGGAATGACCTTTGATGCCCAGCCGGGCCGCAAACCGGGAATTTCGCAATGAGTGAAGAACGTCATCAGCAGCGACAGCAGCGTTTGAAGGAACAGGTTGACGCGCGCGTCGCGGCAGCCCAGGACGAGCGAGGGATCGTCATCGTTTTTACCGGCAATGGTAAAGGCAAAACTACTGCCGCATTTGGCACCGCTACGCGCGCCGTCGGCCACGGGCAAAAAGTGGGGGTCATCCAGTTTATCAAAGGGGAATGGCCCAACGGTGAGCGTAATTTGCTTGAACCTCACGGCGTTGAGTTTCAGGTGATGGCGACCGGGTTTACGTGGGATACGCAGAACCGGGAAACCGATACCGCAGCCTGCCTTGCCGTGTGGAAGCACGCAAAAAGGATGCTGGCTGACCCGACGTTAAATATGGTGCTGCTGGATGAGATCACCTATATGGTCGCCTACGACTACCTGCCGCTGGAGGAGGTGCTGGATGCACTGAAGAGCCGCCCTGCGCACCAGACGGTTATCGTTACAGGTCGTGGGTGTCATCGTGAGATTATGGAGCTGGCAGATACCGTCAGCGAGCTGCGTCCGGTCAAGCATGCGTTTGATGCAGGCATCAAAGCACAAATTGGCATTGATTACTAAAGAAAAAGCCCGGTGAGTTCACCGGGCTTTTTCAATTAACCGTTGTTATTCCGGCTGCCAGAGCGACGATTGCTGTTCACCTGGCTGTGGCGTTTCACCGCACGACGGATCTGATTCGCCTTCATACGACGACGATCTTTCTCCACCGCCACTTTAGAGGTGGTTTCCGGCGTCAGGCCAACCAGCTCGCGCAGGTAGTTAGTCTGGGTAAGATCCAGCTCGGTATAACCACCGCGCGGCAGACCTTTCGGCAGCAGAATGTCGCCGTAGCGAACGCGGATCAGGCGGCTAACCTGCACGCCTACCGCTTCCCACAGACGACGCACCTCGCGGTTACGGCCTTCGGTCAGGGTCACGTTGTACCACTGGTTAATCCCTTCACCACCGGTAAATTTGATGGTTTTGAACGCCGCAGGGCCGTCTTCCAGCTGCACGCCACGCGACAGGTCGCGCAGTTTATTTTCGTCGACCTGGCCGAAGACGCGAACGGCGTATTCACGCTCAACTTCACGGCTTGGGTGCATCAGACGGTTTGCCAGTTCACCATCAGTGGTGAACAGCAGCAGACCGCAGGTGTTCACGTCCAGACGACCCACCGCAATCCAGCGGGCGCCGCGCAGTTTTGGCAGACGGTCAAACACCGTTGGACGACCTTCCGGGTCGTTGCGCGTACACAGCTCGCCTTCCGGCTTGTAATACGCCAGCACGCGGCAGATCTGTTCCGCGGACTCTTTCACGGAGATAAGATGACCGTCAATGCGGATCTTCAGCCCCGGTACGATTTCTACGCGGTCACCCAGCGTGGCGATTTTACCGTCCACACTCACGCGGCCCGCTTCAATAATGGCTTCGATTTCACGGCGCGAACCGTGGCCGGCGCGCGCCAGCACTTTCTGTAACTTCTCGCTCATTGAGCTTCCTCAGGTGTCGCCTTCACAGGCGTCGAATCAGGTCAAAAGCAGAGCCGAGCCCTGCTTTGATGGCCGCGTAGTATATCTGCTTACACCTTTACAAGAAAGGCTTAACATCACCCACGCCTTCACGAATCACTTCAGGCGCGTCTTCGGTCAGATCCACAACGGTAGTCGGCTGCTGGCCGAGATAACCGCCGTGAATAATCAGCTCCACCACCTTCTCCAGACGATCTTTTATCTCCTCCGGATCGGACTCGGTAAACTCGCTGCCCGGCAGCATCAGTGAGGTAGAGAGCATCGGCTCTCCGAGGGTTTCCAGCAGCGCCTGGGCAATCGGGTTCGACGGCACGCGCATGCCGATAGTCTTACGCTTTTCCTGCAGCAGGCGACGCGGCACCTCCTTCGTCCCTTTCAGAATGAAGGTGTAGTTACCCGGCGTGTTGTTCTTGATCAGGCGAAACGCCACGTTGTCGACATAGGCATAGGTCGACAGCTCAGAGAGATCGCGGCACATCAGGGTAAAGTTATGGCCGTCCGGCAGCTGACGAATACGGCAAATGCGTTCCATCGCTCCTTTATCTTCAATTTTACAGCCCAGCGCGTAGCCGGAATCGGTCGGGTAGACTATCACGCCGCCTTTGCGGACGATCTCCACGGCCTGGTTAATCAGACGTGGCTGCGGGTTGTCCGGATGGATATAGAAAAACTGACTCATACTTCCCTCTCTTCAATTTGCTGCGGCTGCTCCCAGAGCTGCCAGACCGGCTCAACGCCAGCGGGTAGCCAGAGCTTGCGTCCCAGCTCGATCCACGCGCAGGGCTGGTGGAAATCAGAGCCCTGTGACCCTAGCAGGCCAAACTGGCGGGCGTAAGTCGCGAGCTGCGCGCGCTCGTTGGGCGCCTGCTGACACTGGGCGACTTCCATCGCCTCGCCACCGCATTCGGCAAAGTGCGCCAGCAGCCGTTTCAGCCATTTAGCAGAAAGATTATACCGTCCCGGATGGGCCAGCACGGCCTTACCGCCAGAATGATGAATGACATCAATAGCTTGTTTTATTGTACACCACTGTGGCGGAACGTATCCGGTTTTCCCGCGCGCCAGATACTTTTTAAAGACATCCGCCATGGTCGTCGCTTTGCCCGCTTCAACCAGAAAGCGGGCGAAATGACCGCGGGTGACCGCCCCGCCGTTCGCCAGCTTTTGCGCACCTTCCAGCGCGCCCGGAATATGCGCCTTCTCCAGACGCTCGCCGATCATCTCCGCGCGCTGGTTGCGGCGCGTTTTTTGTTCTTGCAAAAAGGCAAGAAGTGCCGGATGTTCTATATCAATGTTCAGGCCAACGATATGAATCTCATGGTTTTCCCAGACGGTCGAGATCTCGACGCCGGGCACCAGATTCAGCGCCAGCCCGCTGCGGGCAATCTCGGCGCGCGCTGCCGGAATGGCGTCGGTGGTATCGTGATCGGTTATCGCCAGCGTGCCGACACGCATTTCAACCGCGCGATGAACCAGGGCTTCGGGTGTCAGCAGGCCATCAGAGGCCTGAGTATGGCTGTGTAAATCATAAATAATCGCGTAGGTGGTATCGCTCAAAGCACTTCCCATAACAGGTTGGAGACATCCGAAAACGCCATGATACCGACTTAACGTGAAATTCTGAAATCAAGGGTTGACAACACGCCATCGAACTAGTTAACTAGTACGCAAGTTCACACGAGAAAGGTATCTGAAAATGACAGCACATTTCACTCTGCACGGTTGGTGGCGCACTTCCTGATCTTCGGGCAGTGTCACGCATCTGCGAAATGCAAACAGATACCCGCCCGCTACCCAGCGGGCTTTTTTTTGAACAGAATAAATGAGAATCACAACATGCAAACAGCCAAACCTCATCTCGAACTGTTGACCTGCGAGGCGGTCTATCGCCACAACCCGACCGCGCTGTTTCATCAGGTGTGCGGCGCGCGTCCGGCGACGCTGCTGCTGGAGTCTGCGGATATCGACAGCAAGGACGATCTGAAAAGCCTGCTGCTGGTCGACAGCGCGCTGCGCATTACCGCGCTAGGTGACACCGTCACCATTAAGGCGCTCTCTGATAATGGCGCATCGCTGCTGCCGCTGCTGGATGCGGCTCTGCCCGCGGGCATCGACAATGAACGTCACCCGGACCTGCGAATTCTGCATTTCCCGCCGGTAAGCCAGCTGCTCGACGAAGATGCGCGCCTCTGCTCGCTGTCCGTGTTTGATGCCTTCCGCCTGCTGGAAAATCTGGTCACCGTGCCGGAAGATGAGCGCGAAGCAATGTTCTTCGGCGGGCTGTTTGCTTACGACCTGGTCGCCGGTTTTGAAGATTTGCCGGAAACCGAGCAGGGCAACCGCTGCCCGGACTACTGTTTCTACCTGGCCGAAACCCTGTTGGTGATCGACCATCAGAAAAAATATACCCGCATCCAGGCAAGCCTGTTCACGCCGTCTGCGTCTGAGAAAAACCGCCTTGAGCATCGCATCGCCCAGCTCCGGCAGCAGATGACGGAAGCGCCGCCTGCGCTGCCGGTACAGCACGTGGAAAAAATGACATGCGACGTTAACCAGACCGACGATCAATACGGGGCCGTGGTTCGCCAGATGCAAAAGGCTATTCGCGCCGGGGAGATTTTCCAGGTTGTGCCGTCCCGCCGTTTCTCGCTGCCCTGCCCGTCACCGCTGGCGGCTTACGACGTGCTGAAGAAGAGCAACCCGAGCCCATATATGTTCTTTATGCAGGACAATGATTTCACGCTGTTCGGCGCCTCGCCGGAAAGCTCGCTGAAGTACGACGCCACCAGCCGCCAGATTGAGATCTACCCGATTGCGGGCACCCGTCCGCGTGGCCGTCGTGCCGATGGCTCGCTGGACCGCGATCTGGACAGCCGCATCGAACTGGAAATGCGAACCGACCACAAGGAGCTCTCCGAACACCTGATGCTGGTTGACCTGGCGCGTAACGACCTGGCGCGCATTTGCACCCCGGGCAGCCGCTACGTGGCAGACCTGACCAAAGTTGACCGTTACTCCTTCGTGATGCACCTGGTCTCCCGCGTGGTGGGCGAACTGCGCAGCGACCTCGACGTGCTGCACGCCTACCGCGCCTGCATGAATATGGGCACCCTGAGCGGCGCGCCGAAGGTGCGTGCCATGCAGCTTATCGCCGAAGCGGAAGGACGTCGTCGCGGGAGCTACGGCGGCGCGGTAGGTTACTTCACCGCACACGGCGACCTTGATACCTGCATCGTGATCCGCTCCGCCTACGTCGAAGACGGTATTGCCACCGTTCAGGCCGGCGCCGGGATTGTTCTTGACTCTGTTCCGCAGTCTGAAGCTGACGAAACCCGCAGTAAAGCACGCGCGGTATTGCGCGCCATCGCTACCGCACACCACGCACAGGAGATTTTCTGATGGCTGACATTCTGCTGCTCGATAACATCGACTCCTTTACCTATAACCTGGCAGATCAGCTGCGTGCGAATGGTCACAACGTCGTTATCTACCGCAACCACGTTCCGGCTCAGACCCTGATTGACCGTCTGGCGACCATGCAAAACCCGGTGCTGATGCTCTCCCCGGGGCCGGGCGCGCCGAGCGAAGCGGGCTGTATGCCCGAACTGCTGACCCGCATGCGCGGCAAGCTGCCGATTATCGGTATCTGCCTTGGTCACCAGGCAATCGTGGAAGCTTACGGCGGTTACGTCGGCCAGGCGGGCGAGATCCTGCACGGTAAAGCCTCCAGCATTGAACATGACGGCCAGGCAATGTTTGCCGGGCTGCCGAATCCGCTCCCGGTCGCGCGCTATCATTCGCTGGTCGGCAGCAACATTCCGGCCGGGCTGACCATCAACGCCTCGTTTGAAGGGATGGTGATGGCGGTACGCCACGATGCGGATCGCGTCTGCGGGATGCAGTTCCACCCGGAATCTATTTTGACCTCCAATGGCGCCCGCCTGCTGGAGCAGACCCTTGACTGGGCGTTACAGAAGCTGGAGCAGACCAACACCCTGCAGCCGATTCTGGAAAAACTGTATCAGGCCCAGACCCTGAGCCAGCAGGAGAGCCACCAGCTTTTTTCTGCCGTGGTGCGCGGCGAGCTGAAGCCTGAGCAGCTGGCCGCTGCGCTGGTGAGCATGAAAGTGCGCGGCGAAAGCCCGCAGGAGATCGCCGGTGCGGCCACCGCGCTGCTGGAAAATGCCGCCCCGTTCCCGCGTCCGGACTATCAGTTTGCGGATATCGTCGGGACTGGTGGCGACGGCAGCAACAGCATCAATATTTCGACCGCCAGCGCCTTTGTGGCGGCGGCCTGCGGCCTGAAGGTGGCCAAGCACGGTAACCGCAGCGTCTCCAGCCGTTCAGGCTCGTCCGATCTGCTGGCCGCGTTTGGCATCAATCTGGAGATGAATGCCGAGCGTTCGCGTGAAGCGCTGGACGATTTGGGCGTTTGCTTCCTGTTTGCGCCGAAATATCACACCGGTTTCCGCCACGCGATGCCGGTTCGCCAGCAGCTTAAAACCCGGACGCTGTTTAACGTGCTCGGCCCGCTGATCAACCCGGCCCATCCGCCGCTGGCATTAATTGGCGTTTACAGCCCTGAGCTGGTCCTGCCGATTGCCGAGACGCTGCGCGTGCTGGGTTACAAACGCGCCGCCGTGGTGCACAGCGGCGGAATGGATGAAGTTTCGCTGCATGCGCCGACGCTGGTGGCCGAGCTTAACGATGGTGAAGTACTCAGCTATCAGCTTGAGGCATCTGATTTCGGCTTAACGCCGTACCATCAGGAAGCGCTGGCAGGCGGTACGCCGGAAGAAAACCGTGACATTCTGACGCGCTTACTACAAGGTAAAGGTGAGGCCGCTCATGAGGCCGCCGTGGCTGCCAACGTCGCCATGCTGATGCGTTTGCACGGTGAGGAAGACCTGAAGGCCAATGCTCAAAAAGTTCTGGATGTACTGCGCTCCGGTGCAGCTTACGATCGCGTTACCGCACTTGCGGCAAGAGGGTAAAGAATGCAGACCGTTTTAGCGAAAATCGTTGCCGATAAGGCCATCTGGGTGGAAGCACGCAAAGCAGAGCAGCCGCTTGCCAGTTTCCAGAATGACGTCGTCCCAAGCAGCCGTCGTTTCTATGACGCCCTGCAGGGTGCACGTACCGCCTTTATTCTGGAGTGCAAAAAGGCCTCTCCCTCAAAAGGCGTTATTCGTGACGATTTCGACCCGGCGCGTATCGCCGGTATTTATAAGCATCATGCGTCGGCAATCTCCGTGCTGACGGATGAGAAATATTTCCAGGGCAGCTTCGATTTTCTGCCGATCGTCAGCGGCATCGCACCGCAGCCGATCCTGTGCAAAGACTTTATTATCGACCCGTATCAGATCTGGCTGGCGCGTTTCTACCAGGCCGATGCCTGCCTGCTGATGCTCTCGGTACTGGACGACGAACAGTATCGCCAGCTTGCTGCCGTGGCGCACAGCCTGAAAATGGGCGTGCTGACCGAAGTGAGTAACGAAGAAGAGCTTGAGCGCGCCATCGCGCTGGAAGCCAAAGTGGTCGGCATCAACAACCGCGATCTTCGCGACTTGTCGATTGACCTGAACCGTACCCGCCAGTTGGCGCCGCGTCTGGGTGCGGGCGTCACGGTGATCAGCGAGTCCGGCATTAACAGCTACGCCCAGGTGCGCGAGCTGAGCCACTTCGCCAACGGTTTCCTGATTGGCTCCGCCATGATGGAACATGACGACCTCAATGCGGCTGTGCGTCGCGTGCTGCTGGGTGAAAACAAAGTCTGCGGCCTGACCCGCGAACAGGATGCGCTGGCCGCGTATGAGGCTGGAGCAATCTATGGCGGTTTAATCTTCGTCGACACCTCTCCTCGTGCAGTCAATGAGGAACAGGCCCGCAAGGTAATCGCGGCGGCCCCGCTGAGCTATGTTGGCGTGTTCCGCAATGCGGATGTCGCGGACGTTGTGGCAAAAGCCGACGCGTTATCCCTGCGTGCCGTTCAGCTTCATGGAGATGAAGATCAGGCGTACATCAATGCCCTGCGCGACGCGCTGGCACCGCAGGTTCAAATCTGGAAAGCACAAAGCGTGGGCACCACCCTGCCCGCACGTAATCTTCACCACGTTGACAAATACGTGCTCGACAACGGCCAGGGCGGCACCGGACAACGTTTTGACTGGTCGCTGCTGAACGGCGAAAAGCTGGACAACGTCCTGCTGGCCGGCGGACTAAGCCCGGATAACTGTGTGGAAGCCGCGAAAACCGGCTGCGCAGGCCTCGATTTCAATTCAGGCGTAGAGTCGCAACCGGGTATCAAAGATGCCAGCAAGCTGGCCTCGGTGTTTAAAACTCTGCGTGCATATTAAGGAAGAGAAGATGACGACATTACTTAACCCGTATTTTGGTGAATTCGGCGGGATGTACGTTCCGCAAATCCTGATGCCCGCGCTGCGCCAGCTGGAAGAAGCGTTCGTGAGCGCGCAGAAAGATCCTGCGTTTCAGGCGGAGTTTACCGACCTGCTGAAAAACTACGCCGGGCGTCCAACCGCGCTGACCAAATGCCGCAACCTGACCGAAGGCACCAAAACCACGCTGTATCTTAAGCGTGAAGATCTGCTGCACGGCGGCGCGCATAAAACTAACCAGGTGCTGGGCCAGGCGCTGCTCGCGAAGCGTATGGGTAAAACCGAAATCATCGCCGAAACCGGCGCGGGCCAGCACGGCGTGGCTTCTGCGCTCGCCAGCGCCCTGCTCGGCCTGAAGTGCCGCATCTATATGGGTGCTAAAGACGTTGAGCGTCAGTCGCCGAACGTGTTCCGTATGCGCCTGATGGGTGCGGAAGTGATCCCGGTGCACAGCGGTTCTGCGACGCTGAAAGATGCCTGTAACGAAGCGCTGCGCGACTGGTCCGGCAGCTACGAAACCGCGCACTATATGCTCGGCACCGCGGCAGGTCCTCACCCGTTCCCGACCATCGTGCGCGAATTCCAGCGCATGATCGGTGAAGAGACCAAAGCGCAGATCCTTGAAAAAGAGGGTCGCCTGCCGGATGCAGTCATTGCCTGCGTCGGCGGCGGGTCTAACGCCATCGGCATGTTTGCCGATTTTATCGACGAAACCCGCGTAGGGCTGATTGGCGTCGAGCCTGCCGGTCATGGGATTGAAACTGGCGAGCACGGCGCGCCGCTGAAGCATGGCCGCGTGGGGATCTACTTCGGCATGAAAGCCCCGATGATGCAGACCGATGAAGGGCAGATTGAAGAGTCTTACTCAATTTCTGCCGGACTGGACTTCCCGTCCGTTGGTCCACAGCACGCGTTCCTGAACAGCACGGGGCGCGCGGACTATGTCTCCATTACCGATGACGAAGCGCTGGAAGCCTTCAAAACGCTGTGCCGCAGCGAAGGGATCATCCCGGCGCTGGAGTCTTCTCACGCGCTGGCGCACGCGCTGAAAATGATGAAAGAGAACCCGGAAAAAGAGCAACTGCTGGTGGTGAACCTTTCCGGTCGCGGTGACAAAGATATCTTCACCGTTCACGATATTTTGAAAGCACGAGGGGAAATCTGATGGAACGCTACGATAACGTATTTGCAGAACTGAAATCCCGCCAGGAAGGCGCGTTCGTCCCCTTCGTTACCCTGGGCGACCCGGGCCCTGAGCAGTCTCTGAAGATTATCGACGCCCTGATTGAAGCCGGCGCCGATGCGCTGGAGCTGGGTATTCCGTTCTCCGATCCGCTGGCGGATGGCCCGACCATCCAGAACGCCACCCTGCGCGCCTTTGCGGCAGGCGTGACCCCAACCCAGTGCTTTGAAATGCTGGCGGCGATCCGCCAGAAGCACCCGACCATTCCGATTGGTCTGCTGATGTATGCCAACCTGGTGTTCAACCGTGGTGTTGACGAGTTCTATGCAGAATGCGCGCGCGTGGGTGTCGACTCGGTCCTGGTAGCAGACGTGCCCGTGGAAGAGTCCGCGCCGTTCCGCCAGGCTGCGATGCGTCACAATGTCGCCCCTATTTTCATCTGTCCGCCAAACGCCGATGATGAACTGCTGCGCCAGATAGCCTCTTACGGACGCGGGTATACCTATCTGCTTTCCCGCGCGGGCGTGACTGGCGCCGAAAATAAAGCTGCACTGCCGCTGCATCATCTGGTGGAAAAGCTGGCCGAGTACCATGCCGCGCCGCCGCTGCAGGGCTTCGGGATCTCCTCTCCGGATCAGGTCACCGCGGCGATTGACGCGAAGGCGGCGGGTGCCATCTCCGGCTCCGCGATTGTGAAGATCATCGAGAAGAACGTGGACAAGCCCGAGCAGATGCTGAGCGAATTGAAAGCGTTCGTGACCGCAATGAAAGCAGCGACGCGTAAAGCATAATCCCTCCACCGTCTGGCAACCCTGCCAGACGGTTACTCCTCCTTCTCCATCCTCTCCAAAGGATTACGTCAAAATTGATCCCGTCGATATTTTCGGTGTGAATAGCTTTTCAAACTTTCGCGTAAGCGTATGATCTGGACTCTTTTTAGCACTAATCCTTCTGAGTTCAGAGGCTTATTCATGTCATGGCAATCCTTCAAACAGACTTACCTGGTTAAGTTCTGGTCACCTGTTCCGGCCGTCATCGCGGCAGGCATTCTCTCTACTTATTATTTCGGCATTACCGGCACCTTCTGGGCCGTCACCGGTGAATTCACCCGCTGGGGTGGGCAACTGCTGCAGCTCGCAGGCGTGCACACCGAAGAGTGGGGATACTTCAAACTTATTCACCTGGACGGCACCCCGCTTACCCGCATCGACGGAATGATGATTATCGGCATGTTCGGCGGCTGTTTCGCTGCGGCGCTGTGGGCAAACAACGTTAAGCTGCGCATGCCCAAAAGCCGCGTTCGCATCATGCAGGCGGTAGTCGGGGGTATGATTGCCGGGTTTGGCGCCCGCCTGGCGATGGGCTGTAATCTGGCCGCGTTCTTTACGGGGATTCCGCAGTTCTCCCTTCATGCCTGGTTTTTTGCCGTAGCCACGGCGATTGGCTCTTACTTCGGAGCAAAATTCACCCTTCTGCCGCTGTTCCGCATTCCGGTGAAAATGACAAAAGTCAGCGCGGCGTCCCCGCTAACCCAAAAACCGGAGCAGGCAAAGCGCCGTTTCCGCCTGGGTATGCTGGTCTTTTTTGCTATGATCGCATGGGCCATTTGCACGGCGATGAATCAGCCGAAGCTTGGCCTGGCGATGTTGTTCGGCGTCGGCTTTGGCCTGCTGATCGAACGCGCGCAGATCTGCTTTACCTCTGCGTTTCGCGATATGTGGATCACCGGAAGGACGATGATGGCGAAGGCAATCATTGCCGGCATGGCGGTGAGCGCTATCGGCATTTTCAGCTATGTTCAGCTCGGTGTTGAACCGAAGATCATGTGGGCTGGCCCGAACGCGGTGATTGGCGGTCTGCTGTTTGGCTTCGGGATTGTGCTGGCGGGCGGGTGTGAAACCGGCTGGATGTACCGCGCGGTTGAGGGACAGGTGCACTACTGGTGGGTGGGTCTGGGAAATGTGATTGGCTCGACGATCCTGGCGTACTGCTGGGATGACGTGTCTCCCGTCCTGGCCACCAACTGGGACAAGGTCAACCTGCTCAACACCTTCGGGCCTCTCGGCGGCCTGCTCGTTACCTACGCCCTGCTGTTGGTTGCTTTTTTACTGGTCGTCGCACAGGAGAAACGTTTCTTCCGCCGTGCGAGCGTTAAAACAGAAACGCAGGAGAATGCAGCATGAAGGAGATCGTGCCTGATTATCGTCTGGATATGGTTGGTGAGCCCTGTCCTTATCCGGCGGTTGCTACGCTTGAAGCCCTGCCGCAGCTTAAAAAAGGGGAAATACTGGAAGTGGTCAGCGACTGCCCGCAGTCCATCAACAACATACCGCTGGATGCTAAAAACCACGGTTATACGGTGCTGGATATCCAGCAGGATGGCCCAACCATTCGCTATCTGATTCAAAAATGATCGCTAAGGGCCTCGCAAGGGGCCTTTATCGTATTGAATTATAAGCCATGTTGATCCACGGCAAAAACGCGATTTTTGACTCAAGTAAAATCTCATTTCCCTTTTGAAGGAGGTTTTCGCGGTTTGATGTATTTACGAGCTTTACTGGTTTTCGCCTTATTGATTCCCTTCCACGCGCTGTCCCTGAATTTTTCTTCGACCTTCCTGCGCCTTAATTGCCCGGAAAGAGGACTTGTCGACGTTATTCTGCACGTCTATGACCATACTCAGGAACGATGGCGCGGTCATTTTGAAACCGGCGCGGGTCATAAACGTGTGGGTGATACCGAAATTATCCCGTTTGCCAACGGTGATATTCTCTTCCATTCCCTGTCCAGCGACGCTTTCAGCTATTTATATGATGGGGAAAAGATCCTGAGGCACTGCGTAAAGCTTGACGAGCGGCCGGTTTATCCGTCGTTTTGAAGCGAGCAAAGCAAACTGGCCACCCTGTGGCCAGTTTGACGG
Source organism: Enterobacter cloacae complex sp. P43RS (assembly GCF_014930585.1). NCBI lineage: Bacteria > Pseudomonadati > Pseudomonadota > Gammaproteobacteria > Enterobacterales > Enterobacteriaceae > Enterobacter > Enterobacter cloacae complex sp. P43RS. The sequence goes on from NZ_JADBRJ010000001.1 coordinate 726,324, forward strand.
GGATCAGAAACGATAACCCGCAGAGAACATGAACACCCACGGATCCAGACGCGTATTGATGCTTTGCTGCTCGCCGCCCGCCTTGAAGCGTACGTCCGTATCAATATCCATATACCAGACCGAGGCGTTGATCAGCCAGTCGCGGTTAATCAGATAGTCCAGACCAACCTGCCCAGCCATACCCCACGAGTCTTTCAGGCTGAGATCCGAGAGCCCTGCTTCTTTGCCGGTATCGTTGAATTTCTCATCGAAGAAGGTGGTGTAGTTCACACCCGCGCCAATATATGGACGCACCTTGCTGCTGGCATCGCCAAAGTACCATTGCGCCATCAGCGTTGGCGGTAAATGGTGAACCGTGGCGATATCACCGGTCGCACCAAGACCGACACGGTGACGGAACGGCGTTGCCGCCAGAAGCTCAACCCCAACGTTATCCGTCGCCATCCAGGTGAATGTTAAACCTAACTGGGTGTTGTTACTGACGTTAAAACCGCCCATCCCCAGCACGTTATCCGATCCTTCAGTTGGGCGAACCGTAGCCGAACCGGCACGAATAAAGAATTCGCCTGCTTCATGCGCATACGCGCCGCCAGAGAGACTGCTTAATACAAGGGCTGCCACCGCTAATTTTTTCATATCCGCTCCATCGTTGTGGTTTTAATCGCGGGTGAGAATATACTCACAAAAGAGTAATAAGTGATCTGCCACAGATCACATTAAAACCAGTAAGTTAACATTCATTGATCTGGGTTAATTTTTTGTGGCGCTTTGAAAAGCAATAAGTTGTTTCTATGTCAATTTTTGGCATTTCACAGTTACAAAATTTTCTCTTTTCCCCCTCTTGCTCTTCCTCTGTCGGCTGGATAATTTATCGCTCTCACAAGTTGATTTGATGCGTTCTTTTTGCAGGTGTGCCATGAGTGAAGTTAACCCGTGCATGACGTGCGGAGCCTGTTGTGCGTATTTTCGAGTCTCTTTCTACTGGGCTGAAGCCAGCGATGGCGGCGGTACCGTTCCGGTTCATCTAACTGAGCCGTTAACCCCCTTTCTGCGCTGCATGAGCGGCACCAATCAAAAGCAGGCCCGCTGTGTCGCGCTGCAGGGTGAGCCCGGGGTTTCGACCCGGTGCGCGATCTATGAGGATCGCCCCAGCCCGTGCCGGGAATTTGCCCTGTCGGGGGAAGATGGGCAGGTCAACGAAGCTTGTAATCGCGCCCGCGCGCGCTTTGGATTACCGCCGCTTTACAAAGATATGCTTTTCCATACAAGCCTTGATGCTGCCACAGCAGGTTCATCCGGTGTACAATTGCCGGCTAATTAACACCTGCAATACGCAAGGAGAGTGCATGTCTATCACGGCGAAGTCTGTCTACCGTGACACGGGAAATTTTTTCCGCAATCAGTTCATTACCTTTTTACTGATCGCGTTGCTTTGCGCCTTTATCACTGTGGTGCTGGGTCATGCGTTCTCACCGAGTGAAGAACAGATTGCCAGCCTGAGCCAGGGCGACCATCTTGCAGGAAGCGTGGGGCTATTTGAACTGGTGCAAAACATGACGCCAGAGCAGCAACAAATTCTGCTCCGGGCGTCTGCCGCATCCACGTTTTCTGGCCTGATTGGTAACGCCATTCTGGCGGGCGGCGTTTTGCTGATGATCCAACTGGTGTCGGCGGGCCACCGGGTCAGCGCCTTGCGGGCGATTGGCGCCAGCGCGCCGGTCTTACCTAAGCTGTTTATCCTGATCTTTTTAACCACCATGCTGGTGCAGATGGGAATTATGCTGGTTGTGGTGCCGGGCGTGTTACTGGCTATTGTGCTCGCTTTTGCCCCAGTAATGGTCGTGCAGGATAAAATGGGAATTTTTACCGCGATGCGCAGCAGCATCAGGCTGGCATGGGCGAACATGCGTCTGGTTGCTCCTGCCGTGATGGGCTGGCTGCTGGCAAAAACGCTCCTGCTCCTGTTTGCTCCGAATTTTGCGGTATTAACCCCGAACGTCGGCGCGGTGGTCGCGAATACACTGAGCAACCTGATTTCAGCGGTGCTGCTTGTCTATCTGTTCCGCCTGTATATGTTAATTCGTCAGTAACCCTGATGCCGGGTGCATGACAGGGCCCGGCTCAACAAAGAAGATGGAATCACAGAATGAAGCAGTTTCTTGATTTTTTACCGCTGGTGGTCTTTTTCGCGTTTTACAAACTGTATGACATTTATGCTGCCACCACGGCGCTGATTATTGCGACAGCGGTTGTGCTGATCTACAGCTGGGTGCGCTACCGTAAAGTTGAAAAAATGGCGCTGGTGACGTTTGTCCTGGTCGCCGTATTCGGTGGGCTAACCCTCTTCTTCCACAATGATGAATTTATCAAGTGGAAAGTGACGGTGATCTACGCGCTATTTGCGGGTGCGCTGCTCATCAGCCAGTGGGTGATGAAAAAGCCGCTGATCCAGCGCATGCTCGGCAAAGAGTTGACGCTGCCTCAGGAGGTCTGGTCGCGCCTGAATATCGCCTGGGCCGTGTTCTTTATCCTTTGCGGTCTTGCCAATATCTATATCGCTTTCTGGCTGCCACAGAATATCTGGGTCAACTTTAAGGTCTTTGGCCTGACGGCCCTGACGCTGATATTCACCCTGCTAAGCGGCATTTATATATATCGCCACATGCCGCAGGACGACAAGCACTGATTGCTGACTGACCAGAACGTGTTCGACAGGCGTTCTGGTCTATTCTCTCCGCTGTGAAATCATAGTAGCATCCCGCCTGAAGTCTTCCGTTATGAGTTAAAACAATGACAACAAATAACGCCCCTCAGGGCGAACTGGTTTTACGCACACTGGCAATGCCCGCTGACACCAATGCCAATGGCGATATTTTTGGCGGCTGGCTGATGTCGCAGATGGATATGGGCGGCGCAATTCTGGCAAAAGAGATTGCTCACGGACGCGTGGTGACCGTGCGGGTGGATGGAATGACCTTCCTGCGCCCGGTTGCGGTAGGTGATGTGGTTTGCTGTTACGCCCGCTGCGTAAAGCGCGGCAATACATCCATCTCCATCAACATTGAAGTCTGGGTGAAGAAAGTCTCTTCTGAACCGATTGGACAGCGCTATAAAGCAACTGAAGCGCTGTTTATTTATGTCGCTGTCGATAGCGAGGGTAAACCTCGTCAGCTTCCGCCAGCCTGAATGGCAGGCAAAAAAAGCCTCCTTTCGGAGGCTTTTCTTATTCCATCTGCGCCCCGCCATTCAGGCGGAAAACAATGTTCACGATCAGTCCGCTTCCCGGTTTACCGGGTTCGTAGCGCCATCTGCGCATCGCCGACTTCACTTCGCGCTCAAACATATTTGAAGGTTGCGCAGACAGAATTTCCACGTTATCCACGCGGCCATCCGCAGTCACGTCAAATTTCACCCGTACGCGACCTTCAATACGCAAGGCCTGAGCCCGCGCCGGATACTGAGGCTGATTACGGCTCAACGCACGTGGGCCCGCTGGTGCGGCAACCGTCGGCTTTGCCGCCGGTGCGCTGTTATTCATGACCGGACGCGAAGGCGCTGTATTCTCGACCGGCTGGGTCGCGCGCGGTTCAACCGGGCGTTCTTCACGTTTCGGACGCTCCTCGACCTTCTTCACCGGCTTTGGCTTCGGCTTAGGTTTTGGCTTCGGTTCAGGTTTGTGGATCACCACCGGTGCCTCCTTCGGTGGCTCCGGTACAGGCTCGGGTTCCGGTTCAGGCTCAGCAACCGGCTGTGGCGGTGGTGGCGCAACCTGCGGCGGTTCGAGATCCGCTGGCGAGACCATGGTTACCGAGATCGGCTGGGCGGGTGCGGGCATTTCAATAACCTGATGAACCGAGGTGTAGAGCAAACCCGCCACGACGGCACCGTGAATCACGACGGACAACAGCGTCGGCCAGGGAAAGCGGCGAGGTAAATCAAGGGTCATCGAAGTCATAATCATCAACGTTAAAAAACCGGACCCTGATTTTAAATGCAAATAGCAATCATATTCAATAAGACACTTTGTTCTGGCGCAATTAAAGCGCAGGAGTGGTCAAAAAAAGGACATCCAGATCGGGGTATTAACGTTGTTTTTATCTTTACATTGCAGTCAATTGCCCTTTCACATAACGTAACTGACACTTTATAACGCTTAAGGAGCTTCACCGTGCTTTACGTGATTTACTCTGAAGATGTCGCTGATTCCCTCGAAAAACGCCTCTCTGTTCGCCCTGCCCATCTGGCTCGCCTGCAGCTGCTCCAGGACGAAGGCCGTTTGCTGACCGCGGGTCCAATGCCTGCTGTTGACAGCAATGACCCGGGAGCCGCCGGTTTTTCTGGCTCCACGGTTATTGCTGAGTTTGAGTCTCTTGAAGCGGCGCAGGCCTGGGCTGACGCAGACCCATACGTTGCGGCGGGTGTGTATGCAAAAGTGACGGTGCGACCGTATAAGAAAGTGTTCTGATGTAAAAAGGCTCCCTCAGGAGCCTTTCTTCACATTAATGCAGTGACGCTAACCGCGCCGCAAACCCGACAAACAGCAGCCCTATCAGCCCGTTCCCCAGCTTTGCCAGTTTCTTTTTGGTTTTCAGATAACGCGTAACAAACGCCCCAGAGAAGATCAGGAAGCTCATGTACATAAAGCTAATCAGCTCAAGCGTGGTAGCGAGGATCAGGAAAGAGGTCCCGGTATTTTGCGCATTCACGTCGATAAACTGCACAAAGAACGAAACGTAGAACAGAATCGCTTTTGGATTGGTCAGGCTCAGGACGAGGGAGCGTTTCATGATCGTGCTGGCAGGCTCGGTTCCGCTCTCTTGAGCATTATTCTGACGTGTGATCACCGACCAGAGCATTTTTCCGCCCAACCACAGCAGATAGAAAGCCCCGAGATAGCGCACGATATTAAAGAGTACGGGGGTCGTCTGGATCAATGCCGCAACACCCGCCCAGGCCAGGAACATCAATACCGCATCACCGATAAACACGCCGGTCGCGGCAAGATACCCTTTTTTCACACCGTGACCGATCCCCGTTTTCAGCACAAACAGGGTGTTTGGCCCGGGAACCAGCACGATAAAAAATGCGCCAACAACATACGTCCAGAAATTCAGTACACCAAACTCCGCAAACACCTCTCCCTCCTTTTGCTAAAAATAACCAGAATATCGCCGCAATAACGATATTCGCAAAATAAGACACAATATAATCAGCGGGCACCTTGCGGTGCCCTCATGGGTTTCAGATATCCTGGACTGCGAACAGCAACGCATTGCGGTGCCGGGTCAATCCACATTTTCTGATGGCGTGGATACGCATATTGCGGCGGGATTGTGCTTCCAGCCAACGAGCCTTGCGACGACTCACCTGTCGCAACATACGCCAGCGCCCTACTTCTGTTCTACTGCGCTTCATGTCTACAACTCTTTCTCAAACAGAGCCGCCATTATAAACCCAACCCGACAGCAAACCAGCGCTTTTACCTGGCGTTTTTATTTGCCAGATGAATCCTGATGCGTACACTCATAACAATACGCTTTCAAAAGGATTTTTTTAACTATGACAACCTTCTACACCGTGGTGAGTTGGCTGGTCATTCTGGGATACTGGCTGTTAATCGCGGGTGTGACGTTACGCATCCTGATGAAGCGCAGAGCCGTACCCTCTGCCATGGCCTGGCTTCTGATCATTTATATCCTCCCACTGGTGGGAATTATTGCCTATCTCTCTTTCGGTGAGCTTCATCTTGGTAAACGCCGTGCCGAGCGGGCGCGCGCAATGTGGCCTTCCACCGCGAAGTGGCTAAACGATCTCAAAGCCTGTAAGCATATCTTTGCCGAGGAGAACAGCAGCGTCGCCTCCTCGCTGTTTAAGCTCTGCGAGCGCCGCCAGGGGATTGGCGGCGTTAAGGGCAATCAGCTCCAGCTTCTGACGTCGTCCGATGATGTCATGCAGGCGTTAATCCGCGATATTCAGCTGGCTCGCCATAATATTGAGATGGTGTTTTATATCTGGCAGCCCGGCGGCATGGCTGACCAGGTCGCTGAATCCCTGATGGCGGCCGCACGCAGGGGGATCCACTGCCGTCTGATGCTGGACTCCGCGGGCAGCGTGGCATTTTTCCGTAGCCCCTGGGCGGGCATGATGCGTAACGCCGGTATCGAGGTGGTTGAGGCGCTGAAGGTGAATCTCCTGCGCGTGTTTCTGCGCCGGATGGACCTTCGCCAGCACCGTAAAATGGTCATGATCGATAACTATATTGCCTACACCGGCAGTATGAACATGGTTGACCCGCGCTTCTTTAAACAGGACTCCGGCGTCGGGCAATGGGTGGATCTGATGGCGCGAATGGAGGGGCCGATTGCCACCTCGATGGGGATCGTTTACTCCTGCGACTGGGAGATAGAAACCGGCAAGCGTATCCTGCCGCCACCGCCGGATGGCAATATTATGCCGTTTGAAGAGGCTAGCGGTCATACAATTCATACCATCGCTTCCGGACCGGGCTTCCCGGAGGACTTGATTCACCAGGCGCTGCTGACGGCAACCTACTCCGCGCGTGAATATCTGATCATGACGACGCCCTACTTTGTCCCCAGCGATGATCTGCTGCACGCGATTTGTACCGCAGCGCAGCGCGGCGTCGATGTCAGTATCATTCTGCCACGCAAAAATGACTCCCTTCTGGTGGGCTGGGCCAGCCGTGCCTTCTTTAGCGAACTGCTTGCCGCCGGGGTGAAAATTTACCAGTTTGAAGGCGGGCTCCTGCATACCAAGAGCGTGCTGGTCGACGGCGAATTAAGCCTGGTGGGCACGGTTAATCTTGATATGCGCAGCCTGTGGCTAAACTTTGAAATCACCCTGGTGATTGATGACGCCGGCTTTGGCGGTGACCTGGCGGCGGTTCAGGATGACTATATCTCCCGCTCGCGGTTGCTGGATGCCAGGCTGTGGGTAAAACGTCCGTTATGGCAGCGAATAGCTGAACGACTGTTTTACTTCTTTAGTCCGTTGCTGTAAAACGTGCCCAACGATGTTAAACAGGTAGTCATCATGGAAATGGATCTGAACAATCGCCTGACCGAAGACGAAACGCTCGAGCAGGCCTATGACATTTTTCTCGAACTGGCGGTTGATAACCTCGATCCCGCAGACGTGATCCTCTTTAATCTGCAGTTCGAAGAGCGCGGCGGTGCCGAATTGTTCGACCCTTCAGAGGACTGGGCCGAACATGTAGATTTCGACCTGAACCCTGACTTCTTTGCCGAAGTGGTTATTGGGCTGGCTGATGAAGACGGCGGTGAAATTAACGACATTTTTGCGCGCGTCCTGCTGTGTCGTGAGAAAGACCACAAGCTGTGCCACATACTCTGGCGCGAATAATAAAAAAGGCTGCGATAGCAGCCTTTTTTATTTAATCCGGTAACGCGCTTCCGCAGCGGTTGCAAAACCGCGCGCTGTGTTCATGATCGGCCTGGTGGCAGTTCGGACATTTGCGCCGCTGTTTATGGTTCTGAAACGCGCTGCTCATGTGCGTGGTAATAAGCCCCGTCGGAATGGCAATTACCGAATACCCAATCAGAATCAGCACGGATGCCACAATCCGCCCCAGCGGCGTATGGGGCGTGATATCGCCATACCCCACGGTCGTAACGGTCACTATCGCCCAGTAGACGGAAGCGTTGAGCGTCGTGAAGCCATATTTCGGCCCTTCGATCAAATACATCAGCGCGCCAAAAACAATCATCACGATGGCAATAAACGAATAGAACAGAATAAGCTGATGGCGTGCGCTGACGATCGCGCTCCAGAATACGCGCAGCGACGGCATAAAGCGCAGTAACTTCAGAATGCGCAAGACCCGAATAACGCGCATCGCTCGCCAGGCGAAAACATAGTTGAGGCTGATCTCCGGCCACAGCCACATCACATAGAGCGGCAGGATCGTCGCTAAATCAATAAAGCCCCAGAAGCTAAAGACGTACTTTGCCGGGTTGGGCCAGCAAACAACACGCAGAATATACTCAGCGGTAAAGACCAGGGTAATAATAAGTTCCAGCCAGACAAACGCATGCCATTCCTCAAATGTCAGGTGATATTGCGTCCCCACACCCGATTCAATAAAGATGACCACTACGCTCAGTAGCGCAAACAGTGCACACAGACCTTCAAAACGGCGTCCCGATACCGTTTCAGGATCGAATAAAAGATGATAGAGCCGCCGACGGGCTGAAGTGAATAAACGCGACACGATAACCTCGCAAAAAAATAAGGGCTGACATCATGTCAGCCCTTGCGATTATAGCGGGTCTACTTTCAGGCAGGAAACCGCATGTCGGAAACTGCCCTCCAGCACCGGTCGCGTTTTCGCGCATTCCGGCCCGGCCATCGGGCATCGCGTGCGGAACACGCAGCCCGACGGCGGATTGATCGGCGACGGCAATTCCCCTTCCAGAAGCTGAATCGTTTTATTCTTTTCCAGATCCGGATCGGGGATCGGCACAGCCGACATCAGCGCTTTGGTATAAGGATGCAGCGGGTTATGGTACACCTCGTCATAGGTTCCCAGTTCCACGGCATGGCCCAGATACATCACCAGCACGCGGTCGGAGATGTGTTTTACCACCGCCAGGTCGTGCGCAATGAAGATCAGCGACAGCCCCATTTCGCGCTGCAATTTCTGAAGCAGGTTAACCACCTGCGCCTGAATCGACACGTCCAGCGCGGAGACCGGTTCATCACAAATAATCAGTTTCGGCTCAAGGATAAGCGCACGCGCAATGCCAATACGCTGACACTGGCCGCCTGAAAATTCATGCGGGTAACGGTTAATGAGGTTAGGCAACAGCCCGACTTTCAGCATCATCGCCTTCACGCGGTCACGGACTTCCTGACGCGGCATCTTTGGATGATAAGTGCGCAGCGGTTCGGCGATAATCTCACCGATGGTCATACGCGGGTTTAATGACGCCAGCGGATCCTGGAAAATCATCTGGATATCGCTGCGCACGTCGCGCCACTCGTCAGGCTTCATGCCCAGCAGATCTTTACCCAGCCAGGCCACTTTGCCGCCGGTGGCTTTCACCAGACCGATAATCGCACGCGCAAAGGTGGATTTACCGCAGCCGGATTCGCCCACCACGCCCAGGGTTTCCCCCTCATACAGACGCAAGGTGACGCCATCTACCGCTTTCAGGGTCTTCGGCGGCTGCCAGAACCACTGCTTGCCATCTTTGATATCGAAATGCACCTTGAGGTCGGCGATTTCGAGCAGCACGTTGCGTTTTTCATCTACTGCGTTCATACCAGCTCCTCCTGCGGCTTAAAGCAGGCGCGCAGACGGCCTGGGGCAAATTCTTCCAGCGGCGGCGCGCTGTTACAGATTTCCATCGCGTGCGGGCAGCGCGGCTGGAACGGACAGCCTTTCGGCAATCGCAGCAGGTTTGGCGGGTTGCCCGGAATGGTGAGCAGGGATTCCCCTTCCGCATCAAGACGCGGTACCGCGTTCAGCAGGCCAATCGAGTACGGATGGGCTGGCTGATAGAATACGTCGCGCGCTTTGCCGTATTCCATGGTGCGCCCGGCGTACATCACCAGCACTTTGTCACAGATACCGGCAACCACGCCCAGATCGTGGGTGATCATGATAATCGCCGTGTTGAACTCACGTTTAAGCTCGTTCAGCAGGGTCATGATTTGCGCCTGCACGGTGACGTCCAGCGCGGTAGTCGGTTCATCGGCAATCAGCAGTTTTGGCCGGCACAGCAGCGCCATGGCAATCATCACGCGCTGACGCATACCGCCAGAGAACTCGTGCGGGAACATGCGCATGCGCTTGCGCGCTTCCGGCATTTTTACCGCATCCAGCATTTTAACGGATTCCTCAAAAGCTTCCGCTTTGCCCAGACCTTTGTGCAGCATCAGGACTTCCATCAGCTGCTCACCGACGCGCATATACGGGTTCAGGGAGGTCATCGGATCCTGGAAAATCATTGAGATCTGTTCGGCGCGAAGCTTGTTCAGCTCGAGCTCCGGCAGGTTAAGAATTTCGCGACCGTTGAATTTCGCCGAACCGCCAATAACGCCGTTAGCGGCCAGCAGGCCCATTAACGCAAAAGCCGTCTGGGATTTTCCGGAGCCGGATTCACCCACGATCCCCAGCGTTTCCCCTTTGCTCAGGTTAAAGTTGAGATCGTTGACCGCAGTAACATCGCCGTCCGGGGTTTTAAAGGTCACGCGGAGGTCTTTAACATCCAGCAGTAGATTGCTCTGCTGCTGCGCCTGTGGCGCGGTGGCCGTTTCAATAATTGTCATGACGGCGCTCCTTAACGGTCTTTCGGGTCGAGGGCATCACGCAGGCCATCGCCGATAAAGTTAAAACAAAACAGGGTAACGACCAGGAAACCCGCCGGATAAAGCAGCAGCCACGGTGAAACTTCCATCGAGTTTGCGCCGTCGCTCAGCAGCGCGCCCCAGCTGCTCAGTGGCTCCTGCGTGCCCAGCCCCAGGAAGCTGAGGAAGGATTCAAACAGAATCATGCTTGGCACCAGCAGTGAGGCATAGACCACCACCACGCCCAGCACGTTAGGCACGATATGGCGAACCACGATATTACTGGTTGATACACCCCCTACCTGCGCCGCTTCGATAAACTCTTTGCGTTTGAGGCTCAGCGTCTGGCCGCGCACGATACGCGCCATATCCAGCCAGGAAACCATCCCGATGGCCACGAAGATCAACAGGATGTTCTGGCCGAAGAAGGTCACCAGCAAAATCACGAAGAACATAAACGGGAAGGAGTTCAGGATTTCCAGGAGACGCATCATCACCGAGTCTACTTTGCCGCCAAGGTAGCCGGAAAGCGCGCCGTAAAGCGTCCCCACGATCACCGCCACCAGCGCGGCGGCGATACCGACCATCAGGGAAATACGGCCACCAATCGCCACGCGTACCAGCAAATCACGGCCGGATGAATCGGTACCGAAATAGTGGCCGGACTCCATATCAGGCGCGCTGGACATCATGCCCCAGTCCGTATCGAAATAGGTAAATTGCGACAGCATCGGCGCCAGGGTGACAAACAGCGCGATGATCACCAGCACAACCAGGCTGGCGACCGCCGCACGGTTATGCATAAAGCGACGGCGCGCGTCCTGCCAGAGGCTACGACCTTCTACTTCCAGTTTTTCACTGAAGTTTTCCAGCGCCTCGCTGTTTTTCTTACTCAACATCATGGCGTGCTCCAGCGTTAGTAACGAATTTTCGGGTCGATAACGGCATAAAGCACATCGACAACGGCGTTAAAGAGAATGGTCAGTGCGCCCACGAGGATCGTGAGGCTCAGAACGAGCGAGTAGTCACGGTTAAGCGCCCCGTTTACGAACAGTTGACCAATACCCGGCAGGCCGTAAATTGTTTCGATAACCATTGAACCCGTAATGATGCCGACGAATGCCGGTCCCATATAGGAGAGCACAGGCAGCAGCGCCGGCTTGAGCGCGTGGCGGAAGATGATCCGGCGCATCGGCAGCCCTTTCGCGCGCGCGGTGCGGATGAAGTTTGAGTGCAGCACTTCGATCATTGAACCACGGGTAATACGCGCGATACTGGCGATGTAGGCCAGCGATAATGCCACCATCGGCAAAATCATGAACTTCAATGCCCCGCCGTTCCAGCCGCCCCCGGGCAGCCATTTCAGCGTGATGGCAAATATCATCACCAGCAATGGCGCGACAACGAAGCTGGGTATGACTACCCCGGTCATTGCCACCCCCATTACGGCATAATCCCATTTGGTATTTTGTCTGAGCGCGGCGATAACGCCTGCAGTGACCCCGAGAACGACGGCCAGAATGAATGCTGCAGCACCCAGTTTTGCCGAGACCGGGAAGCTGGAGGCCACCAGATCGTTAACGGAATAGTCTTTATATTTAAATGACGGTCCAAAATCACCGTGCGCCAGCTGCTTCAGATAATTGAAGTATTGGGTGGTGATGGGATCGTTTAAGTGATACTTCGCCTCGATGTTGGCCATGACTTCTGGCGGCAACGTACGTTCACCGGTAAATGGACTTCCCGGCGCGAGACGCATCATAAAGAAGGAAATCGTAATTAGAATAAATAACGTTGGTATCGCTTCTAAACAGCGACGCAGGATAAATTTCAACATTGCCCGTACCTTCTGGCGTGTGCCTGATGAATGTTACAAAGTAGACACAGTGGGGCAAGCCAGGCTCGCCCCACGTATTGCCATTAATGCTTGATAATATAAAGATTCTTAACGGAAATATTATCCAACGGGTCTTTACCGGTATAACCCCCTACCCACGGTTTCACCAGACGGGCGTTAACGTAGTAGTAAACCGGTACAATTGCAGAGTCTTTATCGAGCTGTTCTTCTGATTTCGCGTACAGCTCTGCGCGCTGCGCATCGTCAGACACTTTCAGGGTTTCAGCGATGATCTTGTCAAACGCCGGGCTCTTATAGTGCGCCGTGTTGTTTGAACTGTCGCTGAGCATGGTGTTCAGGAATGATGTCGGTTCGTTATAGTCCGCACACCAGCCCGCACGCGCCACGTCGAAGGTCCCCTGATGACGCGTATCGAGGAAGGTTTTCCACTCCTGGTTTTCCAGCTTAACGTTCACGCCCAGGTTTTTCTTCCAGATAGACGCGACGGCAATCGCCAGTTTTTTATGCAGATCTGATGTGTTATACAGCAGGTTGAACGTCAGCGGCTTGTCTGCGGTGTATCCTGCTTCAGCCAGCAGTTTTTTCGCTTCTTCGTTACGTTTTTCCTGCGACCATTTGAACCACTCAGGCTCAACCAGTTTCATCCCATCGGTATACGGAGGCGTGTAGCTGTACGCCGGCAGATCGCCCTGGTTTTTCACTTTGTTCACGATGATATCGCGATCCAGTGCCAGCTTCAGCGCGGTACGAACGCGCACGTCGGTGAACGGTGCTTTCTGGTTGTTGATTTCGTAATAATAGGTGCACAGATATGGATCGACGTGAACTTCTTTCGGGATCTCTTTCTTCAGCTTCTGGAACAGTTCAATCGGCATGTTGTTATAGGTCATGTCGATTTCACCGCTGCGGTAGCGGTTAACGTCGGTCACTTCGGAAGAGATTGGCAGGTAGGTGACCTGATTAATTACGGTCTTCGCATTATCCCAGTACTGCGGGTTACGCTCCAGCACCATACGTTCGTTGACCACCCAGTCTTTCAGCTTATAGGCGCCGTTGGTCACGATATTGGCAGGCTGCGTCCATTTTTCACCAAATTTTTCCACGGCGGATTTTGGTACCGGCGAGACGGATGGGTGAACCAGCAGCTTATAGAAGTACGGAACAGGTTCGCTCAACGTCACTTCAAAGGTATTAGCATCGATCGCCTTCACGCCCAGGTCGGTGACCGGCTTTTTACCGGCGATAATGTCATCGATATTGGCGATGTGGCCATACTGCAGATAGCTCGCATATGGAGAGGCGGTATTTGGATTCGCCAGGCGCTGCCAGCTATACACGAAATCTTCGGCGGTAACCGGTGTACCGTCGGACCATTTGGCATCTTTACGCAGATGGAAGGTCCAGACCTTGAAATCTTTGTTTTCCCACTTTTCTGCCACACCCGGTGCCGGGTGGCCGTATACGTCAGTCACCAGCAGACCTTCGAACAGGTCGCGGTTAACGTTTGACTCAGGAACGCCTTCAATTTTATGCGGATCGAGAGACTGCACTTCCGCACCGTTGTTACGCACCAGCGTCTGTTTTTCCGCCAGTTGAACACCTGCAGGAACGTCCGCAGCCATTGCAGCGTTTCCCGCGATTAGCGCAGTTAAAATCCCCGCCGCTACCAGATTTTTTTTTGTGATGATGGACATTGTGTTGGTACTCCACTCATTATAATTACTGGCTTTCGCCAGCTGTCTAATCCCCTGTTGGGGCCTGTACAGCGCAGGAGTTTTTTTTGCTGCTGTCAGGTTCTTTTTTTACTGCTTGCTATCACCGACTTTTTTATTACTGACCGCTCGTATGGCCGTCTTGCGTCGATTCTTGCCAGGCCTCCCCTGTTTGAGACCTGTGCTGGATATCTGAGAAGAGGATTATATGAAAATAATTCTCATCTACTTGTTTTAGGCTGCAAAATAGTAGGCCGGAAAGTATCAAATGGCGTAAACACGCGCCAATACATTTTGCAAATTTGTTAAGCAATTCTCTTTTACGGCCCAGGTCGTATCGTCCTGCCCAGCCCTTCCATACGTTAATCATCCTAAAAAATACTTAAAATTCAAACCAATATGGAAGATTTTCCCTTCAGGCGCGTCGCTGCATTTTCATCGCGTAGTTTTGTACGAAAATTTAACAATTGATTATTATTTAGCACATTCATCTAACGAAATGTTGAAATTACTAATATCATTTCGGTTATCCCGCAGCAAGCCCAAGACTATCGTGTGAGTAAAATAACAGTGCGTTCGAAGATTTTCTGTGCAGGCAGGCTTGAGATGAATTCATAACTCTATGAAATATATGAGATGAACATTATTAGTAGAATTTATTATGACAGGTAAGCTTTTCAACTTTATTTATATGATTTGCTGATATTGATACAAAAAAACGGCGCCGAAGCGCCGTTCTTTCATATGAAATATCAATGTAACAAGCCGGGGAAAATGCTTTTAATACCCGTGACAATGAATTCGATCCCAAGTGCCATTAACAGCAGCCCCATGATACGCGTAATAACGTTGATGCCGGTCTGCCCCAGCAGGCGCACCAGCCACGGCGCCATGCGGAATACGCCCCAGCAACAGAGTGCGAAAACGGCAATCGCGACAGAAAAGCCAATCAAATGCATGAGGCTATGGTAACGCGTGCCCCAGACAATGGTTGAACTGATGGCACCCGGCCCGGCCATGAGGGGCAATGCCAGCGGAACCACGCCGATACTTTCGCGGATGGCGGTTTCTGACTTTTCCTGCTTGTTCTGCTTATCCTCACCCAGCTTACCGCTGATCATGGACATGGCAATGGTCACCACCAGGATCCCGCCCGCAATGCGGAAGGAGTCAATCGAGATGCCAAAGAGCTGGAGAATGGCATCACCCAGGAAAAGCGAGGTGAGCAAAATGATTGCCACAGACAGGTTAGCGGTAAGATTGGTTTTGTTCCGGGCCGCCGCCGTCTGGTAACTGGTCATACTAATGAAGACAGGAATGATCCCCACCGGGTTGACCAGGGCAAACAGACCAATAAAAAATTTGAAATACGTTGGAAAATCAAAGAGCGTTTGGATCACGTTTTGCTCCGCTTTTGCGCATGCCCGGGACAGTTACATTGTTAGGAAAAATCGCGCTGAAGATACGCTTTTTATTAGCATACTTCACCAGAAATCTGTGCCAAAACGTTAGCATTTCAGAATGTTAAACATATGTTGAGACAATGATAGCGTCACTTCCAATAGTTACTTAATTAATTAACAGTGGAAATATATCCATTAAATAACCCTGCTGAAAGGTATCAGCTTGGTGGAAAATTGACGCAGATCATGATTTCCGTACTCAGAAGTGAGTAATCTTGATTACGCCCCCAGGGAGGTCACCTGACAAAAAGGGATGATGCTAAGGTAAGGCTCTTTTAGTAAATTAGTGTACTGGAGCATAAAGTAACCCTTTGTTTTACTTTATGTAACGCAAGTCGTATTGGCACTGTCTATACTGTCTGACGTATCGAGCGCTGGTTTACTAAAAGAGTTTAAACATTATCAGGAGAGCATTATGGCTGTTACTAATATCGCTGAACTGAACGCCCTCGTCGAGCGCGTTAAAAAAGCCCAGCGTGAATATGCCAATTTCACCCAAGAACAGGTTGATAAAATCTTCCGCGCGGCCGCTCTGGCTGCTGCAGATGCTCGAATCCCTCTCGCTAAAATGGCCGTTGCCGAATCTGGCATGGGTATCGTTGAAGATAAAGTGATCAAAAACCACTTTGCTTCTGAGTATATCTACAACGCCTATAAAGATGAGAAAACCTGTGGCGTTCTGTCTGAAGACGACACCTTCGGGACGATCACCATCGCCGAACCTATCGGCATCATTTGCGGTATTGTTCCAACGACTAACCCTACTTCAACAGCTATCTTCAAATCGCTGATCAGCCTGAAGACCCGTAACGCAATCATCTTCTCTCCACATCCACGTGCGAAGGACGCAACAAATAAAGCAGCAGACATCGTTCTGCAGGCAGCAATTGCTGCAGGCGCACCAAAAGATCTGATTGGCTGGATCGACCAACCTTCTGTTGAACTGTCTAACGCGCTGATGCATCACCCGGACATTAACCTGATTCTGGCGACCGGTGGTCCTGGTATGGTTAAAGCAGCATACAGCTCCGGTAAACCAGCAATCGGTGTAGGCGCAGGTAACACCCCCGTTGTTATCGATGAAACCGCTGACATCAAACGTGCTGTTGCGTCTGTGCTGATGTCTAAAACCTTCGATAACGGCGTTATCTGTGCATCTGAACAGTCTGTAGTTGTTGTTGATTCCGTGTACGACGCAGTACGCGAGCGTTTCGCCAGCCACGGCGGCTACCTGCTGCAGGGCAAAGAGCTGAAAGCGGTTCAGGACATTATCCTGAAAAATGGCGCGCTGAACGCTGCTATCGTAGGTCAGCCAGCCTATAAAATCGCTGAACTCGCAGGCTTTACCGTTCCGGCGACCACCAAGATCCTGATCGGTGAAGTTAAAGTTGTCGACGAAAGCGAGCCGTTTGCTCACGAAAAACTGTCTCCTACGCTTGCTATGTACCGTGCGAAAGATTTCGAAGACGCGGTAGAAAAAGCCGAGAAGCTGGTTGCTATGGGCGGTATCGGTCATACCTCATGTCTGTACACCGACCAGGATAACCAGCCAGAGCGTGTTGCCCACTTTGGTCAGATGATGAAAACTGCCCGTATCCTGATTAACACCCCTGCTTCTCAGGGTGGTATCGGTGACCTGTATAACTTCAAACTCGCACCTTCCCTGACTCTGGGTTGTGGTTCCTGGGGTGGTAACTCCATCTCTGAAAACGTTGGTCCAAAACACCTGATCAACAAGAAAACCGTTGCTAAGCGAGCTGAAAACATGTTGTGGCACAAACTTCCGAAATCTATCTACTTCCGCCGTGGCTCTCTGCCAATCGCGCTGGATGAAGTGATTACTGATGGCCACAAACGTGCGCTCATCGTGACTGACCGTTTCCTGTTCAACAACGGCTACGCTGACCAGATCACCTCTGTGCTGAAAGCGGCTGGCGTCGAAACTGAAGTGTTCTTCGAAGTTGAAGCTGACCCAACCCTGAGCGTTGTACGCAAAGGTGCTGAACTGGCGAACTCCTTCAAACCAGATGTGATTATCGCACTGGGTGGTGGTTCCCCAATGGACGCCGCGAAAATCATGTGGGTTATGTACGAACATCCGGAAACCCACTTCGAAGAACTGGCGCTGCGCTTTATGGACATCCGTAAACGTATCTACAAGTTCCCGAAAATGGGCGTGAAAGCGAAAATGATCGCCGTCACCACCACTTCCGGTACCGGCTCAGAAGTGACGCCATTCGCGGTAGTAACAGATGACGCAACAGGTCAGAAATATCCGCTGGCTGACTACGCGCTGACGCCAGATATGGCTATCGTTGATGCCAACCTGGTAATGGAAATGCCGAAGTCTCTGTGTGCGTTCGGTGGTCTGGATGCCGTGACTCACGCGCTGGAAGCCTACGTTTCTGTACTGGCGTCTGAGTTCTCTGACGGTCAGGCTCTGCAGGCTCTGAAACTGCTGAAAGAAAACCTGCCAGCGTCCTACAACGAAGGTTCTAAAAACCCTGTAGCACGTGAACGTGTCCACAGTGCAGCAACCATCGCCGGTATCGCGTTTGCGAACGCCTTCCTGGGTGTTTGCCACTCTATGGCGCACAAGCTGGGTTCACAGTTCCACATTCCTCACGGTCTGGCGAACGCCCTGTTGATCAGCAACGTTATCCGCTATAACGCCAACGACAACCCAACCAAGCAGACTGCGTTCAGCCAGTATGACCGTCCGCAAGCGCGCCGTCGTTATGCTGAAATCGCTGACCACCTTGGTCTGAGCGCACCGGGCGACCGTACTGCTGCGAAGATTGAGAAACTGCTGGCATGGCTGGAAAGCCTGAAAGCTGAACTGGGTATTCCTAAATCTATCCGTGAAGCAGGCGTTCAGGAAGCTGACTTCCTCGCTCACGTAGACAAGCTGTCTGAAGATGCCTTCGATGACCAGTGTACTGGTGCTAACCCGCGCTACCCACTGATCTCCGAGCTGAAACAGATTCTGCTGGATACCTACTACGGTCGTGAGTTCAAAGAAGGTGACGTTGCAGCTGTGAAAACAGAAGCTCCGGTTATTAAAGCTGACAAGAAAGCGAAGAAAAGCGCTTAACTGACAGCCTGAGGAAAAAACCCGCCTGTATGGCGGGTTTTTTTATGTCTGAATAGCGGCGGATATTATTTTCTGTTGTCGTGCTGGATCGCCGTCAGCGAGCCTACGGACAACGCTTCCTTATAATGCTTACGACAGACCGACACATAGCGTTCATTGCCACCAATCACCACCTGCTCACCGTCCGCATAAGGTTTTCCAGCCTGGTCGAGACGAAGCACCATACTGGCCTTGCGTCCGCAGAAACAGATAGTTTTTAGTTCAACCAGCTTATCTGACCAGGCAAGCAAATACTGGCTTCCGGCAAACAGCTCCCCGCGGAAGTCCGTACGCAGACCGTAGCACAGAACGGGGATATCGAGCTCATCAACCACTTCAGAGAGCGCGTGCACCTGTTCACGCGTCAGGAACTGGCTCTCATCAACCAGCACGCAGTGAATGGGCTCTGACGCATGCGCAGCGCGGATATCCTCCAGCAGGTCAGTTTGCGGGTTAAACAGCCTGGCTGGTGAAGAGAGGCCTATTCTGGAACTCACCTTCCCTGCACCGAAGCGATCGTCGATTTCAGCGGTATAAACAACGGTACGCATTCCTCGCTCCTGGTAATTGTATGAGGATTGCAGCAGTGCGGTGGATTTCCCGGCATTCATTGCCGAATAGTAGAAATAAAGTTGTGCCATTGGCCGTAAAACCCTAATCAATGTGTAATATTCCCGATGATTCATTGTACCATATTTTGTCTGGTCATCAGCGACACGCCGCACAAACGATGCCGTGCTGAAAGGTGTAAAACGCCCTCTTTTCGCAAAAATAATCCGCTAAAACAGAGAGTAATGACGGTCATGCTGGTGAATAGGTTATATGGTTAACCAAACATAACACTTCTTTTTATAGTGGAATCTGCGTTCATTAAAATTCACTATTTATTAACTATTCCTGCCTTAACACCGTCGCCTGGAACTAATACAAAAGGCTGATATTTATCCGCCGCAACTATAATTCCTGCGGCAAATGTCACAAAAAAAAGATGCAAGCGGCGGGGTTAAGCAGGTTATCGTGATAACAAGCGAGACTGCCAAAGAGGAAATTTAAGTTAGCGTAATTAATAATAGCGGCTTTATTTAGTATTTTTTGAATTCCTTACATTCCTGGCTATTGCACATCTGAATTTATGGCTCTATTATTAGGTCAACAAACCACCCCCCATTATAAGTTTGAGATTACTACAATGAGCGAAGCACTTAAAATTCTGAACAACATCCGTACTCTTCGTGCGCAGGCAAGAGAATGTACCCTTGAAACGCTCGAAGAAATGCTGGAAAAATTAGAAGTTGTAGTTAATGAACGTCGCGAAGAAGAAAGCGCTGCTGCAGCTGAAATCGAAGAGCGTACGCGTAAACTGCAGCAATATCGTGAAATGCTGATTGCTGATGGTATCGATCCAAATGAATTGCTGAACAGCATTGCTGCTGCAAAAACCGGTACCAAAGCAAAACGCGCTGCCCGTCCTGCTAAATATAGCTATGTAGATGAGAACGGCGAAACTAAAACCTGGACCGGCCAGGGCCGTACTCCTGCTGTAATCAAGAAAGCTATGGATGAGCAAGGTAAACAGCTGGATGACTTCCTGATCAAGGATTAATCAAGCCGAATTCAGAAAAATCCCGCCTCTGGTGGGATTTTTTTTGCCCGCAATTTATCACTAACATCCTCTTACACTCCGTCATAAAGCGTTATTCGGCTATTTAGTTTCGCTTACAAACAGGCTGATCATGGCGTTTTATGGGCATAAAAAAACCGGTGGGCAGCGCCACACCGGTTTCATAGATTTACGCCTGGATTATTTCTTAATACCCATACTCTCTTTGAGCCAGCCTTTAAATTCTTCACCCAGCGTATTATGGCGAATGCCGTATTCAACGAACGCCTGCATATAACCGAGCTTATTACCGCAGTCATGGCTCTTACCTTTCATGTGGTAAGCCTCAACGGTCTCTTTCTCGATCAGCATATCAATGGCATCCGTCAGTTGGATTTCATCCCCTGCTCCTGGAGGCGTTTTCGCCAGCAGAGGCCAGATTTCAGCACTCAGGACATAGCGACCCACCACTGCAAGATTAGACGGCGCTACGTCGGCTTTAGGCTTCTCTACGACACCAACCATTGGCACGCTTTCGCCTGGCTCAAGGTTCACGCCCTTGCAGTCAACCACACCGTAAGCGGTCACGTCTTCAACTGGCTCAACCATAATCTGGCTGCAGCCCGTTTCGTCAAAGCGGTGGATCATCTCAGCCAGGTTGTCCTGGGAAAGATCGGATTCGTATTCATCCAGAATCACGTCAGGCAGAATAACCGCGACGGGCTCATCACCCACAACCGGGTGTGCACACATAACCGCGTGGCCCAGACCTTTAGCCAGCCCCTGACGAACCTGCATAATGGTGACGTGCGGAGGGCAAATAGACTGAACTTCTTCTAACAGCTGACGCTTAACGCGTTTTTCCAGCATGGCTTCGAGTTCAAAACTTGTATCGAAGTGGTTTTCGATAGAGTTTTTAGATGAATGCGTAACCAGCACAATTTCAGTAATGCCGGCCGCGATACACTCATTAACGACATACTGGATTAATGGCTTATCAACCAGAGGCAGCATCTCTTTAGGAATCGCCTTAGTTGCTGGTAACATCCTGGTCCCCAATCCCGCTACCGGGATGACGGCCTTTCTGACTTTCGAATTTAGGGCAGCCATTCAAATTCTCCTGAGCTGTTCAAGTTTTGAACTTTTATGCAATAAATAACGCGTTGAGTATATCAGCCTCGCCCCGCAGTCCGGGTCTGAAAAGAACGCGTTGCCGATGAATTAGGACAAATACGCATGAATCTGGGCAGCGATAGTAGCACTCCCGAGAAAACACAGGTAAAGCAATCTTAAAATTAAGATCCAATTGCTTATTCCGTGGACAACATTAAGCGAAGCCTTCCCCCGGCACCCCAAATTTGGCACTGCCAGGAAGAACAGCGATGGCTAATTTGATTTAGATACGCCGTTCCCAGTGTTCCAAGCGGCACCCCGTTACTCACCTGAATATGGTGTTCCCCGGTATTCAGTGACGCGTTGAGACCTGCAGAAACGAGGATAAGATTCTTTAAACCGCTATGGTAATAACCAACCAGCAGCGGGAACTGTCCGGGTAAATTGGCCTGACGAAAAAGCTGGTTTACCTGTTTGAGTAAACTGCCTAACTCAGGGAGCCGTTGTCCCTGATGTGATAACTGTTCCTGCAATAATCCATTAAAGAGCGCGCGAAGTAACAATGCAGCTAATACGCCATTATCCCCTGCACGGGTTACGTCCAGAGAATAAAATGCGAGGTCGGAATCAGACAGAGGTGCAATATCCAGCACCAGCCCAGGCTGATCGGCCGCCACCAGCTGGCGATAGTTTACGCGGCAGTGGGAAATAGTTTGCTGAACGGGAGGCTGAAGTTCTTGCAACAATTTCGCCGCCGCTGGCGGATTACTCACCAGCGCGTCCCAGTCCTGAAAAAGGCGTTCCTCTTCCTCAACGCGGGAATTAAACATATTTGGATAAAGGCACGCTAATACCGTTTCACGTAACCGGTTCAGATCTTTGACGGGTTTCAGCAAAATATCCTGAACGCCAAGACGTAATGCTTTGGCAATATCCGCCATATTTTCTGTCGCGGAGATCACCAGAATGGGCATCTGGTCCCCCTCGTTGCGCAGATGTTCAACCAGTTTCAGCCCATTCATTCGCGGCATCGCGATGTCGCAAATCATCAGATCGGGCGTAATACCGGTCATTTTTTCCAGCGCGTCGACACCATCTTCAGCCAGTAAAGTGTTTGCTCCCAGCGAGGATAACCACGAATCCAGTAGCGATCGGAAAACGGGCTCGTCTTCAACAATCAAAATGTGTTTTCCGGCCAATGGCTGCGTCATGGTTCCTCCCCTGGCTGACAGTTACTAAATAGTGGCATGCTATCGGCACTATCGCCTGTCAGATTTTGCTGAAGTAGTCAAAAAAAGGTGCTTAACGTGCTGTTCGCACAAACGGCAGCAACTCGTCTATTTTCTTTTCGACGGCTAGCGAGCCCGCTGCGATGGCGGCCTCAGCCCGATGGAAATCAAGGGTAGAGATTTGCGGACAGTAAGGCTGAATAAGAATATCCGGAGGATCGCCAGCCATACGGTTACGTTTAAGGCGATTCTCAAGAACCTGAATTGAGGTGGTCATGATCTCCATGGCCGTCGGTGCGGCAACCGAGCGTCGTGCGGCCAGGCGACCAATTCTTCCGCGCAGGCGTTCATGCCAGGCAAGCTTTTCGACGTCGGCATCTTCGCTCTGCAGATTGACCGGCATAAGATCTTGCTGCATCAGATGAGCGTCGTGCTGCAAATCAACGGCGATGACGATGTCCGCCCCCATGGCGCGCGTCAGAGAGATGGGAACCGGGTTCACGACACCACCATCGACAAGCCAGTAACCGTTATGGGGCACGGGCGCCATAAGCCCAGGAATACTGCATGAAGCACGCACCGCAAGGTGAATATCCCCTTCGGTCAGCCAGAGTTCACGGCCTGTGCTGAGATTAGTTGCGACGGCACCGAAAGGCATCCGGCAGTCAGTAAAGTCTTCGAGAGGCATCACCCGGCGGAACTGGTTAAAGACGCGTTCACCGCGCAACAGCCCACCGCGCTGCCAGGAGAGATCCATCAGACGCAGCACGTCCCAATAGCTGAAGGAGCGCACCCAGGTTTCGAGATCCGGAAGCTTGCCGCACGCGTAGGCGGAGCCGACAAGCGATCCGATTGAACATCCTGCTACGATATCAACGTCAACGCCCATCTTGTTTAAGGCATTAATCACGCCGATATGAGACCATCCCCGGGCTGCACCTGATCCCAGCGCCAGTCCAATTTTAACCTTTCTCATTAGCCCTGTTTTACTTCCCCTGGATTCCTGACATAGCGTCAACGCAACTGCTCAGTTAACATAGTGCTACCCGAGGCGTTTTACGCCCTTATTTTTTGTTCCAGGAAGAGAATCGTGTCTCAACTCTGCCCCTGTGGTAGCGCTCTGGAGTATAGCCTATGTTGCCAGCGATATCTTTCTGGCAATCAGGTTGCACCGGATCCGTCACACCTCATGCGTTCACGGTATACTGCTTTTGTGATCAAAGACGCAGACTACCTGATAAAAACCTGGCACCCGTCCTGCCACGCCGCCGATTTCCGACAGGAGATCGAAGCCGGGTTCGCCAACACCCACTGGCTTGGGCTTACCGTGTTTGAATCTTCACCCGGTAGCCACCACGACGAAGGCTTTGTCAGCTTTGTTGCCCGTTTTACCGAGAACGCCAGGCCTGGCGCCATTATCGAGCGTTCCCGGTTCTTAAAGGAAAGCGGGCAGTGGTATTATATTGACGGTACGCGCCCACAGTTTGGTCGTAACGATACCTGCCCTTGTGGTTCAGGAAAAAAATTCAAAAAGTGTTGCGGGCAGTAACGCCTGACAACCCAGACTTCGCAAATACAAACAGGATTTCCCGGCGATGCAATCATTACAACGTAAAGTTCTGCGCACTATCTGTCCCGATCAAAAAGGGCTGATCGCACGAATCACCAATATTTGCTACAAGCATGAACTGAATATCGTGCAGAACAACGAGTTCGTTGACCACCGTACCGGTCGCTTCTTCATGCGTACCGAACTGGAAGGCATTTTCAACGACACCACCCTGCTGGCCGATCTGGACAGCGCGCTGCCGGACGGTTCCGTGCGTGAGCTGAATCCTGCGGGCCGTCGTCGCATTGTGATTCTGGTGACGAAAGAAGCTCACTGCCTGGGCGATCTGTTGATGAAGGCCAATTACGGCGGCCTGGACGTAGAAATTGCCGCTGTTATTGGCAACCACGAAACCCTGCGCACGCTGGTTGAACGTTTTGATATTCCGTTTGAGCTGGTAAGCCATGAAGGCCATACCCGTGAAGAGCACGACAACCTGATGGCTGCTGCCATTGAAGCGCATAACCCGGACTACGTGGTGCTGGCGAAATATATGCGCGTGCTGACGCCTTCCTTCGTCGCCCGCTTCCCGAACAAGATTATCAACATTCACCACTCGTTCCTGCCGGCCTTTATTGGCGCGCGGCCTTATCACCAGGCGTACGAGCGCGGCGTGAAGATCATCGGCGCAACCGCGCACTACGTGAATGACAATCTGGACGAAGGTCCCATCATCATGCAGGACGTGATTCACGTGGATCACACCTACACCGCAGAAGATATGATGCGCGCCGGACGTGACGTTGAGAAGAACGTGTTGAGTCGTGCCCTGTATCAGGTGCTGGCGCAGCGTGTCTTTGTCTACGGTAACAGAACCATCATTCTTTAATCTTTCGGAAAATGAATTGATTAGCTTTGCGCCTTTACGGATAAAAAGCAGGCAAACAGCTTCTTTTCCCTAAAGGAATGCTTTACAGGGGCGTATCATTTGATATGATGCGCCCCGCTTCCAGCAGGAAGCAGGCCAGTAAAAAAGCATTACCCCGTGGTGGGGTTCCCGAGCGGCCAAAGGGAGCAGACTGTAAATCTGCCGTCATCGACTTCGAAGGTTCGAATCCTTCCCCCACCACCATCACTTCCAGCAAAATCCCAAGTCATATTAAAACCAAACACTCAACCGAATCCGCCTCTGTAGGCCTGGTAAGGCGCATCCGCCACCCGGCGACAGACGACTACATTGGCGGCAAACGACGCTTCACCGGCGAACTTTTCACAATCGACGTATTACATTGTGCATGCTCCGCCAGCCCGTCCAGCAGCGCATCCAGTTGTTCTATCGATCGCACCACCAGCCTAATCACAAAGCAGTCTTCCCCGGTCACCTTGTCGCTCTCAATACACTCCGGCATCGCCTGAATGTACTTATCCACCTTATGCAACAGCCCCGGCAAAGGCCGCACGCGTACCAGCGCCTGCAGCGTATACCCCAGCGCCGCGAGATTCACACGTGCGCCATACCCCTGAATCACACCGCGCTCCTCCAGCCGCTTCAGACGCTCTGCCGTGCTGGGTGAGGTCAGGCCAATGCGGCCGCTCAGCACCTTCAACGACATGCGCGCATCCTCAACCAGGCAGGCTAAAATTTGCCGATCGATATCATCAATAAGGTATTCCACTCGTTTCACCTAATTTAAAAAAGCTGTTAATACCTTCAACCTTATCTCACCCCTGTAAAACCCAACAGCGATTTTCGACAATAGCGTTATTAATCAGGAGGTGAATGATGCGTGATTTACATAAAGGCGTCTGGCAGATGAGTCTGGCGATGTTAATTTCCGGCTCTATCGGCGCGTTTGTTTTGCTCAGCGGTCTGCCGGTGACGGAAGTGGTGTTCTGGCGCTGCCTTATTGGGGCAATAGCGCTTTTCATTTTTATCCGGGTAAGTCAAAAGCCCTTTAGCCCCCTCACCCGCACCACGCTGCTGCTGGCGATTCTCGGCGGTGTGGCATTAGTGGTGAACTGGCTGCTGCTCTTCGCAGCCTATGAGCGGATCTCTATTGGTCTTTCGACCGTGGTCTATAACACCCAGCCGTTTATGCTGGTCCTGATGGGGATGTTTTTAGGCGAGCGCGTCAGCGTGGTGAAATGGGGCTGGCTGTTCCTCGCCTTCGGCGGCGTGGTGATACTGCTCTCCAGCGAGCTGACCGGCACCCACGACACTGAATGGCTGGCGGGTATTGGTCTGGCAATGGCCGCGGCCTTCTTCTACGCGCTGACGGCAATCATTGCGCGCAAACTGAAAACAATCGCACCGCAGCATATTGCCTTTATTCAGGTGCTGACGGGCGTCGTGATGCTTCTGCCGTTTGCCAGCCGGCCGTCATTTTCCGGTGATTTTCCCTGGCCGATCCTGCTGACGCTCGGCATCGTCCATACCGGCATTATGTACCAGCTGCTCTACAGCGCGATTCAGAAGCTACCTACCCCCATTACCGGCTCCCTGTCGTTTATCTATCCGGTGGTGGCGATCGTTGTCGATAACCTGGTATTCGGACACTCGCTGAACCTGACGCAGCTGGCGGGCGGCGCGCTGATCCTGTTTGCTGCAGCGGGCAACAACCTGGGCTGGGGCGAAAAAAAACCCCGCGAATGCGGGGTTGGTATCAAGACGCTGAATTAGCGACGGGCACGCACAATCTGGTATTTGCGCGTCAGGTACTCAACCGGCGCGCTCCAGATGTGCACCAGACGGGAGAACGGGAACAGCACAAACAGCGTCATCCCCAGCACAAGGTGAACGCGGAAGATAAACGCCACGCCGTCCAGGTGCTCAGACGCTCCGCCGTGGAAGGTCACGACGGACTGCGCCCACCCCACCAGCTTCATCATTTCACTGCCGTCCATATGCTGCGCAGAGAATGGAATAGTCAGCAGACCCAGCGCGCACTGCACCATCAGCAGGGAGAGGATCAGGATGTCCGCTGTAGTGGTGGTTGCACGCACGCGCGGGCTGAACAGACGACGTTTCAGCAGCAGCAGGCCACCCACCAGGGTCATCACGCCGCAAGCACCGCCGGCGATCATCGCCATCTTCTGCTTCACTTCAATCGGCAGCCACGCTTCGTACATCCAGTGCGGCGTCAGCATCCCAAGGAAGTGACCGGCAAAAATCCCCAAAATACCGATGTGGAACAGGTTAGACGCGACGTGCATCCCTTTGCGATCCAGCATCTGGCTGGAGGCAGCACGCCAGGTGTACTGGCCGTAGTCATAGCGCAGCCAGCTTCCCACCAGGAACACGGTGCCCGCGATATACGGGTAAATGTCAAAGAAGAACATATTCAGGAAGTGCATTAGTGCCGTCCTCCGTTAGAGATATTCAAATATTGCGGGGCAACCGCGCCGGCAAAACGACGCTGGTGAGCGGAGATTTCAGACTCGCCGCAGTTCTGGTCAGCAAAGAATTTCACCTGCTCTTCTTCCCAGACCGCATCCAGCGCTTGCGGGGTATCGTCCCGGGCTTCATCCGCGATTTTCTCCGCCACTTTTTCACTGTCTACAGAGGCGTTCGCCAGCTTCACCAGCAGATCGAACAGCACCGCATAGCGGCTCTCGCGCTGCTGTAGACGCGCGCCGAGCAGCGCAAGAATCGGGGCGATATCCTGCAGACCGCCCAGCGCATCTTCTTTCGGCAGCTGCGCCAGATACTCCAGGTACAGCGGCAGATGATCCGGCAGCTCGCGGCTGTCGAGCTGCAGGCCGTGCTGCTCGTACTGGGCCATCAGGTCCACCATCGCCTGACCTCGGTCGCGGGATTCACCGTGAACGTGCTCAAACAGCAGCAGAGACGTCGCACGACCACGGTCAAACAGCTGGCTGTAGTCCGCCTGCGCGTCGAGCAGATCGCGCGCCAGCAGATCGCGGAGGAAAACGCCCAGCTTTTGGGCATCCTCTTTATCCAGGTTTTCAGATGACGCGAGTGCATCAAAGAGTTCCTGTTGATGCTGCGCAAGCGCAGCATCCGGGTACTCGAGCAGACGCGAAACAATGATGAGTTCAATCATTGGTGCGGCTCCGTTTTGCTGGTCACATCCATGGCGTCGATGCGGCGGCTGTTGAACAGGTTGAATTTACTGTCTGACCCGTGGCAACCGTCGCCAAAGGTAAAGCCACACCCGCTTTTCTCCGGGAAGGCCTCGCGGGCCAGCTCGCGGTGGCTGCTTGGCACCACGAAACGATCTTCGTAGTTAGCGATTGCCAGATAGCGGTACATCTCCTGCGCCTGCGCTTCGGTCAGGCCGACCTCTTCCAGCGCGCGGGTATCGTTCACGCCGTCAACGGTTTCCGCACGTTTGAAGTGGCGCATCGCCAGCATACGTTTCAGCGCCAGCAGTACCGGCTGGGTGTCCCCTGCGGTCAGCAGGTTTGCCAGGTACTGAACCGGGATACGCAGGCTTTCCACGTCCGGCAGAATGCCGTTGCTGCCCAGCTCGCCCGCGTCCGCCGCAGACTGAATCGGAGACAGCGGCGGCACGTACCAGACCATCGGCAGGGTGCGGTATTCCGGGTGCAGCGGCAGAGCCAGCTTCCAGTCCATCGCCATTTTGTACACCGGCGACTGCTGCGCGGCGTCAATCACGCTCTGTGGAATGCCGTCTTTCAGCGCCTGCTCAATCACCTTCGGATCGTTCGGATCGAGGAAGACGTCCAGTTGACGCTGATAGAGATCTTTCTCATTCTCGGTGCTTGCGGCATTCTCAATCGCGTCCGCGTCGTACAGCAGCACGCCGAGGTAACGAATACGACCTACGCAGCTCTCGGAGCAGACGGTCGGCATACCGGCTTCGATACGCGGGTAGCAGAAGATGCACTTCTCAGACTTACCGCTCTTCCAGTTGAAGTAGATTTTTTTGTACGGACAGCCGGTGATGCACATGCGCCAGCCGCGGCACTTGTCCTGGTCGATCAGCACGATGCCGTCTTCTTCACGCTTGTAGATAGCGCCGCTCGGGCAGGTCGCGACGCACGCCGGGTTCAGGCAGTGTTCGCACAGGCGCGGCAGATACATCATGAAGGTGTTTTCGAACTGGCCGTACATCGCCTTCTGCATGTTCTCGAAGTTCTGGTCTTTGGCGCGCTTTTCGAACTCGCCGCCCAGAATTTCTTCCCAGTTTGGACCGCTGGTAATTTTGTCCATGCGCTGACCAGTGATCAGCGAGCGAGGGCGGGCGATCGGCTGGTGTTTGCTTTCCGGCGCGTTGTGCAGGTTCTGGTAGTCGTAATCAAACGGCTCGTAATAATCCTCAATCCCCGGCAGGTGCGGGTTAGCGAAGATTTTACCCAGCAGCATTGCGCGGTTACCCATGCGCGGCTGCAGCTTGCCGTTGATTTTGCGGATCCAGCCGCCCTTCCACTTCTCCTGGTTTTCCCAGTCGGTCGGGAAGCCGGTGCCCGGCTTACTTTCCACGTTGTTGAACCAGGCGTACTCCATACCTTCGCGGCTGGTCCAGACGTTTTTACAGGTCACTGAACAGGTGTGGCAGCCGATGCACTTATCCAGATTCAGCACCATGCCGACTTGTGAACGAATTTTCATTTTACGCTCTCCTGTACCTGGTCATTACCTTCGCCGTCTAACCAGTTAATATTCTTCATCTTACGTACCACCACGAACTCATCGCGGTTCGATCCTACGGTGCCGTAGTAGTTAAAGCCGTAGGCCAGCTGCGCATAGCCACCGATCATGTGGGTCGGCTTCGGCGTAATACGGGTCACGGAGTTGTGAATACCGCCGCGCTGCTCGGTGATCTCTGAACCCGGCAGGTTCACGATACGTTCCTGCGCGTGGTACATCATGGTCATCCCGGCCGGCACGCGCTGGCTCACCACCGCACGCGCCGTCAGGGCGCCGTTGCTGTTGAACACTTCAATCCAGTCGTTATCTTCGATACCCAGATCTTTGGCGTCCGCTTCGCTCATCCAGACAATCGGACCACCGCGCGACAGGGTCAGCATCAGCAGGTTGTCGCTGTAGGTGGAGTGGATACCCCACTTCTGGTGCGGCGTCAGGAAGTTCAGCGCCTTCTCAGGGTTACCGTTCGATTTCGCGCCCATCACCGCTTTCACGGAGCGGGTGTCGATTGGCGGACGGTACACCAGCAGGCTTTCACCGAAGTCGCGCATCCACTGGTGGTCCTGATACAGTGACTGACGACCAGAAAGCGTGCGCCATGGGATCAGCTCGTGAACGTTGGTATAACCAGCGTTATAGGACACGTGCTCATCTTCAAGTCCTGACCAGGTCGGGCTGGAGATAATCTTGCGCGGCTGGGCCTGGATATCGCGGAAGCGGATTTTCTCTTCCTCTTTATTCTTCGCCAGATGCGTGTGGTCGCGACCGGTAAATTCACTCAGGGCCGCCCACGCTTTCACCGCCACGTGGCCGTTGGTTTCCGGTGCCAGGGTCAGGATCATCTCCGCCGCATCAATTGCCGTGTTGAGCATTGGCTGGCCTTTGGCCGGGCCGTCTGCTTTGGTGTAATTGAGCTTGCGCAGCAGGTCCATTTCGCTCTGGGTGTTCCAGGCGATGCCTTTGCCGCCGTTACCGATTTTCTCCATCAGCGGGCCGATGGAGGTAAAGCGCTCGTAGGTTGCCGGGTAATCACGTTCAACCGGAATGATGTGAGGCGCGGTCACGCCCGGGATCAGGTCGCATTCGCCTTTTTTCCAGTCCTTCACGTCAAGCGGCTGCGCCAGTTCGGCAGCGGAGTCGTGCTGGATTGGCAGCGTCACCACGTCGGTCTCTTTGCCCAGGTGACCTACGCAGACTTCGGAGAATTTCTTCGCGATGTCTTTGTAAATATCCCAGTCGCTTTTCGATTCCCACGCTGGGTCAACGGCGGCAGACAGAGGATGAATAAACGGATGCATATCCGAGGTATTCATGTCGTCTTTTTCGTACCAGGTGGCGGTTGGCAGCACGATATCGGAGTACAGGCAGGTGCTGGACAGACGGAAGTCCAGCGTCACCACCAGATCCAGCTTGCCGTCCAGACCATTGTCTTTCCATTCCACTTCTTCTGGCTTCACGCCGCCCTGCTTGCCGAGGTCTTTACCCTGAATACCGTTCTCGGTGCCCAGCAGGTATTTCAGCATGTACTCGTGGCCTTTACCGGACGAGCCCAGCAGGTTGGAGCGCCAGATGAACAGGTTGCGCGGATGGTTTTTGCCGTTCTCAGGCTGTTCTGCCGCGAAGCGGATGGAGCCTTCCTTGAGCGATTTCACGGTGTAATCCACCGGCGACATTCCCGCTTGCTTCGCCTCTTGTGCAATGCGCAGCGGGTTAGTGCCCAACTGCGGCGCAGACGGCAGCCAGCCCATGCGTTCAGCGCGCACGTTGAAATCAATCAGGTGGCCGCTGTAGCGGGATTTATCCGCCATCGGCGACAGCAGTTCCTGCGCGGTAACCGTCTCGTAGCGCCACTGGCTGGAGTGGTTATAGAAGTAGGAGGTGCTGTTCATGTGACGTGCCGGACGCTGCCAGTCAAGGGCAAACGCCAGCGGCTGCCAGCCGGTCTGCGGACGCAGTTTTTCCTGGCCCACGTAGTGCGCCCAGCCGCCGCCGCTCTGCCCGACGCAGCCGCAGAAGATCAGCATGTTGATCAGGCCGCGATAGTTCATATCGAGGTGATACCAGTGGTTCAGACCGGCACCCACGATGATCATCGAGCGACCGTGGGTCTTGTCGGCGTTTTCCGCAAACTCGCGGGCGATACGAACGATCTGCGCGCGCGGTACGCCGGTGATCTGCTCCGCCCAGGCCGGGGTGTAGGCCTTCACGTCGTCATAGCTGGTTGCGCAGTTTTCGTCGTTCAGACCGCGCTCCAGGCCGTAGTTCGCCATGGTCAGGTCATAGACGGTGGTAACCAGCGCGGTAGAACCGTCGGCCAGCTGCAGGCGCTTAACCGGCAGCTTGTGCATCAGCACGTTTTTCAGTTCAACCTTGTTGAAGTGCTCGGAACCTTCACCGCCAAAGTACGGGAAGCCAACCTCGGCGATCTCGTCCTGGCTGCCCAGCATGCTGAGGCGCAGCTCCGTCTCTTCACCGGTGGTGCTGTTGCGCTGCTCAAGGTTCCACTTGCCCTTCTCGCCCCAGCGGAAGCCGATAGAGCCGTTTGGCGCCACCAGCTCACCGTTGCTGTTATAGGCAACGGTTTTCCACTCAGGGTTGTTTTCCTGGCCCAGAGCGTCCACCAGATCGGCGGCGCGCAGCGTGCGGCCCGCGGCATAGTAGCCCTCACGCTCTTCCAGCATCACCAGCATCGGCATGTCGGTGTAGCGACGCACGTAGTCGGTGAAGTACTGGCTCGGTTTGTCGAGGTGGAATTCGCGCAGCATGACGTGGCCCATCGCCATCGCCATCGCGGCATCGGTACCCTGTTTCGGTGCCAGCCACAGGTCGCACAGCTTGGCGATTTCCGCGTAGTCCGGGGTGACCGCAACGGTTTTTGTCCCTTTGTAGCGGACTTCGGTAAAGAAGTGCGCGTCCGGGGTACGGGTCTGCGGCACGTTAGAGCCCCAGGCGATAATGTAGCTGGAGTTGTACCAGTCGGCGGATTCCGGCACGTCGGTCTGCTCACCCCAGGTCTGCGGTGACGCTGGCGGCAGGTCACAGTACCAGTCGTAGAAGCTCAGGCAGGTCCCGCCGATAAGCGACAGGTAGCGCGCGCCGGAAGCGTAAGAGACCATCGACATCGCCGGGATTGGCGAGAAGCCCGCCACGCGGTCAGGACCGTAGGTTTTTACGGTATAGACGTTGGAGGCGGCAATCAGCTCGTTCACCTCTTTCCAGGAAGAACGAACGAAACCACCGCGACCGCGCGCCTGCTTGAAGCTTTTCGCTTTGTCGGCATCTTCAATGATAGAGGCCCACGCATCAACCGGGTCGCTGTGCTGCACTTTCGCTTCACGCCACATTTTCATCAGGCGTTTGCGCATCAGCGGGTATTTCAGACGGTTGGCGCTATAGAGATACCAGGAGTAGCTGGCCCCGCGCGGGCAGCCGCGCGGTTCATGGTTCGGCATATCCGGACGGGTGCGCGGATAGTCGGTCTGCTGCATTTCCCAGGTCACCAGACCGTTTTTAACGAAAATCTTCCAGCTACATGAGCCAGTGCAGTTTACGCCGTGGGTAGAACGGACGACTTTGTCATGCTGCCAGCGCTGGCGGTAACCGTCTTCCCAGTCCCGGTTGGTATCCAGAACCTGGCCGTGCCCATCGGCAAAAGTTTCACCCTTCTGTTTGAAGTAGCGAAACCGGTCCAAAAATTTGCTCATCGGGTATCTCCTGTATGGAGCCTGTGGCTCTCTAAATCGACATTGCTGATTTGCAGCGAAGGTAACGCCCTGAAAGAGGGGGAGAATTGATAACGATCAAGACGAAGAGGGACTGTAAAAGGAGGGGTTAGACCAAATACCACCAAAGCGGTATATTTTTAAAACGAATAAATAAATGATTTATAAAGATATTTATTATTCATCGTACAATAACCCCGGCAAAATTTAACATCTCAGGTATTAAGGGGTAGACATCCCTGCAAGGCGATGGCGATCACAGTGTTACCCGCAGATGACTGCGGTAAAAGCTTTTAGTATGTTGTAACTATTATTCAGTCGAAAAAAAACGCGGCCCGAAGGCCGCGTTAACGGATAATCACACTTACTTATTTTTCTTGGTATTACGGCCATATACCAGCCACGTAATCACGACGCAGGCGATATAGAAGACGAGGAAGACTTTCATGGCGCCAGCCGGAGAGCCGGTCAGGTCAAGCGAGATGCCGAATGCTTTCGGAATAAAGAAGCCGCCAATTGCGCCAATAGCCGAGATAAAGCCCAGGGCCGCAGCCGTATCCGTCGCCGCTTCACGCATGGCCTGCTCTTCGCTTCCGCCCTGCGCTTTCACGCGATCCATCGTCAGCTTGCGGAAGATCACGGAGATCATCTGGAAGGTGGAAGCACTCCCCAACCCGGCCGTCAGGAACAGCACCATAAACACGCCGAAGAAGGCAAAGAAGTTACCGCCCTGCCCGTCAGAAGGCAGCGTCAGGAACAGCAGCGCGCAGAAGACTGCCATCACAATAAAGTTCACCAGCGTAACGCGAGTCCCGCCCAGACGGTCGGAGATCATGCCGCCCAGTGAACGCGCCAGTGCGCCAATGAACGGACCGAAGAAGGCGAATTGCAGGATCTGCACGTCCGGGAACTGGGTTTTCGACAGCATGGCAAAGCCCGCTGAGAAGCCGATAAACGAACCGAAGGTAGCCAGATACAGCAGCGCCATCACCCACAGGTGTCCACGTTTCAGCACCGGAAGCTGCTCGCTCAGGGATGCTTTCGACGCGCTCAGATCGTTCATAAAGAACCACGCAGCGAGGGTGAACACCACCAGGAACGGAACCCAAATCCAGGCCGCGTTCTGCAGGTAGAGGGAAGAACCATCCGCCTGCTCAACGCCGCCGCCACCGAAGGCGGCAAAAATAGAAACAGAGATCGCCAGCGGCGCAATCAACTGCATCACGCTTACGCCCATGTTGCCCAAACCGCCGTTAATACCCAGCGCGCCGCCCTGCTTCGCTTTCGGGAAGAAGAAGCTGATGTTCGCCATGCTGGAGGCGAAGTTAGCGCCGGCGAAACCGCACAGCAGGGAGATAATCACGAACACGCTGAACGGCGTGGAGGTATCCTGCACCGCGAAACCTAGCCACACGCAAGGGACGATCATGATGCCCGTACTGAACGCCGTCCAGCGACGTCCACCGAATACCGGGACCATAAACGCGTAAGGGACACGCAGCAGCGCGCCAGACAGCGACGGCAATGCGGTAAGCATAAACAGCTGATCGGTCGTGAACGTAAACCCTACTTTCGGCAGGTTTACCGCGACCGCGCTAAACAACATCCATACGCAAAACGCTAAAAGCAGACACGGAACGGAAATCCACAGATTCCGGCTTGCTATACGATGGCCGCACTGTTGCCAGAACGCCGGATCCTCTGGACGCCAG
This sequence comes from Enterobacter cloacae complex sp. P43RS, assembly GCF_014930585.1. NCBI lineage: Bacteria > Pseudomonadati > Pseudomonadota > Gammaproteobacteria > Enterobacterales > Enterobacteriaceae > Enterobacter > Enterobacter cloacae complex sp. P43RS. Next base: position 761,379 of record NZ_JADBRJ010000001.1, read on the forward strand.
TCTGTAATAACGGCACCATTTTCCCTTTCGGGAGCGGATGAGTGACTCATAGACACCTCTGATTCTCGAATGATGCTGCAAACATTAGGGTTTTAGGGCGGCGGTAAGTTGATATAAATCAAAGGAAAAGTGCGGGGATTTGCGGCGCAAAAAAAGGGGTTATCCTTAGTGAGTAGGATAATTCGGTAAAAAAGACGTGGTTTTTCACTGCACTGAAGGTTCCTTGCTACCACCGCTTCTTCACCTATACTCCGTTGGCAATTTAGGGGTAATCCTTTATTGGTATGGGTATACTCCAGGGTATGCACCAGAATAGCGCCATTCCTGCAAGCAGGCCACGTCAGGAGCCCGGCAACTCTATGTTAAAAAGATGTTTATCACCGCTGACTCTCGTCAATCAGCTAGCCCTGATTGTTTTGCTGTCTACCGCCCTTGGCGTGGCCGGCATGGCGATTTCCGGCTGGCTGGTACAAGGGGTACAGGGTAATGCACATGCCATCAACGAGGCAGGTTCTCTACGCATGCAGAGTTATCGTCTGCTGGCGTCGGTCCCCCTGACGCAGGACGATCGGCCCTTAATTGATGAAATGGAGCGCACGGCCTTCAGCCCCGAACTGGAAAACGCCGCCATCCGCGCCGGCCAGCAGTCCCAGCTGAAAGCCCTGCAGGGCTACTGGCACACCCAGCTGGAACCCGGTCTGAAACAGGCACGCAGCACCGAAACCGTTGCGCAGGACGTAGCGGGTTTCGTCTCCCGCATTGACGCGCTGGTCTCCTCTTTCGACCAAACCACCGAATTACGCATCGACCGGGTGGTAATGGTACACCGTGCCATGGCGCTGTTTATGGGCCTGCTGCTGATCTTCACCATTATCTGGCTCCGGGCGCGGCTGCTGAATCCCTGGAAACAGCTGCTGGCGATGGCGCGCGCCGTAACGAACAGAGATTTTACCCAGCGCACGCACATCAGCGGCCGCAACGAGATGGCCATGCTCGGCCAGGCGCTGAACACCATGTCGGCGGAGCTCTCCGAAAGCTACGCGGTGCTGGAACAACGCGTGCAGGAAAAAACCGCCGGGCTGGAGCAGAAAAATGAGATCCTCTCCTTCCTGTGGCAAGCCAACCGTCGGCTGCACATGCAGGTGCCGCTATGTGAACGCCTTTCGCCGGTGCTGAACGGCCTGCAAAATCTGACCCTGCTGCATGACCTGGAGCTGCGGGTTTACGATGTGGAAGATGAAGATAATCATCAGGAGTTTACCTGTCAGTCCGACATGTCCTGCGATGATAAAGGCTGTCACCTGTGCCCGCGCGGCCTGCCGCTGCAGGCTTCTGGCGGCACTACCCTGAAGTGGCGGCTGACGGACAGCCACACCCAGTACGGTATTCTGCTGGCCACCCTGCCAGCCGGACGTCATCTGAGCCACGACCAGCAGCAGCTGGTGGACACCCTGGTTGAACAGCTAACGGCCACGCTGGCGCTCGACAGGCACCAGGAAAAACAGCAGCAGCTGATCGTCATGGAAGAGCGCGCGACCATCGCCCGCGAGCTCCACGACTCTATCGCCCAGTCGCTCTCCTGTATGAAAATGCAGGTGAGCTGCCTGCAGATGCAGGACGCGGAAATGCCGGAAAGCAACAAACAGCTGCTGAGCCAGATCCGCAACGAGCTGAACACCTCCTGGGTACAGCTGCGCGAGCTGCTGACCACCTTCCGCCTGCAGCTGACCGAGCCGGGGCTGCGCCCGGCGCTGGAATCCAGCTGCCAGGAATTTAGCGCCCGGCTTGGCTTCCCGGTGAAGCTGGATTACCAGCTGCCGCCGCGGTTTGTCCCTTCCCATCAGGCGATTCATCTGCTGCAGATCGCCCGCGAAGCGCTGAGCAACGTGCTCAAACACGCTGAAGCAACGGCGGTTACGGTTACCGTCAGCCAGCACGCTAATCAGGTCAGGCTGACGGTTCACGACAACGGTCGCGGCGTGCCGGAAAATGCCGAACGCACTAACCACTATGGTTTAATCATTATGCGAGACCGCGCCCAAAGCCTGCGCGGTGATTGCCAGGTTCGACGGAGAGAGACGGGTGGCACGGAAGTTGTGGTCACCTTTATTCCCGAAAAACCGCTTACAACTGCTCAAGGAGAAACCCATGACTAATCAGGAACCGGCATCCATCCTGTTGATCGACGACCATCCGATGCTGCGTACTGGCGTAAAACAGCTGGTCAGCATGGCACCCGACATTACCGTGGTTGGCGAAGCCAGCAACGGTGAACAGGGTATTGAGCTGGCCGAATCCCTCGATCCGGATCTGATCCTGCTCGATCTCAACATGCCCGGCATGAACGGTCTGGAAACCCTCGACAAGTTACGCGAGAAATCCCTTTCCGGTCGCGTGGTGGTCTTTAGCGTCTCCAACCACGAAGAGGATGTGGTCACGGCGCTGAAGCGCGGCGCGGATGGCTATCTGCTGAAGGATATGGAGCCGGAAGACCTGCTCAAGGCGCTGCAGCAGGCCGCCGCAGGCGAGATGGTGCTGAGCGAGGCCCTGACGCCGGTGCTGGCCGCCAGCCTGCGGGCGAACCGCGCCACCTCTGACCGCGACGTCAGCCAGTTAACGCCGCGCGAACGCGATATTCTGAAGCTGATTGCCCAGGGCCTGCCGAACAAAATGATCGCCCGCCGCCTGGATATCACCGAAAGCACGGTTAAAGTGCACGTGAAGCATATGCTCAAGAAAATGAAGCTAAAATCCCGCGTTGAAGCCGCGGTGTGGGTCCATCAGGAACGTATTTTTTAAGCATTACTCATCCGGCAGCAGCTTCCAGCGCGGGTCGTCGTCAGGTAATGCGACCAGCGGCTGCACCACAGCGAGCGTGATCTCATTGGATGAGACGCGCTGGCCCTTCGCATCTTCCACCACCGCCGAGAGATGCCAGCGGTTTGTCGCCCCTTCAGCGTCATTCCAGGCAGGCATGATCACGCTCCAGCCGTCGGTGCTGTCACTTTTCCCCGGGGACGTCAGGCTCAATGCCTGGGTATCACCCTGCCAGTGGATCTGACGAATACCGTGAGTGCTGCGAACCTGCAGCTTCAGCATGACGGTTTCGCCCCCTTTGAGATCCCACGGCGGGGTTGCCAGCCAGACGGAGAGCGTTTTACGCTGGCGGAACTCCATCACCGGCAGGCTGTTACGCTCCGGCGAGTCATAGCGGCTTCCGCGCAGGGATCGCGTGGCCGCAACCTCTCCGGCGGAGAGCTGCTTAACCAGCGGCACACCGAAGCGATAGTTGAGCTTCAGCCCGAGGTTATTCTGGCTCTCTCCGCTTTCGCCCTGCTTATGCCCGGCGGTCAGCGTCACCAGCGGCACGGGGGTATAGTTAAGCCCGAGATTGACCGCCACCGGGTTGTGATACCCGGTTCCGCTGTTGAAGAGGTCAACGTTGTCGCCAAAATATTGCTCAAAGCTGACGCTGGTGTTCAGGTGATGAAACCACGGCAGCCAGGCTTTGGCGGTCACGTCATATCCCCGCGCCATGCGCTGCTCCTGGACGTCAGAGCTGTCGCGCCAGCCGGCAAAAGGCTGATAATAGTTAGCCGACAGGCGCAGATTTTCTCCCCACACCTCCGCACCCAGCCCGGCACGCTGCAGGTTCTCATCCAGCAGGTTGTCGTAAAAGGTGTTGTAGCCCAGCAGCCATTTTCCGGCCACCCAGCGCTGGCCGATTCCGGCGTTACTGACCAGGCCATCCGTCTGCTGCGTCAGGCCGAGCTGGCTCCAGCTCAGGTAACGGTTGTTATCGTTCCAGGGGATAAACCAGCTCCCGCTGCTGCCGTTGAATTTCCCGTCGTTATCCACCAGCAAATTGACGCTGGCGTTCCCCCAGGGCGACAGCCAGGATTCAATCTGCTGGTTCACCTCGCCGCTCACCGCGTCGCGCACCTGACCAAAGGCAAACTGCCGCGCCTGCTCGCCCGTAGTCAGGCCGTTGTCGGTCATACTGGCTTCACCAAAGGCTTTCGCCATTTCGGCGAGATGCTTTTCCCCCTCCCCGGTGGGGGCTGCCATACCGAGATCGGGGAGATTATCCCCGTTATTATCAAAGGGATTTTGTGCCTGCTGGATAAAGGAATTCGGCGCACCGTGAACGGCTCCGGCAGTAACAAGGGAGAGTAAAACCAGCGTTCGGAAAGGGGGAGAAACAGTCATCAATGTCGTAAGAATTACCCGGTGCTTACGTAAGAACACCAGGTACCTTAACGTGATTTCTCCCTCTTTGCAGCTTTACGGGGAATTTTCCGGAATTTCCTGAAACATTGTTTTGAGCTCAGGCACGCACGAACCGCAGTTCGTGCCGCACCGTAGCGTCGCCCCCAGCGCGGTAACGGAACCGCAGCCTCCGGCAATCGCCTCCCGTATCGCGTTTTCTCCAACGCTGAAACAGCTGCAGATGATGCGCCCCGGATCTGTAACCTTCCCCACGCCCTGCCCGTTCAGCAGCGCATGGCGTTCTGCGGGAGTCGAGGGTGGTGACTGAAAAGCGGCTTCTATCACCGGGTGCGCCAGATCGGGCAAGGCGGTGCCTTCCCAGAAACCCAGCATCAGATGGCCGTTATGCCAGGCCAGCACGCTGCTGCGTTCCCCGGTTTGCGCAACCTGCAGCTGCCAGCCCCGGCCGCTGGCATAGTCCATGACCCACGACAGCAGCGGCTTTTCACCCGCTATCGTCATTCGCGAGGCTTTACGCCACCAGTGAACCGAAGAGGGGATTTCCGGCCATTCCCGGGCATAGAGCTCCCCCTGCCAGGCGGGCTGCCAGGGCATGATTCTGACGGCGGTTTGCTTACTCTCCGGCTGCCCGGAAGCCGGATCGATGCGCCCTTCCACCAGCGCGTTAACCTTTCCCTGGCGGGCAAACTCAGCGTTCCAGTGCATCGGGGCAAACGCTTCGCCTTCCCGTATTCCGTCGCTGATTCGTACTCTGGCCACCATCACGCCGCGCGGCGAGCCGATCCGCGCCAGCTGGCCGTCGCATAGTGAAAACCGAATGGCGTCTGCGGCGCAGACCTCAACAAACGGCTCCGCGATATGCTGCATCAGCCGGGGCACGTATCCCGTACGGGTCATGGTGTGCCACTGGTCGCGGATACGGCCAGTGTTGAGGATCGCCGGGTATAGCGCGGTAGCCGTCGCGCCGTGCGGCAGCGGATCGACAGGCACTACGTTTCGGCGCGATAAATTCCCCGTCGGCCACTGGTACGGCTCAAGCGTCTCCCACGCTTCACGGGTTAACCCCGCCAGTTCCTGAAGGTTCAACGCCCGCGCGCCGTCATTTTCAAACGCCGTCAGCGCCGCATGTTCGCAAAAAATCTCCTGCGGATGTTGCCAGGCAAAGGCCTCGCCGTAGCCCAGCCGTTTTGCAATCTGAGCCACGATCCACCAGTCCGGCTTCGCCTCACCCGGCGCGGGCAGAAACGCGCGCTGGCGCGAAATGCGCCGCTCGGAATTGGTCACCGTGCCGTCCTTCTCCCCCCAGCCCAGCGCCGGAAAACGGATATGGGCGAACCGGCTGGTGTCGGTATCTTTCATCACCTCAGAGACAATCACCAGCGGACAGGCCGCCAGCGCCTGACACACCGCGTGGCTGTCCGGCAGCGACACGGCAGGATTGGTGCCCATGATCCACACCGCCTTCACCTCGCCGCGGGCGATGGCGTCAAACAGTTCCACCGCCATCAGCCCCGGCGTCTGCGCCAGCCGTTCCGTTCCCCAGAAACGCGCCACCCGCGAAAGATCGTCCGGCTCGAAGCTCATATGCGCCGCCAGCTGGTTCGCCAGCCCGCCTACTTCCCGGCCGCCCATGGCGTTTGGCTGTCCGGTCAGCGAAAACGGGCCGCAGCCCGGACGGTTGAACTTCCCGCTGGCAAGATGCACGTTAATGATGGCGCTGCACTTGTCGCTGCCGCTGGAGGACTGGTTGATCCCCATGGTGTAGAGCGTAATGGCGCGAGGCACGGTAACAAACCAGTCGTAAAAGGTACCAATATCCTCTGCCGGAAGGTCGCAAAACGCCGCCACGCGGGCAATCGGCCACTCATCGGTGCCCTGGATCAGATTGAGCAACCCCACAAACAGCCCGGCGTCGCTGCCGGGTTTAAGCGCCAGATGCAGGTCGGCAATATCGCAGGTAGCGGTTTTACGCGGGTCAATCACCACCACCTTCATCTGCGGATTGATGTGCTTTGCCTGCACCAGGCGCTGATAGAGCACCGGATGCGTCCAGGCCGCGTTCGAGCCTGCCAGCACCACCAGATCGCTATTTTCCACATCCTCGTAGCTGCACGGCACCACGTCTTCGCCAAAGGCGCGCCTGTAGCCCACCACCGCCGAGGACATGCAGAGCCGGGAGTTGGTATCGATGTTCGCCGCGCCGATAAACCCTTTCATCAGCTTGTTGGCGGCATAGTAGTCCTCGGTTAACAGCTGGCCGGAGGCATAAAACGCCACCGCCCGTGGCCCCCATGTGTCGATGATCTCCCGCAGTCGCTCGCCCGCCGCGTTCAGCGCCTGGGACCAGTCCACCTCAAGTCCATCGACAACGGGGTACAGCAATCGCCCCTGCAAGCCCGTCGTCTCCCCCAGGGCCGATCCTTTCACGCACAGGCGGCCAAAGTTTGCAGGGTGGGTGTCGTCCCCCCGAACGCTGACCGCTCCATCCTCCACGCTGGCGATCACGCCGCAGCCGACCCCGCAGTAGGGGCACGTTGTCCTGGTTTCCGTCATGAGGCCTCCGCGCGCATCACCAGCTCTTCGTTGCCGACCCACACCTTGCCATTTTCAATTTTGACCGGCCAGGCGCGCACCGCGGGTTCGCCACTCTCCACCTGACAGCCGTCGCGCAGGCGAATGCGCTGCTTGTAGAGCGGAGAAATAACCACCGGTTCGCCCGCCGCATCGCCGAGGATGCCGCGTGACAGCACATTCGCACTGCTGCCCGGCTCCAGGTCGTCCAGGGCATAAACAGTTTGACCAAAGCGGAACAGCGCGATCGGTTTACGGCCAAGACGCGCGCCAATGCCCGCCTGCTCCGGGATATCGTCAATGCCGCAGATTTCCTGCCAGCGCTTGCTTTCGTCCGACGGCGCGACGTTCACCGCGGTGCGGAACAGCGCCAGGCGGTCAGGATCGTTGAGCGTGGTTTGCCATTCGCACTGGTACGTCTCGACTACCCGGGCCATCTCCTGCTCCAGCTCGTGGGCGATGCCGAGACTGTCGTTGAGGATCACCTCACGCAGATAGTCGAGGCCGCCCTCCAGGTTGTCCATCCAGGTACTGGTGCGCTGCAGGCGATCCGCCGTGCGGATGTAGAACATCAGGAAACGGTCGACGGTGCGGATCAGCGTTTCGTCATCCAGATCGCTGGCGAAGAGATCCGCATGGCGAGGCTTCATCCCGCCGTTGCCGCACAGATAGAGGTTCCAGCCTTTGTCCGTGGCAATCACCCCCACGTCCTTGCTCTGCGCCTCCGCGCACTCGCGGGTGCAGCCGGAAACGGCCATTTTGATTTTGTGCGGGGCGCGCAGGCCCTTGTAGCGGTGCTCCAGCCTGACTGCGAGACCAGTGGAATCCTGCACGCCGTAGCGGCACCAGGTCGACCCGACGCAGGATTTCACCGTGCGCAGGGATTTCCCGTAAGCGTGCCCGGTTTCAAACCCGGCCTCCACCAGCGCCTGCCAGATCTCCGGCAGCTGTTCCAGGGTGGCGCCAAACAGGTCGATACGCTGCCCACCGGTGATTTTGCTGTACAGGCCGTAGCGTTTCGCAATCTGGCCGATGGCGATCAGCCCGTCGGCGGTCACTTCTCCTGCGGGCATGCGCGGCACGATGGAATACGTCCCGTCCTTCTGGATATTGGCGAAGTATCGGTCGTTGGTATCCTGCAACGACAGGTGCGCCGGTTTGAGCAGATACTCATTCCAGCAGGAGGCCAGCACGGACCCCACCAGCGGCTTACAGATCTCGCACCCGTGGCCCTGACCGTAACGGCTGATAAGCTGGTCGAAGGTGCGGATATGGTTGACGCGAACCAGGTGGTAAATCTCCTGGCGCGAGTACGGAAAGTGTTCGCAGATGTCCTTTTTCACCTCCACGCCCTGCTCGGCAAGCTGGAACTCCATCACCTGCTTCACCAGCGCGCTGCAGCCCCCGCAGCCGGTCGCCGCTTTGGTGCACTGCTTAACGGCGCCGATATCCGCTGCGCCCGCGCTCACCGCCCGGCAGATATCGCCTTTGCTGACGTTATGACACGAACAGATCTGTGCGCTTTCCGGCAGCGCCGCCACGCCCAGCGCTTTTGGCGCGCTGCCTGACAACGTGGGTAGTATCAGCGTTTCCGGCTCTTTCGGCAGGCTGATGCCGTTAAGCATCATCTGCACCAGCGTGGCGTATTCGCTGGCATCGCCCACCAGCACGCCGCCGAGCAGCGTTTTTCCGTCGTGGCTGACCACGATTTTCTTGTAGATTTGCTGCGGGCCGTGCGTCCACTGGTAGCTTAGCGCCCCCGGCGTGCGCCCTTGAGCATCGCCAAACGACGCCACGTCCACGCCGAGCAGCTTGAGCTTAGTGCTCATATCTGCCCCGGTGAAGGTTTTATCTTCGCCCGCGAGCGCGGCGGCGGCCACGCGCGCCATCTGGTAGCCCGGCGCCACCAGCCCAAAGATTTTCCCCTCCCACAGGGCGCATTCACCGATGGCAAGCACGTTCGAATCGGAGGTCCGGCAGGCGTCATCAATGCAGATCCCGCCGCGCTCGCCGACAGCCAGCCCGCTGCTGCGCGCCAGCGCGTCCTGAGGACGAATACCGGCAGAGAAGACCACCATGTCCGTTTCCAGCTGTTCACCGTCGGCGAAGCGCAGCACCAGCCCGTCGTCCGTCGCAGCAATTTCCGTGGTGGCCTTACTGGTGTGAACGCCAACGCCCAGCGCCTCGATTTTCCTGCGCAGCATCGCCGCGCCGTCATTATCAAGCTGCACCGCCATCAGATTGGGCGCAAACTCCACCACGTGCGTTTCCAGCCCGAGTTGCTTGAGGGCATTCGCCGCCTCCAGCCCAAGCAGGCCGCCGCCAATCACCACGCCACGACGCGAGCCCGCCGCGTGGGCCGCTATGTTGTCCAGGTCGTCAAGGGTGCGGTAGACAAAGCAGCCCGGCAGATCGTTGCCCGGCACCGGCGGTACGAACGGATATGAGCCGGTCGCCAGCACCAGCTTGTCCCAGTGGGTCTCATGCCCGCTGGCGGTACGCACCACGCGCGCGTCGCGATCGATAGCGACGATCTGCTGCGAGAGGCGCAGCTCAATGCCGTTATCGGCAAAGAACTCCCCCTCCACCAGCGAGAGCGACGCCGCGCTTCGGCCGCCAAAGTATTCCGACAGATGCACGCGGTCATAGGCGGCATAGCGCTCCTCACCAAAGACAACGATCTGATACTGCTGATGCAGATTGCGGTTAACGCAGTCTTCGAGAAAATGATGGCCGACCATACCGTGCCCAACCACCACCAGAGTAGGTTTTGTCATAGCGTTCTGTCCTGCAACCTGCGGTTGCGTAGTGAAACGATCGAACAGCCAGTCCGCGCGTGCGGGCGCAGCCGTTGCCAGTAAATCGGTAAATGTTGCCGCGCTGCGGCAGTCGCCCATCAGCAGCACGCCAGCCAGCGCACCCTGATGGATCAGTAACCGACGATAGTGACGGGTTAGCGGATCCCAGGAACTCCAGACCACGTCGTCCTCCTGCACCGTCGCGCGCCCGAGGCTGAACAGCTCCACGCCCGTCACCTTGAGGCGCACGCCGTTGTCGGTGAGGGCAAACGGCGCGGCTGTGTCACCCGCCAGCCGCGCGGCGAGAATATCCGCCTGCGTCATACAGGGCGCGACCAGGCCAAAGGTCTGGCCGTCAATTTCGCAGCACTCGCCAATGGCGTAGACGTCCGGTGCGGAGGTCCGCATCTGGCTATCCACCACGATGCCGCGCGCGCAGCGAACACCGCTGGCCTGCGCCAGTGCGACGTTGGGCTGCACGCCTGTCGCCAGCACCACGCGCGCGGCGGCGACGCGGCGTCCGTTGAACAGCGTCACGCTATTCCCGTTAATCGCCGCGATGCCGGAGGCGAGTTCAGAGCGCACGCCCCGCGCCGCCAGCGCCTCTTCAAGCAGTACGCCCGCCTGCTGGTCCAGCTGCTGCTCCATCAGCCACGGGCCGCGATGAACGAGCGTGACGTTGTCACCTGAACGAGCCAGCGCTGCCGCCGTCTCTACGCCGAGCACGCCGCCCCCCAGCACCACCGCCGGACCGGCGATCGCCTGAATGGCGCGGGTATCCTCCAGGGTACGGAACGTGAAGACGTGCGGCGCATCGCCCCCAGGAATCGGCGGCACAAACGGCGTTGACCCGGTGGCAAATACCAGCGCATCCCAGCCCAGCGTGCGGGCGGTGGTTTGCACTTCCCGCGCGTCCACGTTCACGGCGAGTGCCTTTTCGCCCCGCAGCACCGTCACGCCGCGCTCCTGGTACCAGTGGTCATCCTGAAGGCAGATGCCCGCAGCCGTTTTTTCCCCTCCCAGCACCGGCGAAAGCTGGATGCGGTTATAGGCATGCTCCGGCTCGTCACCGATGACGGTGATAGCGAACCGACCGGAAGCTCGCCCGGTGAGCGAAGCAATCAGCCGGGTTGCCGCCATGCCATTCCCGATAATGACCAGTCGCATCAGCGCCCCCTCGTTACGCCGCTTTCGGCTGTTTTTCGTAGAGGAAATGGAGGATCTGCTGGCGCATGTGGTGATAGCGGCTGTCGTCCGCCAGCTGCACCCGGTTGCGCGGGCGCGGCAGGTCAACGCGGAGGATCTCCCCGACGGTGGCCGCCGGGCCGTTGGTCATCATCAGCACGCGATCGGAGAGCAGCACCGCCTCGTCCACGTCGTGGGTAATGAGCACGATGGTGGTGTTCAGCGCCTGCTGGATCTGCATCACCGAGTCCTGCAGATGGGCGCGCGTCAGCGCATCCAGCGCGCCGAACGGCTCATCCATCAGCAGCACTTTCGGCTTCATCGCCAGCGCGCGGGCAATCCCGACGCGCTGCTTCATGCCGCCGGAGATCTCCCCCGGACGCTTGTGCAGCGCGTGGCCCATCTGCACGCGGTCGAGGTTGTGCTCGATCCACTCTTTGCGCTCGGCCTTGCTCATGGTGTGACGGAACACCTGATCCACCGCCAGCGCCACGTTGTCGAAGCAGGTCAGCCACGGCAGCAGCGAATGGTTCTGGAATACCACCGCGCGCTCGGGCCCCGGCCCGGCGATTTCGCGGTTGTCGCAAATCAGCCCGCCTTCCGTCGGCAGCGCGATCCCGGCGATGAGGTTAAGCAGCGTCGACTTGCCGCAGCCGGAGTGGCCGATAAGACTCACGGTTTCGCCCTCGTGGATATCAAAAGAGACATTCTGCAGCGCCAGAAACTCGCCGCTGGCGGTGGAAAAACGCTGGCTCACGGCCTGGACCTGAATTAATGGTTTCATGTTCGCTCCTTATTTTTCCTGCCAGCTAAAGCGACGGGCGATCAGCATCAGCCCCTGCTCCAGCAGCAACCCGACCACGCCGATGATGACGATGGCGATCAGAATGTTTTCGACGTTGAGGTTGTTCCACTCGTTCCAGATCCAGAAGCCGATACCCAGCCCCCCGGTGAGCATCTCAGCGGCGACAATCACCAGCCAGGCGATGCCGATGGAGAGGCGCACCCCGGTTAGCACAGCAGGTAGCACAGCCGGGAAGAGTATGCGGCGCATGATCGTCCACTCGGAAAGCTGCAATACGCGGGCGACGTTGAGGTAGTCCTGCGGAATGCGGCGCACGCCTTCGGCGGTGTTGATCACCATCGGCCAGATAGAGCAGATGAAAATGGTCCAGCTCGACGCGGGCTCCGCTTTCTGGAACAGCAGCAGGCCGATGGGCAGCCAGGCCAGCGGGCTGACCGGCCGCAGAAGCGCAATCAGCGGGTTGAACATGCGCGAGAAAAAGGTGAAGCGGCCAATCAAAAAGCCCAGCGGAATACCCGCCAGCGCTGCCAGGCCAAAGCCGATGGCGACGCGCTGCAGTGAAGCAAGCACGTTCCAGCCAATGCCCATATCGTTAGGCCCGTCGCGATAAAACGGGTCGGCAAACAGGGTAATGGCGGAATCAAGCGTGCTGAGCGGCGTCGGGAAGCCTTTGCTGTTTATCGCCGCCAGTTGCCAGAGCACCACCAGCAGCCCGAGGCCGAGCAGCGCCGGGATAACGCGCTGGAAAAAGTCGTTCATCCGGCGCGCTAACGCGGGCGGGCGGCGGCGAACCTGTACCGGAGGCAGGACAATCACTTCCCCGCTCTCTGGCGTCTCTTGTGGTTTCGTGTTTTGCAGATGCGGCATAATCAGGCCCCTTTACGGTGAATGGCGAAACGGCTGGCGTACCCTTCCGGATCGGTGCCGTTCCAGACGGTGCCGTCCATCAGCGTGCTGCTGCGGTACGGTGATGACGGCGTGGACATGCCGCCGACGGCGGTGGCGGCATCCTGCCAGACCGCGGTCTGGTTGATGCGCTGCGCAATGCCCGCGTAGTCCGGCGCGGCTTTGAGCAAGCCCCACCGGCGGAACTGGGTTAAGAACCACATGCCGTCGGAGAGATACGGGTAGCTCACAGCCCCCTCGTTGAAGAAGCGGATCGGGTGCGCGTCCTGCCAGCGCTGGCCCAGGCCGTTGTCGTACTCGCCGAGCATGCGCCCGGTGAGATACTGTTCTTTGCAGTTGAGCCACGCCCGGCGGGAGAGGATCTGCGCGGTTTCGCGTTTGTTTTCCGGGGACGCCTCGATCCAGCGCGCGGCCTCCAGCACCGCGCTCACCAGCGCCCGGGCGGCGTGCGGTTTTTTCTCCACCCAGTCGCGACGCGTGCCGAGGATCTTTTCCGGATGATCGGCCCAGATGGACTGCGACGTGGCGGCGGTAAAGCCGATACGGTCGTTAATCGCCCGCGCGTTCCACGGCTCGCCGACGCAGAAGCCCACCATGTTGCCGATGCGCATGTTCATCACCATCTGCGGGGGCGGCACCACCACCGTGCGCACGTCGTCAAAGGGGTTAATGCCCGCGCTGGCCAGCCAGTAGTAAAGCCACATGGCATGCGTCCCGGTCGGGAAGGTGTGCGCGAAGGTGTAGGTTCCCGGCGCCTGCTGCCCGATCAGCGTTTTCAGCCCGTCGAGATCGCGAACGCCCTTCTCCGCCAGATCGCTTGAAAGCGTGATGGCCTGGCCGTTCTGATTGAGCGTCATCAGGTTCGCCATCTGCTGCGGCTTGCCGGCGATGCCCAGCTCCAGCCCGTACAGCAGACCGTAAAGAATGTGTGCGGCGTCCAGTTCTCCCGCCACCAGCTTGTCGCGCACCGCCGCCCAGCTCGCCTCTTTGGTGGGAACGATGGTGATACCGTATTTTTTATCAAAGCCTTTTAACGCTGCGATAACCACCGGCGCGCAGTCGGTCAGCGGGATAAACCCGACGCGCACCGTCTCCTGTTCCGGTTTATCTGAGCCAGCCGCCCAGGCAGCCTGCATAATACCCGGTAACAGCGCTGCGCCACTCGCCAGCATGCTGGCCTGCAAAAATCGCCGTCTCGACAAATCCGCCATAACCGCTCCCGAAAAAAAGCCAAAAAAAAGCGCCCGCCGTGCCGAAGCACCGCTGGACGCCTTTATCCCGAAGACAAATGCACCGCCGTTGGCGCACCGTCAAAAATGGTTAATTAAATAATGCAAAGCCAGTGCCAGGTTTAAAGACCCTCTTTCAGGGCCGAAAACCGGGTTTTGCCCGCGTTCACGCACCTCAATCAGGCATAAAATGCCCGCTGATTGTGCAGCTACTCCTTTGGTGTTACCTGCCAGACGCTCTTCACCGTAAGCAGCGCGCGGGCGATATCGACCATGCGCTGGTTCTTGTCCATCGCCATTTTGCGCAGCGTTGTCCAGGCCTGTTCTTCACTCATGTTCTGGTGGGTCATCAGCACGCTTTTGGCTTTATCAATGGTTTTGCGCTCCTCAAGCGTATCGCGCAGCGACGCGAGCTGGCGGGAAAGCTGCTCTATCTCTCGTGCCTGCTGGCGAACCAGGGTCAGCAGCGGTTTATCCGGGTAGTGCGCCAGCGGATCGTCCTGTTCATCCCCGGGAAGCGGGTACGCCTCGTCGCGCTGAATACGCTCATCCACCGCGACCATCAGATCGGCGATGATCGTCTCCTCCAGCGCGCGCAGATGCTCCAGCCGCGCCGTTTGCAGCGCAAACCAGGCGAGTGCGGTATGGCCATTGTCTGCGGCAGGCTGGCGGGTACAGGCCACGCGCCGGAGCTGCTCCGTCTCACGATCGGGCTGACAATTAAGCGAGAACGAAGTCTGCACGTCGGCCTGGCTGTGGGAGAGAAAGATCTCAAAGCAGGCCTGCTGCCCGTCAATGCGGTCAACCAGCCGCTGGCGGGTCACATCATCGAAAAAGCCCTGCGTGAAGCCAATTGCCCCCAGGGCCCGCTCTTGTCCCGCCAGCTCTTTCCCCTGCATCAGGCTATATAGCGCGACGAAACGGCCCGCGATTTGCGGGTCGTCAATGCTGTCATTAAGCTGCGGTACGATACTGAGCAGGTGGCGCAGCATGCGGGTGTAGTGCTCCATTGCCTGCGGAGCCGTCAGCGTTTGCCGATTTACACCGTCGCGCAGTGCGGGAAGCGTCTCCAGCGTGAGCAGCGCATTGCCGATACGTTCGCAAACGGCGCTTCCCGGAAAGGCGGACTGTTTTCCAAGAATGTCGTTCAGTTCAGCAAGGTTTTCGTCCACCAGTGCCCGGCTGGCTTTGCATTCAGGCGCATAGAGCTTACCCTGTGAGCAGAGCCAGACGTTAGATGCGCCGCGCTCGCACTGGAGCATATGCACCAGCTGGCTAATTCCGCGCACCAGCACGTTCAGCTGCGCCAGCCTGCTGAGCTGCTCCCGGCGCATCCGCCTTGCGCGCTGGAGCCATTCGGTTGCACCTGGCGAAATGCCGGCCATTAATGTCATGCTTACTCTCCCGGACAGCGAAACTCCGGGGAAATTAAGCAATATTCGTGCCTTTATAAAAACAGGAGTCAACATGCAGAAGATTGTGATCGTCGCCAACGGTGCGGCCTACGGCAGCGAATCCCTTTTCAACAGCCTGCGCCTGGCGATCGCGCTACGCGAAAAAGAGAGCGACCTGGTACTGCGGATATTTTTAATGTCCGATGCCGTGACCGCCGGGCTGAAGGGTCAAAAACCGGCGGAAGGCTACAACATTCAGCAGATGCTGGAGATCCTGACCGCGCAGGACGTGCCGGTAAAACTCTGTAAGACCTGCACCGACGGGCGCGGCATTACCGGGCTGCCGCTGATCGAGGGCGTAGAAATCGGTACGCTGGTTGAACTGGCCGAATGGACGCTGACCGCAGATAAAGTATTAACTTTTTAATAATAACCCCGTAAAAATATTATTTTCTTATGGACGCGGTTTCAGCATCAAGTTTACCTGCGTGGTTGCCGATAGGCATGGAAACAACACAGCAGGTATTTCACTTATGTTCAGATCCATTCGCGCACGCATTATCGCCGCGACGACAGGCTGCCTCGTCGTCGCCCTTCTTCTCAATACCGTAATTAACTTCCAGGTCACGCGCCAGGATAACCAGCAGTCCCAGCGCGATATTCTGACCAGCACCAGCGCCAGCCACAACATGGCGATTGCCGACTGGGTCAAAAGCAAAATGACGGTGATTACCTCCGCGCAGAGCATCGCGCTGGCTGACGATCCGGTTCCGGTGTTTAAGCAGCTTGCCCAGGCGGGCGGTTTCACCAACGTTTACGTGGGCTACGCCAGCAAGACGGCGAAATTCTCCGACCCGACAGGCGTCCCGGCGGATTATGACCCCACCGTTCGTCCCTGGTATCAACAGGTGGTGAGCGCGGACGGCCCGGTGGTAACGGCACCCTACGTTGATGCCGGGACCGGGAAGCTGGTGGTCACGTTTGCCGTGCCGGTGAAAGAGAATGGCGCTCTGAAAGCGGTGGTGGCGGGCGATGTCGCCATGGATAGCGTGGTGGCGAACGTGCGCGGGATCCACCCCACGCCGGCCAGCAGCGGGTTGCTTCTGAACAGCGACGGCACGGTGATTGCCGCCAACGAGCCGGCCCTGACGCTGAAGCCGTTTGCCGAGACGATCAAAGGCATCGACCTTGCGGCGCTGAAGAGCGGTAATCCGGTCGACGGAACGCTGAATGACGAGGAAAAAACCTTTATCGCCTCAGCCGTGCCGGGCACGAACTGGCTCCTGGTCGTCGCCCTCGACAGCAGCGATGCCACCTCCGGCATGCGTTCCCTGCTGAAAGCGTCGGCGATTTCGCTGGTGATCCTCGCACTCCTGAGCGGCGCCATTGTTCACGTCCTGATTGCCCGCCTGCTGAAGCGCCTGTCCGACATTCGTGACGCGATGCACAACATTGCCAACGGCACTAACGATCTGTCCCAGCGCCTGCCGGACAGCGGCGATGACGAAGTGGCGCAAATTGCGCAGGCGTTTAACGCCTTCAGCGATAAGCTCTCGGTGGTGATGGTTCAGCTCCGCGACGCCAGCGCCTCGGTGAAAAACGCCGCGCAGGAGATTGCGGCAGGTAACCAGGATCTTTCAGGCCGTACCGAGCAGGCGGCATCCAGCCTTCGCGAAACCGCCAGCGCCGTGGAAGAGATCACCGCCTCTGTCACCCAGTCGAATGAATCGGCAGCAGAAGCCAACGACCAGGCCAGCAAGGCCTCTGCGGCCGCAGCGCGCGGCGGTGAAGTGGTTTCGCAAGCCATCAGCACCATGCAGTCCATCGAAGTGGCGTCCGCTAAGATTGGCGATATCACCAGCGTGATCGACGGCATCGCCTTCCAGACCAACATTCTGGCGCTGAACGCCTCCGTCGAGGCGGCGCGTGCCGGTGAGCAGGGCCGCGGGTTCGCCGTGGTTGCCGGTGAAGTGCGGAACCTCGCCAGCCGCAGCGCCCAGGCGGCGAAAGAGATCAAATCGCTTATCGACTCCACCACCGACAGCGTAGCCACCGGCTCGCGCTACGTGCATCTGGCCGGGGAAAGCATGGATGAGATCCGCTCCAGCATCGGCAGCGTCTCCGGCATCATGCGCGAGATCTCGATTGCCACCAGCGAGCAGATGAAAGGCATTCACGAGATCAACCATGCGGTGACCCATCTCGACAGAATGGTGCAGCAGAATGCCGAGCTGGTGGTGCAGTCCGCCGCGGCCGCCAGCGCATTGCAAAGCCAGGCGGGCGACCTTGCTGAAACCGCCGGCCATTTCCGCATTTAATTTTCTTCAGGCGCGCGTTAAACAGGGTAAACGCGCGTCCGCTGAAAGGTTTCAGGAATTTTGTCATTTTTGTTTAATCGTTATGCCATTTTTTGATCAAAATCAGCATCCCTCGCTCCCCGCTTTGGTGTTATGCAATGAGTATTTTGTGAACAACATCACGCTCGGGATGGGCAAAATCGACGGGGTAGAAAATGGCACTGGTGAAAACAAGTTTGAAACTATTTGGCGGGGATACGGTGGTGGTGCGTTGCTCAGAGCGCTGTCGTATTCATCTGATGAGTGCGAAAGCACAGAAGCAATCCCAGGCGGATATTCTGACCGTGCAGGATGACAAGGCCTGGCTTACCGTGCCGTATACCGGCACGTGGGATGTGCTGATCGACAGCCACAGCCAGTCGCTGGAGCATTCGGTCAGCTACGTGGCAGCGTAATTTAAACGCCCGGCTCGCCGGGCGTATTCTCAGGCAAAACCCGGTCGCAGCGTGCTGTTGAGCGGGTTCCCTTCCAGCAGCGCCTTCACTTTCACCACCAGCTCATTCAGACAATCGTCCTGCATGCCGAGGCGGGTCAGCTCCTGATCGAGGGAGAAGAGATATTGCGCGTTGGTGCCCAGCGGCCCGCTGGCGGCGGCAATTAACGGGGCAATCACCTGCGTGCGGGTGTCCGCTTCATACAGCGGGTGGCGCGGATCCATAATAAATACCAGCGCGTTAACGGTGCGCCCGTCGTCGAGCTCCAGCTTGCACCAGCTCGGCATATAGCAGCCGGTGATCATCTCGCGCTTCCAGAGCAGCGTCAGCTCCTCTTCGAGCGTGGCATCCGGAAGGCGATACGCGACGCCCGTGGTGCGTCCGCCCTCTTTTAGTGCAAGCATGCGCCCTGGCTGACAGGCGCTGCCGCGTCCGGCCGTCAGGCGCAGGCAAAATGCGCGATGCCAGCCGGGCAGCGTGCCGGTTGCCGATTCAACAAATTCGAGAGCCGGGTTCCACATCAGTGAACCGTAGCCAAAAATCCATACCGGGCCATCATCCGGGCGGCAGGCAAGCGTAGCAGCGAGCGACGCCGCACGTTGTTCAGCTGACCAGAGAAGCGATTCCTCAATAGCACCAAATGCCGTCTTACAATCTGCCTTCATTAAGAAATCACGCGTTAACACTTTCCACCTCCGCCACTGCATGCTTCCTTGCGACATCTGTAATTCGCCTTCCCGGCATTCTGTGCTGGTCATTTTGCCAGCAGTCAAATTACGATAAGCAATTAGCGGACCAGTTGCAATACAACGGCAGTTCAACCGCCTGAAAAGTCAAAATGAAGGCAGCGAATAATTTCACGGCTATTTCTTTTTATGCCATTTATCATCGTCTCCTTTCTCATAGTCATGTTTTACTGCGGCCCACGCGACCTTGTGCGCCGTCTCTTCCCGGCTGGCATCATCCCGCCGATCGTCTTTATCTTTGTACTGATCCCATGCGCTGTTAAACGCTTCTTTGTAGATATCCTGCGCGTGTTCGGGCAGGACGTTTTTCACGTTATCGGGTAATTCGCGTTTCGTTTTATATGGCATCACTAACCTCTCTTTTGCCTAAAGAGTTAAGTGTGGACGACGATACGCCGGTGTGCCAGCCGGTCATAAACAATGAGCGGATGAATTTCATAATTCATTGTTATTAAATATATATTTAAAAGAAATATCTTATTATAGGCATTAAACAAGAAAACCATAACAAAGGGTAAAATTAAGTAAAAAATAAAGGTTATTTAACAGATTTCTGTTAATTTATTGCCCTTAAAATCTATCTATAATTACAAGCACCTGCATTGATGGAGAAGCACATGACAGCAACACACGAGGCGGTAAAGACCCGCCACAAGGAGACGTCTCTCATTTTCCCGGTTCTGGCACTGGCTGTGCTGCTCTTCTGGGGAAGCAGTCAGTCACTGCCAGTGGTGGTTGGTATCAATATTCTTGCCCTGGTCGGTATCTTAACCAGCGCATTTAGCGTCGTTCGCCATGCGGACGTATTAGCCCACCGCCTGGGCGAGCCTTATGGCTCTTTAATTCTCAGCCTTTCCGTCGTTATTCTCGAAGTCAGCCTGATTTCCGCGCTGATGGCAACCGGCGATGCCGCCCCGACCCTGATGCGCGATACGCTTTACTCCATCATTATGATTGTGACGGGCGGCCTGGTAGGCTTCTCTCTGCTGCTGGGCGGGCGCAAATTTGCGACTCAGTACATGAATCTTTTCGGCATTAAACAGTATCTGATTGCCCTCTTCCCGCTGGCCATCATTGTGCTTGTCTTCCCGATGGCGCTGCCGGGTGCAAACTTCTCCACCGGCCAGGCGCTGCTGGTCGCGCTGATTTCCGCCGCCATGTACGGCGTGTTCCTGCTCATTCAGACCAAAACGCACCAGAGCCTGTTTGTGTATGAGCATGAAGACGACAGCGACGACGATGACCCGCACCACGGCAAGCCGTCGGCCCACAGCAGCGCGTGGCACACGGTTTGGCTGATCGTGCATCTGATTGCGGTGATTGCCGTCACCAAGATGAACGCCAACCCGCTGGAGACGCTGTTAACCGAGCTGAACGCGCCGGTGGCCTTTACCGGTTTCCTGGTGGCGCTGCTGATCCTGTCCCCTGAGGGTTTAGGTGCGCTGAAGGCGGTGCTGAACAATCAGGTGCAGCGTGCGATGAATCTGTTCTTCGGCTCCGTGCTGGCGACCATTTCACTCACCGTGCCGGTGGTGACGCTGATTGCCTTTATGACCGGTAACGAGCTGCAGTTTGCGCTGGGCGCACCGGAGATGATTGTGATGGTGGCCTCGCTGCTGCTGTGCCAGATTTCATTCTCCACTGGCCGCACCAATGTCCTGAACGGCGCGGCGCATATGGCGCTGTTTGTAGCATATTTGATGACAATTTTTGCGTAGTCTTTTTGCCCAGCGGCGCTGCGCTTACCCGGCAATATGTCCCATAAAAAAACCCGCCGAAGCGGGTTTTTTTATTAGTTGCTGGTATCCAGCTCGTCGAAGCTTTTCACCAGATCGTCAATCGCTTTGATCTGCTTCAGGAACGGCTCCAGCTTATCCAGCGGCAGCGCGGATGGGCCATCGCATTTCGCGTTAGCCGGATCCGGGTGCGCTTCAATGAACAGACCTGCCAGGCCGGTCGCCATACCGGCGCGCGCCAGCTCGGTCACCTGAGCACGACGGCCGCCAGAGGCTGCACCAAACGGGTCGCGGCACTGCAGCGCGTGGGTCACGTCGAAGATCACCGGCGACTGGTTTGAGACGTTCTTCATGACGCTGAAGCCCAGCATGTCTACAACCAGGTTGTCGTAACCAAAGTTAGCGCCACGGTCGCACAGAATAATCTTGTCGTTACCGCCTTCGATAAACTTATCAACGATGTTACCCATCTGGCCAGGGCTCACGAACTGCGGTTTTTTCACGTTGATCACGGCACCGGTTTTCGCCATCGCGGCAACCAGGTCGGTCTGACGCGCCAGGAACGCCGGAAGCTGGATTACGTCTACCACGTCTGCCACAGGCTGCGCCTGCCAGGACTCATGCACGTCGGTGATCACTTTCACGCCAAACGTCTGCTTGAGCTCCTGGAAAATTTTCATCCCCTCTTCCAGGCCCGGGCCACGGTAAGAGTTGATGGAGGAGCGGTTGGCTTTGTCAAAAGAGGCTTTAAACACGTACGGAATGCCCAGCTTCTGGGTCACGGTCACGTAGTGCTCGCAGATACGCATGGCGAGATCGCGGGACTCCAGCACGTTCATACCGCCAAACAGCACGAACGGCAGGTCGTTTGCTACCTTGATATCACCAATGCTAACCACTTTTTGTTTCATAGGATCGCCTTATTCAGGTGTGAATCGGAATTAAGATTAATGCAGTGTAATTTGTTTGTGCGAGATCGCGTTGATCTGCGCGCGAATCATTTCGCTAATCGGATCTTCCGGACACTGCTCGACGAAATAGCTCAGATCGTTCAGCGCCACGTGCTCGCAGTCGAGCTGGGCATAGATAAGCCCGCGGTCGCGAATTTCGTACGGATCTTCCGGATTAAACTGCAGCAGCACTTCACTGGCACGCAAGGCCAGCTCCATCTGACGCTCTTCCATCAGCGCTGACTTCAGCGTATCCAGCAGCTTGCGAATGACTTCGGCGTTGTCGGCTTCGTCGAGATCTTCGTTAAAGAGCTCGGCCACCGGGCTGATGTTGCCCTTCAGCCAGACGTCCAGCGTATGCTCATCCAGCGTATCGCCGTTAAACGGATTAATGAGCCACATCTCACCGTCCAGCCACTCCGCACGCAGGATCATCTGCGTCGGAAAAATAACCGGCACCAGCGGAATATCCAGGCGGTGCGCAACCCACAGCAAAATAGAGCCCAGCGCAACGGCGCTGCCCTGACGATTTTTTAAGACCTGGTCCAGCCATAATGCGTCAGACAGGCGATACACGCCACGCGTGTCGCAGAAACCCCATTCGCCGTAGAAAAGCTCCAGAAGCTTCTCTAATTGCCAGTCCTGCGGGCGCGCCTGATTGATCTCTTCACGCGCCAGGCTGACCAGATTCTCCAGCTCATCGTAGACGTACTGCGACGTAAAATCGTCGCGTATCATCTCCGAAATCAGGATCATGCCATCGCAAAGCGGCACTTTATTAAATTCGAAATCGGCTAAGGACCTCATGACTTACCCCAGTAACGACTGAGCGAACAATGACGCTCAGGCGCGATAAAACTCAAAACGATGTAGATGATAACGCCAAACTGCCTTTCAGTCAGCCTTACGCCTTTATCAGTAAATGGCAGATACCCGGATCTCAAGACCACTGCCCCAGCGTCAGGCGTTCGTTGCCGCCGTAGTCGCGGCAGGTTTCGACAGCGGCGTAGCCTGCCTGGGTAAACAGTGCCCGCACGGATTCTCCCTGCGTCCAGCCATGCTCCACGAGCAGCCAGCCGCCGGGAAGCAAATGCTCTCGTGACGTTGTCACAATGTGATCAAGATCGGCTAATCCCGCGTTGGCGGCCACGAGCGCCGTCAGCGGTTCGAAGCGAACATCTCCCTGCGCAAGGTGCGGATCATGTTCGTCAATGTAAGGAGGATTGCTGACAATCATCGCAAATGAGCGGTTCTCCAGCGCGGCAAACCAGCTGCTTTGCAGCACCGTTACGTTGCTGAGCCCGAGACGTTCCACGTTACGCAGCGCCAGCGCCACCGCGTCGGGCATCACATCCACTGCCGTCACATCGCAGTCAGGCCGCTCGCTGGCCAGCGCCAGCGCGATAGCACCTGTTCCCGTCCCGAGATCGAGAATGCGGCAGGCCGCTGCGGGTAAACGTGCCAGCGCCTGCTCAACCAGACACTCGGTATCCGGACGCGGGATCAGCGTCGCCGCCGAGACGTAAAGCGGTAGCGACCAGAACTCGCGCTCACCGACAAGGTGCGCCACCGGCTCGCCGTTTTTACGGCGGG
The DNA here is from genome assembly GCF_014930585.1 of Enterobacter cloacae complex sp. P43RS. Taxonomy (NCBI): domain Bacteria; kingdom Pseudomonadati; phylum Pseudomonadota; class Gammaproteobacteria; order Enterobacterales; family Enterobacteriaceae; genus Enterobacter; species Enterobacter cloacae complex sp. P43RS. The sequence goes on from NZ_JADBRJ010000001.1 coordinate 784,313, forward strand.
CAAGCAGCGCGGCGAGCCGTGCTTCCTGCTCTGCGGTCAACTCAGTTTCGCCGAACGCCAGCAGGTACGTACGGGCTTTACCCGTCACATGCTCAAGCAAAATTTCGGCGTCGCGCTTCGGGCTTTCGCTTTTGCAAAGCTCACCGGCCGCCTCGCGTAACCAGCGCTGAAAATCCATTATTCCTGCTCGGACAGCGCCGCCAGCTGGTCGGCCTGGTATTCCTGCACGATAGGCTCAATCAGCATATCCAGCTTCCCTTCCATCACCTCGTCCAGACGGTACAGGGTCAGGTTGATGCGGTGGTCGGTCACGCGCCCCTGAGGGAAGTTGTAGGTGCGGTTACGGTCGCTGCGATCGCCGCTGCCCAGCAGGTTACGACGCGTAGAGGCTTCCGCCTGCTGACGCTTCGCCATTTCCGCCGCGTGGATGCGCGCGCCCAGCACGGACAACGCTTTGGCTTTGTTTTTGTGCTGCGAACGTTCGTCCTGACACTCCACCACGATGCCGGTCGGCAGGTGGGTAATGCGGATGGCGGAGTCGGTGGTGTTAACGTGCTGACCGCCCGCCCCGGAGGAGCGGAAGGTGTCGATGCGCAGGTCCGCCGGGTTGATGTCCGGCAGTTCCGCTTCCGGCAGCTCCGGCATCACCGCCACCGTACAGGCGGAGGTATGTATGCGGCCCTGAGATTCGGTGGCCGGAACGCGCTGCACGCGGTGACCGCCGGATTCAAACTTCAGACGTCCGTACACGCCGTCGCCGCTGATCTTGGCGATAACCTCTTTGTAGCCGCCATGTTCGCCTTCGTTGGCGCTCATGATCTCCACGCGCCAGCGGCGCGATTCGGCGTAGCGGCTGTACATGCGGAACAGATCCCCGGCAAACAGCGCCGCTTCGTCACCGCCAGTACCGGCGCGCACTTCGACAAACGCGTTACGTTCATCGTCCGGATCTTTCGGCAGGAGCAGCACCTGAAGCTGCTGCTCCATCTCTTCGGAACGCGCTTTTGCATCCTGCAGCTCTTCCTGCGCCATCTCGCGCATCTCAGGATCGTCGAGCATCATCTGCGCGGTTTCAATATCTTCCTGAACCTGTCGCCAGTCGGTAAAGCATTTTGATACATCACTCAACTGCGCATATTCACGCGAAAGCGCGCGAAAACGTTCCTGGTCTGCGATAGTCCCGGCATCGCCGAGCAGCGCCTGTACTTCTTCATGGCGCTCGTGCAGAGCTTCCAGTTTAGCGACGATAGAAGGCTTCATAGGCGTAAGTGCACCTTGTCTTAGAAAATGGGTATAGGGCGCTATTCCAGCCCGAGGCTGTTGCGCAGAATAGTCAGGCGTTCATCATCCCCGTCACGGGCAGCCTGTTGAAGAGATTTGGTTGGCGCATGGATCAGGCGGTTGGTCAGCTTCCACGCCAGATCCTGCATAATCGCCTGCGCGTCGCCGCCCTGTTCCAGGGCCGCTAACGCTTTGGCAGTCAGGTCATCACGCACCTGCTCCGCCTGCCCGCGGTACTCGCGGATGGTCTCGCTGACGCTTTGCGCGCGCAGCCAGGCCATAAATTCGCTGGTTTCCTGCTCAACAATGGTTTCCGCCTGCACCGCCGCCGCTTTACGCTGGGCGAGGTTGTGCGAAATAATGCTTTGCAGGTCATCCACGCTGTAAAGATAGGCGTTAGCCAGCTTGCCAACCTCTGGCTCAACATCGCGCGGAACGGCGATATCCACCAGCAGCATTGGCTGATTACGGCGAGATTTCAGCGCACGCTCCACCATCCCTTTACCGATGATCGGCAGCGGGCTGGCGGTAGAGCTGATAATAATGTCCGCCTCTTTCAGACGTTCATCAATATCGCTCAACGCAACCACCTCGGCACCCACTTCGTCCGCCAGCACCTGCGCGCGTTCGCGGGTGCGGTTCGCGATAATCATCTTTTTCACTTTATGCTCGCGCAGATGGCGCGCCACAAGCTCGATGGTTTCGCCCGCGCCTACCAGCATCACGGTGACGGTCGACAGGGATTCAAAGATTTGCCGTGCAAGGGTACAGGCCGCGAAAGCAACAGAAACCGCACTGGCACCAATGTCGGTTTCGGTTCGCACACGCTTCGCCACGGAGAAGGACTTCTGGAACATACGCTCCAGCTCGCTGGCCTTGAGATGCCCTTTCTGGGAATCTGCGAAGGCTTTTTTTACCTGGCCGAGGATCTGCGGCTCGCCCAGCACGAGCGAATCCAGACCGCTGGCGACGCGCATCAGATGGCTGACCGCATCGTTATCCTGATGCCAGTACAGGCTGTTGCGCAGCTCGTCTTCGTTGAGATTGTGGTAGTCACATAGCCAGCGGATCAGCGCGTCGTGCAGGTTATCCTGCTCTTCTACGCTCAAATACAGCTCGGTACGGTTGCACGTCGAAAGCACCACGCCACCCTGCACCATCGGCTGTGCAAGCAGGCTGTCCAGCGCCAGGTCAAGCGTATCCGGCGAAAACGTAACGCGTTCTCGCAGCGAAACCGGGGCCGTTTTGTGGTTGATGCCGAGTGCTAATAGGGTCATGTTGAGCGGGAGTAGTACCAGCGTTAATAAGGTTAGCAGGACGCATCATACAGGATGCGCGAGATCAATAAAAGAGACCGCATCCTTTCGGAGTAATAGGTTACTCAACGCTTTGAGATAATTTGAACGTAGACGGTTGCACTGCGGGGCGCTAGCATTAACAGTTATAACTGCAACGTATCTCAAGGATTTGTCCTCATTATGACCCGACTGATTCGCCTGCTGCCGCTGGCAGCACTGGTTCTGACCGCCTGTACTGTCACCCAACCAAAAGGCCCGGGCAAAAGCCCTGATTCACCGCAGTGGCGTCAGCACCAGCAGGACGTCCTTAATTTGAAGCAGTACCAGACGCGCGGCGCCTTCGCGTATCTCTCTGACGAACAAAAGGTTTATGCCCGCTTCTTCTGGCAGCAAACGGGGCAGGACAACTATCGCCTGCTGCTGCTGAACCCGCTTGGCAGCACCGAGCTGGAGCTTATCGCCAAACCGGGCGAAGCCCAGATCACCGATAACAAAGGCCAGCACTACACGGCGACCGATGCCGAAGAGATGATTGGCAAGCTGACCGGGATGCCAATTCCGCTGAACAGCCTGCGCCAGTGGATCCTCGGCCTGCCGGGCGAAGCGACCGACTATACGCTTGACGATCAATACCGTCTGAGCCAGGTCAACTACACCCAGAACGGCAAAACCTGGAAAGTGGTGTACAGCGCCTATGACAGCAAGAGTAAACCGTCGCTGCCATCAAACATGGAGCTGACCCAGGGCAGCCAGCGCATCAAGCTGAAAATGGACAACTGGATCGTTAAATGATGACCCACTGGCCTTCTCCGGCAAAACTGAACCTGTTTTTATACATCACCGGCCAGCGTGCTGACGGCTATCACACTCTGCAGACGCTGTTTCAGTTTATTGACTATGGCGACACGATTGCCATCGAGCCGCGTCAGGATGGGCAGATTTGCCTGCTGACGCCGGTCGACGGCGTGGCACATGAGGACAACCTGATCGTCCGCGCCGCGCGCCTGCTGATGAAAGCCGCCGCGGAGTCGGGCCGTCTGCCGGCGGGAAGCGGTGCGGATATCCGCATTGAGAAGCGTCTGCCGATGGGTGGCGGTCTCGGCGGGGGCTCATCCAACGCCGCCACTGTGCTGGTTGCGCTGAACCACCTCTGGGGCTGCGGGCTGTCGACGGATGAACTGGCTGGTTTGGGCTTAACGCTGGGCGCAGATGTCCCTGTGTTTGTTCGCGGCCACGCGGCCTTTGCTGAGGGCGTGGGCGAGATCCTCTCCCCGGTCAACCCGCCGGAGAAATGGTATCTGGTTGCCCACCCCGGCGTGAGCATTCCGACCCCGGTCATCTTTAAAGATCCTGACCTGAAAAGAAATACCCCGGTACGGTCAATAGAAACGTTATTAAATTGTGAATTCAGCAACGATTGCGAGGATATCGCAAGAAAACGTTTTCGCGAGGTTGATGCGGTGCTTTCCTGGCTGTTAGAATACGCGCCGTCGCGCCTGACCGGTACAGGGGCCTGTGTCTTTGCTGAATTTGACACCGAATCCGCTGCCCGTCAGGTGCTTGAGCAAGCGCCGGATTGGCTGCATGGTTTTGTAGCGCGCGGGATGAACACCTCCCCCCTACAGCAGGCCATTCTGGCGCAGACTGAGTTTCGGTGACAACGTCACCCTGTTCCAGACGTTGCATCGCGCTCTTTAATACACCGCCTGGATAGCCTTCGCTTAGGCCCCGCAGTTTGCGGCGAACGCTATCCACCACTGGACGCATGCCTGAGGTTCTTCTCGTGCCTGATATGAAGCTTTTTGCTGGTAACGCCACCCCGGAACTAGCACAACGTATTGCCAACCGCCTGTACACTTCCCTCGGCGACGCCGCCGTAGGTCGCTTTAGCGACGGCGAAGTCAGCGTACAAATCAACGAAAATGTACGCGGTGGTGATATTTTCATCATCCAGTCCACCTGTGCTCCAACAAACGACAACCTGATGGAACTGGTTGTTATGGTCGACGCTCTGCGTCGCGCTTCCGCAGGCCGTATCACTGCTGTTATCCCTTACTTTGGTTATGCCCGCCAGGACCGTCGCGTCCGTTCCGCGCGTGTGCCAATCACCGCAAAAGTTGTCGCTGACTTCCTGTCCAGCGTCGGCGTTGACCGCGTACTGACCGTTGACCTGCACGCAGAGCAGATCCAGGGCTTCTTCGATGTCCCGGTTGATAACGTATTCGGCAGCCCAATCCTGCTGGAAGACATGCTGCAGCTGAACCTGGACAACCCAATCGTGGTTTCTCCGGACATCGGCGGCGTGGTACGTGCCCGTGCTATCGCTAAGCTGCTGAACGATACCGACATGGCGATCATCGACAAGCGTCGTCCGCGCGCTAACGTTTCTCAGGTGATGCACATCATCGGTGACGTGGCTGGCCGCGACTGCGTGCTGGTTGACGACATGATCGATACCGGCGGTACGCTGTGTAAAGCCGCTGAAGCGCTGAAAGAGCGCGGTGCCAAGCGCGTGTTCGCTTACGCGACCCACCCGATCTTCTCCGGTAATGCCGTGAACAACCTGCGCAACTCCGTCATTGACGAAGTTGTGGTATGCGATACCATCCCACTGAGCGACGAGATCAAGGCACTGCCAAACGTGCGTACCCTGACCCTGTCCGGGATGCTGGCCGAAGCGATTCGTCGTATCAGCAACGAAGAATCCATCTCTGCAATGTTCGAACACTAATCGAACACGGCCAAAAAACCCGCTGCGGCGGGTTTTTTTGTCTCTGGGTTTTATTTGTATGATTAATGCCTCCTTCACCTGCCATTCATATGACAGATGATGCGCACACGGATGATAGATAATTGTGAAAAACGTAGCCTCCTCACATGTTCTGCCCTTTCGCGCCCTCATCGACGCCTGCTGGAAAGAGAAGTACACCTCGTCACGCTTTATCCGTGACCTGATTGCCGGGATCACCGTCGGAATTATTGCCATCCCGCTGGCGATGGCGCTGGCGATTGGCAGCGGCGTTGCGCCACAGTACGGTCTGTATACCTCGGCCGTTGCCGGGATTGTTATTGCCCTGACGGGCGGCTCGCGCTTCAGCGTCTCCGGCCCGACCGCCGCCTTTGTGGTGATCCTCTACCCGGTTTCACAACAGTTTGGTCTGGCAGGCCTGCTGGTTGCCACCCTGATGTCCGGCGTCTTTTTGATTCTGTTCGGTCTGGCCCGTTTTGGTCGCCTGATTGAATACATTCCCCTTTCCGTGACGCTGGGGTTCACCTCGGGGATTGGGATCACCATCGGAACCATGCAGATTAAGGATTTCCTCGGTCTGCAAATGACCCATGTTCCGGAGCACTATTTACAGAAAGTGGGGGCGCTGTTTATGGCGCTGCCGACGGCCAACCTGGGCGACGCCGCCATCGGAATAGTCACCCTGGGGACGCTTATCGTCTGGCCTCGCCTCGGTATTCGCCTGCCGGGCCATCTGCCCGCCCTGCTGCTGGGCTGCGCGGTGATGGCTATCGTTAATATGTTCGGCGGTCATGTCGCGACTATCGGCTCGCAGTTCCACTATGTTCTGGCGGACGGTTCGCAGGGTAACGGCATTCCGCAGCTGCTGCCGCAGCTGGTGCTGCCGTGGGACATGCCTGGTTCGAGCTTCACCCTAAGCTGGGATTCCCTTCGCGCCCTGCTGCCCGCCGCGTTCTCTATGGCGATGCTGGGAGCGATTGAATCCCTGCTGTGCGCCGTGGTGCTCGACGGCATGACCGGCACCAAGCACAAAGCCAATAGCGAACTGGTCGGTCAGGGCTTAGGCAACCTCATCGCACCATTCTTTGGCGGGATTACCGCTACGGCAGCCATCGCCCGTTCTGCGGCAAACGTGCGCGCAGGTGCGACCTCCCCCGTTTCAGCGGTTATCCACTCCGTGCTGGTGATTCTGGCGCTGCTGATCCTTGCCCCGCTGCTCTCCTGGCTGCCGCTTTCCGCCATGGCCGCCCTGCTGCTGATGGTGGCCTGGAACATGAGCGAGGCGCATAAGGTGGTGAATCTGCTGCGCCGTGCGCCGAAAGACGACATCATCGTGATGCTGATCTGCATGTCGCTGACCGTGCTGTTCGATATGGTTATCGCCATCAGCGTCGGGATCGTGCTCGCGTCCCTGCTATTTATGCGCCGCATCGCGCAGATGACGCGCCTCTCGCCGGTTAACGTGGAGGTGCCTGAGGATGTGCTGGTGCTGCGCGTGATTGGCCCGCTATTCTTTGCCGCGGCGGAAGGGTTGTTCAGCGATCTGGAGTCCCGCATCGCGGGGAAACGGGTTGTGGTGCTGAAGTGGGATGCCGTCCCGGTGCTGGATGCTGGCGGTCTGGATGCCTTCCAGCGCTTTGTGAAACGTCTGCCAGAAGGCTGCGAGCTGCGGGTCAGCAACCTGGAATTCCAGCCCCTGCGCACGATGGCGCGTGCGGGCGTGCAGCCGATCCCTGGCTGCCTTGCCTTTTATCCTAACCGTGAAGCCGCGTTAGCGGATCTGTGAGTTATCTGATGCAGAGAAACGTCTCTGCATCATCACCCCGATCGCCTGCTGGAGCCATGCAAGCACGGCAGGCGTCATCCAGGTTCCTTTCATCAGATGCGGCTCCTGCTGCATAGCCGTACGAAACTTTTGCTGGGTCTCGGGGTTGGTGCCTGCGTAGGACTGGAACAATGCCAGCCAGTTTTCAGCCAGCTTTTGCGCCTCCTTCGAGTCAGGAGCGATATTGTCCCGCTGCGCCTGATGCAGTTTCGCCACCAGCGGCGGCCACTCCATCATGCGGTCAAAATAATGTGCCCGGGTAAAGGCCATCTCTTCGGCAGTGAGATACTTCTCCCATATCCTGAGCTTAGATTCCGCAAACGCCCGCGTGATGTAATCTGTCATGTCCGGGGTGATGCCGGTCTGCGCCTGCATCTGTGGCTCTACGCTGTGCATCTCGTTCAGCCGGGTGAGAAACTCCGGCTTGCCCGCCGTGTCCTGTTCAAGACGTTCCATCCAGCGGGTCGCCAGATCCATCGCCCGCGTGTCAGTAACGGGTATATCCTGTTCCAGCAGCGCGTTAGCCTCTGCCACGAGCCCTGACCAGATAGCCGCCAGCGCATCCTTTTGTACCGCAAACGGCAACTGCTGTAATTCTTCTTTGCTAAACCAGCGATCGTACATATTCATTAACTCCAGAGTCTGTAGCCAGGACTCCAGATCCGGCGTCGCATCGTCGGTAAGCCCGGTACGCAGCTCCACCAGCCGGTCGCGCAGCGTGTGTATGCTGCGCAGCTGTTTATCCAGCAGCGTGATTTGCGCATCGAGTAGCTCGGTCAACGACAGCGACTCCTTTTCCAGAAAATCCCTGATTTCGGCAAGTTCCAGCCCCGCTTTTGCCAGCGCCTGGATCATGTGCAGACGCTGGACATCCGCCAGGTTGTAAAGCCGGTAACCTGCCGCGCTTCTGGCAGAAGGCAGCAACAGCCCTGTTTGCTCGTAGTGATGCAATGTCCGCACGGTGATGCCGGCTCGTTTCGCCAGCTCACCCACCTGAATCAACATAACTGCTCCTTTTTACTTTGCCAGTGCCACCACTCTGGAGCCTTACGTTACGTGAGGGTCAATATGCTATGCAAAAAAAAACGACTCCGGATGGAGTCGTTTCGATGTTCTTAATCAGGCACTAGCTGTGCTTATGCTGGTCACGGCGACAGCGTTTGTCGTAGTGGCGCACCCACCAGTATTTATCGCAGACTTCCTCATGTCCGCTTACGCGCGCCCCGGCGAGCCACAATACTGCACCGAGGAAGATGCTCAATACCGCGCCATGCGCGAAGTATTGTGGGAGATCAAGCTGCGGCAGTTGGTTTAAAATGGAATAACCTACGCCGACTACCATCACGAACAGTCCCAACCCCATTAGCACGTTACCGAGCATCGAAGCGTTTTTGCGTTTCATATGTCACCTCCGGAACTTTGGGTTGTCAGGGGAAAAGCCCCTAATCCTTGTGTGTAAAGTATAGACAACGCCCCTTTTATGAGTTGCGTGAATGATCACAATTACGGATAACGCACAAACAAAAGTTTACAAATAAGGCGTTGAACAGCTTGAAATTCTAATTGTTCAGATGAGTAATTATTCGAATTTCGCCGGGATAACCGCAGAATTTTGTCAAGCGGCGCGCCAGACAGTAAACTACGCGCCAGATCTGGAACCCATTAGGAATTGAATCGTGACGATTAAACTGATTGTCGGCCTCGCCAACCCGGGCGCGGAGTATGCGGCCACCCGCCACAACGCCGGAGCCTGGTACGTCGATCTGCTGGCCGAACGGTTACGTGCTCCCCTGCGTGAAGAACCTAAATTCTTCGGCTACACCTCACGTATCAACCTTGCAGGCGCGGATGTTCGCCTGCTGGTGCCGACCACCTTTATGAACCTGAGCGGTAAAGCGGTGGCGGCGATGGCAACGTTTTATCGCATCAACCCGGATGAAATTCTGGTGGCTCACGATGAGCTGGATCTCCCGCCTGGCGTAGCAAAATTCAAGCTGGGCGGCGGACACGGCGGTCACAACGGTCTAAAAGACATCATCAGCAAGTTGGGCAATAACCCGAATTTCCACCGTTTGCGCGTGGGAATCGGCCATCCGGGCGATAAAAACAAAGTTGTCGGTTTCGTGCTCGGTAAGCCCCCGGTTTCCGAACAAAAACTGATTGACGAGGCGGTAGACGAAGCGGCGCGCTGCACTGAAATCTGGCTGCAAGACGGCTTAACCAAAGCGACAAATCGCTTACACGCTTTCAAAGCGCAATAATCCGCCCGATACGGCTTTTTTACCGCGCGTCATGCGGGTTACGTGTATAATAGGCGTAGTTATTTACTTTTCATCAATCGGTTATCGTTAACGGATTGATTATCAAGATATTAAGGTGATTTAGAAATGGGATTCAAATGCGGTATCGTCGGTCTGCCAAACGTGGGCAAATCCACCCTGTTTAACGCGCTTACCAAAGCGGGTATCGAAGCGGCGAACTTCCCGTTCTGTACCATCGAACCGAACACCGGCGTGGTGCCAATGCCGGACCCGCGTCTGGACCAGCTTGCGGAAATCGTGAAGCCGCAGCGCATTCTGCCAACCACCATGGAGTTCGTGGACATCGCGGGCCTGGTGAAGGGTGCCTCCAAAGGCGAAGGTCTGGGTAACCAGTTCCTGACCAACATCCGTGAAACCGAAGCGATCGGCCACGTTGTGCGCTGCTTCGAGAACGACAACATCATCCACGTAAACAACAAAGTGGATCCGGCTGACGATATCGACGTTATCAACACCGAGCTGGCGCTCTCTGACCTCGACACCTGCGAACGCGCCATTCACCGCGTGCAGAAGAAAGCGAAAGGCGGCGATAAGGATGCGAAAGCGGAACTGGCTGCGCTGGAAAAATGCCTGCCACAGCTGGAAAACGCGGGCATGCTGCGCGCGCTGAAAAACCTGACTGACGAAGACAAAGCGGCGATCAAATACCTGAGCTTCCTGACCCTGAAGCCAACCATGTACATCGCCAACGTTAACGAAGACGGTTTCGAGAACAACCCGTACCTGGACAAAGTGCGTGAAATTGCCGCGGCGGAAGGTTCTGTGGTTGTAGCGGTTTGCGCTGCCGTTGAATCCGATATCGCAGAGCTGGACGACGCCGACCGTGAAGAGTTCATGGCCGAGCTGGGTCTGGAAGAGCCGGGCCTGAACCGCGTGATCCGCGCGGGCTATGAGCTGCTGAACCTGCAGACCTACTTTACCGCTGGCGTGAAGGAAGTGCGTGCGTGGACCATCCCTGTGGGTGCGACTGCGCCTCAGGCAGCCGGTAAGATCCACACCGACTTCGAGAAGGGCTTCATTCGTGCGCAGACTATCGCGTTTGAAGACTTCATTACCTACAAGGGTGAGCAAGGCGCGAAAGAAGCTGGCAAGATGCGTGCGGAAGGGAAAGATTACATCGTTAAAGATGGCGACGTGATGAACTTCCTGTTTAACGTTTGATTTGTTTTGAATGAAAAAAATCCACGCTTTGGCGTGGATTTTTTTATTGCGGAGTCAAATCACATTGTCTAAGAGCTCTGTTCCAAGCAGGGTTCAAAAGTAATGATGCAGTCGCAAGCTTTAAAGCCTGAAAAGGATCCTCGCATAAATGCTCTTTAAGAGAGGCAAGACTCTCACTCTTAGCGAATATGTCCCTATCGTTTCTTAGGAACCGGCTTTCGGACGCTAGGAAAATCCCCTCTGAATCCCCCTTTTTTAACCACTCAACATGAGCAGGTATCGCTGCGTCAATCTCTTCGAGTGGTTTTATATAGGGCCAAAATAACTTCGTAAACTGTGCTCATCCTTTGCCTCTCAGTTAGACTTATCGCAAGTAATAATTAAGTCCTCCGTTTGTTCTACAGAGACGAATCCACTTATAGTATAAGATTACATTATAATTCTTAGCGGAGCTTTAAGTCTTAAAAAGGGATCGCTATGATATATTACTATATGCTTCAATATAATAACGCCATAACATACAATAAAACTGACAAGATCTTACTTCTTAAACTTTTTTCTTTCACTTAATCCCTAAAAATAAAGTTATCCTCTGCCAGATTATTTTTTTTCTTGTATTCTTTTTCCCACTCAAAGTATCCGTCAGGTTCATCTGGTGAAACTCCCTTTGTCCAATATTGATCACCATAAGCAATTAGCATTGCCCAATGATATTCACTTTCATGACTGCGCAAAGCCACAGACATGTAATCATTTTCCGTAATACGAACAAGTGGAGAGGCTAATACTATACGCTCAGCCTCTCCCTCTGTTTTATTCGCATATTTAACAATAATCGCTTTAATCAACTCAACCCAACTATAGTAATTAAAAATAACACTTTCATTAGAATCATTGAATTGGATACCATCGATAATATTCATTGCCCTTTACACCTTTTTTTTACTTTATAACGATCAAACACGGTTGCTGCTTTATTTGAGAAAATAGCAAACTGTGAACCTATGGGCTTAGCCTTTCCTCCTTTTTTTACAGCACCTGGGTTTGCTAACATTGGTCCACTTACAGCATCATAACTATGTGCAAGTGTGTTGGCTCTACCCTGAGTTACAAATTTAGCCCATTCATTATCAGCAGACTCAAATACTTTTATATTTAGTTTATCGAGTTCTGAATTCGGTATATCAAATTGCGTTATAGTAGGATGCCCTCTCAACTCTGCCCATTTAATAGCCTGTGATTTATCAGTAGTTACGTAAAAACCACCTTGATTAGAAGGATTAAAATCTAATCCATGCCTCCCCATAGAAGGATTAATCTCGCCCCGAATATCACCAGCATGATAGAAAGTGGTTGATGATAAGCCAAGAGGGTCAATATATTTCAGCGCATTCGGCGCATACTGGTAAAGGTTTATCCCTCCCGCCAGCCCTATCGGATCCTGCTGCGTAAACCGTCCGCAATCCGGGTCGTAATACCGGAACAGATTGTAGTGCAGCCCTGTCTCGCGGTCCAGGTATTGACCCTGCATGCGCAGGTTCTGAGAATATCCTGATACCTGCGTTTCGCTTTCCCGCAGCAGCTTGCCCCAGGCGCTGTTCACTCCTTCCCAGCGCACCTGCCCTTCGATATCCGTCATCCGCTCCGGCGTGCCGTTGGGCTGGCAGTGGAACCAGAAGATCTCCGGCGCTTCCACACCATCAATACGCGCCAATGGATCGTAGCTGTTCTGATCGCTGTAGACGTAGGTGAGCGGCACATCCCCGTGAACTTCCTGCAGCAGGCGGAACCCTTCCCAGACAAACCGGGTGGTGACCGGCTTGCCGGTTGGCTGTCCACCCAGCATCTGGCGTCGCGTTTTGCTGATGCGTCGCCCGAGCGGGTCATAGCGGAAGCTGACCTGCGTCTGCGGCCTGTTGCGATCCCGCGGCTGGCTGATCACCTCCGTCAGGCGGTGCTCACCGTCGTAGCGGTAGTGCCAGCGGGTCTGGCCGTTATCTTTCTCCACGGTGCGGCCGTGGATGTCATAGCGCCAGCGAATGCCGTTCAGCTGCGTCAGGCGGTTGTGCGTGACCTTCTCAGCAGTTCCTTCGAGCGGGTTACCCGCCGCATCCCAGCGCCACTGCTCCTGACCGGGCAGCGTGCCGTCCTGAACCAGCAGCCGGCCTGCGCTGTCGTACTGCCAGCGGTACCAGCTGAACGGGTTATCGTCCCGCTCTTCGCGAACCAGGTTATTACGGTAATCGTAATCCCAGCGGCGGGACCAGCGGCGCGGCGACGGGCGCTGGGCGTTGCCGGTAAAGACGTCCCGGCGATGCAGTCGGCCCAGGCGGTCGTATTCGCTGCGGGTGGTCAGCAGCCCCTGCGTACGGCTGGTTTCACGGTGAAGCTCGTCGCGGGTAAAGTCGGAGACCGAGAGCTTATCGAGGGCAATGCTGAGCAGATGCCCGCTGCCGTAGTAGAACTGTTTCAGCTCGCGGCCATCGGGCAGCGTGACGGAGGTGCGATTGCCCAGCGCATCATACTCCCACGCCAGCTCCCCGTGCTCGCCCGCTTCGCGCGTCACGCGGCCGAGCGCGTCATACTCAAAGGCGAGCTCCTGCTCCGCCTCGGTGCTCCAGGCATCGGCTGAAAGCGCCGGATGCAGCCCAATCCGGCTTAACAGCCCGGACGGCGTGTAGTGGTAGCGGGTCTGCCCTTCCGGCGTGGTGCGGGCGACCAGCTGGCCGCTCGCGCTCCAGGCGAAGGCGTGGGTGATGGCCTCCGGATGGCCGGCGGCAAACGTTCGCTCTATCGTGCGTCCGCAGGCATCATAGCGATACTGCGAGGCCACGCCATCAAGCCCTACCTCTTCCAGCAGCAGCGAGTCAGCGCCCCAGCGGAACTGGTACGCTTCGCCGTTCTCGTTTTCCAGGGCAATCAGACGCCCGCGGCTGTCCCAGCGGCGACGGACCTCTTCGCCCTGCGTATTACGGGTGGCGGTTAAGCGCCCCGCCTCATCGTATCTGAACTCGCTCTCTTTCCCGTCGGCGCCCGCGTGCCTCACCGGCAGGCCACGTTCGTTCCATTTAAGCGACTCCGTCCAGCCTTCCGGACGGTCGAGCTGCACCGGGCGCCCTGCGGCGTCGTAGCGGTAGCGCGTCTCTTCCCCGTCGGCGCCAGTCTCAGCCACCAGCCAGCCCAGCGGGTGATAGCGATAGCGGGTAATACGCCCGGAACAGTCCGTCGAACGGACAATCTGCCCGGCCTCGTTGTACTCCTGATAGCGGCTGTTGCCGGCGGCATCGACCTCTTCAACGACCTGGCCGAACTCGTCCCGGCGCAGCTGCGTCGTCTGCCCCATCGGATCCAGCACACGCTTCAGTCCGTGGTGTTCGTCGTACCAGAAGCGGGTGGCGCTGCCGTCGGCTTCGATAATGGCCGAGGGAAGCGCGCGGTGCTCCAGCCAGGTGGTGGTGCGGGTATTGCCGTCGGCGTCGGTCTCCTGAACCCGGTTGCCCATTTCGTCGTAGACGAAGGTGACGGCATTGCCGAGCGGATCGATGCGACGCGTCAGAAGCTCGTTATCGTCCCACTCGTAGCGCCAGTTTTCACCGCGCTCGTCGAGGTAGCGCACAATCAGATTCTGCGCGTTCCAGTAGTGGCGTCGCGTCTGGCCGTCGTAGTGCTCGACGGTCGTCAGCCCCGCGTCTAAATCGTAGCTAAAGCGGCAGCCGTCGCCGGTGCTGGTGCGGTTTTCCACCACGCGCCAGTGGTCGAATTTTTGCCAGCGGTATTCGCTCTCCAGCCCCCCCGGCAAGCGGTGCCAGACCATCAGGCCGTGGTCGTTATAGCGGTATTCACGCGTCACCACACCGGAGGCGTCCGTCGCGCTCGCCAGCTGGCCGCGCGCGTCGTAGCCCCACTGCATCAGCGGCCAGGTTTGGCTGCCGTCGAAATGGCTGGCTGCGGTAACCCGCTGCGGGAAACGCTCATCTTCATAGCGCAGGGTGACGTCTATCGCCCGCGGCTCGTCGTGAAGACCAACCAGCCTGCCGTACTCGTCCCACGCCGTCAGCAGCGCGTTGCCGTATTCATCGCTGAGGGAGGCCAGACGCAGGATGGATGGATTCGCCCGGGTCGGTTTGTACAGACGCCACACCGCGCCGTCATCGTCGGCAATCGCCACGTCGCCGCTCTCATTGCAGCGGATAATGATGCCTTCGCTGATGCTGTAAAACGCCTGGTCGACAGGCGGCAGTTCAAAGCTCAGCTCGCGCCCGGTTTCATCGAACCAGGTCGCATTGTTATCTTCCAGCGTCAGATAGCTGTCAAAGGTTGTAGCCCAGCCCAGACCGAACAGCCCTTCGCGGGTGGTCAGGCTGTTATAGCTGCGCTGCCAGCGCAGCGGAAAGCGCCCCGGCAGCGAGAAATCGAGCTCGTCGTCGTCATTCAGCACCTTCACGCCGGTGGCGGCGTGAACCGGGTGCGAGGAGCCAAACACGGCATTCACCGCCATATCCGCCAGCATCCCACCGCCTGCCGCCGCCAGCGCACAGGGCATGTTTTTCAGGATCTTGCCCGGACGCCCGCGCAGCAGGGAGAGCGCAATCATCCCCAGCGCCAGACCCGGCGTTTTACCGCTTTTGATATCGCGGACCGTGAGCGTGTCCCCGCCGATGATCACGTTAGGAGAGACATCGTCGGAAACGGTGCCTTCGCAGGTGGTGCGATCTTTCGCGCGCACCGCAGGCTGGCCATTGATGAAGACGCTTTTGGAGCCTTCCGCCAGATACTGCGGCCCGGAGTGTTTTTCACACGCCACCTTGTCTTCTTCCAGCGGCGAGGTTCCCGCAGCGGCGGAGGCCACACTCGGCTGCCACATTTCGCTGCCAAACTGTCCGGCGGCGGAAAGCAGCATGCCCGCGTAATCGGCAAAGCTGCCCGGCGACTGCGGCTCAGGGGGCGGGGTATCGGCGGGCGTGAGCGTGCCTGCCGCGCGCGCGGCAGGGATTGCATTGGTCAGAACGTTGTTCGAACCGGTGGTGATTTTGCCCGCAGGCGACGGCGGGAAAAGCGCATTACCTAACCCTTCCGCGGCGTTACTGATATCGTCTGTGATACCCGCCACGTTCGCCAGCACGCCGCCAATGATGCCGCTTAACAGACAACTGGATCCAATTGCTGCCACGCCTGCAGCTGCTGCCCCCGCACCCAGCAATGGCGCCGCTACGGTTGCTGCTGCGCCTACCGCCGCACCGATCACCGCATAGGCGGCACCTTCCGCCACAATGCTGGTGATGTCAGCAAAAATGCTGGAGTGAATAATCTCGTCGCCCTTACGGGCCGCGTTGTTATCGCTCATGCCTTACACATTCCGGTTGTCGTTTAGCGTCAGACTCTGCTTAAGCGCGCTCCAGCGCACCTCGTCCTCTTCAGTGAATGCTCTGAGTGCCGAGAGGGTAAAAATCATCATTACGGGTTTGCCCGGCGTCTGCACGGCCAGCTGTTTTTGCCACAGACGCTGCCCGTTGCGGTCAAAGGTGGTCTCAACTTCCAGCCCGTTAATTTTTCCATCAGGCCCGGCTTTTACGCTCCGGAATTCGCTCTGGGCAATCTCACCCATCTGAGGACGCAGCACGTCCCACTGGCGGTGAAACTCTTGTTCGTAGTCGCTGCCGTCCGGGATAACGCCGCGGCAGACCACCACGGACAGCCCGCTTTCGTCATCGCGAATGATGTTCATGCTGTTATCCTGCCAGGCAGCAGGAAAAAGGGAAAATGAACCTTCCTGGAGGGTGTATTTCATAAGTGAACTC
Organism: Enterobacter cloacae complex sp. P43RS; assembly: GCF_014930585.1. NCBI lineage: Bacteria > Pseudomonadati > Pseudomonadota > Gammaproteobacteria > Enterobacterales > Enterobacteriaceae > Enterobacter > Enterobacter cloacae complex sp. P43RS. The sequence continues at coordinate 800,746 of NZ_JADBRJ010000001.1, forward strand.
GGGATGATTAATATTGAGAGAAACAAAAGAGGCCAATCCATGCTGGCCTTTTGGCTGGCTGTTTTATTTAAGCCACTGGCCTGACTGTTCGACTAAAACATGACTGCCTTTGCTGACAACCAATTTCACAGGTGCATACGTCACGGTATAAGCGATCTCGCCATTCTTGTACGTTGAGCCGATTATTTTACCTGCGGAGTCGTGTAACGTTTTACCCCTTAAGGAGATCGTACTGTTATCGCTTTTGCGCACGCCGAGATAAACCATCTCGTCACATTTGTTCTCAAAATGGCCGCATTTGTTTATCAGCGAAATAACGAATTTATCGGTGTCCAGTTTTCTGGTTTCCGCGTTTTGAACCGAAGCGGCTTTACGTAACGTATATCGCAGCGGAGCATAGTAATTTCCTTTTTGAGGAGGAGTAACTAAACGCCATTCCATTTCACGCCCCTTTATTTCCAGAACAGCCCGTCCACCTACGCCGCCAAACGATGAGTTGAACTCAACGCTGGCACGATTGCCAGCGATCGTACCGCTAAGATTTTGCTCATCATCTTCCGGGCAATCTATGCGGTTTCCTCTCTGGGAGATATAGCAATAAGAGCCGATGATCCGGTTGTCTGATTCAGCTAATCGCAGGGTTAACGTCGAGTCGTTCTTGAATTCGCCAGCCCACTCCCCGTCAAATACGAGTTTTGATTGGCCGAACGTTGCAAAATGCATCGCATTAAATTTGGCGGCCCACTGCTGAATATCGGCATGAATAACCGGGCTATTGTCAGATGACTGGTAATGAATAACGTCCGACGTCGGAACCACCCAGGCTGCAAAGATTTTGCCGTCAGGATTGATGACCAGCGCGGATGCATTCTCCTGATAGAGATCTTTTAACCAGCCCTCAACAAACAATCCACCACCTGTGGTGGTATGCGGTTCACCGAAAACATCAAAGTTATCAATAAAGGTCTGGTAATGATTTCCCAGCGTTTTCCTGAGATTGTCAGTCACTTCGCTGTCGTTAACGATGTGACTGACCGTATCGAGCTTGTTGTATTGAGATAATTCAAGCGCCGTTGTGGTTTCAACGGGGCCTGTCAATAAAGCGGTGGACAATATGGCTGCCAAATGTTTTTTGGTCATAAATTACTCTGAAGAGCCATTGTTGTAATTCATGGTTATTTTCAAAACGTTGCCGTCTTTCATCTCAAACGAGAGCGCTTTTTTACCCAACTCGTAGGTAATCCACTGTTCCCCCGAATCATTGTCGACCTGACCGGTACCGTATGCGCTGTTCAATTCCTCTCTCGTTGAACCCACATGGATACCACGCGGCGTTGCGAAGCCTTCGGCAGTCACCGTAATTTGAGACACGATATAATCTTCAACGCTTCTTTCCGCTTTATCCCACCAGAGATTGGAACTGAATATTTCTAACCCAGCCCTTTGATGCTGGAAGAATTTATAATTAGTTCCGTCAAAAGGAACCTCACCGGTAAAACTGCCTTCCACCGGCACGTCAATTTTAAGCGCGATATTAGGAGCCCATCTGTCGCCCAGGGCGATGGACTGGTCTTTGACCTTCACGGAAAAATCCTGTTTTGTCAGAACGGGCGGCATAGTCTCTGCCAAAACCACATTGCTACTCAGACAACTAAACATCAGGGAAAAACAAAGAAATATAGGCGTGTGTTTTTTCACGTTTATCGTCACTAACTTGATGTAAATTACGCTTTTCACGAATACTGCAAACCGGCAGCGAAATACCCGTGCCGGCATGAAAACACAACACTTATTAACGATCGTAACGCGACATAACGACTCTATTTAGGCATTCCTGGTTCATTACCGGAAAACTAAATGCCCATGCAAGTCCTCTCTCATCAGCAACGGTTCGGTATCCAACTGATTGTCCTGCGGTATTCCCACGAGGAATGTTAGAAATTTTAACATCAGGGAAATGAGTTTTGACTTGTTCGAGCGTAATGCAAGGCTGTTCGATTACAAACGAGACAAGTGAAACACTATTATCTCCGTTTCCCCATAAACGAACATCTAAATCGCTGATACGTGTTCCATCAGATAATGTGAATGGAACTGACGTATAACGGTCTTTCACTTCTGGATTTTTTTGGACCAGTGGTTGATGGAAAAGTTTACTGACATCCTCGGTCTGTTTTCCCCAGACTGTTTTGAGTTCTTTAACAATATGCCATAACGAATCTTGGTTCATGTTTGTTTGTCCTGCGTAAGAAAAAGATGAAAATAGTGGGAGCAAAAAGAGGATGGTATTTTTTGTCATTCTACTTACCATAGAACCCCCCGTAATAATCGCTGTAATTGAGATCGGTACCCGAAGCTATTTCGCCTTTACCGTAGACTTTACCTATAGCTTTTGCAGCGTCAACCCGCGACAGCTCTCCACTTACCATTTTATCATAGGCTGCATTGTAAGCTTTGAGATTTTCCGGGCTTCCTGCTATATCAATATCAATACCGCCATTTCCCAGAATTTCACGCTGTATTTTGATATTATTCAAGGTTGCACCACCTTCATCCATAAGCTGGCTGTTAACGAAATTTTCTTTACTAGAATAGTCCGCTGCAACAGGATATGTTGCATGCCCTGCTTCATGAGCCAGTGTTTGTACTGTATTGGCCGTGTCTTCCATGTGTTCGGGATCCATCACGATCAGTTTATTATCCGAATCAGTATAACTTCCCCCTCCAGTCGCACCTGGTTGAATCGCCCATCCCTTGTCTTTCAAATCTTTTAGCTGAGTTTGAAGGGTCGGTGACTTGTTGATTTGTTTAACAACATCATCATTGAAAGGCATAACGTCTGAGCTATTCGGATTATTTTTATAAACATAATTCCCTTTCAAAGGCGGGGCTGTTGTTGACGCCGAAGATGGAGCAGGTTTCGATTGGCCTGCTGCAGGAGCCGCAGCGGGGGCAGGACGACTAGCGCTCTCTTGCGGTGAAAACTTCGCCTGCACCGCCGCATCAATATCCCCTTTATGCCCAGAACCCGGCGCCGTTGTGCCCGGCTTGGTTCCCGAGGTATTCAGATGCAGCTTACCGCCCGTGGTGATATACCCATCTCCTTCCACGAAGAAGTTAAACTCTTTGCCAATCAGGTTAATCTTGCCGTTAGCGTTCAGCTCAATAGCGCTCTCACCTGAGACCAGCCTCAGCTTCGTCCCGGAAGCAATAACATACTGCTCTACCGCCGCATCCAGCTTGCCTTTCCCCGTCAGGATCTCGGTTCCACCTTTCACCGCTTGAGTCTGGTTTGCTTCCACACGATGCAGCTCATTTTTCTTCACGTAATGGCTGCGCGCCCCGCCGACGCTGTGCGTTTCATCATTTTTAACGCTGGTATCCATGTTGCGCTCGGCCTGGATCCATACCTGTTCTGCGCCCGCCTTATCCTCAAAGCGCAGGGCGTTGGCGTTGTCCACGGAGCCCCCCTTAGAGCGGCTCATAAAGCCCATCTGCGTCGCCGCAGCCGGCAGCGCCCACGGTGGCATGCTCGCGTCGTTATACACGCGGCCGGTAATAATCGGACGGTCCGGGTCGCCGTTGATAAAGTCCACCACCACCTCGTCGCCGACGCGCGGGATCTGCACCCCGCCGTAGCCCTGGCCCGCCCACGCGCTCGACACGCGAACCCAGCAGGAGCTGGTGTCATCGCCCTTCGCCAGCCGGTCCCAGTGGAACTTCACCTTCACCCGGCCATATTTATCCGTCCAGATACTCTCCCCCTTCGGCCCCACCACCTTCGCGGTCTGCGGGCCGTAGGTGCGTGGCCACGTCGTGGACTGCGCCGGACGGTAAACCACCGCCGACGGAATGACCGTGAAATCGGTACGGTGTATGGTCTCCCCCTCGCCGCTGGCGTAGCGGTTCTCCTCGAAGTGGTAGCCCGCCGCCATCACCAGATACTCCCCGTTGTCGCTGAAGAACGGCGCGTTGGTTAACGTGAAGGTGTGCCCTGGCGCTATCCCCGCCGCCGTGCCGGTGGCCTGAATCTGCTGGTGCTCAACCTGCCAGCGCTCCTGACGGATACGGGCATAGAACTCCCCGTGACCTTTGTCCACAAAGCGCCCCGGCCAGTCGTACACGTCGATGCTGCCCGGCTTCGGCGACGCCGGGTTCTGCTGGGCCTGGAACAGCCACGCGTTCGGCTTGCGGAAGTCATAGTCGTCGAGGCTGTAAATCCCCGGCGTCACGCTGTCCTCCAGCGCCCACTGGCTGATGCCCTCTTCGTCCGTGCTGCCGCCGGACGGCGTCTGGTGGTACGGGATGACCTCGTAGCCACTGAACGGCTGATGCTGCGTGGCGGCGTCAGTCAGCACCAGGGTGTGCTTGTCCGCATCGTGGCTGAAGTGATAGGCGATCCCCTCCAGCTCCATCAGGCGGCTGATGAAGTCCAGGCTCGACTCCTGATACTGCACGCAGTAGTCCCAGACCCGGTAGCTGCCGGTGAGCTTATCCTCAACGTTAACCTGATGTTCGCCCAGTAAGGTTTTGACAATCTGCGGCACCGTCTGCCCCTGGAAAATACGCAGGTTGCGGTCGCGCTTCATCGGCCACAGGTCCGGCTCCACCGTCAGATGGTACACCGCATAGCGGGTGCCCGTCAGCTCAACGGCGCTCACCGCCACGCGGGTAATCTTGCCGTTAATATAGCGGGAGGTCAGCAGGCTCTGCGTCGGGATGGTCACCGTGACCGGCTGGCCCAGCAGCTTAGTGCGGTCAATGCGCGCGTCCGTGCCGAGTACGGTCAGCGTCAGCGCGAACGACTCGGACATCGCCTCGCGGCCTGAGAGTTTCCAGAAAAGCAGCCCCTCCACCGGGAGCTGAACGGTAATTCGGTTGAGCATAATCTTTATTCCACTGTCGACTAATCTCGGTGTTCATTGAGATATTTTTTTATCGTGCTTATTTAAGCCATAAACCTGAAAACATAAGGACGCTACCCAGGGAAACTACGCTTTTAGCAACAATTAGTAAGCCAGGCGCAATGACGCGTGTTATAGACGATATTGCTTCATAATGTTCAGCATTGCATTTTCTGTGCCCCCCCTATAATCCCGGAAAAGATCGTGCCGAGCAGTACAACGGTAACTTTTAGTCCCCATACGCACAGGAAAGACATGGAAAAGATAATCGAATATTGTTTCGCCGTTGCGACGGAGAATAATGACATTGACTGAGCGAGCCATTTCAACATAAAACCAATAACAACCGTAGCCACTAGCACCAGAACGAACATCACCCCAGCAAGGAACCATTGTTTTTTGTTGAACAAATCTTTTCCATTCCAGATAAGTGCTAGCGTCCAAATCATAAAAATAAAAAAGAAAAACAAATGCATCATAACATTCCACATTTACTTATTTTCATATCCTGGCATTGCTGGCATCTAACTAACCTCTTTATATCAGCCTGTACTGCCAAACCAGATGCCATAGAGCATCAAGATACAGCCTAGCGAGGCGAGACATTTTGCTACCAGGTGTAATTTGGCCCCGTACCGGGCAGACAGAGACGATAGTTTTAAATACATTTCTTTGGTATTATACCGTTTATGAAATCGCATAATACTCTCGAAAATAGCATTCAACATCACAACAAAAAATTTCGACAGTAACATTGCCACCAGGGATACCGGTAATATTAATGCTATCGCCCGCGCGCTTTCTCTGTCCAGTAACGGGGTTGATTTTGATACGCCAACTAAAATGAGTGTCAATGCAAGCGCACCAACCAACACTGAAATGAATTTAATTCGAAAGTCTCGCCACTCTTTTAGGGTGTAAAGATCTTTCCCGTTCCAGATATAGACTAAAGCGATGAGTATAAAAATTATAAAGCCAGTCCATTTCATTATTTCATCTTTTATCCATGCTTTTTGCCAGAGTAAAAAAACAGCCACTACTTTTCTTCAGATTTATGACACGGATATCCTTCCGTGCCCTAGATGATGAACAATTTCTAAGCGATGTATTCAGGAGCTCTATCGAACAATTCGCCTGCCATTGTAGCAATCCGTTCGTATTGAACGAGTTTGTTTTTCCACTCCTTCGGAATACCGGAGCACCCATATAATGCCCCAGCTATTTGTCCCGCCGTCGCCGCAACGCTGTCAGCGTCATCGGCAAGATTGGCAGCCAGCAGAATCGCATCCAGGAAATTATCAGTATTCCATACGGACCACATCGCGGCCTCAAGCGTATCGATTACATAACCACTTGAACGAATCTGATCGCGAGTTTTTTGCTTATATTCACCCGCGTTGATAATCATTACACGTGGCTGTAGCGGCATGACGTGCGGAGAAAAAACAAAATCTTTATTGCTACCGTTAATCATATGCACAAGCAAATAACTTAAATACTGTGTGCTATTTATTGCTTCCGCGGCTCCATGCGTTGCTATACTTTGTTTTTTAGCCTCATAAAACGCTTTACTTAATGACTTTCTAAAAAAAATAGAGACAGGTGCTTGCCTGATGATGGAGGCATTACCTGCAGTTTCTGCCGCTGTATTACCGCTCCACCCAGGACCAACAGTTAAATATTGCTCTAAAGCAAACCGAGTTGTATTTCCTATATCAAAACAGACGCCACTTGAACTATTATAACCATGCTGATACCATTCCAGAAGTTTATTCCTGAAGCATATAGTATCAGCATCACCTTTCTCAAGAAGCGTTTCCGCAAGACATAATGCCATGGATGTATCATCCGTCCATTCACCTGCGCGGAGTCGAAATGGCCCACCACCTATCATATCTTTGACATGTGCTTTGTCACGAGGTAAAAATTCGAGCGTCGTACCTACAGCATCTCCAACAGCAAGACCTATAAGCGCACCGACAGCACGATCCCGTGATTCCGCGAGTGAGATGTTACATTGTGGTGTTAAGTCCCATTGTTTTTTGTGCATCGCAATCAAAAGATGATTCTAATAGTTTATCATTATATTTATACTGCTTCTTCTGCTGGACTGAAAGACTGCTAACAGGTAAGTACTTACGATATATATCTACATATT